>NZ_CP116341.1:847500-1590000 GCF_033304595.1 Sporosarcina jeotgali
CAATTGAGGAAGCATGCCGCGTATTCGAGGAACGTTTGAATGAGCTGGAAGACTTGCTTGCAAAACAATAAGTGAGAATTATACTATATTAAAATATTAAACAAACAGACCTTCATGGGAAGATGCCATGAAGGTCTGTTTTACTGTTTAAAAAATAATCCTTTAAGTAAGCGTTTTCAAAGGTGTCATATGTGACAGATCCATGAAATTGTTTGTGAAATGTTGATGTAACAATTATTTTGTGATAGATTTAACTTGTGAATGAAACTCACAAACCAAACATACACCCCTTTTGTTTGAACGTGAACATTTTTCCCATTCCCTTTATACGAGCACCGCTCCCCCCCAGGAGCGGTGCTCTTTTCAATTTGAAAGAGGATCTTGCGTGTCTGTGGAGGGAAACGGTGGGGATAACTCGCGGGAAGTGATCATAAGTTTGAGAAAGCGCTCATAACCCGGGAGAAGTGATCATAAACCCGAGAAAGCGATCATAACCCAGAGAAAGCGCTCATATCCCGCGAAAAGTGATCATAACCCAGAGAAAGAGCTCATAACCCACGGATAGTGATCATAAACCAAGGAAAGCGCTCATAACCCGCGGGAAGTGATCATAAACCAGGGAAAGCGCTCATAACCCGCGGGAAGTGATCATAACCCAGAGAAAGCGCTCATAACTCAGGGGAAGTGATCATAAACCAGTTAAAGCGCTCATAACCCACGAAAAGTGATCATAACCCAGAGAAAGCGCTCATAACCCGCGAAAAGCGCTCATAACCCAGCCAAAGTGATCATAAGTCCAAGCAAGCCGCCCATAACCCCCAGCATAACCTCACCCAAAAACAAAAAAACAGATGGAGAAAACCTCTCCACCTGTTTCCTATCTCAAATCTCTCAGCGCTTGCGCCATAAGACTTTATCATTAATGAATATGCGTTCTACTTCTTGTTTCAACAAAAGTTTTTTGAGTTCCCGTTCGCTCTCTTTTTCAGGGACGCCATAGATAGCTGCGATTTCACCAGTTGCGAGCATTTCGAAACGGCTGAACAACTCTTCCAGTGAAGGCGCGCGATCCCGGATGATGGGGGACCCTGTCAGCTCTTCAAGAATTTGCTCGTAGATTTCATAGCTGTATGAACCATCCACCATGAGTCCCTCGTCTTCAATGTTTTCATTGAAAAATACAAAGGTCGGGGATTTTACTACGTCCATCTCTTTGGCTAAATGAAGATCGACTTGTAAGGATTGCAGAACATTCTTAGAGAAAAAGTCGCTTATGAATTCTTGTTTGTCCAAATTTAACTTCTCAGCAATTTCAACGAGTACTGCAAATGATTTAACGTTACGTGACTTGAGAAATGAATACTCGAATAGTTTTGTTAGAAATTTAAAGCCAGCACGTTTTCCCTGGAACTCAGCCGCTTTGATGGCAATACTGGGGAACGCAGGATGTGCTTTTTCAAATGCACTTGACTCTTCACACGCATCATCAACTAAAGGCAATGCTTTATAATTCATTTTAGGCAGAGATGTGAGCAGACCGATGCGCAAAGTGAAATACCGTTCGTATTCAACTTGCAATCTTCTTAGGATTGGTTGCAGCGCCCAGCAATCCTGACATAAAGGGTCAAGGAAAACGTATAATTCGATTGGCCGAGGATGTGCAATCGGCTGCTGTTCAACTTCTGCGAAAGTTCTTCGATTCACTGATCTCCCTCCTCGTTCCGATTCACCATGTGATTGGCAGTTAAGACGAGGCGCTGATAATAGATTTCACGAAGCGGTCCATCGAGACCGACCTCGTCCATTGCTTCAGCCATGCAGGCAAGCCAAGCTTCTGCACGCTTTGGTGTGATGGCAAATGGCATATGTCTAGCTTTCATCATCGGATGTCCGTGTTCTTCTGTATATAAATTAGGTCCGCCCAAATATTGCGTCTGGAATTGCTTTTGTTTGCGAGCGGTCTCTGTCAGGTCAGGCGGGAAAATGGGAATTAAGTCCGGGTGAACCGCCACTTTGGCGTAAAACCGGTCGATGAGTTCCGACAAACGTGCTTCACCGATCTCCTCATAGGGTATCAAAGGCTTTCGTGTCATGAATGTCATTCTCCTTTGTTGTTACTCTGTACTTCTATTTTATCAACCACATAAAACATTCACAAATAAATAGCTTTCGTTCGGCCGATTCATTCTTACACCGTATACGTATTATAGTTGTTCATGACCTTCGTGACGTAGTTTTGTGTCTCACGGAAAGGCGGAATTCCACCGTATTTACGAACATTTCCGGGACCGGCGTTATATGCGGCAAGCGATAGTTTTAAGTCGCCTCCAAATTGATCGAGCATTTGTCTTAAGTATTTCGCGCCGCCCATAATATTTTGTTCGGGATCAGATGCATTCGAAACACCCAGGAATTTTGCGGTGCCAGGCATGAGCTGCATGAGTCCAGTTGCTCCGGCATGGCTGACCACATCTTTATTGAAATTCGATTCTTGTTTAATGACCGCGGCAATCAAAGCAGGCGGGACATCGTATTTTTTTGCAGCTTTACTAATCAAAGGTGCATATGCCGTGTTCACATTGCCTCCGTTATAGGCGAGCGGCGGGCGGCTGGCTGAAACTTGGTCAATGTACTGGGTCGCATCAGTAAGCGAATTGACAGATGGAGTTGTAAAGAACGCAAACGGATTACTTCCTTGCGGCGATTGAATACTGCCCAGTGTTGTCGCTGAGAAGCTAGAAAGTGAATCAGAAATTGAGCTTTCATTCGTCATTTCATTTAACAACGATTGAAAGAAATCTGTCCCTTCTGTGTTCGTTTCAGTTGCAGAGTGAACAGCTCCAAGTGACTGCAGAGTATTCAATTCGAACAGCGTACGAATCATTTTCGTGTCCATGCTAATCGATCCTTTCTGATACTTACTATCCGTGGCAATTCTAGTTCTTCTTTCAGTATATCAATTTCATGGCTGAAAGCACAATCCTGACTGCATCAGAGACGACTCTATGGTAAACTATTCATACTGACTGATAGGGGAAGGGAAGAGGGAAAAGTGCGTATTGAACATCGAATAACTGAAGGGCAATTAAAAAAAGAAACCGTTTGTTTTACTTATGACGGAACGGCAGAACAGCTTGGAGACTCTCCTTCTGGGAAAATGATTACAGATTCAGATGCACTCAGTTTCGTGTATCTATTCGAAGATGGAGAAGAATATCGTTACCTCCATTTTACGCAGCAAGTATGGCCGCTCATGCAGCAGCTCATTGAGATGGATAATGGGGATCCCTTAATAGTGTGTGAAAACGGGACTGTACAATTAAAAGGATTTACTGAAGAACTGACGATGCTGGTTTTCAATATAGAAGGCAACGGAAATTACGGAGAAGAATTCATGCTTGCTGTGGAGCAGGCGTTCAAAGAAACCCTGCACCAGCATAGCTGACAAGAACGGAACGGAGGAGGCATTTGTATGAGAATGTGGAATGACTTTCTTGCTCCCTATAAGCAAGCAGTTGTGGAGCTTAAGGTGAAGTTGAAAGGCTTGCGGCACCAATACAAATTGGAAGATTTGCATGCGCCAGTCGAGTTTGTGACAGGCCGCGTTAAACCGCTTGCCAGCATTTATGACAAAACTCTTGAAAAAAACATTCCATTCGAGCCATCTCCAGAACTTGCTGCTGAAGTCCCTGACATTGCAGGACTTCGGATTATGTGTCAGTTTGTCGATGATATCGGCAGTGTAGTTGGCATGCTTAGACAGCGGAATGACTTAAAGATAGTCGAAGAGAGAGATTACATATCGAACAAAAAACAGAGCGGTTACCGTTCGTATCATATTATTATTGAATATCCTGTCGAGACGATTCATGGGGAAAAGACAATCCTTGCTGAAATTCAAATAAGGACTCTGGCGATGAATTTTTGGGCTTCAATTGAGCACTCTTTAAATTATAAGTACCAAGGGGAACTGCCGGATGTGATTCGACAAAGACTTGAAGGAGCTGCCGAAGCCGCTTTTCGATTAGATGAAGAAATGTCATTAATCCGAGATGAAATTCATGAAGCACAGTCGTACTTCAGTTCGTTTAAAGAAACGGAAAAAAGAGATATTCAAGATACCTCATGGAAGGGGGAACCAGAATGATGAAGTTTGTGATCCAATCACGCGGCGATGAGTTATCCAACCGTTTGATGGCGGAAGCAAAAGAATATTTAGTGGAGTTTGGTCTGGAATATGACGAGGTTGAACCGGATATCGTACTTTCAATCGGCGGAGATGGAACGTTATTGCATGGTTTTCATAAATACGTCCACCGGCTGCACGAAACTGCGTTTGTCGGAATTCATACAGGACACCTTGGATTTTATGCGGATTGGAAGCCGGAAGAAATCGAGAAATTGGTCATTATGATTGCACGGAAAGACTACCATGTCGTACAATATCCTCTTTTGGAAGTGGAAATTTCCTATACTCATTCTGAGGAAAAGTCTACCTATCTGGCATTGAACGAATCCACTATCAAGTCACCGGAAGTCACACTTGTAATGGACGTTGAGTTAAATGGAGAACATTTTGAGCGATTCCGCGGAGACGGGTTATGTATGTCTACACCATCAGGTTCCACTGCTTATAGCAAGTCCCTGAATGGTGCGATTTTGCATCCTTCATTGTCATGCATGCAACTGACTGAGATGGCGTCCATAAACAATCGTGTCTTCCGTACTGTTGGCTCACCTTTAGTTTTGCCATCGCATCATTCATGTTTACTAAAACCGGTAAAAGGACCGGATTTCATGGTAACCGTGGATCACTTGCAATTGCTTCAAAAAGATGTGAAATCCATCGAATATAAAGTGTCAAAGGAACGCATTTCGTTCGCTCGTTTTAGACCATTTCCGTTCTGGAAGCGTGTGTCCGAATCGTTTGTCGCAAGTGATGAGGAAAAATAATCCGTCGCCGCTGTTATTGAAGTTCGTTTCAGAAGAACAAATCCTTTTAAGAGACTTTCTAAAGCTGAAAGGCATTTCCAAAAGAGCGCTGACGGCTGTTAAATTTGAAGGCGGGCGGATTTTAGTAAATGGAGCGGAGCGAACAGTGCGCTGGATGCTTGAGCGGCATGACCAAGTGACTATTGAATTTCCGCCTGAAGAGATAGGGGATGGCTTGACGCCTGAACAAGGAGTGCTTTCAATCCTAACCGAAGATGATTCGATTCTAGTCGTGGAGAAACCAGCAGGACAGGGAACGATTCCTTCCAGAAACCAGCCCCATGGAACATTGGCGAATACAGTTTTTGGAAAATACCTGTTGGACCAGCATCCGGCGACAGTCCACGTCGTAACACGGCTGGACACAGACACGTCAGGTGTTGTCTGTATCGCGAAAAATCGTCATATCCATCATCTTATGAGCACGCAAATGCAACAAACAGGTTTCGACCGACGTTATATAGCTTTCGTGCGGGACTGGATACTCGAAGATGCGTTTACGATTGAAATGCCGATTGGTCGAAAAGACGGCAGTATTATTGAGCGGATGGTTCGTGATGACGGCCAATATGCACGTACAGATGTCCGGGTTACAGATCGTTTTGAGTTGAATAGCAGGCGATATACAGCAGTTGAGCTCCAGCTGCACACGGGGAGGACCCATCAAATCCGCGTGCATATGGCGCACGTCGGACATCCGCTGCTTGGGGATGACTTGTATGGCGGTCCGTGTGACTTAATCCAGCGGCAGGCTCTTCATTGTGCATCCATTTCGTTTAAACATCCTTCTACAAACGAGAATGTCACGTATGCGAGTGAACTTCCGAAGGATTTGTTAAGCCTGATTCCAACACAAACGAGATTTCAAGAGGAGTATTCGGTAAACTTTTCTGGTTGAAACGGCTGCTTGGACGCAACCGATACAATTTCAAGTTCTGGCCATCGGAGTGCTGTCAGTTTACCCCCAAATACACATCCTGTATCAATATTAATCGTATGATGTTTAAATCGGGGTTCTCTTACCGGTGTGTGTCCGTAAACAATCCATGGAGTTCCATGATAGGACTTCGCCCAATCACGTCGTTCAGGACGTCCGTCTGATAATGTTTTTCCAGAGATATCTCCATAAAGGACAAATGTGCGTACGGTACTGGACGGAGGAGCTCCTATCAATTGCGCAGAGAGCCCGGCATGTGCGATGATAAGTTTTCCGCTGTCCAGCTCGTGATAAAGAGGCAGCTCTTCGTAGAACTGACGATAACGCTTTAGCGTTTGGGACCGTTTCTCTTTGGATAAAGAGTCAAGTTCGGCAATAGTTGTTTCTAACCCGTGTGTTTGCTGCACATTATTCCCTTTTGCGTAGCGGTATAATTTATTGCAATGATTTCCCGGGGAATAAATGAGCTGGTTTTTATCCTGCATCGCAAACAAAAGCTGCATCACTTGCACAGAAGACGGTCCTCGATCCATGCCATCTCCGACGAAAGCCACTTGTCTGCCAGATGGGGGGATTGGAATTCCGGACTTCAGGGAATACCCAAGAGTGTTTAGTAACTCCAGCAGTTCATCGTAACAACCATGTATGTCACCGATTATATCGAACATATGATTTCACTCCTTTTTACGAAGTATTAGTAAAGTACACAAGTAGTATACAGGAGTAGTGCCTATTGGCGAAAAGAAAGGAAGGTGTAGCCATGGAAACTACAGAAGACCGCAAAGAAGAAGTGGATTTTGACGAGGAGAAACTAAAGGGAGATTTAGAACGGCAAGATATTAAAGCGTTCCGTGATGAGTACTTGCTGCTCCATCCTTATGATCGCGCAATCTTCTATGAAGAAGCCGGACCGGAACTTCGGAAAACGATGTACTACTTCCTGTCACCTAAAGAAATGGCAGAGATTTTTGAAACAAGTGAAATAGATGAAGACGAATACGAAGAGTTCCTTCAGGAGATGGAGGCGACGTATGCTGCAGAGATGATTTCCTACATGTTTGTGGATAACGCGGTCGATGTCCTGAAAGAACTCGATAAGTCTCAAAGTGTCAGTTATTTGACGTTAATGAACAAAGACGCTGCTGCTCAAATCAAAGAGCTATTGCATTACGAAGAACATACAGCGGGTTCAATTATGACAACGGAGTACGTAACGGTACCCCAAAATTCCACAGTACGGTCGGCAATGAACATCTTGCGCATTCAAGCTCCAAGTGCTGAAACAATTTATTATGTGTTTGTGGTAGACGAGGATAACCGTTTAACGGGGGTTGTGTCGTTACGTGACCTGATTACCTCTGAGGAAGATGTCTTGATTAATACGATTATGAATGAACGTGTCGTCAGCGTTCTCGTTTCTGATGATCAAGAAGATGTTGCCCGCACAACACAGGACTATAACTTACTGGCAGTCCCTGTAGTGGATTTTCAGCAGCATATCCTCGGAATTGTTACAGTCGATGACGTGCTCGATGTCCTTGAAGAAGAAGCATCGGATGACTACTCTAAATTAGCCGGTGTTTCGAATATGGATACATTTGACAAAAACTCACTGTCAGCAGCAAAAAAGCGGGTGCCTTGGCTCATTATTTTGCTGATACTTGGAATGATCACAGCGAATTTAATCGATATGTTTACAGATACGATTTCTCAAGTTGCGCTGCTGGCCGCATTTATTCCATTAATCGCGGGTACTGCCGGTAACAGCGGGACACAAGCGCTTGCTGTTGCCGTGCGGGGAATTGCAACTCGTGATATTGAGGAAGAAAGTAAGTTTAAATTGTTGATAAGAGAAGCGGGTACCGGGCTTATCACTGGCTTCATCTGCGGGGTTTTCGTTATTGGATTAATCTTTTTCTGGAAACACGAATTGGTGATCGGTATGCTCGTTGGAGCGGCGATATTCGTTTCAATTTTTGCGGCAACGATATCAGGATCGTTCATCCCGTTATTTATGCACAAAATGAAAATCGATCCAGCGGTCGCGTCTGGCCCGTTCATTACCACATTGAATGACCTAATCAGTATTTTAATTTACTTAGGGTTGGCGACTACGTTCATCAACCTTTTATAACGTCAGTCACGCATGGGCAAATGCTGCATATAATGCAGTAAAAAGGATGTGGCGCATATTTCACTTCAAGTCCCTTTGCTTTTTATCGACGGGCCCCCGATGGTATCAGTTGTGGAGGTTGTAAAAGACGAGAGCACTTCGATTTACTGGTCAGGCAATGATCCTGAATTAGCGGATAATAACGAGCAACTGCAGGAAGAAACGGTACCCCAGCAAGTGATTGAAGGAACGATGGATTCCCCAGTCGTCAAAAGGCTGCGTTACTTAGCTGAACCGTTTCCGCGCAATGCCTATCGTCCGCTCCAATTTTTAGTGAACGGCCAGTTACTGACAGGCGGAATCTCTGCCATGACCGATTCTCAGATCGCGATAGAAGTGCAGCAAGAGAGCAAAGATATCGACGAAATCCGTACTTTGGATTTGCTAGAGGTAGAAGAGGTGTTCTGGAAAGGGGCCCCCTTCACTTGAAAAATCGGTCTCAGACTAATTTAATTAGTCTGAGGCTTTTTTTATGCAAATTGAAAGGAGACTGCCTTTTCAGGCAGTCTCCTTTTGCGCATCGCGGGGGTGATGCTTATGCTGGCGTGTTGCACTGTGTAACAAATGTGTCTGTAATACATTGGATTGCACAGAAACAGTTCAGGTCAACTGTGATACAAGATTTAGTAGCTCTAAATTTCTCCACTTTACAAAGCTTTTCTAAATCTACCTTACCGCAATTAATAATGTCTACTGGACAGTTGTGCTTATCTAATGGTTCAAGGACCATTAGGGTTGCGCAGCAATTGTCAAAGATGTTTTGTACTCGGAAGAATACCGAGAAGCAATTAGTGACATGATGCTTACACTCAGCTGGTGACTTACTCACAGGACGATACATCGATTTAAAGAAGTCGCCGTCTTCAGTCAAAAGCGAGAACACCCGTGTATTAAAGCGTTCGTTTGCAGGGTTCACCAAGCTGCCTAATGGGCGCATGAAACAATCAGTATCGCAGTCGAAGCAATCTTCATCCCGATGCGTATCCTGAAGGCGTTTAATGAAGCGGACTGCCTCACAAACACAGTGTCCTTGAATCGGATTCACCTTATCCCCCGTATTTTCGTTCTTTCCACATCCACAACTCATTGATTATTTCCTCCTCTCGTTTGTTCTCTATACCTTATGGCGCCGTACATCCTATTGACAGGGCGCTTGAACCGTTATGAATAAAATGTAAGTCAATTAGACATACTGATGAGAAAAGGAGGGGATGGCGATCAGAAAATTACTGCCCCTTGTATTCGTACTAGTGATGCTGGCTGGCTGCTCAACATCAATTGGTTTCAAAACCGTCAATACAACGGATGTAGATGGACAAAAAGCAGAAAAGTTATTGAAGGAAGATCAGCGTATTAAAAATGCGGTTGTTCTAATTCACGATGACCGGCTGATTGCAGGACTGCGGGTGAATACATTTGAAAGATTCAAGAAGCGTAAGATTGCCAAAGAACTTTCGAAAGAGCTGGAAAAGATGTATCCGGAAATGAAAGTCACAGTCTCTGCCGATAGTAAGATCCTGCTGGAAACAAATAAGTTGATCGAGAAAGAGGATGAACAGAACTATAGTAAGAAGATGAAAAAAATCAGTTCGTTAGTAAAGGAAGAGACGTAATGGATGAAAAAAAGTATCAGCAACTTCAACAGCAGATTACACCTAAGCCTAAGTACGTGAAAAATTGCATCGCTGCATTTTTAGTAGGCGGATTAATATGCTTAGTCGGACAGTTCGTTGCACTTTTCTATATTAGTTTTTTTGATTTTACTGAACGTACCGCCAGTAATCCAACAGTAGCAACGATGATTTTTATATCGATGCTCTTAACTGGATTTGGCTATTATAAAAAAATTGCGCAAGTCGGCGGTGCAGGGAGTGCAGTGCCAATAACAGGATTCGGGAATGCCATGATTTCATCGGCAATTGAACATAAGTCTGAGGGATACGTACTGGGTGTCGGGGGCAATATGTTCAAACTGGCAGGCTCGGTCATTTTATATGGAGTCTTTTCGGCGTTTGTCGTCGCTCTCGTTAAAACGATACTCGTTGGATTAGGAGTGGTTTCGTGGTAAATAAGCGAGGGTTACTGACATTTTCATCCAAACCAGTCATCGCTTCAACCGGAGTGACTGTCGGACCGCTGGAGATGAAGAAAAGTCCTTTTGGAAAATATGCCGACAAGACTTATGATGACGAACGGTGCGGGTTAAAGACGAATGAGCAAGGTCACGCGAAAATGATGGAAGATGCGTGCATGATCGCCTTGAGTAAAGTGGACAAGACACCGGCTGACGCGGAGTTTGTCCTGATGGGCGATTTAGTAAATGAAATGACGCCATCCAACTTTGCGGCGAGCACAATCGGAGTTCCCTATATCGGCATGTTTTCAGCGTGTGCAACTTCTGTCTCCTCATTATTGATGGCTGCTTTGTTAACAGAATCCGGAATGGCTGAACTGATAGTAGCGGGGTCTTCCAGCCAGCACAATGCGATTGAACGTCAATTCCGTTATCCGCTCCAATATGGAAGTCAAAAGGCTGCCACTGCACAATGGACTGCGAGTGCAGCAGGGGCGGCGACGATTATTCCTTATATAGAAGGAGCTCCGATGATTACATGCGGGACAATAGGGATAGTGACAGATCTTGGTTTGACGGATCCGCTTAATATGGGGGCAGCAATGGCACCTGCAGCGGCAGATACTTTTAAGCGTCACTTGGAAGGCCATGGTTCTAAAGTTGAAGATTACGATTTGATCATGACGGGGGATTTAGGGAAAATCGGATTCGAGCTCTTTAAAACGCTGTTGGATCGCTGGGAATATAACGTATCGAAAACGTTCCGCGATGCGGGAGCCGAGTATTATGGCAAGCACCCGGAATTTCTTGCTGGCGCCAGCGGCTCCGGTTGTTCAGCCTCCGCTTATTTCTCTGAAGTCTATGACAAGCTGCTATCCGGAACGTATAAACGTGTGCTGCTAATCGCAACAGGATCCTTAATGTCTCCGCTTTCTTATCAGCAAGGCGATACGATTCCATGCATTGCACATGCGGTGGAAATCCAAATGAAATGAGTGGTTTGAATTGCTATCCATTTATATAACAAGTTTTATAGTAGGCGGGCTGATTTGTGTAATCGGTCAATTGATGATGGATGTTGGAAAACTTACACCAGCCCATACTCTTTGTACACTTGTTGTTGCAGGATCAATCTTGGACGGCTTCGGCCTGTATGAGCCGCTGATTGACTTTGCTGGAACAGGTGCTACGATACCGATCACATCGTTTGGGAACGCACTGACACACGGTGCTCTTGCAGAGGCTGAGAAGCATGGAATCATCGGTGTACTGACAGGTATGTTTGAAGTGACGAGTTCTGGAATCAGTGCTGCTATCATATTTGG
This sequence comes from Sporosarcina jeotgali, assembly GCF_033304595.1. NCBI lineage: Bacteria > Bacillati > Bacillota > Bacilli > Caryophanales > Caryophanaceae > Sporosarcina > Sporosarcina jeotgali. The sequence goes on from NZ_CP116341.1 coordinate 859,002, forward strand.
TTTCATCGCATCGCTCATTTTTAAATCGAAAGGCACTATCTAAATTACTAAGAAAAAATAAATATGCGAATGTCCCGCCCGCTTCGCTGTGTCTTTGCATAGGATACAGGGAAGAGAGGGGGGATTTTCTTATGTACGGAAACTATTGTTACGGAGAACCGCGCTATGAAGGTGCATATGACCGTGGTTGTAATCAAGGAGGCGGTTCGACGTTCGTATTGCTCGTCGTCTTATTCATCTTGCTGATTATTGTTGGAAGTACGTTCTGCTAAATGAGAGGGGGGACTGGGAGTATGAATGACTCCTTCTTCAAGAAAATAGAATCAAAAACGGGTGTCCCGATGACAGAAGTATTTGCACTTGCAAATGCGATCCAACATGCAGATTTTAAAGATGAACGCCAAGTAAGAAGAATTATTCAGAATGTAGGCATGCTCGCGAATAAGAATGTTCCGCAGCATCTGGAAGACGAACTTGTCAAGTCACTGGTTTCCAGTGGTCAGCCAGTCAATATAGCGGACATTCAAAGGATGCTGGGGAATAAATAAAAAATGGTTTAACTTCTCTAGCAAGCGGGTATAGAGTTGTATCTAATTAAAATCGAGAGAAGGTGGAGGCAATGGGTTACCTGCTGCCGGTCCAGAATATCCAATCACAAATGTATGCAAATCGCATGGAGAACGCTTCGCCGTCTTTTGCGTATATTGACAGAGTCCAATCTGTTAAATTACAGTCAGAATATGAAGAATGGCAAAAAGTGCTTCGGCGAGAGCGGGAGAGGAATTCTGAATGGGAGTTAGGTGAAGAAACGAACTCAAAGCCCCCTTTGTCTCCAGCTAAAAAAGGTTTTATCCAGCCGGATCCGACAACTCTTTCAAAACAAGTGGCAGAGGTCGTTGGTAAAGGATTGGCAGTAAACGAATACGCTTAAAATCAAAAAACAAAAAGACCCATTCCATTAGCGGAATGGGTCTTTTGTTTTGTTAAATTACTGATTCCATTTGTTTTTCCATCGCACGATGAGGAATATCCGCATCCATGAATTCGGGAGAAGTGACAGCGTACCCGAGTTTCTCATAAAAAGGAATTGCATAGGACTGGGCATTCAACAAGATTTTGTGAATCCCCGTCTTTTTAGCATGTTCCTCTAACGCATTCATGATCAGCACCCCAAGATGCTGGCCGCGGTATTCTTTCAACACACAGACACGTTCCACTTTTCCAACTTCGCTCGCAATCGTTCGTATGCGTCCAGCGGCAATTGCTTTAGGACCATCATATACGACAAAGTGGTCAGCGGATGTATCGTGTTCATCGATTTCCATCGATAATGGAACCCCTTGCTCTTCTACAAATACTTTCTTCCGTACAGTAAATGCAGCTTCTCGTTCTTGTTCTGATGCAGCAATCTTTACCTCGAACAATTTAGTTTTCCTCTTGCAGACGGAACGTTTCATATACTGTCCAAGATCCGTCTTCCAGCTGATAAAGAAGGTGAATGCGATCAATCATTTCTGAATGATCTGCCCCGACCATCTTCAATTGACCGATAATATCGTCATGCTCACCGGAAGTTAAACTCTGAGCAATCGTTATATGAGGAACAAACGCGTATTTTGGAAGGGGACCGAAAAATTCCTCGTTATTCAATGCACTGTGCAATGCAAGTAAGTCATCATTTGGTGCAACTTTGAAGAAAATTGTATTTGTAATCGGTGCAAAAGTACTCACTTTAGAAACACTCAGCTCGAAAGGCTTGTGCTTCTGTGCCACGTTACGTAATGCTTCTGCTACGTCTTTGATTTCAGTTTCATCCGCATCGAAAACACCTTTAACCGTCATATGGGGAGTAATCTGAGCAAAGTGAGGGTCATACCGTTTGCGATATCCGTTAGCTAGATCTTGCAATTTTTTTGATGGAAATGCTACAACACCGTATTTCATATAAAAAACCTCCTTAGGAAAGTGAATACAATTCTTCTATCAAGTATAGCAGAATTGTTTGGAATTGTCCGATGGTTACTGTCCATATACCATTTGGACAGCACGCCGCACATCTGGCTGCCAATATTTCCAGGTGTGCTCCCCTTTAAATTCTTCATAGAAGTATGGAAATCCTTTATTCTCGAATATTTTGTTGAGTTCTCTGTTTGGCGTCAAGAAATCTTGCTTCCCATCGACAGTTGTAACGACTTGTGTTTCTTCAGTTCCAATTACATGATAAACCGATAGACCAGATGGATTTTTTGCTGATTTGACGGCTTCCAGCACTTTCTCGTCCACATAAGGGGAATGAAGGATGACTTTGCCGAAACAATTCGGGTATTGCAATGCGGTTTGTAAAGAAACCGTAGCAGCTAAAGAATCGCCGATTAAACCGCGGCCTCCGCCAATTTGGTACGTTGGATAATGCTCGTCTATATAGGGCATAAGCTCGTGTACGAGAAAACGAATATAACCTTTTTGTCTGTCTCCATCTGGATGGTACATTCTGCGGCGTTCTGAAACAGATTTGTAAGGGATGCCGACTACAATGACATTTTCGATTTCATCCTTATCTAAATACTCATCAATAACTTTTCCAATTCTTCCGTACTGAAAATAGTCTTTTCCATCTGATGCGAAAAGTACAGAGTATTTATAAAGCGGAGAATAATTATAAGGAAGATGTATAAGAAGTTCCATTTCTTCCTGAAGTGATTCGCTGTAAAATTGAACATCATGAATCTTTCCGTAGTTCATTTTGCTGCCTCCTTCGCAAGTCTACTCTAGGAGATTGTATCATACGATGGGTAGAGGGTATAATGTGCACGATTGACGGAAAATCGTTACAGTTAGAAACTAGAAGGAGATGATTGGCATGTTTGATGGAAAAAGTAAAGTCCGTTCAGAAGTAATTGCAGTTGCTACAAAGGAAGCATTACAGCGCCGCGGGGTAGAATTACTGGATATCGCGAAAATCGTCTACGAGATGCAAGCTCCATATAACGAAGAGCTGCAACTTGAACAGTGTGAGGATTCAGTTGTGAATGTATTGAAAAAGCGCGAGCTTCAACATGCGATATTAGTAGGTATCGAGCTGGACGAGCTTTGTGAACAAGGCAAGTTATCAACTCCGTTACAAGAAATTGTTGAATCGGATGAAGGCCTTTTCGGGGTGGACGAAACGATTGCACTGGGAGCGGTATTTACGTATGGTTCGATTGCTGTGACGACATTTGGCCACTTGGATAAAAACAAAGTGGGGATCATCAATGATTTAGATACTAAAAAAGGGAACAAAGTGCATACGTTTTTAGATGATTTAGTAGCAAGTGTTGCCTCTTGCGCAGCAGCAAGAATTGCCCATCGCTCACGGGATCTGGAAGAAGCGGGCTTAACGTTTGACGATGTAAAGGATGCGGCAAAGTAACATGAGAATGAAAACATAAAGATGAAAAGAGTGGATAATCGCTCTTTTCTTTTTTTATTTTTGTGTAATGGAAACGATTTCAACTATTTTTGTTTTCTGAAAAGGATTGACAATTGAACCCGCTTACATGGTAGAATATACACTACTAGACTATTAGATAAATAGGGGGTCATTAGATGAATAAGAAGTTTTTAGGACTCATCTCGATGCTACTCATTGCAGTGCTTGCACTTGCAGCGTGCGGTACATCAGACGATGCAGCGAAAGATGATGGGGCAAAAGGGGATTCAAATAGCAGTGATAAAGAATACAAGTTCCTCAGTGTTTTAACTGGCGGAACGCAAGGTACGTACTATGCACTAGGCGGAGCTATTGCTGAATTCATCGAAAGTGATACAGGCGTGAAAACATCGGCTGAAGTTTCTCAAGCGTCAGCTGCTAACATGACTGCACTTAAAGATGGTAAAGCTGAAATCGCATTCGTTCAAACGGATATTGCGTACTATGCTCAAGAAGGCGAAATGATGTTTGAAGGCGATAAAGTCGATACAGTATCTGCAATCGGCGCGCTTTATCCTGAAACTGTTCAACTTGTAACACTCGACAAAACAGGCATCAAAACATTTGAAGATTTGAAAGGCAAGAAAGTTTCTGTTGGTGCTCCTGGTTCTGGTACGTACGCGAACGCAGAGCAGCTTCTTGAAATCCATGGATTGTCGATGGATGACATCAAGCCGCAAAACTTGGACTTTGGGGAGTCTCAAGAAAGTTTGCAAGCAGGTCAGATTGATGCAGCATTCATCACTGCTGGAACACCGACTGGTGCTGTTGAAGGCCTAAACGCAGTTGCAAAAGTATTTGTAGTACCTGTTGAAGACGACAAGGCTGATGAACTAATCAGCAAGTATAAGTACTATGCTAAAGAAGTAATTCCAGCTGGAACTTATGGTTTGGCTGAAGATACACCTACTGTTTCAGTAGGCGCTATGCTTGTTATCCAAAACGAAGTACCTGAAGATCTTGCTTATGAAATTACGAAAGCAATTTACGACAACGCTCCAAAACTTCAACACGCTAAAGGTAAGTTGATCAAAGCTGAAACGGGTCTTGATGGAATTGGTATTCCAGTCCACCCAGGCGCTCAAAAGTACTTTGATGAAGTAAACAAATAAGAGTTGAATGATGGAATGGGGCGGTGAGGCGATCGATGCTTCATCCGTCCCTTCTTCATTCAGAGAACTTTATAAAGAGGTGAGCGGATGAAGCGATGGAGGATTCCGCTAGCAGCAATGATTGCAGGTATTCTGATTGTCATGGTTCTTGCCATGCCTGTGAAGCGTGCATTTACGTTTACAGAAACTCGGACAGACAATCCGGAACTCGTGTACCTTCCAATAAAAGATGACTCGGAATTTCAAATCCGTTATGTCCATTCAATTTTTTTAACGAATGTATACGAAACTTACCGTGTACAGTCTGATAACTCATTAAAGTTTTTAACGATGCGTTATGAAGATGTTGGAATTGGACTCCCGGCATATGCGGAAGAAGAAGAAACATTATCTGTAACGAAAGATGGCATATATACTCTTACATATAAAGACAAAGTGATCGATTCTTTTGTATTGTATATCGGAGATGTAGACGCACAATTAGCGTTTCGATACAAAGGAATTGAAAAAGATTTGAAAGCCTACTTAGAACGCGGACATTCCTACGAGTTCTGTGTGAAAAAATTAACGTTATATGAACTCATGAAAGGAGTTAACTTGAATGGCAAAGCGAAAAAAAGAACTGAAAGCGGAACCCATAATGGATCCAAATGATGAGAGGTTTGATACGCTTTCGGAAGCGGAACAGCTGGAGCTTCTTCAAAAATATGATCCTGAATCGAATACGAGGGATTTAGCAGGGTTATTCGGGAAAATTGTCTTCTTTGGTTTATTGGCCTTTTCAATTTTTCAGTTATACACATCAATCGGTAAACCCTTTACTGCATATATTCAGCGTTCAATCCACTTAGGATTTGCCCTGTCTTTGATATTCCTGCTTTTCCCGGCACGTAAAAAGCCAGGTGTGAAGCGGAATAAGGTTCCATTTTATGATGTGATTTTATCAATTATTTCAATAGGAGTCGGGTTATATTGGCCGCTCAATATGAATGAGCTCATTTTGAGAGTAGGCCGCGTATCTGATTTAGACTTAATCGTCGGGATTTTAGCTGTTCTTTTAACGATGGAAGCAGCTAGGCGCGCTGTGGGTCTGCCAATCACCATTATTTCTGGTGTATTCTTAGTTTATGCATTTTTCGGACCTTACTTCCCTGGATTCCTTGCACACCGCGGCCAGGACATAGACAGTCTGGTGCAACTCATGTTCTATACAACGGATGGTATTCTCGGAACGCCAATCAGTGTATCCGCTACATTTATATTTGTGTTCTTGTTGTTCGGAGCATTCCTTGTGAAAACAGGAGTGGGAAATTACTTCAATGACCTGGCAGTTGTTCTTGCCGGGAAATTGACAGGCGGACCTGCGAAAGTTGCAATTTTCTCAAGTGCGCTTCAAGGAACGATTTCAGGAAGTTCTGTTGCAAACGTTGTAGGATCCGGTTCATACACCATCCCTATGATGAAGAAACTTGGTTATCGTAAAGAATTTGCAGGCGGAGTTGAAGCAGCTGCTTCAACTGGCGGACAAATCATGCCGCCAATCATGGGAGCCGCTGCGTTCCTGATGGTCGAATTCATTGGCGGAGTTACGTATTGGGAAATTGCAAAAGCTGCAGCGATTCCAGCGCTGTTGTATTTTACTGGAATTTGGATTATGACACATTTTGAAGCGAAGCGTATAGGTCTTGAAGGTATGAGCGCTGATGAAATTCCGAACCGGAAAGAAACGCTCAAGAAGATTTACTTGCTCCTTCCTATTATAGGAATTATCGTGTTCTTGTTGCTGGGTATTCCAACAATGAAAGCAGCATTGCTCGGTATTGTATTGACGCTTGTTGTAAGTTCCTTCAATAAGGAAACGCGTCTTAGCATTAAAGATATCATTCAAGCATTAGTGGATGGAGCACGGACTGCTTTAGCTGTAGCTGCTGCGACCGCGTGTGCGGGTATTATCGTCGGAGTAGTAGTTAAGACAGGACTCGGACTAAGCTTAGCCAACGGCCTAGTTTCTGCTGCGGGCGGTAACATCTTACTGACACTTATCTTTACAATGTTTGCAGCAATCGTACTTGGCATGGGCTCGCCAACGACAGCGAACTACGTCATCACATCTACTATTGCAGCACCGGCAATTATTACCCTGCTGATGCTGGAAACACCAGACGCGACAGTTCCAGTAGTCGTTGCGATTTCTGCTCACTTGTTCGTATTCTATTTTGGTATTATTGCAGATATCACGCCGCCTGTTGCACTGGCTGCGTTTGCTGCCTCCGGGATATCTGGCGGGGACCCTATCAAAACAGGGGTGACCTCAGCGAAACTTGCGATTGCGGCGTTCATCATCCCGTATATGTTTGTCTTTAATCCTGCGATGCTCATGATTGACTCGAGTGTCGGCGAGATTATATGGGTGACCGCCACGGCCATTGTCGGGATGATTGCGATCGGTGCCGGGTTGATTGGCTATTGGTATCGTAAACTGAACTGGATTGAGCGCATTATTACAGCGGCAACTGGATTCATGCTGATCTATCCTGAGACTAAAACGGATTTCATTGGACTTGGTCTTTTCATTGTCCTCTTTGCAATTCAACTGGTTACGAAAGACAAGAAGAAAAAAGAGAAAGAAACAGCAACCGTATAATTCCTGCCCGTCTGTTAAATCCTGCAGGCGGGCTTGTTTTTTGAAACTTTGTAAGAGGAGCATCGTCTATTAGGTAACGGAATGAAGGAGGAAGACGGACGTGAAGTTTATCAAAAGACTGTTTGCGACAATTGTTGTACTGGCATTATTACTAGGAGCGGCATATTATTTCGGAACGAATTGGATTGCTGATAAAGCGATGGATCATGTAACGACGCAATTGGAGAACAGCGGACAATTAGATTCAGTAAAACAAGAAATCAATGGTAATCCAGAAGTTCAGGCATATTTGCAAGATGCTAAAACGGCAGACCGCAGTAAATTGCCTATTCAAACGAAAGAGCAGGCAACTCGCGTTGTGCTGAAGAAATTCAGTGTTCGCGAATTGCAGGACATGCAGAAAAAAGCCCAGTCTGGAATGACTGCACAAGAGCAGCAGCAATTATTGCAGCAAGTTGAAAGCCGTCTAACTGAAGAAGAACTTCTTTCCCTGAAGGTTTTAGCTTTGGACGAACTTTCGAAGTAAAGGTACTTAGCCTCTATAAACAATTTAAGCAGGGACAGCACCATCGCCTTTTCAAAGGCGCCATGGACTATCCCTGCTTTGGTTTTTCTTAAGCGATTGAATTTCAGTCGTTAAGTACAGGATTTGCTCTTTCATCTCTTTTAACTCATTCACTAACTCCTCATTATTTGGAGCATTCTTTTTTTCGTTTTTTTCTTCTTCAATTGCGAGCACAGCAGCATAGGTTGAGATGGATTCTCCGATAATAGTGATGACACTCCCAATCACATCTATTTTGGCGGCTTGCCCGCCGACTTCAATACCTATAAAATCCAGACTATCAGGATTTACCACGACGCAGCCTCCTATCCGAAAAACTCCCTACTTCAATGTATGCATTGGGCGAGGAGAGGTGAATGGATGGCACGCAATCTAAAACTATTTCACAAAATTGTATTGCAAGAATTCCAGGATCATGGTATTATGATACATGTGCTAAGTGACGTCGTGTTTACATCAAGCGATAGCTTGTCAATTTAGCCATATGAAATATTCCCGATTCCTTAGCTCAGCTGGGAGAGCGCTACCTTGACAGGGTAGAGGTCGCTGGTTCGAGCCCAGTAGGAATCATTGGGTGCCAAACCCTCGGAAGTATCGTCGGAACAACGATACTTCTCCAAGACAGACCTATTAGGCCGGATGCCTAGGGTCTGTTTTTTTGTGCGTCGAAGCACATTAGAAATTGTGGTTTGAACAAATTGTATAAGATGTCAAAGTGAAGGCATCTAACTGACAAAAGTGTTAGTCAATTGATATAGCCTGTTTATTTCAACTAATGTTAGAATAAAAGGTAACGTCATCGTCGATTTTTTCTAGAATTGGATTTTATAGTCCATGTGAAGAACCCTTTACATAATCACGAAATGATTTGAGTTATATAATTGTCCAGTATAGTGATTTACAATATTCTGCTAAACACAGCAAGATAATTTATCGAATGCTGTACTTATGGATCGAGGAGGCTTTCTTTTGAATGTAGAACTGAATCTGCCATTCCCTTATGATTTTGACCGTGCACTTGACCGGCTTGCAGGAACGCCGGTAAATGCTGTAGATCTTTCACATCGTTTGGTCCGTGTCCCAATGGAAGAAGGCAATCTTGTGACGGTTCGCGCCACAGGGACATTACTAGATCCAAGATTCGTCATTGAAGGTTTAATAGACGAAAAACAGCTCGCACATATCAAATGGATTTTTCACTTTGAAGAACCGCTGGATGGGATTGCCGCTCATTTTGCCCAGACGGATCTTGCCCCAATTTTCAAAGAACATATCGGTACACCGCTCGTCAGAAGTTTTTCACTTTACGGGGAGTTAATGAAAAGCATCATCCATCAGCAGTTAAATATGAAGTTTGCAAATACACTGCTAATGCGTTTTGTAGAGGCATATGGCTTTCAGCAAGAAGGAGTATGGAGATATCCGGAACCTCAGCGAATTGCCGCGGTCACTGTAGAAGAACTTCGCGAAATGCAGTTTAGTACGAGGAAAGCAGAGTATACCATCGGTCTTTCGCAAGCCATCGCATCAGGAGATTTAGACTTGGAATCAATGCGATTGAAAAGCGATGAGGAAGTAACTGCAGAACTCGTGGCTTATCGCGGTGTTGGTCCTTGGACTGCTCAAGGTTTCCTAATGTTTGGTCTCGGCAGACCGAATCTGTTTCCAACAGCAGATATCGGCCTTCAAAACGCTTTAAAAGCGCTTTGGAAGATAGATCGCAAACCGACTCAAGAGGAAATACGGGCTCGTTTTCCAGAATGGTCTCCGTATTTGAGTTATGCAGCTTTGTATCTTTGGAGAAGTATTGAAAAGCCTGTGATCAAGTAAACCACTAAGAGAACCGATTGAACATACAATCGGTTCTCTTTTTTTATTTTGTAAATGTGTTCGTCAGATAGAGAGAGAAAGAAACGATATTCACGCTTTTGAAAATAAGTATATCGAAAATTCAAAAACACTATTGCATAATGGTTATTCAATAATGTATAGTTAATTCATATCTTGATAATATCTGAAAATTCTATCGTTAAAGAGAGGAGAACAGATGGCTCAATTTCATTTAACACCGAATTCTGTACAAGAAGTATTAGAGACACATGATGAAGATGTGATTGTAACTAACCACGAAGGTATTATTATGAAAGCGACCCGGATCAGCGGGCAACGATATGGAATTGAGGCAGAAGACTTAATTGGCAAATCTGTTTATGAACTTGAAAAAGAAGGGGTTTTTTCTCCCGCTATAACGCCGCTTGTACTAAAAGAAAAAAAGAAAGTCGTTCGAATCCAAGACACGAAATCAGGTTCAAAGATTTTGATAACAGGGATGCCGTTTTTTAATTTTAACGGAGATGTAGACTATGTCATTAGCTACTCTTATGATGTATCTGAATTGCTGGTCATCCAGGACTATATGAAAGAAATTGACTATGCCATGTCTAAAGCGCAAGAAGAAGTTCAGTATTTACGCAGACAAATGTTTACGAAGAAAGATTTTGTTATGAGAAGTAAACGTACACAGGAGGCTTTCACAACTGCACATCGTGTTGCAGGGCTTGACGTCTCTGTTGTTGTATTTGGTGAGCAAGGGACGGGGAAGACAACGCTTGCAAAAGAAATTCATAAGGAAAGTACTAGAAGTAATGGGCCGTTCATCGAATTGGATTGCGCAACCGTTCCGGAATCTTTGTTGTTAAAAGAGCTGGTTGGAGAGCAGGAAGAGGGGCAGCCGGTTGTCCTTGGGCTTTTAGGAATTGCAGAAGGCGGGACATTGTTTCTGAAAAATATTGATAGACTGGCTCTTCATTTGCAAACAAAGCTTGTGAAGATTGTGAAAGAAGAACGTTTTCAGCCATTTGGATGTGATGTATATCGATCTTTGAATGCACGTCTCATCTCTTCGACTGAATCCAATTTACAAGAAGCGGTGACGCAACGGACGTTTTTGAGTGAATTGTATTACTTACTCAACATCGTACCGATTCAGCTAAATCCGTTAAGAGAAAGGATTGAGGATGTAAGCGCTCTCATATCATATTTCCTCCAAACGTTTACAGTGAAATATAAAACGAAGAAAATGATTACAGACGAAGTGTTTGCCCAGTTGTTACAGCTGGAATGGAAAGGGAATATCCAGGAACTGCGTCACGTTATCGAGCGTATGGTAGTTCATAGTGAAGGAGAAGTAATTGGAGTCCATGATCTGCCTCTTGAATACCGAATATCAGAAGACGAGTTTTCTGAGTTCAATTTTGAAGGGGAAACGTTGCCGGATATTTTAGAACAAGTGGAGATGCAAGTCATATGCAGAGCGAAAAAGCGCTATAGAACAACGACTGAAATGGCCAAGATTTTAGGAATCAGCCAACCGTCAGTCGTTCGTAAGTTAAAGAAATATACACAATCGGAATCTGATCAATAACTATTGCGTTGTATAAATATTCGATTTGGTATATATTTATTCACTAATACTATTGAACAGTAATACTTGGAGGTTATCCTATGCAAAAACAAACAGATACAGAGCAAAACTGGATTCACATGGTGGATTCGATTGGAAACTTTTTAGCGCCGAGTATGGCGAAGGATCATCCGAATTTGCCGGTGGTAAAAGCAGAAGGATGTTATTACTATGGGGTTGACGGAAGAGAGTACTTAGATTTCACTTCAGGAATTGCAGTTGAAAATGTTGGGCACAGACATCCATTGGTAGTGCAGGCCATTAAAGACAGTGCAGATCATCTTATTCACGGACCGTCAGGCGTCATTATCTATGAGTCTATATTGAAACTGGCTGCAGAACTTCAGCAAGTATTACCGCCTAAACTGGATAATTTCTTTTTTGCAAACAGTGGAACAGAAGCAATCGAAGGAGCACTTAAGCTTGCGAAATATGTGACGAAACGCCCTTATGTAGTTTCCTTTACAGGCTGTTTCCATGGCCGTTCGATTGGAGCGCTCAGTGTAACGACTTCAAAAAGTAAATATCGTAAGCATCTTCAACCATCATGGCTGGCTTACCAGCTGCCCTATGCCCTCCCGGAATATCTGCCTGAAGGCGAGGACCCGGATGTATTCTATGCTGAAAAGCTTGAACGGGATGTGAAGGAACTCTTTAGTCATCAAGTCGATCCGGAAGAAGTTGCTTGCATGATCATCGAGCCGATTCTTGGTGAAGGCGGCTATATTATCCCTCCAGCTTCATGGCTGAAGAAAATTCGAGAGATCTGTGATCGTCACGGGATTCTGCTGATCTTTGATGAAGTTCAAACTGGATTCGGCCGCACGGGAAATTGGTTTGCGGCACAAACTTTCGGTGTAACACCGGATATTATGGCTGTAGCAAAAGGGATCGCAGCAGGGTTGCCGCTAAGTGCAACGATTGCTTCAAAAGAATTAATGGATCAATGGCCGCTGGGAGCACATGGTACCACGTTTGGTGGAAATCCGATTGCTTGTTCAGCAGCTCTCGCTTCACTGAAAATTATGAAAGAAGAAAAATTACTTGAAAATGCTCAAGAAATGGGCGCATATGCAATGGCAAAGCTGCTCGAGATGAAGGAAGAGTTATCTGTTGTTCGGGATGTACGGGGTGTCGGACTGATGATTGGCATCGAATTAGGTGATCCGAAAACTGGTGAGGCTTCTGGGGATGTAGTTATGGAAGTTCTCGACAAGTGTTTGGCTGATGGTGTGTTGTTCTATCTTTGCGGGAACTCGGGTGAAGTAATTCGAATGATTCCGCCTCTAACAATCACCAAGAATCAAATTGATAAAGGTATTGATGTGTTGAAGACTGCCATTCAATCAGTTTCAAACTAAAAGGGGGAAATGCCATGTCTGTTGCGTTCAAAGGGGAAAACACACGTTCAAAAAGTGCTGTTTGGAAGTTTTTGATTCCATCACTTATTGGTGTATTACTATTTTTAGTACCTATCAAGGTGAATGGAGAAGTGACAATCGGGGTTGGGGTCCTCGCTTCGTTGCTTCTGGAAGGGGCAGGGGATTATATTCCCCACTTTATATTAATCCTGCTGGCTTTCACAGTTGCATTCACACTTTTAACCGTTGCATTTAAGCCATCTATAATTATCAATCGACCATTTTTAAGAAACGTATTCTTAGTCGGCTGGTTCGGAATTACAACTCGGGTATTCGGTCTCGCGGTTGGAGTTATGGCTTTCTTTGAGATAGGACCGGAGTTCATTGCTTCTCGTAACACGGGCGGGGTCGTGTTATATGACTTAGCTCCAGTTTTATTGACATGGTTCTTGTTTGCGGGTATTTTACTGCCGCTCTTAGTTGAATTTGGTCTAATGGAGTTTGTCGGGGCTTTGCTGAAGAAAATTATGCGTCCGTTATTTACACTTCCTGGCCGTTCATCTATTGACACCATGGCATCATGGATGAGCGCGGGGACTGTTGGTGTGTTAGTTACGATGAAGCAATATGATGAAGGCTATTATACAAAGCGTGAAGCAGCAGTTATTGCCACTACGTTTTCTATTGCTTCGGTTGCGTTTTCTCTAGTTGTCGCAAAGGTTGCGAAAATCGATCATTTGTTCATTCCATTTTATATTACCGTTTCCATAGCAAGCGTTGTCGCTGCTATCATTATGCCTAGGATTCCCCCGCTTTCAAGAAAAGCAGATACCTATTATGAGCCGGTTGGTCAGCGAATCGATGAAGTACAGCCTAAGGGTGTTTCGAATATCCAATGGGGATGGAGACAGGCATTGGATAAGGCAAGTACTGCAAAAAGTCCAATGGGATTAGCGAAAGATGGTGTCCAGACAGTATTAGATATCTGGCTGGGTTTGATTCCGCTTGTGATGAGTCTCGGTGCACTTGCACTAATTGTTGCTGAATTCACACCGGTTTTCAGTATCATTTCATATCCTCTTGTTCCGATATTGGAACTCATGCAATTACCGCAAGCAGCTGAAGCGGCACCAACGATGTTAGTTGGATTTGCAGACATGTTCTTGCCTGCAGTAATCGGAGGATCGATTGACGCAGAAATTACACGATTCGTTGTAGCAGCACTTTCGTTAACACAATTAGTCTATATGTCAGAAATCGGAATTCTAATTTTACGTTCTAATATACCTGTTTCAATTGTTGATCTGTTTATTATCTTTATAGAGCGCACAATTATTACGTTGCCGATTATCGTGCTGATTGCACACTTATTCGTTTTTAACTAATAAAATGAGCTTTATCGATAAAGCATGAAACAGATCTAAGGGTGATAACGCTCTTATTTTTTACACAAAGATGAAAAAACTTTCACAAATAATAACGAACCCATTTAAAAAGCTGTCCCGAAAAGTCAATTCATGACCTTTTGAGACAGCTTTTTGTTTTATAGTAACCTTATTTCACCATATAACCCCAATGCATCGTGAACAGTGTCCCGAAAATCGTGACAAGTCCTACAAACAAGGCGTATAGGATATTCATATACAGCGTCTTGCTCTCTGCGTTTTCTTTCACGTGCATGAACAGGAACAATTGCAATCCGGCTTGTACTAAGGCGGTTACAACGAGTATCGTCATCCCTGCAGTAAATGATAAGTCAAACAGTACGGTTACGAGCGCTACAAGTGATAACAGCAGGGAGAATAAGAATCCCATTACGTGCTGTGGAGGAAACAATTGTTTCATCTTACATCAGTCCTTTCAAATAGACGAAGCTGAAGATGAAAATCCAAACAACGTCAAGAAAGTGCCAATACAAAGAGAAGATGAACGACTTATTCGCGGTTTCAGGTGTGAATCCGCGTTTCTTGATTTGCAGTAAAATTGCACCGCCCCAGAGAAGACCGAACGTTACATGCAATCCGTGTGTTCCCAGAAGAGTGAATAACGCAGATAGGAATCCGCTCGTCTGAATCGTTGCGCCTTCGCCAACGTACGTGACGAATTCATATACTTCGACTCCAAGGAATGCTGCACCAAGTACTAATGTGATGCCAAAGAAAGTCATCATTGGTTTCTTCAAGCCAAGCCGCATGGCATGTACACCTAACCCAATCGTGAAACTGCTGGAAAGAAGCAGGATTGTTTCGATCATGACTGGACTTAGATGGAACAAATCAGAAGCGGAAGGTCCGACATTCGTATTGCCTTGTAACGTAAAGTACACGGCAAACAAAGTGGAGAAGAGGGCGATTTCCGCCCCCAGGAAGATCCAGAATCCGAGGATCTTCATTTTGTTTTCTTCGGTACTATATTCCATTGGTACTGAGTGATCAATTTTCATGCTGTTCACCTCGCAATGCGTTTTCTGTCCGTTCGATTTCCTCAACAGAAATGTAACGGCCATGATCTTTTTCGAATGAACGGTAGGCAAGTGTTCCTAAAATCACCACTCCAAGGACAATCGCTGGAATCCACCAGCTGAATACCATGAAGAAGCCCCATAAGAAGAATGCTGCACCCATAATGACAGGCAGACCGCTATTATTCGGCATATGGATAGGCTCGTACTTACCGGTCGCGAGTGGTTTTCCTTCTTTTTTCGCAAACCAGTGAGCATCCAATTTATTTACAGTAGGAATCAACGCAAAGTTATACTCCGGTACTGGGCTATGTGTGCTCCACTCAAGTGAACGCGCATCCCACGGATCGCCTTTGATATTTCTCGGGCTGTAACGAACGCTCCAGTAAATATTGTACACAAGGATGATGAAACCGATTGTAAGACCGAGTGCACCGACCATGGAGAGCATGTTGAGTGCGCCGTACCCAGTACTTTCAGAATACGTATACATCCGACGTGTCATTCCGTTTAGTCCAAGAATGAAGAGAGGGAAGAACGTAACGTTAAAGCTGATTGTGATAAACCAAAATGACAGTTTCCCGAGCTTTTCGTTTAACATGAAACCGAACACTTTCGGGAACCAGAAATGGAATCCTGCGATTACCCCGAACACTGTACCCGGAATCAATACGTAGTGGAAGTGGGCAACTAAGAACATCGTATTGTGATACTGATAGTCAGCGCTTGCCATCGCAAGCATGACTCCAGTCACTCCGCCGATTGTGAAGATTGGAATGAATGCCAATGCATACAACATCGGGGTCGTGAAGCTGATCTTACCTTTACGCAGCGTGAACAGCCAGTTGAATATTTTTACACCGGTCGGAATCGCAATCGCCATTGTTGTAATGGAGAAGACACTGTTGACCATAACGCCGTGACCCATTGTATAGAAGTGGTGGGCCCATACAACGAACGAAAGAAGTGAAATCGCAACCATACTGACGACCATGGATTTATAGCCGTACAGGTTTTTACGAGCGAATGTAGAAATGATTTCACTGTAAATACCGAAAGCAGGCAAAATAACGATATATACTTCAGGATGTCCCCAAACCCAGAATAGGTTGGCCCAAAGCATGTCCATCCCGCCGCTTTGCATGGCGAAGAATTGAGTGCCGAATTGTCGGTCAAGTGTCATCAATGCAAGTGCTACTGTTAAAACAGGGAATGCAAAGACGATAATGACGTTTGTGATCAATACAGACCACGTAAACATCGGCATTTTCATAAGTGTCATACCAGGTGCACGCATTTTTAAGATTGTCACCAAGAAGTTGATACCTGTTAGCAACGTACCGATTCCGGCAATCTGCAATGCGATTGAATAGTAGTTATTCCCGACAGTCGGACTGAATTCAAGACTCGCAAGCGGGAAGTACGCAGACCATCCGGCATCCGGTGAACCGCCTATGACGAATGAAATATTAAACAGCATAGCTCCCGCGAAGAAGAGCCAGAAGCTGACTGCGTTCAATCTAGGGAATGCAACATCACGTGCTCCGATTTGAAGCGGTATCACGACGTTCATTAATCCGATAATGAATGGCATTGCCATAAATAGGATCATAATGACACCGTGTGTCGTAAAGATTTCGTTGTAATGCTGGCCATCCAGCAATCCGTTATCAGGAATAGCAGTCTGAGCACGCATTAAGAGTGCATCGACGCCTCCGCGGAAGAGCATAAGGAGTGCAGCGAGAATGTACATGACTCCGATTTTCTTATGGTCAACGGTAGTTAACCAGTTTGTCCAAAGCCAATTCCATTTTTTAAAGTATGTGAGCGCAATCGGGATTGCGAGAGATACAACAACAATACTTACCATTGCTGCGTAAATCATCGGTTCACCGGTTACGAAAAATTCGTCCCATTTCATATCGTTGAACTCCTTTCGTTTGTTACGTAATTGAAGGGCAGGCTGGATTTGCTATGCAGGCACTTAGTGCGCATCATGATCCATATCCATATCCATATCCATATCCATATCCATATCCATATCCATATCCATATCCATATCCATATCCATATCTTCATGTCCTTCGTGCTGGTCATCAGTTGAAGTAGCTCCTCCATGATGATGTCCGCTATGTTCTCCTTCAGGAGCAGGTCTGAATTCAAGGTGGTTAGAAGAATAGGTCTTGCGGCCAACGTGTTCAGCTTTTAACAGATCGTCGAACTCATCTTCAGTGAGTTTTGGAGCTGTTGTTTTCACGTCATTGACCCATTCCTTGTAATCAGCGTCTGACAGAGACTGCGCTTCGAATTCCATTTGGGCAAAGCCTTTACCGCTGAAGTTTGAATTTTTCCCCATAAATGATCCTGGGACGTCTGCAGACATATGGATTTTAGTGACCATGTCACTCATCGCATATTTTTGACCTGCTAATTGTGGAATCCAGAAACTTGTAATCGGACCATATGAATACAATCTAAATTCAATTGGGCGGTTAGCGGGGAAATTCACATAGTTAACTGTCTCAATTCCTTCTTCTGGATAGCTGAAATGCCATTTCCAGTTAGAGGAAGAAGCGTAAATGACGACTGGCTTTTGATCTGCATAAGCGACAGATTTTTGTTCCACTGTACTAGTGGAAGAAACTGTGATTACTGAAAGAATCACCACGATGATGACTGGAATGGTTGTCCAAATGATTTCTAACCATTTGTTGCCTTCCTCGTGAGGCGGCTCGTAATCGTCAGGCAATTTTGATGCGCGATACTTCACTAAAACAAAGGTATAAAGTACATACACAACAAAAAGGATGCCTGCCATCATAGCGATTGAAAACAGGATAGTGCTCGATAATGTCCTGGCTTGCGGACCTTTTGGATCGAATATGAGCAGTGGGTTGTCACAACCGGCAAGTAAAATGGCTGTAATGGAAAATAGCGTTAATGCTATCCACTTTTTCTTCATGATAGAACTCCTCTCAAGGGTAAGATGGTGACAATGGAAGTCAATGTAGTTAGCCATCAAAATATATTCAAATAATTAAAAACGGCCTGTATTTTTCAAGAAACTGTAAAACAACTTCCGTGCGAACTTTATAATAGTACCGTTAAACGATGATTACAATGCTCAATTGGGTATGTCACAAAAGGTTCTTATCTATTCCGATTCATGAGCTCAACGCTTGCGTTACCCATTAAATGGGTGTTAGTATAAAAACAAATTTGTCTAAAAAGTTATTAGAAATATAGAGTTTTTTAGGTAAGTCGGAGTCTTATGAGGATTATAGAAGTGACAAGGATGTCCATTTTTAGGCAAACAAAAACAGCTTTTCTTTTCGCGTAAAGCAAAAGAAAAGCTGTTTTATGTATCGAAGTCTTTTAGAGAAACACGTGGATCAAATCGATTCTCCAAAATCAGTTCATAACCTCTTTAGAAAGTTCTTCATCTCTAAAATATAGGAAGTGCTCTTCCTCCAATTCACTCATCCGCTCTTTGTTCCATCCCGCTGCCAAATTTCCTTCGAAAATTGTTTCCCACCAAGTATCAGTCGTTGTCATCATAAGTTCCTCCCTTAAAGAATGTGGTTGGTTGCTTGTTATACACTCTTTACCCAAACTCTGTTTAGATCAAAACGTAGTTCTAAAAAAGGCTTCGATAGTCCTGTTACGAAATTCCAATTTTGAAGAACTGCCTGATGAAGTTAGTATATGATTCGACAGCAAATGTTAACCTGCGTATTTTGTCGGAATTAATGACTTAGAAAACAGATCCTTTTGAATGATTGACTTTCGATATGGTTTTTGATAGTGGGTGGATTAGATTTTTGCTTAACGCATAAAAGGCAGTTAAGATAGAAGGAACCGAATTAGAGGAGGAACGCCCATGAACTTTACATCTAAAGACGTAGAAACAATAATCAATCATCAGCATGATTTTTATTTTTCCGGGGCAACCCGTCCTGTTGAATTCAGAAAAGAAATGTTAAATCGCTTAAAAGAAGCAATACAAGAACACGAGCAAGAAATCGAAAAAGCACTATACCGCGACTTGCGAAAAAATCCTTTCGAATCATATGTCACTGAAATCGGATTTGTTCTTTCGAGCATTGGCCACGTATTGAAACACTTGGATGAATGGATGGAACCTGAAACCGCCAAAACACCATTATATTTACAACCAGGGAAAAGCTATGTCATACGAGAACCATATGGATCAGTTTTAGTGATCGGGCCATTCAACTACCCGTTTCAACTTGTCATGGAGCCTATTGTAGGGGCGATTGCTGCTGGAAATTGCGTGGTTGCCAAACCATCAGAAGCTGCACCGCATACTGCTGCTGTCGTCAAAAAGATTCTGGAACAGCATTTTCCGCCAGAGTATGTTCGTGTTGTGGAGGGGGCAAAAGAAGAAACGTCTGCATTAATACATGCGCCGTTTGATTCCATTTTCTTTACTGGCAGTGTAGCTGTAGGGAAAATTGTCATGAAAGCAGCCTCCGAACGGTTAACGCCGGTTACGCTTGAACTTGGCGGGAAAAGTCCTGCAATTGTCGATCAGACAGCCAATTTAAAGATTGCTGCAGAAAGGATCGTCTGGGGGAAATTTTCAAACGCTGGTCAAACTTGTGTTGCACCGGATTATATAGTGGCTCATCACTCAATTAAAGAACCGCTGTTAAAAGAGATTAAAAAAGCAATACGGCGTTTCTACGGAAAAGATGCATCTGTCAGCAAAGATTATGGACGGATCATCAATGAAAAACAATTTGATCGGCTGCAAGCGATTCTTAACAAAGAACAGCGTACCGTGACGATGGGCGGAAACACTGACCGAGCGGACTTATATATCGAGCCGACTGTCCTGGAAGGGATTCGTTTTGACAGTCCTTCAATGGAAGATGAATTATTCGGACCCATACTTCCGGTGCTTGAATATGAAAATTTAGGTGCAGTCTTGCATCGGATTCGAAAAATGCCAAAACCGCTGGCGGGATATATTTTTACTGAAAATGAAGATGCAGCTGCTTACTTTACGGATCAGCTTCCATTCGGCGGCGGCTGCATTAATGATACAATTTCTCATGTGGGCAACATTCACTTGCCGTTTGGAGGAGTAGGATCATCTGGACAAGGTAATTATCATGGGAAAGCAAGTTTTGACGTCTTCACTCATGAGAAAGCGATGTTGAATCGCAGTTCCGCGATTCCAATGAGAGCTGCTTTTCCTCCATATGGAAATAAGCTGAAATACATTAAACCGTTGATTCGTTAAGATCAGCGGTTTTTCTATGGATTCGTTATTTCAGCCATGACGCAGGCCGTAAAAAAACGTATAATGAATTCATTGCCTAAAAAACAGCAGCAGGTTACCTATTTTATAGACCGCTGCAAGGGTTGGCTGAACGGAGGAGTACAATGAATACAAAAGAATTATTGGCGATTTTGCCAGTTAAACGAGTGGCGGGAGCACTGCCGGAAGAAGTCACGGATTTGACGACAGACTCGCGAGCTGTCAGTGCAGGCGGTATGTTCGTCTGCATCGAAGGGTATACGGTAGATGGCCATCGCTTCGTTGGATCAGCTATCGAGTCAGGTGCCCGAGTAATTATTGCATCCAAGCCGATTGAAGTCGATTTGGATAAAGCGGCAGTTGTATATGTCGAAAGCACATCGAGAGCTATCAGTCTGCTTGCTTCTGTATGGTGCGGGTATCCTTCTAAACGAATGAAAATGATTGGTGTTACTGGAACGAACGGGAAAACGAGTGTCAGTAATATCATTCATGGTATTTTAATGGGAGCGGGCGAACGTTCTGCTGTGTCTGGTACGATTGGATTCAACTTGGACGGTGTACTGTATGAAACTGAAAATACAACGACTGATGTCCTAACGACTCAAAAAATGATTGCACGAGCAGCTGAAGAAGGATGCGACACAATGACAATGGAAGTTTCGTCTCATGGTCTAATAGAAGGACGAATGGCCGGAACAGAATTTGACATTGCAATCTTCACAAACTTGACTCATGATCACCTGGATTTCCATGGTACGATGGAGAACTATGGAAATGCAAAAGGTCTTTTGTTTGCACAGCTGGGACAAGACTTCCAACAACACAAAGTGGCCGTGTTAAATGCGGATGATCCGTGGCACACTAAGATGAAAGAGATGACATCTTATCCTGTCCTTACTTATGGAATTCATGCGGATGCGATGTTTAAAGCTGCAAATGTTAATCTCAGAACAGATGGCACATCGTTTACGCTTTGCTGTCCCGAAGGGGAATGGGAAGTAGAAATGCGAATGATCGGGGAGTTCAGTGTCTCAAATGCGCTTGCAGCGATTACTGCACTTTATGCAAAAGGACTCGCAATCCCTGATATTTTAGCGCCGCTTCGTTACCTTGCTCCCATTAAAGGCAGAATGGAACGAGTGGAAACTGAACTTCCGCTAACAATCTATGTAGATTATGCTCATTCTGCAGACGCGATTGAAAAAGCGATTGATGCAGTGCTTCCGTACAAGTCAGCTGAGTCAAAGCTGATCTTTGTCATCGGTACAGGCGGAAACCGGGATCGGAAAAAACGTCCTGTAATGGCTGAAAAGGCATCGGCAGCGGATTATGTGATTTTAACTACAGATGATCCAAGGGACGAGCCGTATGATTCGATTACATCTGAACTTGCAGCTGGCATGGTACATAAACAATTTGCATGTATCGGAGATCGGGAAGCTGCTGTACGGCATGCGATTGAAGTAGCGGACGAAGGAGATATCATCATCTTTGCAGGTAAGGGACATGAAGATTTTCAAATTATCGGATCAACAAAATATCCCCACTCCGATGCAGCGATTGCCCTCGAAGAAGCGGGAAAGAAATTTGGAAAAGGCTTGATCGGCAACTAAATGCCGGGCTCGTATACGAAGGAGAATAAAGAAATGACTAAAAATATGCAAGAGGAAATTGCTTCAAGAAGAACGTTCGCCATTATCTCTCACCCGGATGCCGGCAAGACGACGATGACAGAAAAACTTCTTTATTTTGGCGGCGCAATTCGGGACGCTGGAACAGTTAAAGGAAAGAAGAGCGGGAAGTATGCAACGTCAGACTGGATGGAGATTGAAAAACAACGGGGGATCTCTGTAACCTCTTCTGTTTTGCAGTTCGATTATGATGGGAAACGGGTCAATATTCTGGATACACCAGGACACGAAGACTTCAGTGAAGATACGTATCGTACACTAATGGCGGTGGATGCAGCGGTTATGATGGTGGACTCTGCAAAAGGAATCGAGCCGCAGACTATCAAGCTGTTCAAAGTATGCCGTATGCGCGGTATTCCTATTTTTACGTTCATTAACAAGATGGACCGGCAAGGTAAAGAACCATTAGAGTTAATGGAAGAACTTGAAGAAGTACTCGGTATTCAATCTTACGCAATGAACTGGCCAATCGGTATGGGTAAAGAGTTCATGGGAATTTACGATCGCTATAACAATCGTATTGAACAAGCGAGAGTTGAAGGGGAGAACAAGTTTCTTGAGCTGGACGATGAAGGTCAATTGGCTAAGCCTCACCCTATGATGGAGACTTCTTATTACAAGCAAGCAGTTGAAGATGCATTGTTATTAGAAGAAGCCGGGAATTCATTCGACGAAGCCCGAATTGCTAAAGGTGAACTTACGCCTGTATTCTTCGGAAGTGCTTTGACTAACTTTGGTGTTCAGACATTTTTGGAGACGTTTTTAAACTTTGCTCCATCACCGCAGCCGCGTATTACAGAAAACGACCAGTATGTCGATCCTATGATGGAAGAATTCTCTGGATTCATCTTTAAGATTCAGGCAAATATGAACCCTGCCCACCGGGATCGTATTGCATTCGTTCGAATCGTTTCTGGTGCGTTCGAAAGAGGGATGACTGTTAATATTCCTCGTATCGGGAAGACGGTAAAATTAAATCAAACGACACAGTTTCTTGCAGATGACCGTGAAACAGTGAATGATGCAGTAGCAGGAGATATTATCGGTTTGTACGATACCGGAAACTATCAAATTGGCGATACTGTCGTTGGCGGAAAATCCACTTACCTATTTGAAGCTTTGCCTCAGTTCAACCCGGAGTTATTCGTTAAAGTAACTGCGAAGAACGTAATGAAATCGAAACACTTCCACAAGGGGATTTTACAGCTTGTGCAAGAGGGCGCGATTCAGTATTATAAAACGCTTCATACAGAAGAAGTTATACTTGGAGCGGTTGGACAGTTGCAATTTGAAGTGTTCGAACATCGTATGAAAAATGAATATAATGTCGAAGTTCAAATGGAGCATATTGGCTCAAAGGTCGCTCGTTGGATTGAAAACGAATCAGACGTAAAAGAATCCATGACAGGTCCGCGTTCTATGCTCGTAAAAGATCGTTTTGATAACTTCGTATTCCTTTTTGAAAATGACTTTGCGATGCGCTGGTTCGGAGATAAATTCCCTGATATCCGTTTATACAGCTTGTTATAATCTGTGGACACTATCAAAAACCCGTTACATATTTGTGTACGGGTTTTTTGACTATCTCAAAATTTTTAAACGTTCTGTTTGAACTAAAGCGTTGCATTGCATATGATGAAAGTACTGTATTTCAGACAAAAGGGGACGCGCATATGAAAATTAGCGATTTTTCGATTAAACGCCCAGTATTCACGATTGTCACGATGTTTTTAATCATAATTCTCGGGGCAGTATCTTTTTTTAGAATACCCGTAACACTTATTCCGGACTTAAATCCTCCTGTCGCCGTGGTCGTAGCAAATTATGGAGGCGCTTCGCCAACGGAAGTGAGTGAAAAGCTGACGAAGCCGCTGGAAGAAAGCCTATCCACAGCTCCAGGATTGAAATCATTGCAATCTACTTCTCAGGAAGGCGCGACACTTGTCTTTATGATGTTTGACTGGTCTGCTGATATCGATGACGTTCAGCTCGATATCTTGCAGCGAATTGACCAGGTGCCTGTGCCTGAAGGAGCGGATAAACCCCGCTTCATGAAGTTTGATCCATCCCAATTCCCGGTCATTCAACTCTCTCTTAAAACAGCGTCTGACGATGTCGATATTCGAAAGATTGCAGAAGAGCTGGAGACGGAATTACGCCAGACTGAAGGCGTCGCCAGTGTAAGTGTATCTGGTAAGCTAGTGGAAGAAATTCAAATCGTATTAGACGAAGCGAAACTAGAAAAGAATGGTATTACACAAGCTGACGTAGTCCAGGCCGTTCAAGCTTCTAACGTAACGATGCCAGGAGAGCCAGTAAGCGCATCTGGCGGAAAGCAGCTGACAACACGGATTATCAGCAGCCTCAGTTCAGAGGATGATGTAAAAAACGTCATTATCGGACCTAATGCTGTAACGGGTAAGCGGATGCTTGTAAAGGACGTTGCAACCGTAAATCTTGCGGAGGCCAACAGCGGCACTTTGACTCGTGCAAATGATCAGCAGGCTGTTTTGCTCTCGGTTCTGCAAGAATCAGGTGCGAATACTGCAGAAGTATCGAAGTCTTTTAAAAAATCATTAGATAATTTGCTGGATGAGGATCAATTTAAAGATGTAAATGCGGATATATTGTTTGACCAGGGAGATTACGTCAAGCTGGCGATCAATAATATCGGGCAATCCCTCATTCTCGGGGGACTTTTCGCCATGATTGTGCTGTTCTTCTTCCTTAAAGGAATTAGAAGCCCGATTATTATAGGGGTTGCAATCCCTTATTCAGTAATTGTCACTTTCGTACTTATGTTTTTTGCTGATTTCTCGCTCAATATTATGACGCTCGGAGCGTTAGCGCTCGGAATTGGAATGCTTGTCGATAATGCAATTGTCGTCATTGAAAACATTGAACGGCACCTTGCAATGGGCAAAGACCGTAAAGTTGCTGCAAGTGAAGGGGCAAAAGAAGTTGGCGGGGCAATTATTGCCTCCACTTTAACGACACTGGCTGTCTTTGTTCCGGTTATTTTCATTAGCGGATTAATAGGACAAATCTTTACCCAATTTGCGTTAACTATCTCATTCAGCCTATTTGCATCACTGGTTGTTGCATTAACGGTAGTACCGATGATGGCAAGCCGCATGTTGCGGAAGCCTCGCCGCAATGTCGAAGCTCGCCGGCGGCGCTCAAAAACACTCAATACTTTTGAAAAGTCTATAAAGTGGTCATTAGCGCATCGCTTCCTCATTCTAGCGATGACGGTAGTTTTGCTTGGCGCCAGTGCGTTTGGATTGTTTAAGGTTGGAACAGAATTCCTGCCATCAACAGATGAAGGGTTTTTCAGTATTAACGTAGACCTTCCAAATGGCTCCTCACTTGAAACCACAAATGCTGCTGTGAAAAAAGTAGAAGACGTCTTGAAAGAACAAAAAGATGTGGACGTATACGTCAGCCTTGTGGGCGGTACCCAGCAATCCATGGCGCAAGGAGGCTCGCAAGCGGATACAGCGGAGATGTATGTGAAGCTGAAGCCGCTGGACGAGCGTGATCGCTCCGTGTTCGAGTTCATGGATGATGTGAAGCCGAAAGTAAACAAAGCAATTGGCGAGACTGCTGAAGTAAGCTTTAATGTACAAGCTGCTGCGGGTTCCAGTCCAAATACGTTATCGTTTGCGATTGAAGATACAAACGAATCCCGGCTAAACGATGCAACTGCTAAAATCGATGCAGCTCTAAGGGATTTGGATGGAGTCACAGATGTATCGAACAATTTAATGGATACTGTTGAAGAAGTTCAAGTAACTGTCGATCCGAAGTTAGCTGCTGATTTTGGATTAGTTCCGTACCAAGTCGCTCAAACGATCACAGACGTTACTAGAGGCACATTTGCGACTCAGATTGTGGATGAAAAAGATCAAGTACTGACCGTAAATGTTCAGTACGACAAAAAGTTTTATAAGGATACCGATGCTTTACGGAAGATTAAGCTCCGTACGCCTGCCGGACAATTTGTCAAATTGGGACAAATAGCGAAAATTGACATAGCTGAAGGTCCTGTCGCCATTCAACGTGTAGATCAGGCACATTCCGTTTCATACGATGTGAAGTATGAAAATGATCGTTCACTTGGTGAAATGACTAAGTCTGTAAATGAGGCGATTGATGAACTGAAATTGCCGGATGAAGTGAAGATGTCTTACAGTGGAGATCGTGAGTTATTTGAGAGCGCAGCAAATGACATGATGCTGGCACTCATACTCGCAGTCGTGCTCGTGTATATTGTAATGGCAGCACAGTTTGAATCATTCAAATACCCATTTGTTATCATGTTCTCGGTTCCTTTAATGGTGATTGGCGTAGCGATCGGTTTGTTTGTAACAAACACACCAATCAGTGTTACATCGATCATAGGAGTTCTTGTGCTGGTAGGAATTGTTGTGAACAACGGCATTGTCCTTGTTGATTATATTAATCAGCAAAAGGAAAAGGGGATGGCATCGTATGATGCGATCGTCATATCCGTGAAAAACCGTGTGCGTCCGATTCTAATGACAGCACTAACGACGATTCTTGGATTGCTGCCGCTTGCACTTGGTATCGGAGAAGGTACAGAGATTAACCAGCCGATGGGGATTGCCGTAATTGGCGGACTTATCAGCTCGACATTCTTGACCCTCTTCATTGTGCCGATTATTTATAGTCTGTTCGATAAAGAAACGAGAAGAAGAGCGCGCCCTAAACAATCTGTTGATAACTCAGACAGCTGATTTGAAAAGCAGAGGAGCGAATCCTCTGCTTTTTTCTAAGGAAAAGGATAGGACAATCATTCATAGTTTTGTTTGATATCTCATAGAATATGAATATCTGCAAAGGAATGTTTTGGTGAAAAAAACAGCAGCTACTCAATTCAATTCTCCTAGTGGGTCCATATTGTGTCAAAACGAAAACATCTCAATGAAAATGATATGAAAAAGCAGATGTTTAGTTTACAGAAGAGCCGATGCTTAGTATAATAAATGGAGAAAAGTACCCAACAACTGAATGTCTTTGACGTTTGTCAAAGGGGAGTAGCTATAGGGAAACCTATTTCATAGTCGTCAATACATGGTGATACAGCGCCATCGGTTATGATAGCTGGATTTTTTACAAATTCCGACTTAGCGAGACCTTTGCCTTTTATTAGGTGAGGGTTTTTTTGATTGAAAAAAAGGAGGAATTTTTCTTGGAAACAATTTTTTTGGAGTATGCCTGGGTACTGCTTGTACTAATCGTATTGGAAGGTCTTCTTGCTGCAGATAACGCAGTGGTTATGGCGGTTATGGTAAAACACCTTCCGAAATTACAACAGCAAAAGGCATTGTTTTATGGACTGTTAGGGGCATTTGTTTTCCGATTTGCTGCTTTGTTCTTCATCACATACCTTGTGAATTATTGGGAAATTCAAGCATTAGGTGCCATTTACCTGTTGTATATTTCAATGAAAAATATTTATGATCAAAGACATCATAAAAGTGAAAATCCGACTAAGAAAAAACGAAAAGAATCTGGTTTTTGGTTTACGGTATTGAAAGTGGAGCTTGCAGATATTGCATTTGCACTGGATTCCATGCTTGCAGCAGTAGCGCTTGCCGTTACACTTCCAGAACTAGGGAACTTCCACATTGGCGGCATTAACGGCGGACAGTTCACTGTCATGCTGATTGGCGGCATTATCGGGCTAATCTTAATCCGATTTGCTGCTCGTCAATTTGTAACGTTGCTTGAAAAATATCCGGCTCTTGAAACAGCAGCATTCCTCATTGTTGGCTGGGTAGGTGTAAAGCTTGCGGTAATGACGCTTGCACATCCGAATGTGCACATTATCGATACGGAATTCCCGCACTCGACTGTATGGAAACTTATTTTCTGGACAGTTCTTGCTGCGATCGCAATTGGCGGTTATTTAACAGCTGTTGCAAGCAAACGAAAAACTTCAAAGTAACCAATTTTAACTGCCCGGCGCGAATCTATTTTCGTGACGGGCAGTTTTTTTGCAATGAAAAGAAGTGCGCAGCAGATTCTAAATACCGGGTTGAGAAAGAATCAGAATGCCGATGCTAAAAAGGAACTGAATATCGCTGTCAGGATAAATTCGAGTATGGTATGATTATGTCCTCCTGAAGGAAAGGATCGGATACTACATGAAACTTAACCGTGATAGTTTACGCAGGTTCACACCTGCTCAATTAATCGTATTTTATTACTTTTTAGCGATCGCATTTTCTTTTTTGTTATTGAATTTGCCGGGCGTTTACAATCCAGGTGTAAAAGTTTCATTCATTGACAGCTTATTCACCGCAGTGAGCGCCGTAAGTGTGACAGGATTAACTCCTATTAGTATTGCGGGTACCTATTCTGTATTCGGGCTATGTATGCTGATGCTCGTCTTGCAATTAGGCGGAATTGGCATTATGTCGATTGGCACATTCTTTTGGCTGCTTGTGAAGAAGCGCATCGGCTTGCGAGAACGGCAGCTCATTATGGTGGATCACAATCAATATACGCTGGCAGGCGTCGTACAGCTTATTAAACAAATTGTACGGATTATTTTCCTCATCGAACTAATAGGCGGAATTGTCCTGACCATTTATATTATGCCTTTGTACGATAAGTTTTCAGAAGCATTATTGAATGGGATGTTTTTATCAGTTTCAGCTACTACGAATGCAGGCTTTGACATTACGGATGCTTCTTTGTTACCGTACTTCAATGATTATTTTGTTCAAAGTGTCATCATGATGCTGATTATTTTAGGAGCTATCGGTTTTCCTGTTCTGGTCGAAGTGAAAAGTTTCTTTTCAAAAAAGGTACCTCATTTTCGTTTCTCACTATTTACTAAAATTACGACTGCAACCTTTGGAATTTTGTTAGTTGTTGGGGCACTGATGATTTATGTGTTGGAATCCTTTCACTCGTTTAAAGGAATGTCGTGGCACGAAAAGATATTTTCATCTCTATTTCACTCAGTTTCAGCACGATCTGCAGGATTAACGACGTATGATATTACTAGCTTTAGTGATGCAACTGACATCGTTATTAGCTCACTGATGTTCATCGGTGCTTCTCCCAGTTCTGTTGGCGGGGGAATTCGAACAACGACATTTGCAATAGCTGTTTTATTCCTTATTAACTTTGCCAAAGGTAAAGATGTCATTCATATTTTTAAAAGACGAATAAAACTTGTCGACATTTTTCGCTCATATGCTGTCATTTTACTCGCTGGTTTCATGGTCATGACTGCTCTTCTCATCTTGTTAGTTACAGAGCCCGGAGTACCTGTTGTTTCTTTGTTGTTTGAAATTACCTCTGCTTTTGGAACATGCGGTATGTCACTTGGAATTACGTCGGATCTCTCCATCCCAGGTAAAATTATCATTATGGCCTTAATGTTTATAGGGCGCGTTGGACTCATTTCTTTCCTATTTACATTAGGAGGAAAGGTGAACAAAACTTCCTTCCGTTACCCGAAAGAACGAGTTATTATAGGATAAATGGATCTGTATTAAGAAAAAAGAGTATGTTGAATCATTCGAAAAGTGATTTTTTATTTCTTGGATTAACTATGGATGGAAGAAAGTTTTAGTAATATGATCCCGAAGGCCTATATAACGAAATGCTGAAATATGGAATAATCTGAATTATATATAGTGAAACGTTAGTCACAGATGTAATAATTCATGGTAGTATTTCATATCTTGTCTTAACAGTCTTGGGAGGGTATAAAATGCTGGAACAAATAGAAAATGTGAATGGATATGAATCCCTTTTCGTTATGGACAACCGTCATCCTTGTATTTTGGTCGGCATGGATGGTGTCATTGCAGAAGCAAATCTATTATTCACCAATAAATTTATATTGGGGAAGAATGATAACTTTTTATCGCTGCTTAAAAGCAGCGGCATTAGCAGCTGGAATGACTTTAAAAAAGGTTGTGTAGAAACCAAAGTAGGGATGTTTGACAACCTTGTAATGACTTCTGTCGGAAATATTGAGTTTTTATGTAAAACACATATTTTTTACTCAAGTGAAACGAAACAAGCTGTTTTAACTTTTGTGCTTCCTGCTTTATGTACAGATCTCCCGTTGACCGCTTACGCCCAGTGCTTTACACATGCCTCAAATTTAAAAGTCATTGTTAATGATGAAGGATATATCGTTGATGTTAATAATAAGATTAGTGATGTATTCAATTTAACCAGAAGTGCTGTTATTGGGAAGCGTATTCAAACTTTGTATAGAAAGTTCAATACTCAAAAAAGAAATGCCGAGGCTCAATATGCGACGCATTTGAATACCCTTAAAACATATGGAGAAGTAAAAGTTACAGAACGATTTGAAAGTGAGCCGAATACGATTCAGTTCTTGGAAATACATGCTACCTATAATTCCGACAGTAATCTGTATTTCGTTGACATTCAGGATTGCACGGAAGTGGAAATGCTGCGCAGGCAGCTGGACCACTCCGGATCACTTTCCACAGTCGGACAAATGGCAGCAAGTATTGCACATGAGATCCGAAATCCGATGACAACGCTGAAAGGCTTCGTTCAGCTTATGGAGGTTACTGCGACTGGGGATACAGCTAAGTATTTGTCAGTAGTAGACGATGAGTTGAAACGAATGGAAGCCATCTTAAACGAAATGCTAATGCTATCAAAACCCTCTGAAGAAAAGATTTCAGAATTCTCATTAGGAGTATTGATTACAAAAGTTTTGGAAATTATGAAACCCAAAGCCATGTTTGAATCCATTCAGATCGACTGGCATGATGCTTCCTTCTGCAATTCGATGATCCATTCAAATGCGGATAAGATTAAACAAGTTCTCTTGAATATTTTTAAAAATGCATTTGAAGCAATGGAACCAGGAGGCATTTTGACACTCAAACTAGAAAAAGATGAAGGAACTTCCTTTACCCTCTCAGTACGCGATACAGGAAAAGGAATGTCTCCTTTACAAATTAAGAATATTTTCATGCCTTTTTTTACGTCCAAACCTGAAGGAACTGGTTTAGGACTCCCATTTGTTTTGAAAACAATGGAAGACTTGGGCGGTGCGGTTGCTGTTTCTAGCGAAGCAAACAAAGGAACCACGTTTACTTTGGCATTTCCTCGACATTATTTAGAAAGCTGTACAATCAGCGAGAACTATACAGCGAACTAACGATGCAGGTTTTATTTTGACGAATTGTTATTCGACCGATTATACTAAGCTCATAGATCAAATTGGAAACAGCAGGTGAATAATAATGGGGAATGCAAACGAACGCGCACTTAAGTTATTCGTTGTACTATCGCGAGCGAATAAAGTGCTGCATGAAGAGACGAATCGGCTAATTTCATCTAAAGGGTTGAATCCGACCGAGTTTGCGGTTCTCGAGTTGTTGTACCACAAAGGAAAACAGCCTATCCAAAAAATTGGTGAAAAGATTTTAATGCGCAGCGGTTCGATGACCTATGTCATCAATAAGCTGGAATCGAACGGTTATTTGCAGCGTGAAGTCAATTCTATCGACAAACGTGTAACGTATGTAGAAATTACTGTCCAGGGCACACAGTTAATGGATTCATTGTTTCCCGGACACGCAGAAAACATTAATAGTTTGCTTTCTTCGTTAAGCAGTGAGGAACAGGATCAGGCGACTCGACTGCTTCAAAAACTAGGAGTCTCAATTCGGGATTTATCTTCAAAAAAAGACTGAACGGCGTAATTACGCCGTTCAGTCTTTTAACATCCGTTTACTTTGCTTCAATCGTTTCTGCCATCTTCAAGAATTCTTCGTAATAGCTTTCATCGTTGTTGTCATACATCATGACGCGGACAACCATATCCCCTTTTTGGTAAATCATAGCTGTTATCGGACCTTCAGCAGAGGTTACACGATAGGCTTGTACTTTTTCCAAGTCTTTGTTTGTTGGAAGTTGTGCGGCATCTGTCAATTCAACAGGAGTTGCATCTGTACTGGTAGCTGCAAGTGTCTCCGTCATGTTTTCAACGGCTTTGTCAAAATCAGTATCTGCTGCCGACATTGTTCCGATGACCATATACTTATCTTCTTGTTCTTTAAGATAAAGAACATCACGTCCCGGTTCCTCACTCGTCAATTCATAAGCAGGAAGCACTTGAATTTTGAAGTCTTGCTCATCACTATCTGTTTCAACAGCGCCTTCTAAGGCAGCTGCGTCCTCAGCATCACTGCTGTCAGATTCGGATTCGGATGAATCACTAGTTGCATCATCTTCAGCTGCTTCTTCGTCGCTTGCTGTATCTTCATCGGCAGCTTCTGTATCCGCTGTTTCACTTCCAGCGGCATCAGATTCTTCAGTACCTGTATCTTCCGCTTGGTCCGTATTTTCAACGGTTGTC
This sequence comes from Sporosarcina jeotgali, assembly GCF_033304595.1. Classification (NCBI taxonomy): domain Bacteria; kingdom Bacillati; phylum Bacillota; class Bacilli; order Caryophanales; family Caryophanaceae; genus Sporosarcina; species Sporosarcina jeotgali. The sequence continues at coordinate 891,460 of NZ_CP116341.1, forward strand.
TTATCGGTGTCTTCCTCGCTTGTATCCGTTCCGCAAGCGGCCAATAAAAGTGAGGCAGACAGTGCTGTGTAAAGTAATTTTCTGTTTTTCATACGTTCATCTCCTCCTTATTCAATTTGACGCAATCCTATAAGAAAAGTTTCAATCTTCTTTTTTTTGCAGGATTGTGTAGCGTTTATGATTGACGACTGTTTTCTCTTCCAGACCTAATTCTTCGAAGTTTTCCATGTACGTTAAGTTCACAATAACCGAGTTATCATTTACTTTTTCAACAATGCCCTGTAATCCATCTTTGAACTCGATAAGTGTTCCCACTTCTGCGATATCCAACTCTTCCATTTCTTCCATCTGATTCAACTCCTTTTGAAATCGATTAAAACTAGTATACTTAACAAAAGTAATACAGGTAAAGTATCACGAAACGACCGATTGTACAAATGATTATTGTTTTAAAAATCAATTGTCGCTAATTGTCGAAAGGTTTTGACACAAATGAAATTGATATATGGTACTATATAGTAAGCTTTGCAATAAATCGTCGGGAGGGCTGTCTATGGATAATCTGGAATGCAAAATTGAATTGATTCGCAGGGAACTCTTGAAGACTGCAGAAGAAAGAGGTCTCTCCTCCAAAGAGACGGTCAACTTGAGCGTGGAATTGGACCACTTACTGAATGATTATTCTTATGATGAAAAGAGCATGAATGGTAAGCATAGCATTCACGAAAGAAGAACATCTGAAAATAATAAAAAGTTTGGTTGAATATGTTTAAAACTCATACAATAGGGCATATTATAGTTGAACACAGCAACATTCTCATTTCCCCCTTTTGATGACGGTCCTTTCCCAGGGCCGTCTCTTTTTTGTGTTCAGGCAGAAAAATCACTGTATTTAGGGTATTATTAGAAGAGTGGGCCAATTTTAAAAAAGGGGAATCAGGAAACATGAAAACTATTTCATTTATCGGTACAGGCGTGATGGGTGCCAGTATCGTCAATCATTTGCTTCAAGCAGGATATCCGGTAACAGTATATACACGTACGAAGGAAAAAGCGGAGCCGCTTCTTGCTGCAGGTGCAAAGTGGGCTGCTACCGTAGCACAAGCAGTTCAAGATGCAGAACTAATCTTTACAATGGTTGGAATGCCCGCAGATGTTGAAGACATCTATTTGGAGGATAATGGAATTATTGCGAATGGAAAGAATGGACAAATTGTAGTGGACATGACAACTTCCAGTCCAGCGCTTGCTAAGAAAATTGATCTGGCTGCTGCTGAAAAAGGAATGACTTCACTTGATGCACCTGTTTCGGGTGGTGATGTAGGAGCAAAAAACGGAACACTTTCAATTATGTGCGGCGGAGAAGAGTCAGTTTTTGAACAAGTTAAACCGATTTTCTCCTTGTTTGGAAGCCAAATTATACTTCAAGGCGGAGCGGGAGCAGGGCAGCATACAAAAATGAGTAACCAGCTTGCTATTGCAACTAATATGATCGGCGTATGTGAGGCGCTTGCTTATGCTGAGAAAGCAGGATTGGACCCGGAACGTGTCCTGGAATCCATTTCACCCGGAGCTGCAGGATCTTGGTCGCTCTCAAATCTCGGACCTCGTATGCTTGCAGGGAATTTCGAACCTGGCTTTTATACGAAACATTTCCTGAAGGATTTACGCATTGCGCTCGATGAAGCAAATGCGATGAAATTGGATTTGCCAGGATTACAACTTGCAATCAATCTTTACGAAGAACTTATGGCTAAAGGGTATGGAGATAAAGGTACCCAAGTTCTTTTCAAAAAGTATCAATAATAAAAGGGACACGCCTGTTTACAAGGCGTGCCCCTTTTAATGTTTGCCATCCAAATAAGAAGACCGGAAAACTTCGGTGTTTGAAACCCTTCTGGCTTTTTTCTTCATAGGTTTTTTAACTGATGGTGCAGGAGTAATCTCCTGTAAAGTCCCTGTAAAATTAGTTAGGAGTTCGCGAGCAGCCTTTAAGCTCATACGCTCTTGAGGATTCCTGAACTCCATATCTTGCTCGCCTAAATGCGGTAACTGTGCGAAGTCTTCTTTTTCAGGGAGAGTGTGAAAGAGGAATTGCTCACATTTGACGAGGACAGTGGAATGCTGTTTGCTGTACTTTGGATTTTCTACAAAATGCAGTCCGACTTTTTCAGCGCCGCCAGTTTCAAGAAGTTTTGCGATTGCTGCTTTCTTCAATTGATAAAGCGGACGATTATCCGGAGCGGTTTTTGCATGCCGGTTAACGGTATAGATTGCTACTGCTAGTTCACGCAGTGAATTGGCATCTGCCAATATGTAAACCCCCCATCTCATTTTTATAAAACATCAATTTGACAGTATTGTACTAGGAAATTAGAAATAAGTATACAAAAAGCGATAAAGATTTTTAAGTTAGATTGAACACTAGAAGAGAAATACAAGGATACTCGAAGTAGATGTAAAGTAATCTGAGTTGTGGTACAATTTGAATGAGTATTCATTCATTTTACAAGGGGGAATTAAAAATGGACGAGAAAAAAGTAATTATCGTTACTGGCGGGTCAAATGGAATGGGGAAATACATGGCAAAGAAATTTGCTCAAGACGGGGCAAATGTCATTATCACCGGCAGAGATATGGAGAAGTTGAATGCAGCGAAAGAAGAAATTGGTGAAAATGCGTATCCATTTCAAATGGACGTGCGTGAAATAGAAACAATTGAAGCGCTCATCCAATATGCTGACAAGACGTTTGGCAAAATTGATGGTCTTGTGAATAATGCAGCAGGAAATTTCATCGTTCAAGCTGAAGACCTGTCTCCAAACGGTTGGAAATCTGTGATTGATATTGTGTTGAATGGAACGTTTTACTGTTCAAGTGCAGTGATGAATTATTGGAAAGAAAAAGGTCAAAAAGGTGCAATTTTGAATATGCTGGCTACGTATGCATGGGATGCAGGTCCCGGAGTAGTTCACTCTGCTGCAGCTAAAGCAGGGGTTATGTCGCTGACACGCACTCTCGCAGTTGAATGGGGCAGAAAATACGGCGTGCGGGTAAACGGAATCGCACCAGGTCCGATTGAGCGGACAGGCGGGGCGGAAAAGTTATTCCAATCAGAAAAAGCAGCTCAGCGTACAATCCAATCTGTGCCATTGGGCCGTGTAGGCAAGCCTGAAGAAATCGCCGAACTTGCTGCCTTTATTATGTCTGACAAAGCTTCCTACATGAATGGCGAAATCGTTACATTGGATGGCGGGCAATGGCTGAACCAATATCCGTTTTAATGGATAGGTTGCCCTGTAAGTGCACATCCTATTTCAACAGGAAGTAAAATGAATCCTGTTGAGGAGGGAAACGATTGTTTGACATTTGGGCGATTCCAATTGGTGTTGTCATTGCATTGATCGTCATCATTGGAGTGTTATCGATTCGTAAAAAACCGGATTATAATCCGGAAGGTGTACTTAACAGACAGGATAGAAGTGTCGCGAAACCGATAGAGGACCATCCATTCACACTGAATCCAATTTTGTGGGTCATTCTTCTAGCCGCACTATTTGCTGTTATTGTTATTTTTTACTACTGGGCCTCTTTCTCATAAGAAAGAGGTTTTTTCGATTGAACTGGTAATTGTTGATCGAGATTCCTACACGACTTCTTCATTTTTCAGCACGCTCTATGATATAGTAGAAGTGCAGCATTGCTTGAAGTAAATTGCTGCTGGAGGAGCGATTTAAATTGGTTGCTTTGAATAATAGTGACTTTTTGGTTATGCCGATATCCGACTATCTGATTTCTTCTGAAAAAGTTGCGCATGTACAGGTTGGAAATAATGCAGAACATGCTTTACTCGTCCTGACAAAGACGGGGTATTCAGCGATTCCTGTTCTTGACGCAAAGTATAAATTAAGAGGTTTGTTAGGCATTGGAATGATTACAGATGCAATTTTAGGGTTAGAACGGATTGAATACGAACGTCTTTCAGATCTAAAAGTAGACGACATAATGCAGACGGATTTACCATTAATCCGAACGACGGACCGGTTTCAAAAAGGATTAGACTTACTTATTAATCATACGTTTTTATGTGTAACGGAGGAAGACGGTACATTCGCTGGAATCTTAACCCGCCGTGTGATGTTGAAGCAGTTTAAGAAGTATATATATAGCTCAAGATAAACTGCACGTGAATACAGTTATCAACAGATCTGAAGAGGCTCTTTTTTAGAGCCTCTTCTTTTTAGATAAAACAAGAACATGCAAGCTGTGAAACAGAAGTTTATTGAATAGGATGTGGAACATATCTATGAACACAACAGAGATTATGAAAGTCTTAGCAGAGGAAGGGAATATGAGAAAGGCGGCAGATCGGTTATTCATCTCCCAGCCGGCTTTGTCACAACGTCTTCAATCCATCGAGAAGGCTTGGGGAGCCAAATTATTCGTCCGATCCCAAAAAGGTCTAGTCCCGACGGCTGCAGGGGAATTAGTAATTGAATTTGCAAAAGAAACTGTCCAGCGAAAAGAAGAGACTATGGAACAAATTGCCGGGCTGGCAGACAGAGTCCACGGAACACTTAAAATCGCCTGTGCCTCTATCGTTGGTCAAACATGGCTTCCTGAAGTGCTGAAAGACTATGTTAAGCACTATCCAGACGCTAAAATCTCACTGATGACAGGATGGACGTCAGAAATCCTGAAGGCGCTCTATGAAGGAGAAGCTCATGTAGGGATTGTGAGAGGTGAAGTGGAGTGGAACAGCAGGCGGACCTATTTGTTCCGGGATCAGCTGTATTTAGTGGATAAAGAAATCACTTCACTCGAACAATTGAAAGATACTGAACGGCCATACATCCAATTTAAAAGTGATTCCAATTATTACACGGAAATTCAACAATGGTGGCAGAAGCATTTCTCTAAAAATCCAGGAAGGCAATTGACAGTGGACCAAATGGAAACGTGCCGGCAGCTTGTTTTGAATGGAATCGGTTATGCGATATTACCTTCCATCACCTTGCGAGGAGATGAACAGGTGAATAAAATTCCATTGCTGAATAGTGAAGCGGAATTCGAATTGACGAGAGATACATACTTGATCGGTTATGAGTCCAGTTTCGAATTAAAACAAGTGGATGCTTTCTCTAAAGTGATAGAAGCTCATGCACAAGAATTAAAGAAAGATTCTAGATTACTTGAATGATGGAACTTTTTAGGAATTCAAACGTACTAATTATCGACATTAGTAGAAAAATAATTCAGAAAGCGGGGTGGGCTGGGTGAGAGAGCCTTTATGGAAGTCATTTGCAATGATGGTTTTGCTGGCCGGAATTATAACGCTATGGCCAATGACAACAGCGTTTGCTGCACCTGACTTACATGTGTCCGTTAAAACCGGATTGGATCAAAAAACAAAAGAAGGTAAAGGGGCACCCATCGTATTCACAATTGAAAACAAAGGGACCGCCTTTACAGGAGATCTGATTGTGAATACGACAGTTAGTCAAAGCGGCGGTGTCGGACAGTCTATTGAACTAGCAATTGGAGAAGGGGAAAAGCAGACGGTTACCATGATTGTCGACTCCATCCAAGATCCGGCGATGTATGGCAATCCAGTTAAGAAAAACATCTTTTTTTACGAAAATGGCTGGAGATCGGGTGATGAAATCAGCCACTCAGGTACGCAGCTCATTTCGGCAGCCACTTTTCCGGAGCAAGCTCTGTTCATTGCAGGACTGTCGGATAACATCGATCGGTTATCTTCGTTAAAAGATCTATATTTGAAAGGCAAAGAAGGAATGCAGCTTTTATATTTAACAAAGCAAGACCAGCCACCGTTACCCAGTGAACCAGGGGGATGGGATGCAGTAGATATTATTGCGGTCGATGGGTTTTCCATTACAGATCTCTCTCAAAAACAACAAGACGCTATGTTGGAGTGGGTGAGAGCCGGGGGGACATTACTCGTCGGCGGATCTCAGAATGTGGAAGCAGAAGCAGGCGTTTTCAGTTCACTGCTGCCGCTTAAGATTAAAGAAAGTAAAGAGTTTGCGCCGATTTTATTTAATGAGAAATTTAAAGAGCCTGTTCCGGGATTCCTAGTTGAGAAATCACCTGAGGGAACCGTTTTATTACAAAAAGAAGATACAATCCTTGCAGCCACTCAAATGGTCGGATCCGGTATGGTTCTTCAAACTTCCTTTGCTATGGGGAGCGAATCATTCAGATCTTCTGCAGGGGCTAAATCATTTTGGACGGATCTGCTGAACAAAAGCAGCCAACTGCTGAAACAGCGACCTTCTCAAATGTATTACAGTGCTCCGACTGATGATCTGATGTGGTCCGTCGGTGAAACAAATGAACTTTTTCCATCCTTTAAAGTATCTTCACCGCTGCTGTTCGGCATTATTCTCGTATACATTATTTTAGTTATCCCGCTTCTTTATTTCTTTTTACGCAAAAAAGATAAAAGGGAGCATGCGTGGTGGATCATTCCCGCAGTTGCGGTTGTTGTTTCTTTTGCGATTTTTGCTTACGGAGGAAAGGATCGCTTGGGGAATTCACAGCTTCAGCACTCTGCGGTCTATTTAGTTGAACCTGACAATACATTATCGGGATATTATACTGAATCACTTCTCACAGACAAGGCAGGCGATTTTACTTTTTCAATTCAAAAACCGAGTACAGTGACTACAAATTCATCCATGAACTCGATTTTCGGGAATAATATACCAGCTCATAATCGTGCTATTTTAGAAAGAGGCGCTGCTGAAGAAGTGCTGTCATTCAGAAACCTAGGCTTCTGGAATGTCGCATCGATTTATGGTCAAACGGAGCTTGAAGCCGTAGGAAGTTTTGACGTTGATTTAAAACTTGAAAAACAAAAGCTGACAGGAACGATTACGAATAATTTCCCCTTCTCAGTGAATGACGTATCCATTCTATCGGGCAGTAAAACGATTGAACTTGGTTCAATTCCTGCGGGGGAAACGATGAACGTTGAAAAAGAAGTGAAAGCTACTGCTCTTGGAGCGAGAAGTTCAACTCAATATGGATATATGAATCCAGTGGCGACTAATCAGGATGATTTGATCAAAATGAGAAAAGAAGGACTGCTTGGCTTTTCATCCACTCATATGAACGACTTTCTAAGTCCAACTTTGTCCGCAACAACAGATACTCAGATCATGGAACTGACATTAAATGATCGAAAAGCTAAAAACTCACCAATTTCCATGTTGCTGCAGCCAATTACCATTGACACGAAGTTATCGGGAGCGGTGAAAGTAGATAGCGATTTAATGGAGATGCAGCTTCTGTCTTCCTCCGGATATCCTGCTGAAGAGATCGATGAAGTGACTAAAGAATATATCTTCACAGAGAAGGAATACAGTCAGACTTGGCAATTACCACAAGACTTTGCGAAGGAAGTAGGCAATTGGACGAAGCTTCAATTGTTCGGCGCCGATTTCAACCAGTATGACGTCAGTCTTCTTAATGTGAAAACTGGTAATTATGAGCTGTTGGAAGGAAAATCGTCACCAACAGTAGAACCTGCGAGTGATTATGTATCGAAGGACGGAAAAGTGATGATCAAATTGAATTTCAATGATTCCCAAATGGGAGAACCTTCTCATCCGCCTGAACTTCGTTTAACAGGGGAGGTTGCAAAATGATAGAAATCTCCAATCTTACAAAAAAGTACGGTCAATTCAAAGCACTGGATGAGCTGACGTTGTCATTGGATGAAGGTACAGTCTTTGGTTTTGTGGGAGCGAACGGTGCTGGTAAGTCCACAACTTTTCTAATATTAGCTACGCTATTACAGCCTACTTCAGGAACTGTGACTATAAATGGTGTGGATGTTACGAAGAAACCCGAAGAGATTCGAAAACTCATTGGCTACATGCCTGATTTCTTCGGAATCTATGACCAATTAAAAGCGCACGAGTATTTAGACTTTTATGGTGCCAGCTATGGAATTCCTGTAGAAAAAAGAAACCAGCTGATTACGGAACTTTTGGAACTTGTCAACTTAACGGACAAACGCGAGGCATATGTAGACTCTCTTTCCAGGGGAATGAAACAAAGACTGTGTCTTGCTAGAAGTCTTATACATGATCCGAAAGTTCTTATTCTAGACGAACCGGCCTCCGGTCTGGACCCGAGAGCACGGGTAGAAATGCGAGATATTTTACGTTCGTTGAAAAGCTTAGGGAAAACGATCTTGATCTCGTCACATATTTTACCGGAACTAGCGGAAATGTGTGATGAAATTGGAGTGATTGATAATGGAAAGCTAATTGCTCACGGATCCGTGTCGGAAATACAGGCAAAGCTTCTAGGGGATAAGACGATTACGACAAGAATTTCAGGAGATAGCGGTGCTGCAGTTGCGTTCTTTGAAGAGAGCCCGTTCGTTTCTGCAATTTCCCATGAAATGCATGAAGGTGTGTTGTCGTTTACATTTAAAGGAGACGACGCTCAACAGTTTCAATTGTTGAGGGAAGCTGTGTTGTCAGGAATTCATATTGTATCGTTTATGGAAAACTCTGTAGATCTAGAAGATGTCTTTATGGAGATTACGAAAGGAGTGGAGCCTAATGAAAAGCAGACTAACTAATCCTGTTCTTGCTAAAGAAGTGAAGCTCCGCTTTCGAAGCCCCAAAAGCTTTATTGGTATATTGCTCTATTTACTGGCGATGTGTATTTTTGTATTTGGCTTTATCTACACAACAACCAGTTTGACTGGAACAATCTATTTCAAACCGTCAGAAAGTGTAATTCTTTTCACCTTTTTAACATTCATCCAATTGGGACTCGTGCTGTTTATTACCCCGGGCCTGACTGCTGGAACGATCAGCGGAGAGCGTGAACGTCAAACGCTGCCGATGTTATTGACGACATCTCAAAGTTCGTTCCAAATTGTCACAGGAAAATTGCTGTCTTCAGTTTTATTTTTACTGCTTCTTATTTTTGCGGGGTTACCTGTATACAGTATGGTATTTTTGTTCGGTGGGATTTCCCCCGTCCTGTTAGTAAAATCATTGCTATTCCTATTTGTCACGCTTCTAGCGATAGGTAGTCTAGGAGTATTGTTTTCGACATTGATTCGAAGAACGACGGTATCGATGATTGCAACATACGGCAGTATGCTGTTTTTCTCTGCGGTCATTCCATTTTTGTTTTTGATCATCATTCAGGTAAATCAGTTTGGAGCAATGGGCATGACCCCGTCTAAATCATATGCTGGTCATATCCTTGCGTCCATCAACCCCGAAATTTTCTTTGCAACGCTGTTAGAGCCGGAAATTGGTACCGGGATTCAAGAGATGACACAAGTGACATTCCCGCTTTGGATCGGCTATTTAATTTTTTATGGATTGATCACGATTATTTCCATCTGGATTGCGACTAAGAAACTAAGAGTGAATATGAAAAAACATAAATAAGGAGGCGGGCATCTATGACGGAGCAGTCTGGATATTTGGAAATGATTAAGCGGACAGTTAACAAAGTAAGAAGAAGTCTGCTGCTAGAGCAAGCACTTACATTCGTTATTCGTGGAGTTGCAATTGCGATTGGTGTTGCAGCTGCATTCATTGCAATATCCAGATTGTTTGTCCTTCCTTATTATGCTCTCTATGCATGGAGTGCTGCTTTTCTGGTGCTTGCCATTACGCTAGGAGTATTTTTGAAAAAGCGTGTGAAACGGACGGAAGCAGTTCATGCATTGGATCGTTATTTACCAGATAACCTGCTTTTAACTGTGTTGGATAAAGAGATTCAAGCCTCAGCATTTGGCGGGATTTTACTGGAACGTGCCGCAGTTAGACTTCCAGCTGCGGAAAGCTTGTTTTCGGCACGCAACAAGAAACCGGTTGAGTGGAAGGCTGTGGGAGCTGGGATAGGTGCAGCTATGTTATTGGTTGTCCTTTTTCTATTGCCTTCTCCCGCACAACAAGAAGCACAAACAATTGTGAAAGAAAAAGAAATTGTTGAAGATCTTGTGAAAGAAGCGAAAAAACAGGGTACTCGTTCAAAATCGCCAGCTATAAAAAAGAAATTGGAAAAGCTGGCATCGGATCTAAAGAAAGCAGACGGATCTGAAAAAGCATTGAAGGAGTTTGTAAAAACTCAAAAGGAGTTAAAACTTCAACAAATGCAGTTGATAGAAAAAAAGAGGAACCAAGAGGGCGGCACTAGTAAAGAAGGTTTATCATCTGAGGAAAAGAAGCAGCTGGCAGAGTTGGAAAAGCTGGCGGGTCCATTGGCAGACAGGGCGGATAAATCGTACCAAGAGTTAGCGAGTATCGGAAAAGCTCCATCGATTCCCCAATTGGCAGCAGGCCAGGCCGGTTCCAGCGGTCAGAACTCAGGAAAATCATCAACCTCAGATGGAAGGAAAAACAGCTCGACTGAAGGGAAGACTGCCCCACCTGGCAAACCTTCTTCAGAAACAACCAAACCTTCAGAAAGCCAAGGGCAAAGCCAGCAAGGCCAAGGACAGGGCCAAGGACAGGGCCAAGGACAGGGCCAAGGACAGGGCCAAGGCCAAGGACAGGGCCAAGGACAAGGACAAGGACAAGGACAAGGACAGAGTCAAGGACAAGGACAAGGACAGAGTCAAGGACAAGGACAAGGACAAGGACAAGGTCAAGGACAAGGTCAAGGACAGGGCCAGGGCCAAGGTCAAGGCCAAGGGCAAGGGCAAGGGCAAGGGCAAGGGCAAGGGCAAGGGCAGGGCCGAGGCCAAGGACAGGGAAGTAATGCGGGCATTGGCCAAGGCGGCAGAAACTTGTTATCCATTCCGAATAACCGTCTTGGCAATGCTACAGGTGAAGACCAGGATGGCGGTAAACTCGGAGATGGAAAGACGATTGATTCCAAAGATAAGCAGACAACAAATGAGCGGGGAACGATTCGACCGTATGAAGAAGTAGTCGGTCAATATAAAGACGCTTATTTAAAACGGACAGAGCAGCTGCCGTTATCCCCTGAACTAGAAAAAATCTTAACGGATTATTTTTCATCCATTGAATAACTTAACCTGAAAGGAGAACTTGCTATGAGTGATCTACTGGAACCATTTGAAGAAATGAGTCAGAAAATGAGCGATGTCCGAAAAGAAATCGAGAAATTCATCGTGGGGCAGGAACAGGCCATTGAATATACGCTATTGTCGATACTTGCGGATGGCCATGCACTTCTTGAAGGGGCTCCTGGACTTGGGAAAACGATGCTTATCCGAACTATTAGTGAAGCACTGGATCTTACTTTTAAGCGTATCCAGTTCACGCCGGACCTGATGCCGTCAGATATTACAGGTACAACTCTTTTGGAAAGAGATGAGGAAGGACGTCAGCGTTTCACGTTTAACGAGGGCCCCTTATTCAGCCAGCTCGTATTGGCAGATGAAATCAACCGTGCGACCCCTAAAACTCAAAGTGCGCTGCTAGAAGCGATGGGAGAAAAAACAGTCACGGTGTTGGGGAATACCTATCTAATGGAAAAGCCGTTTTTTGTACTCGCCACTCAAAATCCAATCGACATGGAAGGCACATATCCATTGCCAGAAGCCCAATTGGACCGTTTTTTATGTAAAATCAACTTGCTTCATCCATCTGCTGGCGAATTGAAAGAAATTGTAAAACGTACGACGGGAACTGCAATCATTTCTATTCAGAAAGTAATTAGCAGAGAAGAGTTGCTTCAAGCTCAGAAACTTGTTCGGGAAATCGTCATAGCAGAAGAAATGATTGACTATGCGATACAGCTTATCTCAATGACTCAACCTGAATCAGAAGAAGAAAATGAATGGGCTCAGTACATTCAGTTCGGAAGCGGTCCCCGCGGGTTGCAGGCAATCATCCGACTTGCAAAAGCAAGAGCATTTCTATTCGGGCGGGTTCACGTATCTATCGGGGATATCCGGGCTGTTGCAAAACCAGCGCTGCTACACCGTATCCAGCTGAACTATGAAGCTGAAGCTGAAGGCATTTCAAATGAGACGTTCCTCGATCAAGTGCTTGTGAGTATGCGGAGGGAGGCAGTCGGTTAATGACTTCTTTCTTTCCTAAGGGTTTATCTGCACGTCTCAGCCGATTGTCTTTTGTCCAGCACGGAGGGCGTCTTGGACATCATAAAGGAAGTCATGTGTCTAAAAAAACCGGCGCCTCTCTGGAGTTTTCTGATTTCAAAGAATACCACCCCGGTGATGACATTCGTCATATCGACTGGAACGTGTACGCTCGAACTGATTCTTACTTCATTAAACAATTTTTAGATGAGCAGGAAATGCGTGTTCATATCGTACTCGATACGAGTAAGTCCATGGACTATGAAGATAAGTGGAAGTTTGCACAGCAAATTGCAATTGGGCTTGGACAAATCGCATTAAAGAATGGCGATACAGTTTCTATTAGCAGAATGCTTCACGGGAAAAAGCAATTGTTCACACGTAAAGGTGCGCGGCAGGCGGGTTCATGGACGACATATATCAGCCGATTTGAAAAACCTTCAGAAACGACTGGTTTGTTAGATGGACTACATGCCATTCCTAAAGGGACGACGTTGTTATTCGTTGTCACTGATGCGTTAGAACCGAACGAACAGCTGGATCGGCTGTTTAAACAGCTGTCAGCAAGATGCCGGGATGTCCGACTAGTGTCCATCCGTTCGAAGTCAGAGCTCAGCCCTGACTATCAAGGAGACATCCGGTTCATTGACAGTGAAAGTGAAAAGATTTCAGAAGTGACGATGATGCAGTCCGTCGAAACAGCATATCAGCTTCAACAGAAAAATCACCAGCTGCGCATGCTGGAAAGTGCAGCGAAATATGGAATTGGCGTGCTTATGACGACACCTCAAACAGGACCTGAGGATGTATTTACAATGCAAATGCGCAGGCAGGGATGGGTGCGCTAGGAAGGAGGAACAGCGATGGGGTTTGCTAGTTTAACGAACCTGTGGACATTGGTATTTCCGTTAACAGTAGTTGTCTATTATCTATTCAGGAAACGTTTTGAACCAAGAACAATTTCGTCAACCCTATTTTGGGATGAAGATCGCAGGGAAGAAAATGTGTCTCCATTCATTCGCAATTTGCAGCGCAATGCTCTTTTCTACTTGCAACTGCTATCGCTGCTGTTATTTGTATGGCTGCTCCTAGGGCCATACACTAAGCAATCCCATACTGAAGGCATTCCTATCGTTTTCATCGTCGACAGTTCTGCAACCATGCTGGCAGCACCAAATGAAGCCACACTTTTTAAGATGAATCAGGATAAGATGCAAAGCTTGCTGGAATCAGCAGAGGGACGGCCGGTTTCCATCGTGACCACGGGAAAAGAACCAGAATTCGTCTTGCAAAACAGTGATACCCAAACAGCTATAAAAGAAGTGAATTCGTTAAGCGTTCGATATGAACAAAGTCACATAGATACATCTATTGAGCTGGTGAAGTCGATGTATAGTGAACAAGGTGCAGAAGTTCATATCTTCACGGATGCGTTGGAACGGACAGCGCTGGCCTATGAAGGAACTAACATGAGCTGGCATGTACATATGAATGATCAAAAAGTTAACAATCACTCCATTGTCCGATTTGGGGCCAATTTACGTGATGGTCAAGTAGCTGCAATCGTGAAATTACAGCATGATACTGAAAAGAAACAGGCTGGAACTATTCAGTTAACAGAAGCAGATTCAGGAAAAGTGCTTGCAGAAGAATCTTTTATTGGAGAACCAGGCAGTGAGGAATTGATATCCTTTAAAAAGATTGATACGGATGCCGCTGCGCTTCAAGTTGAATTGCTCGATAAGGATGAGTATCTTGCAGACAACGTGAGCTATGCGCTGCTGGCAACTGAACGTGCGAGAGTAGTAGTAGATGCTGAACTTCATGAACTGCTGAAAAAAGCTGCGCAAGCTATTCAGGAAGAAGTCACGATTGATAGTGGGGAAGACTTCGATGAAAACGCCATATTACGAATCACGAGTTCAGAACGTTTTCTTAAAGAAGGGGAACGTCCAATCCTTTTAATCGGACGGGATGACGCAGAACCTGTTGCGGCAAAAGGAGAGGTTTCTGTTTCTAATGATCCATTGTTTTCAATTGCAGCTCCGACAGACATGTACGTAGAAGAAATCTATCCTCCTTTTGAAGGCTATGAAGTACTGGCGAGTATCGGGAGAGACCCGCTTATTCAACGATCCCCGCGCGGAGATATTATTTTTCTGGCAGACTTGGAAGCGACAGACTGGCCTTTGCAACCCACTTTTCCTTTGTTTCTATGGAGTGTCGTAAAGTCCCTGTCAGAGGATGCTGAAACGCTCGGCGTATTCACTCCGCTTCAACGGAAGTCTGTGGTGATGGCGGAAGCTGCGGATATTTACGAGATGTCTGGATCTTATTTGTTCACGACAGAATCAGCGAATACATTACAAGCTCCAGCAAAACCTGGAATTTATAAAGCAACAGATGGGACGACAGACAAACTATTTGCTGTTCAGCTCGATTCTTCAGAAAGACGTTTAGCTGCAGGAGATTCGTATACAACCGGAAATCTAACTGCAAAAGGTACGGAAAAAGAGCAAAACGTTCCGGTAATCTGGCCATTTCTTTTACCGCTCTTGCTGGTATTACTCGTAGAATGGGAGGTGCAGCGACGACGTGGATATCCGTATTGAACATCCTTTATGGTTACTCATTTTAGTCCCTATTGCAGTCTATCTGATTTTTACATGGCGCTCTGTTCAACGGAAAACACTTAGAAGCGCACTTCTTTTTGTGCTTCGCAGTGCCGCCATTTTGTTCTTGACAGCTGCTCTGGTTTCACCTTTTTTAGTGCTTTACAATAAAGAAGAGCAAATTTTGTTCCTAGCTGATCGTTCGGCTTCAAACTTAGGGACTTCAAATGAAATGGATGCATTCATCGATCAAAGTCTGCGATCCAAGAAAATGGATCAAGCGGCAGGATTGTATTCGTTTGCTGGTGATTTCCGGACAGACATCTCCTTAACAAAAGAGCAAGTGCGGCTGCCAGAGACTGATTCACTTGAAGATGCAGGTGAAACGGATATTGAAAAAGCGTTATCTCTTGCAAATGCGGTCGGCTCCGCTAAATCTGCAACTCGTATTGTTCTGTTAACAGATGGTTTGCAAACGCGTGGAGATGCGTTAAGCTACCTTCATAAATTCACGGATAGCCGCGTTCAAATAGATGTTGCGAAGCTAAACCACCAAACGTTTCCTGATGCTGCATTAACGAAATTGGATGTGCCGCGAACGGCTTATGCGGGTCAACAGCAGCTGATGACGATTGAAGCAGATGCGTCCGAGCGGACAACAGGCACCATTTATTTGTATCAAGATGATCGTATCTTAGGTGAAGAGAAGATTGACCTGATTCCAGGAAAGAATCAATTCACGTACCCGTTGCCTGCAGCGGAGACAGGATTAGTGAAGTATGAAGCGAAGCTTGTAGTGGAAAATGATCACTTTTTGGAAAATAATCGAATGTTCGCTGCGGTTACTGTTCAAGGTCAGCCATCCGTATTGGTTGTTGAAACAGAGGAGTATCCATCGATTATACCTGGTATGTTGGATCAGGATGCCCTGAACGTCACAACAATGCTGGCAGAAGATTTACCATCAACTTTATCTGGGTACTTACCGTATCAAGCGATTATCTTCGACAATGTGCCGGGCACTATTGTTGGAGAAGATAAAATGGCTATGATTGAACAAACGGTAAAAAATTTCGGGACGGGTTTCATGATGACAGGAGGAACTAACAGTTTCGGACTTGGCGGTTATTTCAAAACACCGATTGAAACTCTTTTACCTGTAGAGATGGAAGTGAAAGGCAAAGAAGAACTTCCTTCACTCGGACTTGTCATCGTCATGGACAGATCCGGAAGTATGAGCGGATCGAAACTGATCCTTGCACGCGAAGCCGCAGCCCGTTCAGTCGATTTACTTCGTGAAAAAGACACATTCGGCTTCACTGCATTTGATGATAGTATTTGGGAGGTTGTTCCGGTAGGTCCTCTTAACAATAAAGAAGACGTTACCTCAGAAATCTTATCCGTACCCGCAGCAGGCGGAACCAATATATTCCCTTCTGTGGCTAAAGCCTATGAGGATCTGGCAGAGCTGTCTCTTCAGAGGAAGCATGTCATTCTGTTAACGGATGGCCAGTCTCCTATGCCTGCGGGATATCTAGATATCATTGAGGAAGCGAAAAGTAACAACACGACGTTATCCACAGTAGGAATCGGCTCAGATGCAGACCAAACCTTACTCGAGGAAATGGCTGCAGCAGGCGGTGGCCGCTATTATGGTGTTTCTGATGAATCGACCGTCCCTGCAATTCTGTCCCGTGAAACCATAACGATGACGAGGACATATATCGAAGATAACCCTTTCTACATGAAACTCGGCAATGTTGCCGAGTGGAATGAGCTATTTGCAGATGGGGTTCCGCAAATGAATGCCTATATCGCAACGACTGCTAAACAAACAGCGGACATCGCTGCAATCAGCCCGAAAGAGGATCCGATTATTGCAGAATGGAAATATGGACTCGGGCGGACTGTTGCATTCACGTCGGATTCATCTGGAAAGTGGTCTGGAGAACTGGCGGGCTGGGAGGACTATCCTGAGTTTTGGAATACTGCAATGAGAAGAATTTTACCATCTTACAGTTCGGCACCTTACGTCTTGACTCAAGGTGCTGGCGGAAAATTCACGATTACGGATACAAGTGGTGAAGCTGCATTTCTTGAAGTATCAGCGGTTACTGAGACAGGCGAGGAAATAGAAGTCCTTGAAGACCAGACAGCACCCGGCAAGACAAGTATTTCACTCGATACAGTACCAGGGTTGGTTTACCTCAGTGTGACAGATGACCAAAACCGCCTGTTTGAAACTGGGGTGACGATTCCTTATGGTGAAGAGTATAAACCAAAAGCGCCAAACGAAGACTTGTTAGCAGCAATTGCGAAAGAAACGGGCGGACGTGTGCTGGAAGATCCTAAGGATGCATTCCGACCGCTTCCTTTTCGTGGAGAAGAACGCAAACCCATTACAACTTGGCTATTGTTCGGATCTCTAATTCTGTTCTTTGCAGACATTACATTGCGCCGTTTCAGCAGATTTGTGCCTGTGAAGAGAAAGAAATCACCCCTTGAAGACGTGGACACAGCAGGTCCGACGAGTGTTACCGAACTGCTGAAACAAAAGCGTAAGCGATAGATGCATAGTAAAACCCCAAAGCGCACTTTTAGCGGCTTTGGGGTTTTGAAGTTTATGAACGTGTAGCAGCTAATACATCTGTGTTCTTCTTTGCCCATGTGGCGGCTATGAAAAAGCAAGTGAGAAGGATAGCCGTACCTAGGAAATAGGGAGCGGTCATTTTCCAGTCGAAAACGAATCCAGCGAGTGCAGGACCCACCATGTTGCCTAAGCTCATGTAGGCATTCATCATTCCAGCTGCATAGCCTTGTTCGTTGCCAGCAAGTTTTGAAACTAACGTATTTACTGCGGGTCTCAGTAATGCAGTAGCAGTTGAGAAAATTGTTGCCACTAGCAGGATCGACCAAAACACGTTAACGAATGTAATGCTGAGCATCGCTGCAGCTGCAATGACTAAATTGATAAGGATGACTCTCATTTCTCCAAAGCGCTTGAACAGCCGGTTAATGACAAATGTCTGGATGATGACACCAACGAATCCGCCCACTGTAATAATGACCGCAATCATGAGGGGCGTATAGTTGTATTTAATGCCCACGTAGAGTGAAATGGTCGATTGGAAGTTTGCCAGACCGAAGGAGAAAACAAACATGACCAGTAAGACGACGAAATAGGACGTCTTTGCAGAGCGGGCAATTTGTTGAAATAAGTTTTCGGTCCGCCGCGGTCCGTTTTCAGCTGCGGGACTTGGGGCAGGATTCGGTAAAATATAGATGGACATGACTGCAGCGAATAACGCAGCGCCTGCCGCAAAGTAAAAGGGGAACTGAAGTCCGAATTTAGATAGAAAACCTCCAATTCCAGGTCCTATCATGAAACCAAGGGACATGGATGCGCCCAGGAGCCCCATACCGCGACCGCGTTCTTCGAATGTGGTAATGTCTGCGACAAAAGCCATCATCGGAGGAATTAAGAATGCTGATCCAAAACCTGAGAAGAATCGGGCAACGAAAAGCATCCAAAGTTCTGTCGAAAGTCCAAAAGCCAGTTGAGACACTCCATAGAGAATGAGTCCGAAAATGATAATATTCTTTCGTCCGTGTTTATCTGAAAGAGAACCGGAAACCGGTGAAAATATAAATTGTGCAAATGAAAACACGGCAATTAGGGCTCCAAGTGCAGTACCCGCTACGCCGAACGTACCCAGGTAGTCAGGCATGATGGGGATGATCAGTCCAATTCCTGACATGGTAATGAACATATTGAACATCAGAATATAAATCGCAAATGATGTTGATTTAGCAGCCACACGGGTTCCTCCTTACTATTCAGTTTTATCCTCGCCTAAGTTTAGCATACCGCTTGTCCAACCTGTGTTCGAAGCGCTCAGATGATTCTTGTAATACGGATAAATTATGTATTTCAACTTACATTCAAATTTGAGTTGAGTAGATTGGCTGGGGGATAGTGAAAGTGCTCATAAAACCGGCGAAACGCTCATAAAACTCCAGATTTGCTCATAACCCAAGGGAAGTGATCATAAACCCCGGAATATGCTCATAACCCAAAGGAAGTGATCATAAACATCAAAATATGCTCATAACCCATGAAAAGTGATCATAAACAAAAAATGCAGTCGCTTATCCATTCATTCAACCCCTCCTGGAATGGAACATCAGTCCTTCAAACCTTCACATCCTCGCGATCGACCAAACCCTTCCAATAAAAAAAGCAGAAGCTTATAATGCGCTTCTGCTGTACCCAAACAACTTACTTCATATTCATCTTAAACTCCAGGAACAGTTCATTGTACGTACCCAGCATTTCCAAGCCCAAATCTTTGTATACTTCCAAGTGATCCCGCGCTGCTTCATCCGGATAGTACCGTTCATCAGCAACCACTTCAGGGTCCAAAAGATCTAACGCTTTTACGTTTGGCGTTGAATAGCCGACATAGTCCGCATTTTGAGCCGCCACTTCAGGACGTAACATGAAGTTGATAAACTCGTAAGCCCCATCAATATTTTTCACTGTTTTTGGAATGACGATGTTATCAAACCACAAGTTTGATCCTTCATCGGGCACTACATACGTGATGTCTTCGTTCTCTGACATCATATCTGCGGCTTGCCCAGACCAGATAAGTGAGACCGCGGCTTCGTTATTCATCATCATCTGTGTTACTTCATCACCAATGACGGCTTTAATATTCGGACTCAGCGTTTTCAGCTTATCCGCAGCTTCTCGTAATTCACCCAAATTGGTCGAGTTCAGTGAATAGCCCAGAGAATTCAAGCTCATCCCAATGACTTCCCGGGCGCTATCCACGAGCACAGCCTCTTGTTTAAGCGAAGGATCCCATAAGTTATCCCAGCTCTCAAATGTTTGGCCTTCTAACAAAGTGGGATTGTAAGCAATCCCGAGCGTCCCCCAGAAATAGGGAATTGAATACGTGTTGTCAGGGTCAAACGGCAGATTCATGAAATAGGGATCGATATTTTTGATGTTGGGAATTTTTTCGTAATCAAGGGGGATGAGCAGATCTTTTTCCCGCATCATTTCCACCATATACTCGGACGGAACTGTGAGGTCATAAGACGTCCCGCCTTGTTCGATTTTTCCCATCATCCCTTCGTTCGAATCGAAGGTTTCATAGATGACATTGATGCCCGTTTCTTTTTCGAATTGTTTAATGAGATCAGGATCAATATATTCTCCCCAGTTATAGACGGTGAGTGTATTCCCGCCCGATTGTGCACCGCTTTTAGCGAGCTGTGCGTTAATAATCATTAGAATGGCTGCAGTTGCCGCAATTAAGATTGCTCCACGTACTAACGCTTTCATCGTTTCACCCCCGCAGCAGGTGTTTTAGGACGGTTTGAGATGAAGTAATAGCCTAAAATCAGCCCGGCTGTTATTACAAAGATGAGACCAGATAATGCATTGATAGTTAACGTGACGCCAGTTCGAGCCATTGAATAGATTTCAACAGAAAGCGTCGAGAATCCATTTCCCGTTACGAAGAATGTCACAGCAAAGTCATCCAGAGAGTAAGTGAGTGCCAAGAAGAAACCAGCGAATATCCCGGGTTTGATGAATGGCAAAATAACTCTCGACATGATTTCTTTACGAGTTGCCCCTAAATCCAATGCCGCATCGATCAGTGTCGGACTCATTTCCTGGAGTTTCGGCAATACCATAATGACGACGATTGGAATACTGAACGCAATATGGGAAAGAAGTACAGAAGCGAATCCGAGTTTAATGCCAACCAGCGTAAATAGGATCAGAAAGGAAGCACCGATGATAACATCTGGACTTACCATCAGTATGCTGTTCATCGAAAGCATCGCATTCCGCATCGCTTTGTTTTTCATGTAATGGATTGTGATCGCACCCATGACTCCAATTGCTGTAGAAATCAAAGCGGAGAGGAGGGCGACGACCACTGTGTTGAGTACGATGACGATGAGCCGCTTATCTTCAAACACAGCCGCGTAATGCTCCCATGTAAATGACTCGAAATGGGACATCGTGCCGCCAGAATTGAAAGAGTAAAAAATCAAGTAAAATATGGGTGCATATAAGACAAGAAAGACAGCTGTCAAATAGATCTTTGGGAGTTTACCGTTTCTTTCCACTTCCAGCCATCCCCCTTTCGTTCGCGCTCGTTAGAAGCAATATAACAACCATGAATACTATTAAGAACACAGCAATCGTCGAGCCCATTCCCCAGTTTTGTGTGACAAGGAATTGCTGCTCAATTGCTGTACCAAGTGTGATAACTTTGTTTCCTGCAATTAGACGAGTAATCATGAACAATGATAACGCTGGGATAAATACAACTTGAACACCTGACTTCACGCCGTTGAGCGTAAGCGGCCAAATAACACGCCTGAAAGTGATCCAAGCATTCGCACCAAGGTCACGCGAGGCGTCTATTAAAGCAGGATTCAATTTATCAAGCGCATTGAAAATCGGCAATATCATAAACGGAATGAAGATATAAACAGATACAAACACGAAACTGAAGTCTGTGAACAAAATCTGTTGTTTTCCGATGCCGACAGATTCCAGCAAAGCATTAACCGGTCCATATAAGCCCATCAATCCTATGAACGCATAGGTCTTCAGCAATAGATTAATCCACGATGGGATAATGATCAGCAGCAGCCACAACTGCTTATGCTTTAGTTTAGTTAAGAAATAAGCTGTAGGGTATGAGATTAACAATGAGAAAAACGTAATGAGAAAGGCATACCAAAATGAGCTCACTGTCAGTTTTAAATAGACAGAGGTGAAGAAGTTTTTATAGTTATCGATTGTGAAATTGCCGCTTAAATCGAAAAATGAGTAGTACACGATAAGACCGATTGGGGCAATGACGAAAAGGATAATCCAAAGAGAGTAAGGAACCATGGACAAACGTAAGCTAGCGCGATTAGTCTTCATCCGCCGCACCATACGCTTCAAGCCGCGCATCATAATCTTCTTCAGATTCGTTTAGACGCATGACGTGAATGTTCTCTGGGATAAAGTCTAGACCGATTTGCATGCCAACTTCCGCTTTTTTCGTTGAATGGACGAGCCATTCGTTGCCATCTTGGTCATAAGTTGAAATTTCATAATGCACACCGCGGAAAAGGGAAGTGTCGACAGTGACTGTTAGTTTTCCAGCATCCACAGGAGTAATTTCTATGTCTTCCGGACGGAGTACGATATCCACTTTTTCATTAGGCTGCAGGCCGGCATCGGCGCATTCAAAACGTTTTCCGTTGAATTCAACAAGATAGTCTTCAATCATGACGCCAGAGACGATATTTGATTCACCGATGAAGTCCGCAACGAACCGGTTGATAGGCTCATCGTAAATATCAATGGGTGTTCCCGATTGCTGGATTTGCCCTGAATTCATGACGAAGATTTCATCAGACATCGCAAGCGCTTCTTCTTGGTCGTGTGTTACAAAGATGAATGTTTTTCCTAGACGCTGCTGCAGTTCACGCAGTTCATACTGCATCGCTGAACGCAATTTCAAGTCCAATGCGGAAAGCGGTTCATCTAACAATATGACTTCCGGATCGTTGATGATTGCCCGTGCAATCGCGACCCGCTGGCGTTGACCGCCAGACATCTCTGTAATTTCCCGGTTTTCATAACCAGAAAGATTGACGAACTTCAGTGCTTCTTTCACTCGTCGATCCACTTCGGATTTTTTTACTTTTTTGATGCGTAATCCGAACGCAACGTTTTCATAGACATTTAAATGAGGGAACAAGGCGTAATCTTGGAAAACAGTATTTACTTGGCGTTCATTTGCGGGGGTTTGATTGACCGATTTCCCATTAAAATAAATGATCCCTTCAGAAGGCTCTGAAAACCCTGCAATAAGGCGCAAAATCGTTGTTTTCCCGCAGCCTGAAGGACCAAGAAGTGTGTAGAACTTTCCGCGTTCCATTTCAAATGAAACACCATCTAATACAGTTGTGTCTTCACCGAAGCGTTTGATGACATTCTCAAAGCGAATGATTGGTTGTGTGGACAATGAGGGTCCCCCTTTTTATAAATAAGATTCTGTAGCGACCAGTAAGAGCTCGCTGTTTCCGTTGTGTGCATTTGATATGCGGTGCTGGTCTTCTGCAGAATAGTAAACCGCATCACCTTCACTTGCTGTATAAATACGAGTCCCTATCTCTATTTCAACCTTCCCTGTAAGAACATAGATAAACGTTTCGGAAAGAGAAGGGGCAAATTGTTTAAGCTCACCTTTATAAGAGAACGTAATATGTACGGGTTCCATTTCATTTTCGTTGGATCTGGGAATGAGCCAGCGGATTTTGTAATGCAGCTCATCGTTGATATACGTTGTTTGGTCTTCTGGTGAGTAAACAACGGGATCACTCTTCTTGGTTTCGTCAAAAAAGTCTTTTGGCGTTGTGCCGAGAACTTCGAGCAAAGAGAAAAGTGTTTCAATAGAAGGAGAATTCAAATCTCGTTCTAATTGAGAAATGTAGCCTTTCGACAAATCGGTGCGTTCACCAAGCTCTTCTTGAGTGAGCCCGCTTTGTAATCGCAGCCGTTTAATTTTGCTGCCGATCTGCATGTAGCATCCTACTTTCTTAAAAGTTTACTATAACTGAACTTCTAGTTTACTTTTAGCGTCTTTCATTATACAAAATCCACAGAGGAAATCAAGCGTGAATTTACCTAGAAACATGAAGTGGCAGCTTAATCGCTGCCAATTGGTTTTAATAGTGCAGAATGAAAGAAGAAATAACGGGCTTTAATTGTGTTATCGATGGAGGCGTAGTAGAATAATACCAAAGAAATGGGGGACTCCGATTGGGCGAGAAAATGCTGTTTTATTTTGACCCGGAAGACCGGCACTGGAATAATTTGATGAAGTCTGTACTCAATGATGATAAGCAAACGGTAACTGATGGCAGTTCCCAAGTGTTTTTATACAATAATAAAAAGATGATTGAATGGGCGGATATGGCGGACCATTGCGTCCGATGCATGGCCTCACTCGTTTACAATGAAGAATTCGATTCTGTCTACTGTGCATCGTGCGATGAGTGGCGGGAAGTGTCGTGTGAAGATCCGTCGTGCGACTATTGTGGGGACAGACCTGCCAAGCCTTCGATGTGTCATGATAGTGAAGAGTCTTAAAAGACCTTCTTCTCAATTACATGGCATTTCTCGATAATGATTCTTATCTGTGAGTCATTCTAATTGATATTATATCGAGCATTTGATAAGCTATAGATGAATTGAGCGGATGAGAATTCTGCTCATAAGATAATTGGAGGGATTTTGAATGGTAGAACGCATGGTTGGTAAACAAGCCCCAAGATTTGAAATGGAAGCTGTAATGACGGACAAGTCATTCGGTAAAGTAAGCCTTGAAGAAAACATGAAAAATGATAAATGGACAGTATTGTTCTTCTATCCAATGGACTTTACATTTGTCTGCCCGACAGAGATTACTGCAATGTCTGATCGCTATGATGAGTTTGAAGACCTGGACGCTGAAGTAATCGGTGTTTCTACAGACACTATCCACACTCATAAAGCTTGGATCAACACAGACCGTAAAGACAATGGTCTTGGAGATTTGAATTACCCGCTTGCTGCAGATACGAACCACGAAGTGGCTCGTAACTACGGTGTGTTGATTGAAGAAGAAGGAATCGCTTTGCGTGGTCTTTTCATCGTCAATCCTGAAGGTGAAATGCAATATCAAACAGTATTCCACAACAATATCGGCCGCGATGTAGATGAGACACTCCGTGTGCTTCAAGCATTGCAAACTGGCGGACTTTGCCCAGCTAACTGGCGTCCCGGTCAAGAAACTCTATAATCACATACACTAACAATTGTATTGAAGTTCCCCGCTAAGATTCTGCAGCGGGGATTTTTATCCAAGAGGAGGAACTATCTCATGAAATTACGCGATCAAATGCCAGAACTAGCTGGCGCAACAGCATGGTTGAACGGGGAAGTTACTAAATCAGAACTTGTTGGCGAGAAACCGACTCTCATACACTTCTGGTCAGTCAGCTGTCATATGTGCAAAGAAGCGATGCCGGATGTCAATGCATTCCGTGATAAATACAAAGACGATTTGAATGTGGTCGCTGTTCATATGCCGCGTTCTGAAGATGATGTAGATTTGGAAAACATTAAAGCAGTCGCTGCTGAACATGATATTACACAGCCAATTTACGTAGACAGCGAGCTTAAATTAAACGATGCCTTTGAAAATCAGTATGTTCCTGCATATTACGTATTTGACAAAGACGGTCAGCTTCGTCACTTCCAAGCTGGCGGAAGCGGTATGAAAATGCTTGAAAAGCGTGTGAACCGTGTTCTGGATGAAATGAAGAAATAAAACATAAAACCCGGCGTCCGTACTATGGACTGTCGGGTTTTCTCGATATTTGAGAGAGCAGCGAAGCTGTGGTAAACTTAACGCATTCTTACGTGAATCGGAGAGATGAGATATGAAAAAGGAATTTGTCGTCATCGGCCTCGGCCGTTTTGGCGGAAGTATCGTGAATGAACTAATCGAATTAGATGCTTCGGTTATGGCGATTGACAAATCTCAAGAGCGGGTAGATGAATTTGCCCAAATTGCGACACAGGCGGTAGCAGCGGATACAACCGATGAATCGTCTTTACGATCACTGGGAATTCGTAATTTTGAACATGTTGTTGTAGCAATTGGTGAGAATATCCAAGCGAGTATTTTAACGACACTTATTCTCAAAGAGCTTGGCGTGCAGATGATCACAGTGAAGGCGCAAAATGATTATCATGAAAAAGTATTGCGTAAAATCGGGGCAGACCATGTCATCCATCCAGAACGTGATATGGGACGGCGTATCGCGAACCGGATGGTTTCAAACGATATTCTTGATTACTTAGAGCTTTCCGATGAGTATTCAATTGTGGAAATTCGTGCGAATGAAAAACTGTCGGGTGCAACGCTGATTGACTTAGACATTCGTGCCAAATATGGCGTTAACATCGTCGCGATCAAACGAGAAGATCACATTTTAGTTTCTCCTCAAGCGATAGAAGAGATTCGATTGAATGACGTACTGATCGTTATTGGATCCGATGTGGATATTCACCGATTCGAGAAAAAAGTATTGCATTAAAAAACAGCCTTCACCGATTTTACGAATCGGTGAAGGCTGTTTTGATTATACTTCCAAAATCACAGGCAGAATCATAGGTCTGCGTTTTGTTTTATCATATAGGTAAGAGCTGAGTGAATCGATGATGTCGCTTTTTAGTACACCGATATCCGCTGGTCCTGTTGACAATTTGCGATGCATTTGACGGGTTAACATATATTGGGCTTCATTGATCATTGCACCTGATTCACGCATATAAACAAAACCGCGGGAAATCAAATCCGGACCTGATACAACACGGTTGCGTTTCTTATCAATTGTTGCGACAACAATAACAAGGCCGTCTTCGGAAAGGTTTTTACGATCACGGAGAACGACATTTCCGATATCCCCAATTCCGCTGCCGTCAATATAGATATCGCCTGAAGGTACTCGTCCAGCAAGACGTGCCGTATCTTCAGTGAGGGCAAGGACATCACCGTTTGACATGATGAAGATATTATCGGGCTCTACGTCACATGCAATGGCTAGTTCTTCATGCATCTTCAACATCCGGTATTCACCGTGGATAGGCATGAAGAATTTCGGCTGAATTAGACGGAGCATCAGTTTTTGTTCTTCTTGTGAACCGTGACCAGATGTATGGATATTGTTGAGTGCGCCGTGAATGACTTCTGCACCTGCACGGAACAATGCGTTGATTGTTTTGTTTACACTTAACGTATTCCCCGGAATCGGTGAAGACGAGAAGATTACAGTATCGCCTGGTTGAATCTGAACTTGACGGTGTGTCCCGTTTGCAATTCTGGATAATGCAGCCATCGGTTCACCTTGACTGCCTGTACATAAAATCATAACTTCGTTTGCAGGCAAGCGATTAATGCTTTGAGCATCTACGAAGAGATCTTTTGGCGCGTCAATGTAGCCCAGTTCACGGCCGATTGTAATTGCGTTATCCATGCTCCGTCCAAAGACAGCGACTTTGCGTCCGTGGATTTGTGCAGCCTCGATTACTTGCTGCAATCGATGGATATTAGAAGCGAACGTTGCGAAAATAATGCGTCCGTCCACTTTTCTGAAGATTTCGTTCAAACTGTCTCCGACTTTACGTTCTGACATTGTAAAGTTTGGAACTTCAGCATTCGTACTATCTGAGAGCAGGCATAGTACGCCTTCGCTGCCGATCTTCGCCATTTTAGCAAGGTTGGCAGGCTCTCCTACAGGGGTGAAGTCGAATTTGAAATCACCTGTGTGTACGATATTGCCTGAAGGAGTTTTTACAACGACCCCGTATGCATCAGGAATACTGTGCGTTGTGCGGAAGAATGATACCGATGTTTTTCTGAACTTGAAAACATCTTCTTCACCAAACTCGATGAGCTTCGTTGAACGAACGAGACCATGTTCTTCAAGCTTGTTGCGTAATAATCCAAGCGCCAATTTACCACCGTAAACAGGCATATTCACTTGTTTCAATAAGTAAGGGATTCCTCCGATATGGTCTTCGTGACCATGGGTGATGAAGAGTCCTTTGATTTTATCGGCATTGCGTTTCAAATACGTGTAATCAGGAATGACGTAGTCAATTCCAAGTAAATCATCTTCTGGGAATTTAATACCTGCGTCAATCAAGATGATTTCATCTTGAAATTGAACGGCATATGTGTTCTTACCGATTTCACCTAGTCCGCCTAAGGCGAAAACGGCAGTCTCATTATTTTTTATAGATTTCATGCATTACACCTGCTCAAGCTCGAAGTGTTCAGAAGCTTGCTCGTATTTGAGATGCTCCCCTTCAAGTAGCTGGATGATTTCGATGTTGTAATTGCGGTCTAGTAACTTTTTGCGTACTTCGCGTTGAGTTTCTGCTTCTACATACATCGTTTGTGTATTTTCGCGGACAGGTACTTGTACCTTGGTTTCTTGGTAATAAACTTTAAAGATCATGTTGTGCTCTCCTTTTTTGAAACGTTCGATTTTTGGACTGATACTTTTAATAGTACCACGTCATTCGTGGAAAATAAAGAAAAGCCCACCTTATGAAGGGTGGGCGTATCAACGTTATGCAATTGACTTCTTCCCGAGGATGCCATTCAGCCGTTTCAACAATTTCCGTTTCAGGCGCCTATACATGGCGATATCACTCCTTGTTAAAGAAGTATAACGTATTTTGAACTTTCTGTCAAGTTGGAATTACTCACTCTCGTAAGGGGATGAATCTGGAATCTCTTTATATGGATCTTTCGGATCGATGTGATCGTAAAACATAATCCCATTTAAGTGATCCAGTTCATGTTGAAACGCAATAGCAGGCAGACCTTTCAACCGTTTTTTATATTCGTTGCCATCAGCATCGAAGGCTTTAATTGTAATTCGGGCATATCTTGGTACGAAACCTTCTACTTCCCGATCGACAGACAAACAGCCTTCACCTGTGGATAAATAGGTTTTTTCCACGGAATGGCTGACAATTCTAGGATTGATGACAACTAAACTCAAATCTTTATCATTTTCCTGTTCGATGTGCAAAGCAAATATTCGCTTCGGCTGATTCACTTGGGGAGCTGCTAATCCAATCCCTGCCCGCAATTCATATTTTTCAGCAATGTCATCATCCTGACTGTTGATGACATAATCTAGTAAATCAGTTGCGAGCTGTTTGTCTTCCGCAGTTAAAGGGAACGTTACTTCTTCAGCGCGTACCCGCAGGGTCGGATGACCTTCGCGTATAATATCGTTCATTAAAATCATGGTTGGTGTCTCCTTTTCGTTTTAGTGCTGCTTCTTAGTATAATGGAAGTACGAAACGGGTGAAAGGATTTTAACTGACTTTGAAAATTGACAGGAGGGATACAATGCAAAAGGTTTTGTTAGTCGTCCCTATGTGTTTACTTCTTTTAATAGGAGGATGCACGGAAGAAAAAGATGCGATGCAAAAAGAATTAGGGAGCATTTTAACAAGCGTTCATGAGAATGAGAACAAAGTGATGGGATATGAAAACCAACTGGCAAATTTAGAGAAAAAAGAGCAAATCCTTTTTGAGAAAACTGTCGCATTCAATATTGAAGATCGTGAGCTAATTGAGAGCGGAGTAAACAGGCTTACAGCTTCGTTGGAAGAAAGAAGAGAGTTACTCTCTGAAGAGGAAGCGGTAATTGGCGAGGCTGAGGAAACAGCTAAGCGTCTTGATGATCTTCCGTCGGCCAGCAGTGATGAAGGAACACGGTCAGTTGCAAAATTGAAAACAGCTTTATCAAGAAGATACGAGCTCCACCATGAAGTGATTGGATTGTACAAAGAACTTATGGAAAGTCAGAATGCTGTATACGAATTGTTGATTGAGGAAAATGTAAAGCGGGTAGAATTGGAAGAGGCGACAGCAGCGGTCAACGGACAGCGAGCTAAACTTGAAGATCTGATTCAGGTATTCAACCAATCTACGTTAGAAGTGAACGGCGCGTTGAAGGAAACTCAACAAGTAGAAACTGAGTGAAAAGCTCTTAATATATTCTATTATAATACAGCTGTATGGTTGTACTAATACAGTCGTATGGTATGAATCAGTCTTTTATGATGACGCATACAAACTATGTGCTTCATACATTGACCGTTGCTTTCTGTTTGCGTATACTGAGTGTGAAAGAGCTATTGTATCAATAGAATGTCGAGAAACACCTAATACAGTTAAGAGAAGGAGAGTTGCCGAAATGGCTGCAGAAAAGAACAAGCAGTTCGATCCAACAAGCGTTTTGCATGAGATCGAAGAAAAGTTTGAAATGTTCCAGATCCTGAACGAGGACGGTAAAATTGTAAATAAGGAATCTGATCCTAATTTATCCGATGAACAATTGACAGAGCTAATGGAGCGCATGGTGTATACACGCATACTCGATCAGCGCTCAATTGCGTTGAATCGACAAGGCCGTCTCGGCTTTTATGCACCTACAGCCGGACAAGAAGCATCACAGCTTGCATCGCACTATGCGTTAGAAAAAGATGATTTCATTCTGCCGGGGTACCGTGATGTACCACAACTGATTTTCCATGGTCTGCCACTACATATGGCGTTTCTTTGGTCGCGCGGACATTTCTTAGGAAGTGAAATTCCTGAAGGTCTGAATATCTTCCCGCCGCAAATTATTATCGGAGCACAGTATGTACAAGCAGCAGGAGTTGCACTCGGTTTCCAAAAACGCGGTACAAAATCTGTTGTCATGACGTACACAGGCGACGGCGGTACGTCACAAGGTGATTTCTACGAGGGACTTAACTTTGCAGGCGCATTCCGTTCACCGGCTATTTTCGTTGTTCAAAACAACCAATTCGCGATTTCAACTCCGCGTGAAGTTCAAACAGCTGCAAAAACACTTGCTCAAAAAGGAATTGCAGCAGGAATTCCAAGTATTCTTGTAGATGGAATGGATCCGCTGGCAGTTTACGCGGTTACAAAAGATGCACGTGAACGCGCGGTGAAAGGTGATGGGCCGACACTGATTGAAACGATGTGTTACCGTTACGGACCTCATACTATGGCTGGTGATGATCCAACTCGTTACCGTACATCTGATATTGACAGCGAATGGGAAAAACGTGACCCGATCGTCCGTTTCCGTTTATACCTAGAGAGTAAAAACCTTTGGAACGAAGAAAAAGAGAACGAAGTGATTGAACGTGCAAAGCAAGAAATAAAAGACGCAATCAAACAGGCAGACCAGGCACCAAAACAAAAAGTGACGGACTTCCTAAAAATTATGTATACAGGCGATATGCCTTACAACGTTCAGGAACAATTTGACATCTACACGGAAAAGGAGTCGAAATAACCGATGGCACAATTGACGATGATCCAAGCAATTACCGACGCAATGCGCACGGAATTGAAAAATGATGAAAATGTGCTCGTGTTCGGTGAGGACGTCGGTAAAAACGGCGGAGTCTTCCGGGCAACTGAAGGTCTTCAAAAAGAATTCGGTGAAGAGCGAGTGTTTGATACTCCACTTGCAGAATCTGGTATTGGCGGTCTGGCAATCGGTCTTGCATTGACTGGCTACCGTCCTGTAATGGAACTGCAATTTTTCGGCTTCTTATTCGAAGTAATGGACTCAGTAAACGGTCAAGCTGCACGTATGTCTTTCCGCAGTGCGGGTAAATTAAATGCACCAATTACAATCCGCTCACCATTTGGCGGGGGAGTGGCTACACCTGAAATGCACGCGGACAGCCTCGAAGGACTTGTTGCTGCTCAGCCTGGTTTAAAAGTAGTTATTCCATCAACGCCTTATGACGCAAAAGGCCTTCTAATCTCTGCAATCAAAGACGAGAACCCTGTCATCTTCCTAGAGCATATGAAACTGTATCGCTCGTTCCGCCAAGAAGTGCCTGAAGAAGAATACACAATTCCTTTGGGGAAAGCAGACGTAAAGCGTGAGGGAACTGATTTGTCAATCATCACTTACGGTGCAATGGTACAGGAAAGTCTTAAAGCAGCTGAAGCTCTTGAAAAAGATGGTCATTCTGTTGAAGTTATCGACTTGCGTACAATTCAGCCATTAGACGTTGAGACAATTATTGCATCTGTTGAAAAGACAAATCGTGCAATCGTTGTACAAGAGGCTCAGCGCCAAGCTGGAATTGCTGCAAATGTCGTTTCTGAAATCATGGAACGTGCAGTCTTAAGTCTTGAGGCACCAGTACTTCGCGTAACTGCGCCGGATACAATTTATCCGTTTGCACAAGGTGAAAACACATGGCTTCCTAAAGCGGATGACATTGTGGCAACAGCGAAAAAAGTACTTGAATTTTAATAGCCAGTCAAATGGACTGAGGAGAGGGTGGATCACGTGGCATATCATTTCCGTTTACCAGATATCGGAGAAGGAATTCATGAAGGCGAAATCGTTAAGTGGTTTGTTGCTGAAGGCGACACGATTAACGAAGACGATACGCTTCTTGAAGTACAAAACGACAAATCTGTCGTGGAAATCCCTTCACCCGTGTCAGGAAAAATAGAAGAAATACTTGTTAAAGAAGGTACTGTAGCAGTTGTAGGAGATAAATTGATTCGAATTGATTCTCCGGACCACGAAGACGAGGCGGAAGAGGAAGAGGCTCCTGCAGAAGAAAAACAGGAAGCTCCATCAAAAGCCGAATCCCAGGTACAAGCTACTGCAGAAAAAGGACAGTCTATAGATAAAGAAGACGCACCGAAAGAAGAAGCAGGTCCAGCAACTGATGCAACACCGGATGCAGAGAAGAAAGCAGCGAGTCAAGATGTTGATCCCAACCGACGCGTCATTGCAATGCCTTCTGTCCGTAAATTTGCTCGTGAAGAAGGCGTTGACATTCGTCAAGTCGCGGGTTCAGGTAAAAATGGCCGTGTTTTGAAAGAAGACATCGAGTCCTTTAAGTCAGGCGGCAGCAAAACAGCTCAAAACGAAACAAACAAAGAGAATGCTTCAGCTGGAGCTCAAGAAGAACAGCAGGCAGAATCTGCACAAACAGAGCAGCCTAAAGCGATTGAAGTACCTGAAGGCGACTTCCCTGAAACACGCGAGAAACTTTCTAATATCCGTAAAGTGATTGCGAAAGCTATGGTGAACTCTAAACATACTGCGCCTCACGTAACACTTCTTGACGAAGTGGATGTAACTGAACTAGTTGCACACCGCAAGAAGTTCAAAGGGATCGCAGCTGAACAAGATATTAAATTGACGTATTTACCGTATGTCGTTAAGGCTCTCGTTTCGACTTTACGCAAATTCCCAGAACTGAACACATCACTTGACGATGCAACTGAAGAGCTGATTCAGAAGCATTATTTCAATATCGGAATTGCAGCTGATACGGATCGCGGACTGCTGGTACCTGTTATTAAACATGCAGATCGTAAATCAATTTTTGCCATTTCAAAAGAAATCTCTGATCTCGGCGGAAAAGCTCGAGACGGTAAACTGGCTGCTTCAGAAATGAAGGGCGCGTCATGCTCGATTACTAACATTGGTTCTGCAGGCGGTCAGTGGTTTACTCCGATTATTAACCATCCGGAAGTTGCCATTCTTGGGATTGGCCGTATTTCAGAAAAACCAGTAGTGAAAAATGGTGAAATCGTTGCCGCACCTATGTTAGCATTATCATTAGTGTTTGATCATCGAGTCATTGATGGAGCAACGGGGCAACAAGCGTTGAATCATCTCAAGCACTTGCTAGGAAATCCAGAACTTTTATTAATGGAGGCGTAAACGATGGTAGTAGGAGACTTTCCAATTGAAACAGATACACTCGTAGTCGGTTCAGGTCCTGGAGGATATGTAGCAGCAATCCGTGCTGCACAGCTCGGACAAAAAGTAACGATTGTTGAAAAGAACACAATCGGCGGTGTTTGTCTGAACGTAGGCTGTATCCCTTCAAAAGCACTCATTTCTGTCGGACATCGTTTTGTAAGTGCACAAGACGCTGACGATATGGGGATTACGGCATCAGACGTAAAACTTGATTTCTCTAAAGCTATGGCATTTAAAGAAGGCGTTGTGAAGAAGCTTACAGGCGGCGTTGAAGGGCTCCTTAAAGGGAACAAAGTTGAAATCGTTAAAGGCGAAGCATACTTTGTTGATGCTAACACTGCGCGTGTGATGAATGACACATCTGCACAAACGTATAAATTTAAGAATGTGATTCTAGCAACTGGCGCACGTCCTGTTGAGATTCCGAACTTCAAATTCTCTAAACGCGTAATCAATTCTACAGGTGCTCTTGAATTAAAAGAGCTTCCTAAGAAATTGGTAGTGATCGGTGGAGGATATATCGGTACTGAGCTTGGTTCTGCCTATGCAAACCTAGGATCTGAAGTAACGATTATTGAAGGCGCGGATGATATTCTTACAGGCTTCGAGAAGCAAATGACGCAGCTTGTGAAAAAAGGATTAAAGAAAAAAGGCGTTGAAGTTGTTGTGAAAGCAACAGCTAAAGGTGCTGAAGAAACAGATTCTGGCGTGAAAGTTACGTATGAAGTAAAAGGTGAAGAAAAAACCGTCGAAGCTGACTACGTACTTGTAACTGTTGGACGCCGTCCGAATACAGATGAGATGGGACTTGAAGAGCTCGGCTTGAAATTTGAAGAGCGCGGAATTCTAAGTGTGGATAAGCAATGCCGCACGAGCATCTCAAATATTTACGCAATCGGTGATATCGTTCCTGGTTTACAGCTTGCACATAAAGCGTCTTACGAAGGTAAGATTGCTGCTGAAGCAATTGCTGGTGAAAAATCAGAAGTGGATTACATGGCAATTCCTGCAGTGTGCTTCACAGACCCAGAACTTGCAACTGTCGGCCTGAACGAAAAGCAGGCAAAAGATGAAGGGTATGAAGTAACAGTAGGCAAATTCCCATTCGGTGCGAATGGTCGTGCGCTTGCACTTAACGCTCCAGATGGTTTTGTTAAGCTTGTAGCGCGTAAAGAAGACGGCTTGTTACTTGGTGCTCAAATTGCAGGGGAGAATGCATCTGATATGATCGCTGAAATGGCAATTGCTATTGAAGGCGGAATGACGCTGGAAGACGTTTCAATGACAATTCATGCACACCCTACATTGGGAGAAATTTCAATGGAAGCAGCTGAAGTTGCACTTGGTAAACCGATTCACATTCTTTCTAAATAATACATGGAGAATCCTATCCGGCATCTGTTGGATAGGTTTTTTCCTATGTGCATAGACTAATCCGGACAGGAGGAGATACAAATGGAGTATAGTTATCCACTGCGTGCAGACTGGTCAACAGATGAAATTTTGATTGTAACCGGTTTTTTCACTTGTATTGAAAAAGCGTTTGAGCAAGGAATTGGAAGAGATGAGCTGCTAAGTGCGTATAATGCGTTTAAGAAGGTTGTACCTTCAATGGCGGAAGAGAAAACGTTATTTAAGGAATTTAAAGAAGCGAGTAATTATGAATGCTATAAATTAGTGAAGCGAGCAAAAGAGGACGCCAGCGGAGAACTTATAAAAGGATAAGCTGGCAGGCAATAATTATTTATGAAAGTATCGGCAATCTTTCAAAAAAACGATTCTAGGGTTCACCTAATGGGTGAGCTGCTGGAATCGTTTTTTTATTGACTATTTTTATCCGATTACTCGATCATACACAGGTAAAAGTTGTTCGAATGTTTTTTCCGCGTATGATAAAAATTCTTTATCCGACATCCTTGCTGCTTGTTTGCGATCCAGATGACGTCCGACGAGAAATTCCGCTTTCTTTACATCGTGCAGCCGTTCAAGTAGAGCGGCTAAACCATCTTGACCTATCTCTGAAATCAGGGTCGCATCGGGTTTCATATGGTCCCCTGAAACAATATAATCCTCAGGCAAAGATGTGACCATGGACAGATCATTCATCAAACGTTCTGAAATTCCTTTTTTATCGGGATTTTCGTAAATAATAGCAAGAACAATGAATAAATGTGATCCCCAAAGACCAATCTGAAAGTGTGGAAGTGCTTTGTAACCTCTTTTAGCCGGAGCGAATGCAACCCAGCTGTCAGATGGGGGATTCACTGTCCGTCTTGCATGCTTTGCAACATGCGGGAAAAACTCTCCCTTTCCATGAGCGGACAGCAAGGGTGTGAAAAGTTCACCCAATTTCACGAATTTAGGTTGAATTCGCTCCTGCAATAAGGACATTCGCGCATCCAATCCATCTACTTCAAAAACAGAAAAATCATTTTCTGTCCAAAATGTTTTTGTCAATTTTGTGACTCCTCTCATTTATCTACGTTTATTAGGAAGAACTTTGGGGAATAATTTAAGACAAGAGGACGGAACATCTAGTTGTCCGACTGATTCCCGCATATCTTATGGTAACAGGAAATTGCACATACTTTCAAAAAAAGGGGTGTTTTCGATGAAACAAGTCGTCCATGTTATTCGTAAAGCTGATGTAGAGAAAGAATTTCTAAAAGTATTGAACCTGGAGCTGGACTATGAATTAGCAACCCTTCATGATGCATTAAATGAAGAGGACTCCAAACAGATTGCGAAGAGCAAAAAGAGGCTAACTGAAATTCATAGTGAATTGGAGAAGTTGAATGGTTTTTAACGTAATCACTATACGCGACTGTTAGGAAAGGCTGTTGGTCATTGTTCTCTTCAGGGAGATCATGCACAGGAGCCTTTTTTGTTTTGGCTCCTTATAGCTATGCTATACTTGGTGGAGATGAACTGGAGGGATTTAAGATGAATTGGGGAGCACTTGACCGTTA
Organism: Sporosarcina jeotgali; assembly: GCF_033304595.1. NCBI lineage: Bacteria > Bacillati > Bacillota > Bacilli > Caryophanales > Caryophanaceae > Sporosarcina > Sporosarcina jeotgali. Next base: position 927,552 of record NZ_CP116341.1, read on the forward strand.
CGCGAAATCATTAATTAAAGAAGCGGGTCATCACATAAAACATTCATTTTTTACCGAAATTGAAATTAGCTCGAAGTCATCCGCGAACGATTTGGTTACGAATATCGACCAGGAGATTGAACAATTTTTCATCAGTCGAATCAGACGTGATTTTCCTGATCATCGAATTATGGGGGAAGAAGGATTTGGGGATGACATTCAATCACTGGAAGGGATCATTTGGTTTTTAGATCCTATTGACGGAACGATGAATTTTATCCATCAAAAACGGAACTTTGCTATTTCATTAGGGATTTATATAGACGGTATAGGAATGCTTGGTTATGTGTACGATGTCATGGCTGACGATTTATATTCCGCGATGAAGGATGAAGGCGCTTATCTTAATGATATTCAACTTCCAAAGTTGAAAAGCACGACAATTGAAGAAGCAATTATTGGAGTAAATGCAAGCTGGGTTGCTCCCAATCGATATGTAGATAACGAACCGATGATTGACCTCGTTAACAGATGCAGAGGGACACGCTCATATGGCTCAGCAGCTATCGAATTGACACATGTAGCAGCAGGAAGGGTCGATGTATATATGTCGATGAGGTTATCCCCGTGGGACGTTGCAGGCGGTATGATCATTGCTTCCGAAGTTGGAGCCGTTTCTTCTACAATGAAAGGTGAGCGGCCGGGACTGCTTGAGCAAGAGACGTTTATTGTTGCGAATGCGAGTATCCATTCACAGTTGCTTGATGATTTCATCGCATTAAAAAAGTGAAGCATCATTAGGTTTCCTAACGATCTTCACTCATTTATTAAAGAAGTCCTTGCTCGCGTAACTTCTTTTTTGTTTTAAAGCCATTCCCCATGATCAGGATAAGAGAAACAATTGCTGCAATCGCCAATAAAAAACTTTTTACGCCGACAGCAATTCCAATCATAAACATTGATAGAACAGCACCCAGAGCGTATAAAACGAACACCCATTTGACATTTTTCAAAAAAAATACGCCTCCTGATAAAGTAAATCGTTTTTTCTCGAAGTATCTTGTGCTATAATAACACAGTTAATCAACTGAATAAAGACAGATGGAGTGAAATGATGACAAACACACGAAATGATCTTAGAAATATAGCTATTATCGCCCACGTTGACCATGGTAAAACAACACTAGTTGACCAGTTATTGAAGCAATCAGGTATTTTCCGTTCAAATGAGCAAGTTGAAGAGCGCGCGATGGACTCAAACGAAATTGAGCGCGAGCGTGGAATTACGATTCTTGCGAAAAATACTGCAATCGAATATGAAGACACGAAAATCAATATTTTGGATACACCAGGACACGCTGACTTCGGTGGAGAAGTTGAACGTATTCTTAAAATGGTTGATGGCGTAGTTCTAGTCGTTGACGCATTTGAAGGATGTATGCCGCAAACACGTTTCGTATTGAAAAAAGCTCTTGAAATCAACCTAAAGCCAATCGTTGTCGTAAATAAAATCGACCGTGAATTTGCACGTCCTGAAGAAGTAGTTGATGAAGTTCTTGAACTCTTCATCGAATTGGATGCAAATGACGAGCAACTTGAATTCCCTGTAGTATTTGCTTCAGGATTCAATGGTACTGCGAGTCTTTCTCCAGACCCAGCTGATCAAGAAGATACATTGAAAGTATTGTACGAAGCAATTCTTGATAAAATTCCAGCTCCAATCGACAATCGTGAAGAGCCGCTTCAATTCCAAGTATCTCTTCTTGACTACAGTGATTATGTAGGTCGTATTGGTATTGGACGCGTATTCCGCGGAACGATGAAAGTAGGACAACAAGTTAGTGTTATGAAACGTGACGGAGCTGTTAAAAACTTCCGCGTTACAAAAATGTACGGTTTCTTAGGATTGAAACGTATTGAAATCGAAGAGGCATATGCAGGTGACTTGATCGCGATTTCTGGTATGGATGATATTGACGTTGGTGAAACAGTTTGTCCTACAGACCATCAAGAAGCACTGCCATTGCTGCACGTAGATGAGCCTACATTGCAAATGAAGTTCCTTGTAAACAACAGTCCATTCGCTGGCCGTGAAGGGAAATGGGTCACTTCAAGAAAAATCGAAGAGCGTCTAGAGCAGCAATTGCAAACAGACGTATCGTTGCGTGTAGATCCTACGGAAACTCCTGATGCATGGATGGTTTCTGGCCGTGGAGAACTTCACTTATCAATTTTGATTGAAAACATGAGACGTGAAGGATTTGAACTTCAAGTTTCAAAGCCTGAAGTAATTGTTAAAACAATAGATGGTAAACGTTGTGAGCCAGTAGAGAATGTTCAAATTGATGTTCCTGAAGAATATACAGGGGCAGTAATCGAATCCATGGGTGAACGTAAAGGCGAAATGCTGGATATGGTCAACAATGGAAACGGACAAGTTCGTATGACGTTCTTAGTGCCTGCACGAGGATTGATTGGATATTCTACAGACTTCTTAACGCTGACACGCGGATACGGAATCCTCAATCATTCATTCGATTCTTATAAGCCAATGACATCTGAAAAAGTCGGCGGACGTCGCAATGGTGTTCTGGTTTCTATGGAGAATGGTAAAGTAACAGCTTATAGTGTTATGCAGCTAGAAGACCGTGGAATCATGTTCGTCGAAGCGGGTACTGATATCTATGCAGGTATGGTTGTTGGAGAGAACACGCGTGAAAGTGATATCACAATCAACTTAACACGTATTAAACATGCTACTAACGTACGTTCTGCTACAAAAGATCAGACAGTTTCAACTAAGAAACCTAAGATCATGACGCTTGAAGAAGCTCTTCAATATGCGAGTGAAGATGAGTACTGTGAAGTAACACCTGTTTCGATTCGGATTCGTAAGAAAATTCTCGATAAGAACGAACGCGAAAAGTCACAGAAAAAGAGCAAATAAGCTGTTATGAAAGGAATGTGTTGAATGAAGGTAGAGGATTCAGAGCTCGTAGCCACTAAGATGTCCGGCATCGCGAAGTTAATTTACGAAATGATGCCGAATTTCGATGCCGCGGGCTACGTACTGTTCGCCCTCGTGTTTTTACTGGCAGCCTTAGTGTATAAACTAGGCTTTGCCAGGAAAATCAAGCCATTGCAAAATCTTGTCATTTATACGTTTTTGTTTATCGGCTGCCTCGTGCTAACGTTCTTAGCATTTTTCCTTCCGATCGTGGAGGGGCTAATTGTAGCCGCGCTGATTCTTATTATTTATAGAGTCCGCAGATTAAATGAACATCAAAAAGATCCAGTCGCATAACATGCGGCTGGATCTTTTTTTAAAACTCATTTTCAGCTGGATGGGAACTGCGGCGGAAATTGAAGTTTCCTGTTGCTATGCGCAGCTGCGTTAATTCTCCAATACGCTCTCGGCAAGCTTCACACATATATGTATGAATCGGCCGGTTGCGCAATTTCTTTGCGAGTGGATCTTCATCGCTCAGTTTACCGATTTCATCGCACATTACACATTTAACACGCATTGTCGCACCTCTCTTCAGCTAATTCGGATTGCCGAAACATTACGGATTGGATTATTTCGATTTGAGCCGTCCTTTAGCATAACGTGAATGGGGCCATCTTCTTTTAACGGTTTGCCTTTCAAGCTGAACTGGAATAGCAAATTTGCTGCGTCTGTGATCGGGAAGTCGTATTCTCCATCAGCTGTTTCAAAAGTGATGGTTGTCGCATCTTCTGCTGGAATTGCATTTTTCAAAAAAGGCTCGAAAATAATTCCAAATGTTCCCGTCAGCATTTTTTGTTTCTCATATTTCTTTTCGGACTTCAGGGTTGGGGGATAGGTCGCACCTTCCATAATTTCTCGAGACCAGTGTTTCCCCATCCGCTCTTTATAATCTTCCATCTCATCGAACTCTTCACTTTCTGTCGTAAAATACGTTTCCAAGTCGAGTCGTCTGTCATCAAAAATCCAGACAGTGGGGTCCAGCGTAATCGTATGTTTAACATTTCCTTTAATTGGTACAATAGTTTCCACAATAAATCCTCCCAGCACATTCGTTTCTAGTTTACAGTATACCTGTTTTTGTTCTTAATCGGAAGCTATCTGGCTATCCTGCGGCAGAACGGTACGGGAAATACTTGCAATTTCGGCTTTCTACAGCTACAATTTACTCTATAGCAGCTTGCTGAAATAAGAGTAATGGGGGCGTCCTCATGGATATAGAAGTACAGGAAACCTATCAGGAAAAAGCTATAATGCAGCTGCAGGCGGATGCAGATAAAATCGCCCAGCTCATTAAAGTGCAGATGGATCATTTGACGATGCCGCAATGTCCTTTGTATGAAGAAGTACTGGACACGCAAATGTATGGCCTGTCTCGTGAAATCGACTTTGCCGTGAAGCTTGGTCTTATTGAGAGAGAGCGTGGAAAGAACATACTTTCTGTTTTAGAGAAGGAAATGAACATCTTACATGAACTTAGCATAAAAAAATAAACAAAAGACTCAAACTAACCTAAAGTTTGAGTTTTTTATTTACAGATACGAGGGATTTTTTTGAAAAGTTATGCAAAAAGGCTATTTCGCCATTTTGATTTCCCATTATTTTTTACATATTTAGTACTTTGTCTGTTTGGGCTCATGATGGTTTACAGCTCAAGCATGGTTTGGTCTGTAAACCGGTATGGCTGGGAGCCGGATTATTTTTATAACCAACAGCTTAAGAGTGTGATTATCGCACTTTTTGCCTTCTTCTTTACGGCTTTTCTTCCTTACAAACTATATAGGAAAAAGTATTTTATGGTAGCTGCCGTTGCTGTCATGTTAGCTCTCCTATTTTTAGTTCATTTTATTGGATTTGGCGGGGACGTAGGGTCACAGTCTTGGATTAAACTTCCTATAGGCAGCATACAGCCTTCTGAACTTGCAAAGATTGTGATGATCATTTATTTTGCTAGTGTATTCGCGAATAAATACCAGGCTGGAACAATTAACAGTATTAACACCGCGATTGTGCCTCCAGTCATGATTTTAGGAATCGCTGTTGCGTCTGTCATGTTGGAAACAGATATTGGAGCGACCTTTATTATCATCGCTACCTCGATATGTGTGATGGCCGCAAGCGGCATCAACATTAAGACTTTTGGAAAGTTAAGTGTGTTTGTAGCTGCAATTCTAGTGCTTGTAGCAATCTTTTTGTACTTCTCCTGGGATTCAGTAATGACGGGAAGTCGCCTGGGGCGTTTTTCAGCCTATCGGGATCCGTTCCAATACATTCAAGGTTCAGGACTTCAGATTGTCAATGGATACATTGCGATTGGGGCCGGAGGATTGTTTGGATTTGGTCTAGGGAACTCTGTTCAAAAAATGGGGTATCTGCCTGAACCGCATACTGATTTCATCATGGCAATTATTTCTGAAGAACTTGGGGTTTTTGGAACTGTTCTAGTAATTGGCGGATTAGGCTTCTTAGTTGTGCGTGCATTTTGGATTGCGTTATCGACTAAGGACCCGCATGCTAGAATGCTTGCTTCAGGTGTAGGGGCTTTAATTGGTATCCAAACATTCATCAATTTAGGCGGATTGACTGGTCTCATTCCATTAACGGGTGTGACACTTCCGTTTATTAGTTATGGCGGAACTTCGATTATTCTGTTATCTTTAGCTTTAGGAATATTGATGAATGTTTCAATGTTCACTAGATATGAGAAAAATAAATAGAAAAGGGCGTGCCTAAGGTGGAAATGAGATCCATTAAAAAGATTCTGGTTGCGAACCGCGGGGAAATTGCAATTCGTATTTTCAGAGCGTGTACTGAACTTCAAATTCCAACAGTAGGTATTTATTCTGCAGAAGATCGAGGATCCTTTCATCGTTATAAGGCGGATGAATCGTATCTGATTGGAGAAGGCAAGAAACCGATCGATGCATATCTTGACATTGACGGCATTATTGAAATTGCTAAACGATCAGGTGCGAATGCTGTGCATCCAGGTTATGGTTTTTTAGCAGAGAATGAAGAGTTTGCTGCACGTCTTGAAAAAGAAGGAATCATTTTTATTGGACCGACTTCTCGTCACTTGGAGATGTTTGGCGATAAAGTGAAAGCGCGTTCACAGGCAATACAAGCTGGAATCCCGGTTATTCCAGGCACAGATGGACCTGTTCAATCCGTTGAAGATGTGGAGGCATTCGGGACGTCACACGGGTATCCAATTATCATCAAAGCGTCTCTTGGCGGCGGTGGACGCGGAATGCGTATTGTGGAGCATGCTGACGAAGTTCAAGAAGCTTACAATCGTGCGAAATCCGAAGCAAAGTCGGCATTCGGATCCGATGAAGTATATGTTGAAAAACTGATTAGAGAGCCAAAACATATTGAAGTACAAATATTAGGGGATACTCACGGGAATATTGTCCATCTGTATGAGCGGGATTGTTCAGTACAGCGTCGCCATCAAAAGCTGGTTGAAATTGCACCTTCCATTTCGTTAACAGACGAACTTAGATCAGCTATTTGTGATTCAGCGGTTAAACTAATGGCAAATGTAAACTACATAAATGCGGGAACAGTTGAATTTCTAGTCGCAAATGATGAGTTTTACTTTATTGAAGTTAATCCGCGTATCCAAGTGGAACATACCATTTCTGAAATGGTGACGGGTATCGATATCGTCCATACACAAATTTTCATAGCGGATGGAGAGAATCTTCATACCGGACATGCCTCAGTACCTGAACAGGACGATATCCCTCTGTTCGGTTATGCAATTCAAGCACGGGTAACAACTGAGGATCCACTGAATGATTTTATGCCTGATACTGGGAAGTTGTCTGTGTATCGATCTGGCGGCGGGTTTGGTGTCCGTCTGGATGCAGGAAACGGATTCCAAGGAGCAGTAATTACACCGTATTATGATTCATTGCTTGTAAAAGTTTCAACTTGGGGAATGACGTTCAGAGAAGCTGCATCCAAAATGGATCGGAACTTACAAGAATTCCGAATCCGTGGAATAAAGACCAATATTCCTTTCCTAGCGAATGTTGTTCGCCATGAAAGCTTTTTAACTGGAGATTATTCGACGAGTTTCATAGACGCAGCGCCGGAATTATTTGAATTCCCAGTCAGAAAAGACCGGGGGACGAAGGTTCTGAACTATTTAGGAACGATTACAGTCAATGGATTCCCAGGGATTGGACGTCAGTCAAAACCTGTTTTTGCTGTTCCGCGTAAGCCGGAAGTGGACTTGACTGCTGCACCAAAGCAAGGGACTAAACAAATTCTGGATGAGCGAGGACCAGAAGGATTAGCGAAATGGGTCAAAGAACAAGAAGATGTCCTGCTGACAGATACGACATTCCGTGATGCTCATCAGTCATTGCTTGCAACACGTGTCCGTACATCAGATATGACGAACATAGCAGCAGAATCGGCACGTCTGATGCCTGACCTGTTTTCGTTTGAAATGTGGGGCGGTGCAACGTTTGATGTGTCCTACCGTTTCTTGAAAGAAGATCCATGGGAGCGTCTTGCTTTGTTACGGGAGCAGATTCCAAATGTGTTATTCCAGATGCTATTCAGAGGAGCTAATGCAGTAGGATACAAAAACTACCCGGATAATGTAATCCGTGAGTTTGTTAAAGAATCTGCAGCCTCCGGGATTGATGTATTCCGTATTTTCGACAGTTTGAATTGGATTAAAGGGATGGAAGTGGCGATTGATGCAGTCCGCCAAGAAGGAAAAGTAGCGGAAGCCGCACTTTGTTACACGGGAGACGTTTTAGATCCAATGCGAACGAAATATACGATATCCTACTATAAAGAAATGGCTAAAGAACTTGAAAACGCCGGAGCTCATATCTTATCGCTAAAAGATATGGCAGGGCTGCTAAAGCCTGAGGCGGCGTATCAGCTTATTTCAGAATTGAAGGAAACAGTTGATATTCCAATTCATCTACATTCCCATGATACAAGCGGTAATGGGATTGCTATGTATACGCGCGCCATTGAAGCAGGTGTCGATATTGTCGATACTGCGCTTGGAGCGATGTCCGGTCTAACTTCACAACCTTCAGCTAACTCGCTTTACTACGCACTGCAGTATGGCGGAAGAGGCTTGCGGGCTGATGTAAAGTCACTTGAAGAATTATCCTTCTATTGGGAGGACGTTCGTGAGTATTATGGTCATTTTGAGAGCGGTATGATCAGTCCGCATTCGGAAGTGTACGTTCATGAAATGCCAGGAGGCCAATACTCTAACCTGCAGCAGCAAGCAAAGGGTGTAGGACTAGGCAATCGTTGGAAAGAAGTTAAAGAAATGTTCTCTCGTGTCAACATGCTATTTGGGGATATCGTTAAAGTGACCCCTTCATCAAAAGTTGTTGGAGACATGGCGCTGTTCATGGTCCAAAACGATTTGGATGAGGATGCTGTTCTGGCAAGAGGGAACTCAATCGACTTCCCTGAATCAGTGATTGAGTTCTTTGAAGGATATATTGGTCAGCCATACGGAGGATTCCCCGAAGAATTGCAGAAGGTCGTACTAAAAGGCCGCAAGCCGCTGACTGAGCGTCCCGGGGAATTACTGGAGCCGGTCAACTTTGAAGAAGTTATTGAAAAACTTGATCGTGAACTGGAAAATCCAGCTACTATGAAAGATGCATTAGCGTATTCGTTATATCCGAAAGTATTTGAGGAATATACGGCAATGTATAAGGACTTTGGCAATCTGTCAGTCATCCAGACTCCTGAATTCCTGTATGGAATGAGATTAGGAGAAGAAATTGAAGTAGAGATTGAAGTAGGGAAGACGTTAATTATTAAGTTGGTTTCTATTGGGGAACCTCAAGCTGATGGAACACGTGTCGTTTACTTTGAATTGAATGGTCAGCCGCGTGAAGTAATCATCCAAGATGTTAGTGTTGAAACAGATTCTGTGAAGAAGCAAAAAGCAGATTCAGGAAATGATGCACATATTGCTGCAACCATGCCTGGAACAGTCTTGCAGCTTGCAGTTGAAAAAGGGGACCGTGTCCGCCGCGGTCAACATTTATTGATCACCGAGGCAATGAAAATGGAAACGACAATCCAAACACCTTTCGATGGAGTCGTGAAAGAAATCCATGTATCCCAGGGTGAAGCAATCTCTACTGGAGATTTGTTGATTGAACTGGAGCATTGATGACATAAGAAACTAATAATGATTACGGGCACATCAATGGATATTGATGTGCCCGTAATTTTTGTTGAAGCGTTTATAAAAGGGGGAAAGTGATCATAACCCTACAGAAACGCCCCCAAAAACCCCACCAAAGCATAAAAAACAGCCACTCGAAACCCCGAGCGGCTGTTTTTTTTAGTGTGCCCAGCATGGGCGTAATCTATAGGGTGCAAGTCCCGAACTGTGAAGGTAGAAGTAACAGTTAGCTTAACGCAAGGGTGTCCATGGTGACGTGGAATCTGAAGGAAGCGAGCGGCAAACCTCTGATCTGAGGAACACGAACTTCATATAAGGCTAAGTACAATTGGGTGAGTTTGCTAAACAAAACAAAGCCCTTTCTACCGAAGGTTGTACGGAGTAGATGAAGCAGATAGGTGGAGGGAAAGATTACGTTCTTACCTGGGGAGGTCTGACTGATACGTCAAGTACTCTTGATAACCTATCCAGTGATGGATAGCTGAACAGTCAGAAGTCAGCAGAAGCCATAGTACCATTCTGACTCGAGAGGAATGGGAAGGGCTGAACGATTAAGAGAGAACAACATCTTGGCATTCAGTAAACTGCGATGAACACAGATAACCGTAAAGGCATACTTGAAGGAGGATATGGTGAATTCCATGGGGGACTTCAAGATGGTAGAGCAGAACTGGCATAAGAAGAACCGTTGTTCACGGAAAGAGGCGTGACGAATGTTGATGGAGCAGATACTATCACGGGAAAATCTACTTTCTGCCCTAAAAAGGGTAGAGCGAAATAAAGGTAGCCATGGCGTGGATGAAATGCCCGTACAAAACCTACGAACGCATATCGTGAAGCATTGGGAGTCCATGAAAATGGAACTGTTAGAGGGAACTTATGAACCGCAACCAGTCCGCAGGGTCGAAATCCCGAAACCTGACGGTGGCGTGCGATTATTAGGCATCCCTACTGTGATAGACCGGCTCATTCAACAAGCGATTGCCCAAATTCTCACTTCGTTATATGACCCAACGTTTTCAGACCATAGCTATGGCTTTCGTCCAAAACGAAGCGCCCATGACGCGGTAAGAAAGGCGAAAGGATACTTAACAGAAGGAAATCGCTGGGTAGTCGATATAGACTTGGAGAAATTCTTCGATAAAGTGAACCATGATCGACTCATGGGGACACTGGCGAAACGGATTCAAGATAAACGTTTACTGAAGTTAATCCGTAAATATCTGAAGTCAGGCATCATGATACATGGCGTGGTGACGAATAGTGAAGAAGGGACACCACAAGGTGGTCCACTTAGTCCTCTACTTTCTAATATAGTCTTAGATGAATTAGACAAAGAATTAGAAAGAAGGGGTCACCTATTCGTCCGTTATGCCGATGACTGTAATATCTATGTGAAAACAGAGAAAGCAGGGCGTCGGGTGATGAACTCTGTGACTTCATTTATTGAAGCGAAACTGAAGTTGAAAGTGAATGGAAATAAATCCGCAGTTGACCGTCCCTGGAAGAGGAAATTTCTTGGTTTCAGCTTCACCGTTGGTAAAGAACCTAAAGTTCGTATTGCCAAAGAAAGTGTTAAACGGATGAAGAATAAAATCCGTGAGATTACTTCTCGGAAGAAACCTTACTCGTTAGAGTATCGGATGAAGAAACTCAACCAATATCTGATGGGATGGTGTGGATATTTCGCTCTGGCAGATACGCCAAGTGTGTTTACTAAATTCGATTCGTGGATTCGAAGAAGACTACGCATGTGTATGTGGAAGGATTGGAAGAAACCCAGCACTAAAGTGAGGAAACTCGTAGGATTAGGTGCCCCGAAAGGGAAAGCTTATGAATGGGGGAACTCTCGGAAAAGTTACTGGAGAATTTCTAAAAGCCCAATACTACACAGAACCCTTGGGAACTCCTACTGGAGTTCCCAAGGGCTCAAAAGTCTAATATCTCGTTACGAAACTTTGCGTCAGCAATCTTAATTGAACCGCCGTATACCGAACGGTACGTACGGTGGTGTGAGAGGTCGGGAGTTAATCACTCCCTCCTACTCGATCATTATTTATGAATGCGTACTCTGGATAGCAGCAAAATCATGTACGTGAGCAACCCGAAGAGTAATGTCACGAATAATGAGTGAAGCAATGCAATGGAAAGATTCAAACGAGTGAAGACAGAGAGCATGCCCGTTGTAGCTTGTGCCAGAACGAGCACCAATGCGATAGACCAGCTCCATACCAGCACTTTTTGATCACGATAGTTACGGAATACATGGATAGCGATATACGCAAGCCAGATGACAATTAATGCAGCAGCCGTACGATGTCCCATTTGTACCCACTCATTCAATGTGGAAGGGAGTTCGAACTGATCGTTCCTGCACAGCGGCCAATCCGCACAAGCCAGACTGGATTCTGTATGACGCACTAAAGCGCCTGTATAAATCACGATGTAAGAGTAAATGGTCACACCGATTGTATGGAATTTCAGTTTGGGGCCGACTTTGATCTTATCGGCGTCGAACTTTTTATCCACTTCAAAAATGAGAAGAGTTAGAAGCAGAACCGCCGCAAACGAAATTAATGAAATTCCGAAATGTAAAGCGAGGATGAAATCTCCTTGTCCCCATTTTACCTGTGCCGCACCTATGAGTGCTTGCAAGATGAGGAAAAATACAGCCATCATCGAGAGGAATTTAGTTTCACGAACATGTCCAATCGCTTTCCATGACCATACGGCTAAAATCACTATTAAAATTCCGACAGCACCTGTTACGAGACGATGAGAAAACTCGATTAATACTTCTGTCGTAATCTCGTCCGGAATTAGTTGTCCATTACAGCCAGGCCAATGTCTGCCGCAGCCCATACCGCTGTCTGTTTTCGTAACGAGCGCACCGCCGAGCATGATGAGCAGCATTCCAACTGTCGCAGCTACCGCAAACCATTTTAAGTAGTTATATCGTTTCAAACAAAGACACCTTCTTCTGTAAAATGTCGACCGTTGAAAAGGTCTCTAGTTTTTAATGATAGAGAATTCCGTTATAAAACACAATGCCGGAAACGAAGAAGAGCTGATAAGGTTCGGGTTTTCACAAAATGTTCATAAAAAAGACCTGATAACTTCACAAATAGGTACGTGGAATGATTTACTATAGAGTGTGCACTGTATAATTCCTTGAGAGAGTGTGCAATTCTATACAAATTGCGATTTTGTATAGAAATTGTGAAGGATTTTCGATATAGTTAAGTACAGCGGTCATTTTTTAAAGGCTTTGAAAGGGGGAGTCAAATGTCAAACAGTCGTACGACTGCTGCAGAGACGGTACCGGAAACTGTAATTGCACCAACATTCATGAAGGACTTTTTAGCACTCATTAAAATTGGTATTGTGAATTCTAACTTGATTACTGCGTTCACGGGTCTTTTCTTGGCGTTCCAGTTTGCGAACATCAATTTTGTACATAGACTGGATCTTATGATTGCTACTCTTTTCGGAACTGCCTTAATCATAGCCGGTTCAGCAGCGCTGAATAATTTGATCGATCGTGATATCGACCCGATTATGACACGTACTCGGACTAGACCTACAGTGACTGGCCGATTTAAAGCCCCGGCAGTTCTTGCAATGGCTTTAGGGTTTATCGCAATTGGAGAAGGGTTGCTGTTTTCAGCAAATGCTACTGCAGGACTTCTTGGTCTCGCAGGAGTATTCAGTTATGTCGTTCTTTATTCGATGTGGTCAAAACGCCGTCACGTATCAAATACGATTGTCGGAAGTCTGTCTGGAGCTATTCCGCCGCTTATCGGATGGGCAGCAGTGGAACCGTCACTTGGATTTGGAGCTTTGGCGTTGTTTCTAATTATGTTTGTCTGGCAGCCGCCGCACTTTTATGCGCTGGCTATGAAAAAAACAGATGAATATGGAGCAGCTGGAATTCCCATGTTACCTGTCGTAAAAGGATTTGCCCGCACAAAGAAATCAATGCTTGCGTGGGTTGTGCTGTTATTTCCTTTGCCTTTTTTATTAAGCGAATTGGGAATTGGGTTTCTGATTTTGGCAACACTGTTAAACGTAGGTTGGTTATTGCTGGCTCTAAAAGGATTCAGTGCGAAAGATGATTTAAAGTGGGCAACATCCATGTTCATCTACTCATTGAATTACATGACAATCCTTTTTGTCTCGATGATTATCTTTTCGATTTTCATCTGAATGTCTGGAATTCTTTCTTTGACAGGAATTCATTATAGAGAGGTCTTTACTCCTCAATGGAAGAAAACACTATTAGAAAGAGAGGGATTATGAAGCGATGATGAAAGGACTCAAAAAATGGCGTCTCTTTTCCTTGTTAGCGGTTCTGACTGTATTTTTAGCAGGATGTGGCCAACAGGAATTATCCACGCTTCTACCGGCTGGTCAGGTAGGTAAAGATCAGTTTAAGCTGCTGATGCTTTCTTCAGGTATCATGTTGTTCGTCATTCTTGTTGTAGTCGTAATTTATGTAGTCGCATTGATTCGTTTCAGACGTTCGAAACTAGGTGAGGATTTCGTGCCTGAACAAGTTGAAGGCAGTCATAAATTGGAACTTGTTTGGACAATCATTCCAATTATCCTCATTATCATTCTTGCAGTTCCTACTGTATATTACACATATAAACTTGGGGACGTAAAAGCAATGGAAGAAGTAGACGACGAAGGAAATGCGAAACATCTTGTTGTTGACGTTACCGCTAAGCTTTACTGGTGGGAATTCGAATACCCGGATCTTGGTATTGTCACAGCACAGGAACTCGTAGTACCAACTAAGGAGAAAGTATTCTTCAACCTGAAAGCTGCAGACGTGAAGCACTCCTTCTGGATCCCGGCAATCGGCGGTAAGTTGGATACGAACGTTGAGAACTTAAACAAGTTTTTCCTGACATTCGATCAAGAATCAAAAGGTCTTAAAGATGGTGTGTTCTACGGTAAATGTGCTGAGCTATGCGGACCGTCTCACTCACTGATGGATTTCAAAGTAAAAACTTTACCGCGTGATGAGTTCGATGCATGGGCGAAAAACATGAAGGCAACTGCAGATGGAAACAATGTAGCAAACGCAGCAGGTGAAGAAGTCTTCAAACAAAGCTGTATCGGTTGTCACGCCACTTCTGGTGCTGGATCAAGCGGAGCACCCGGTCCGAACCTTGCAGCATTCGGTGACCGTAACCGCGTCGCTGGTTTCCTGGAGCATGATGAAAAGCACTTGAAAGAATGGATTAAGAATCCACAAAAAGTTAAACCGGGCAACAAAATGCCTTCTTTTGAAAATCAGCTTTCTGACCAAGAGTTAGACGACTTAGCTGAGTACTTGCTTGGCTTGTCTGTTGAGCAGTAATACGTAACGCGATATTGAAGAGGAGGTAAAACAACGTGAGTTCTGTTGCTCAAAAAAGAGGATTCGGCGCAGCCCTTTGGGATTGGATGACAACTGTCGACCATAAGAAGATCGGAATTCTTTACCTCATTGGCGGCGGTTTCTTCTTCGTCGTCGGCGGTATTGAAGCGATGATCATTCGTCTCCAGCTGTTAAAGCCGAACAATGACCTAGTTAGTGCAGGTCTTTTCAATGACTTAATCACGATGCATGGTACTACGATGATTTTCTTGGCCGCCATGCCGATACTATTTGGATTTATGAACTATATTATGCCCCTTCAAATCGGAGCGCGTGACGTTGCGTTCCCATTCATTAACTCATTAGGTTTCTGGATGTTCTTCTTTGGAGGATTGTTCCTGAATATTTCATGGCTGATCGGGCAAGTTCCAGATGCTGGATGGACTTCTTATGCATCGCTGTCACTTGCTTCTACAGGACATGGAATTGACTTTTATGCGATAGGTCTTCAAATCGCTGGTGGGGGTACGCTGATGGCCGGGATTAACTTCCTTGTTACCATCATTAATATGCGTGCACCAGGTATGACGTATATGAGGATGCCATTGTTCACTTGGACGACATTTGTCGCTTCAGCAATGATCCTTTTCGCTTTCCCACCACTTACTGTCGGTTTGTTCTTCTTAACATTCGACCGTATGTTTGGCGGTAACTTCTTTGACCATACAATGGGTGGTAACACAATTATCTGGGAGCATATTTTCTGGATCTTCGGACACCCTGAAGTATATATCTTGATTTTGCCGGCATTCGGTATTTTCTCTGAGATCTTCTCAATCTTCTCTCGCAAGCGTTTGTTTGGATATCCAGCAATGGTATTTGCGACAGTGTTGATTGGTTTCTTAGGATTCATGGTTTGGGCTCACCACATGTTTACAGTAGGTCTTGGGCCAACTGCAAACGCAATCTTCGCTGTTGCGACGATGGCGATTGCTGTACCAACTGGAGTTAAAATCTTCAACTGGCTGCTTACCATTTGGGGCGGAAGTATTTCCGTTACAACCCCAATGTTGTACGCGCTAGGATTTATCCCTTCATTCGTAATGGGTGGAGTTACAGGGGTTATGCAGGGTGCTGCACCTCTTGACTATCAGCTGCACGATAGCTATTTCATTGTTGCTCACTTCCACTACGTAATCGTTGGCGGAGTTGTACTTGCGATCTTAGCAGGTGTACATCTTTACTGGCCGAAAATGTTCGGAACAATGCTCAGTGAAACACTTGGTAAAATTACGTTCGTCTTCTTCTTTGTCGGATTCCACTGTACATTCCTGATCCAGCACTGGCTTGGATTCTGGGGAATGCCGCGTCGTGTTTGGACATATATGGACGGACAAGGCTGGAATACTGCAAACTTAATCAGTTCGATCGGTGCGCTTCTAATGGCGATCGGTGTGATTGTATTGGTCATCAATATCATTATGACAACTGTTAAGAATGTACGCGTTGGAAATGATCCATGGGGCGACGGACGTACGCTTGAATGGGCAATTCCATCACCGCCGCCATTCTATAACTTCACTCAGACTCCGCTTGTCCGCGGACTTGATACAGTTTGGATTGAAAAGCAGGAAGGCAACGCAACAGGTCTTACATTTGCTGAACCTGTAACGGATATCCACATGCCGAATGGTTCAATTATTCCATTCTTCATGACATTTGGTTTGTTCATCGCAGGATTTGGTGCAATGTTCCACCAGGAAACTTCTTGGGGACTTCCAGTGCTCATCTTGGGTCTTGCTTGGACGTTTGTCTCAATGGCAATGCGCTCAGTTAAAGATGACCTGGGCTTCCATGTAACAAAAGAAGAAATTCAGCGTGATATTAACAATGCTCATAAAGGGGGTCAAAACTGATGGATTTGAATAAAAAATTCACTCCGGAAACTTGGCCGGAACACCCTGAGCGTGCAACACTTGAAGCAAAGAATAAGTTTGTTGGCTTCTGGCTCTTCCTTGGCGGAGAAACGATTCTTTTTGCCACGTTATTTGCAACCTACATGGCGCTTAAGAATAAAGGACCAAGCGGTTTCGGCTTCTCGACTCAAGAACTTTATCAGCTTCCACTAGTATTTGTCATGACATTGTTACTTTTAACGTCTTCACTTACTAGTGTATATGCGATGCACCATATGAAGAATTACAACTTTA
Source organism: Sporosarcina jeotgali (assembly GCF_033304595.1). Taxonomy (NCBI): domain Bacteria; kingdom Bacillati; phylum Bacillota; class Bacilli; order Caryophanales; family Caryophanaceae; genus Sporosarcina; species Sporosarcina jeotgali. The sequence continues at coordinate 944,309 of NZ_CP116341.1, forward strand.
AGAAAATGCAGCTGTGGTTAGCTATTACTGCATTCCTAGGACTTTGCTTCCTTGGACTTGAAGTGTATGAGTTCTCTCATTACGTGAAAGAAGGCTTTACATTTGGAAATAGTGCATTTAGTTCATCGTTCTTTACACTTGTAGGAACGCACGGTTTCCACGTTGCAATCGGACTTGTTTGGGTAACATTGCTGCTCTTCCGAAATGCAAAACGCGGCTTGAACCTGTATAATGCAACTAAGTACTATACGTTCTCACTTTACTGGCACTTCATTGACGTCGTATGGGTATTCATCTTTACGGTAGTTTACTTGATGGGAGTGATCGGATAACATGGCAGAAGTAGAAATGTATAAGAGAACCCCTCTTGAACAGGATCTATTCGTCCGTCGTTCAAAGGAAACTATGCGCGGTCAAGTTATGATGTTCTCACTCATGATTTTCATGACACTTGTCTCGTTTACATTCGTCGTGGCTTATCAGCAAGGAGTGGATGGGTTTTCTAAGTACTTAGTAATCCCGGTTCTTTTCCTCTTTGCTTCAGTTCAAGTAGCATTACAGCTGTACTATTTCATGCACATGAAAGATAAGGGACACGGTGTTCCTCAGATGTTCATGTTCACAGGAGTAGTATTTGCATTCGTGATTCCACTTACTTTCGTTACGATTGTTTGGTGGTAAGCACTAAAAACCTCTGTCTTTAGCCAAATGCTAAAGGCAGAGGTTTTCTTATTTGTACCGATGTCAAAGAACGTTCATTGTGTTACCTAAAAGAACAGCCTATAATAAGAACAGATCTTATAAAAGGAGCTGAGGCAATTGCCGTTAAGTATATTCGGCTTCCGCGCTTTATGGAGTCCGTACTTTTTCTTATTTCTCGTTCTCGTGACGGTCCTTTATTTTTTATTGACTAAAAAGTGGAGAACACGATTTGAAGGAACTGAGGCTGTCACTTCCAGACAGATCACCTCTTTCATTTCCGCGATTGTACTGCTGTATATAGTAAAAGGATCCCCAATGGATTTGATGGGACATATTCTGTTTTCTGTTCATATGGGACAAATGGCGCTTTTGCTGTTGGTGATTGCCCCTTTATTCATTGTCGGAATTCCGAACTTTTTATGGAAGAAAGTTTTCAGTTACCCAAAACTCGCAGCGGTTATCCGGTTTTTCACTAAGCCGGTCATTAGCTTGATTGCGTTTACGATTATGTTTTCGTTAAACCACTATCCGCTCGTCCTGGATACAATCAAACTTAGCTTAATGCTGCACACTGCATTTACGCTGACATTATTTTTATCGGCGCTGTTTTTATGGTGGCCAATATTCAACACACTTCCAGGGGAGCCTCAATTACATGGCTTGAAAAAAATCGGTTATGTCATTTTGAGTGCAATTCTGCTGACACCTGCTTGTTCGTTAATCATTTTTGCTGACGTTCCGGTGTATGAGACGTATAGCAGCGGTGAAGCATGGCTGAAAGCAATGGCGCTCTGTGTGCCTGCTGGAACGCTGTCCGGTCTGACGATTTCCGGCCCTGAGTTATTTACAAATATGCCGACGCTTTATGATCAGCAGCTTGGCGGGATTATTATGAAAGTCATTCAAGAATTACTGTATGTATTCATCATTGGTAAAATCTTTATTACATGGTATCGTGATGAACAAGATAATGCTGACGAAATTACTCGTCAAGACCTGATTAACCGAAAAAACTTGACGATGCACGGTTGATTGTTACATCTGAATAGAAACGGAGAACTAATATGAACTTGCCAATCCTGCCGACATTAAGCACTTTGCTCATTATTATTTCCGGCATTTTAGTAATGATTGGGTGGATGCTGATACGCAAAAATCGGAAACAAGCACACAAAAATGTGATGATTGCCGCATCTATTTCAGCACTGCTGTTTTTAGTGATTTACTTATCAAGGACAGCAATTTTCGGGAACACAGCTTTTGGCGGACCCGATTCTGTTAAAATCTATTACACCGTATTTTTGATCTTCCATATTTGTCTGGCTACCTTAGGAGCCGTTTTGGGCGTGTTATCACTCATTTCAGGATTCAAGGATAACTTACCTAGGCATAAACGTCTCGGGCCGGTAACGAGTACTGTGTGGGTTTTTGCGGCCATTACCGGCGTTGCAGTCTATTTACTTCTCTATGTATTCTACAAAGGCGGAGAAACGACTTCAATGATTAAAGCGATTTTAGGATTTTAACACAAAAGACGCATGCCCCTATTATTGGGACATGCGTCTTTTTCAATTTCCGATTCAAATTTTAAAGTTCATTTTAATGATTCCTGCTTCAATTGCTGTCGTAAAGAGAATCACGACCATCGGGCCGATGAAGAATCCGAGGACTCCGAACAGCTTCAGGCCGATAAACATTCCGATCAATGTGGGAAGAGGGGATAAGCCGATTTGGGCTCCCATCACTTTTGGTTCCACAGTTCTTCTGATGATCAGAAGCGCCGCAGCTAATATTGCCAGCTTTGTTCCCATTGCAACGTCGCCGCTTACATACTCATAAAGCGACCAAGGTGCGAGAATGATAATCGAACCCAGAATAGGAATAACATCGATGATCCAAATGATGATTGCCATGACGACTGCGTATTTCGGAACAATTAACAGCAGCCCAACGAACGCTACGGCTAAAATGATGAAACTTACAAGCAATTGCGCTTTCATGAATCCAATAACTGTTGCATTCAGTTTTGTGGTCATGTACCGTACCTTTTCAGCTGTCCGGTCCGTTAATAAATTGAACGCACTTTGTTTTAACTGAGGAAGCTCGAGCATAAACAAGAACAAGGCGATTAAGAAGACGATGAAACTCACGAGGAAATTCGGAATTTCAGAAGCGAGTGCAATAATCTTTTCATAGCTCAACAATTCAAGAAGGGAAGTTTTGAAGGAAGTGAGCGCAGCAGTCAATTGTTCTTGTGTGGCTTTGACGATATCTGAAGGCATTCCAGAAGTATATTTAAATACTTTTTCCTGCATATCAATCCATACACCAGATAACGAGTTTAAATAGTCTGGCGCATCCTTTGTAAATTGAATAATCTTGCCGATTAAAGAAGTTACGGAATAATAGATACCTACCGAAACAAGTAAAACGACAAAGATAAATACGGAAATAACGGATAGCTTCCGCTTCCACTTGAACTTACGCTCTACTAATTTGACCAGCGGATCAATGATCAGTGCTGTCAGCAGGGCTAAAATTAGCGGTATTGATACCGGGAGTATAAAGAATAGAGCAGCAGCTGCAATAAGAGCAGTCACTAAGATTAAGAATGTTCGTTTTGTTAACCATTTCGACACCCGGCATTCCTCCAAATTGTGTATTGTTTCTATTATAGCCAAAATAAATGAAAATGGATATTAAAAACCGGAGAATAGAATATTCTCCGGCAGACAATCATTTTTTTAAGTTGAAAGCTTGTAAATCTTTCACAAGACCTGTTAATGTCTTTTTACAATCATTGACAACGAATGGTGGATAAAATTCATCATCTCCGTACTCAACACCGTGAGGATAATAGTGTTTTCCAAGTTGTGGAGTGATGAATTCAATCACTGCTTCATTCTTTCCAACATCACCATTTGGTGTTAACCCGTAGACACGCAGATAGAACACGCCTTCGCTAACCGTGTACTTTTTGTCGAACGTGACACGTTCGTAGTCCCATTGTCCCGCAAGAACTAAATCATATCTTTTAGCAATTTCTTCAAGATCAGTTAGGCTGACAGCCAGCTCTTCAATACCTGTGTTTACAAAATCCATTGATTAGCTTCCTCCTTAAGTAGACAGACAATCGATTGCTATTCGTTTATAATCATAGAACAAAAGGAAGTCGGTTGCAATGGCAACATTGTGTCTGGAGCCGGATTTGGGGAACGGGTTAGAAATGGGTGACTTATTCATCTGATGTTGATTACAATAGAGGCAGAGAATTATATGCAGGTGGATTGGATGAGGGGTGGGAAATAATGAAACGATTAATAAATCGATTATGGAAAGTACTTGTATTATTCTTACTTATCCTTTTAGGATTTTACTTTTGGGACGATGGATTTAAGGAAAACGAGCCTTTGGAGTCGCCTGTCCAGCCTGGAACTGCGATTAGCGGGGGCGAGACCTTTGAACAGCAAGGGATCAGCAATGCAAAACGTCCTGAAAAAGGAATATCGACGATAGTTGGCCAAACTTCAAAAGAATTGATTGCCCAATTTGGAGAACCGGATCGAAAAGATCTTTCGGTATTTGGCTTTGAATGGTGGATATATAACGCGAATCCTATGATGATGGCCGGGGTTGCAGAGGGTACAGTAAATCAAATCTACAGTGCGGATCTGGATGCAGATGTCTATCCGTATGTTAATGGACAAAGCAGTGAGGATATCTATCGAAGTACCATCATTGAATCGGAATTGGAAGTAGTTGTTGGAGAAAACCAATATACATTTGTCCTAAATGGGGCTGACATCAAAAACAAGATGCTGATTCAATCAGAAGGCCTGTTCACACAACTATATATTGATGAAAAAGGTGAAGAATTGGAAGGTGTCCGGTTCATTGATCCGGTGACACTCGTCATGCAGCAGCCCTATGACCTTTTCTACAAGGGAGAGCTTGTGGAAGTGAAGAAGCCTTCATCTGAAGATCAGATGGCTGTAGATCGGGCACTGGAACGTCAAATTTTAGACATCACCAATGTTTATCGGACGAATCATGATGTAGGCAAGTTGAAACGGGACTACCAGCTTCAACTGGTTGCACGCGAACATAGTAAAGAAATGGCGTTGCAAAATTATTTTTCCCAAGATTCACCGACGTCTGGCACACTTGCCAATCGTTTGAAACTTGCTGGAATCGATGTTAAAAAAGCAGGAGAAAATATTGCGTTGAACTATACAGATGCGATTGAAGCAGTTCATGGATGGTTAAATTCTCCTGCACACCAAGAAGTTTTGCTGGATAAAAACTTCACTCATATTGGTACTGGTGTTTATGGAAACTATTATACGCAAAATTTAATTCAGGAAGTCGAAAGACCAGCGCGTCAATAAAACAACTATAAAGAGTGCGGAACAATCCACGTCCCGTCTTCAGCTGCAGCAATTCCTCTAACACAGAGAGGGATTGCTGTTTTTTTTGCATGAAGAGCTGCGCGTTTTTGTATGACAGGTCTTTCGCAGTCAAGTAAAGGAATGAACTCATCGATCGTCAGTGAATCAAATTTTTTTGCTTCTGCATGAATATGGGGATCAGCAGACATTACACCTGGCACGTCTTTGAAAAATTCGACATGGGCGGCATTTAAGCTGCTGCCCAGGGCGATGGCAGTCAAATCACTGCCGCCACGACCCAGTGTCATGTAATCACCGGCTGCATTCATTCCTTGAAATCCCGGTATGATTAAACACTTGTGATCTTGTAAGGTCCGTTTGATATGGCTTGTCTCGATTGTCTCGATTGTTGCGTTACCAAAGGAACCAATCGTTCTGATACCTGAATTCATACTGTGCATGACCCTGTTAGGGATCCCAGCTTCCTCCAATTCAGCACTAAGTACTGCAGAAGCAATCAGTTCTCCGCATGAAGCAGCCAGGTCCCATGAAGCTGAAGAGAATTTCAATGACGGTGTTATCGAGAGCAGCCGATCTGTGGAATACGGACTCTCCTGACGTCCGATTGCAGAAACGACAACAATAACTTCATCATGTGATTTCAAACCTTCTTGAATCCGGTGAATACATAAACGGCGCATTTCACGATTTCTCATCGCAGCGCCACCAAACTTTTGGATGATCATCTCGTCTCCCAACTTTCTTCGTGACATTTACCCGATGCTTTTCATACTCTGTGGTAGGTTCACTCTTACTATATTCCCTCGCAGGAAAAACGTTCGGGAAGGAGATGCTGATTTGCATCTGATTGAATTATTAAAGGATTGGCCGTGCACAATCCGTGGGAACTGGCGTGACGTTACGATTGACTCCGTTACAGAGCACCCGAACCGTCTTAAGAAAAATTGCTTATTTATCGCTAGAAAAGGGGCACATCATGATGGAATCGAGTCGATTGAAGAGGCCCTTGATAAAGGAGCGGCTGCGATTGTGATCGACCGCTCTGTCTCAGAGAGTACTTTGTCAAAATGGAGTCATCGAGGGGCTGCCGTTGTGACTGTTCCCGACTGTAAAAAGTTCTTATCGTTCAGCAGTGCGCAATTATCAGGATTTCCCTCTGAAGAGCTGACGGTAATTGCGGTGACAGGTACGAATGGAAAAACTACAGTGACGCATTTTATCGGTCAGCTGCTTTCACAATTTGGTATAAAGACCGCAGTGGTGGGGACGACAGGTTGTTATATAGACGGGGAGAAAGTGGATGAAGAAATCCCTTCCCTGACAACACCGACTGCTGAATATCTGCACCCATTGTTAAGAAGATGCATAGATCGGGGAGTGACTCACGTTGCAATAGAGGCTTCTTCGCTCGGATTGGAAATGGAAAGGCTTGCTCATTGCCGTGTGTCAGTCGGGGTTTTCTTAAATATTGGAACTGATCATTTCGAAGAGCATGGCGGACGTGAAAACTATATTAAGGCAAAGAAAAAGCTGTGTTCGTTGTCAGAGCGAATTGTTGTGAATTGTGAAGACACCGAGTGTATGGGGATTGTAAAAGATATAGAACTGCCGATACACTTGTTTGGCAGAAACGTGGCGGGAGGCTGTATGCCTTCTGAGAAGTTAATCGGTTCGCTGCCCCCAGGCGAACATAATCGGTTGAATGCGATGGCTGCTGCATCTGTTGTCAAATTGCTTGGGTTTCCTGAAATAGAAATTTTCAGTGCGTTTCGTCTGTTAACCCTTCCCGAAGGCCGCATGCAGCTTGTAGAGCATGAAGGCAGAAGGGTTTTTATCGATTATGCTCATACACCTGACGCTTTATCAGCCGCATTGCAGGCTGTAACAAGTTTGAATCCTAGAAAACTCATATGTGTATTTGGATGCGGGGGAGATCGAGATAAGGAAAAGCGGCCGGTCATGGGAGAAATTGCGGAAAGTTACTGTGATACGATCGTGCTCACATCTGATAATCCTCGCAGTGAACACCCATTGGCAATCGTTCAGCACATCTTAACAGGCACCAAAAATCCAGCATCGATATCTGTGATTATGGACAGGAAAAGTGCCATCCATCAAGCGATATCAGCTAGTAAACCAGATGATATTGTTCTTATCGCTGGAAAAGGCCACGAAACGTCACAAATCATTGGCACTCATGAAGTTAGAATGTCTGATCTTGCAGAGGCGATGATAGCCCTTAATCAGTTGGAAACGTTTTTAGAATGAAGAAGTAATGCGTACACTCCCTCTATTTGGTATAATGAAGAAGAATGGAGGGAAATCACTTATGATGATGACCGACGAATGGCTTGCCATCATCGAGCAAACAGACGAATTGGCAGATATGATTTTATCATCCGATGTATTAGTTGAGTACCGCTCCGCTCATCAAGCAGTATACGGTGATCCGGATTTAGTGAAAAAAATCCGAAACTTCTCTGATATGAAGGATCGTTATGAAGAGGTGCAGCGATTCGGAAGATACCATCCGGATTATAGTATAGTAATGAAATCGATCCGACTCGATAAACGGGCGTTAGATATGAATGAGAAGGTTGCAGCGTTAAGACTTGCGGAGAACGATGTCCAATATATGCTGGATGAAATAAGTGCAGGGATTGCGCATTCTGTATCTGAATCGGTAAAGTTACCGACGGATAACACGTTTGTAACGGATTCTTCTTGCGGAGGCAGCTGCGGAACTGGCGGCGGCTGTTCGTGCTCAGCATAATTTAAATAGAATAATAAAAGCGGATGGCTCTTCAGCCATCCGCTTTTAGTGTTCCAGTAACATATCCAGTTGTACCATTGTTGATTTTGGAGAATCTGTTATAAATCCTGAAATACCGGAACTCACTAGTTTGATAACGTCATCGGCTGCATAATTTTCCGCATACACAGTGATGTTGAGCTTATTTAGAAATTGTATGAATCCCTCACTTGCAGGCTGAAATGGCCCAATCTTACCGGCTAAAACAAAAAGATCCGTACGAGGGTGATAAAGGTGGCCGAAACGACTTGTATAAGCAGCATACGCTTGCTTCAGTTCGGTTATACCTGCTCCTGCTGCAGCCATATGCTGTGTATACAAGTTGAAACGATCTACTTGTTCGTCATATTGACTGAGGACAGCGACTTGTTCTTGTGCCCCGCATTCTTCTAGCAGTTTCCATAACTTCGAGGGCATCAAACTGCCTTCGTATGTATCGGGAGAATCAGCTATACGAATGATGAAAAGCAAATGCGGATATTGGATAATCATATCTTTCAGTAGGCAATGGGAGGATTCAGGATGCTCATTGTTTACAAGAATGATTTCTTCATGGACTGTCAATCTAACATCCACCGCAAATCCGTGAACGCCAAGGGAAGCGGCTTCAGCGGCTAGCTGCTCACTATTTGCAGTGTCGGTTAGTTGTTGAATAACAACCGGTCCTTCAAATTGAAGCGCTTTTTTTCCAGGTCTCGCGTTTGGACGGATTATTGCTTTTGAAGCGGCCCAGGCAGCTGCGCCTGCTGCACCCACTGAAAGGGCAACTTTAGTTTTTCTTCCCATGTCTAATTCCTCCTTGTTTTGCAACTGGTAAGTTCATTATAAGACAAATTGGACAAACTGTCAGTAAAGTCTGGTTGCGGCTTTTTTCAAACCTATGGTATTGTTAGGGGAAGAAAAGAGGGATACTATTGGTTGATCGTCAAGGAGTTATCATTTATCTCCACCACTTGAAACAGGCGAAATCGTTCCGTAAATACGGACACGTTCACTATATATCACGACGCATGAAATACGTTGTCCTCTATTGCAGTCAAGACGATGTCGAGGACGTTATTCGTAAAGTCGAGAAGCTCTCGTCAGTGAAGAAAGCAATTCCTTCTTACAGACCGTTTGTGAGCACAGAATACGAAAATGCACGCCCTGACAAAGCCAAGGAATACGATTACAAAACAGGTTTGTAAGGTCAGTCTAGAGGCGGCAGCAAGTGATTAAGCCGTAAAACGCCAGTTACGTATTGGAAAAATAATTTGGTTTCCGGGAACTCAGAAGAATGTTTAAGTTCAACAGGAACAGGCTTGCTGCCAACAGAAGCAGCGGCTTCTTCAAACACGAGCTGACGTTTAGAAACGTTCCCTTCTTTTGAAGGAATCCCTTCGCGGCAAATATAGATTGGGTAAAAGCCTCCTTCACCAGCGGGCGAGAACGATGCTGCTAAAGAAATGGATGGTTTCCCGTCTTTCGTTGCGGCTTTAAATAAGAAAGTTCTTTCAAGTCTGTCTGCGTTCGTTGTTATTAGTTCACATAGTTCATAAATATCCGAGTACCCTTCACCGAGTTCGATGAATCGCTGCTGTCGCATATGGGATGCACACACCTTTCAAAAAGTATCTTTCCCATCATAGCACGCTGCGGGATTCTTTGCAGATCGGCTGCCGGGGGAATCATAAAGGAGTTACCACATGAGAGTGATCGCCGGAACAAGAAGGGGAATCCCTTTAAAATCAATTACAGGCACAGATACCAGACCCACATCAGACAAAGTAAAAGAAGCATTGTTCAGTAAAATCGGACCGTTTTTTAACGGAGGTGTTGCAGTGGAGTTGTTTGGCGGAAGTGGCTCGTTAACTTTGGAAGCGCTCTCGCGCGGGTCGGATAGCGCCTGGATTTTCGAGAAAAATCCTAAAGCATGCGCGGTCATTAAGTCCAATGCAGAGAAATGCAAATTTACGGAGGAACTTCATATCATTCGAGGTGATGCGAGGTCGGCGGCTGCAAAACTTGCCAAAGAAGGCGTTAAAGCCGATCTATTATTTTTAGATCCCCCTTATGCAAAAGAAGAGTTTTACAATCTCGCTTCTCAGTTTGCTGATGAAGGCCTGCTGGCAAAACATGCAATTATTGTATGCGAGCACGAAAAGCAACTGACACTTCCGTCTGCCTATGGTCCATATGAGTCTGTTGGAACTACGGTATACGGTGGCAGCGCGATTACAATTTATAAGAAATGAGGGTCTATCATGTCTAAAGTGGCTGTAGTGCCAGGAAGTTTTGATCCGTTGACGAATGGGCATCTTGATATCATTAAGCGTGCTGTAAAGATTTTCGACGAGGTCCACGTAGTGGTGATGAATAATTCATCAAAAAATCCGCTTTTCACCGTTGACGAACGCCAGCAGTTAATTGCTCAGGCGACTGCTGAGTATCCTTCAGTGAAAATTGATTCGTCTTCCGGGTTGCTCATTGACTATGCGAAAAGCATTAATGCAGCGGCAATTGTAAGAGGACTGCGTGCGGTATCGGATTTTGAGTATGAGATGCAAATCACATCGATGAACCGCTTTTTAGATGAAGACATTGAGACATTCTTCGTCATGACGAAAAATCAGTATTCTTTCCTCAGTTCCAGCATTGTGAAAGAAGTGGCAAAGTACGGCGGAGATGTCTCGGCACTTGTACCGGAGACAGTCAATCGGGCATTGAAGAAAGTGTATACATAATCTCAAAACAATGGGACGGCAGTTTAGTTGCCTTCCCATTGTTTTTTGCTTTCTTTAAGATCTTCATAAAAGCATATAAAGAAACACTGGAACTGCCAGCACACTCCAGATGCGGCCGATAACGTAAGGTTTAAGCGACAGCTCGGCTGAGCGTGCAATCACGAAAACCTGCATGTGAATACTTAAGCCATTGATGGAAAGAATGGCTGCAATCAAGTAAGGGAAAATTGCAGATCCGTAAAAATGCTGCGTGGCTGATTGAACTCCTGATGTCATTTCAAAGAGTGCCAGCACTGCTGTTTTTACAATCCCCATTTCGACCGATGCAGCGGCTTGAATGACAGTCGTCAGCACGCTGCCAAGCGAAGAAAAAAATACGACAGTTGTAGCGACTAATATGATGATGGAAGAGCTTTCTTTAAAAGCATCCAGTAATGGAGCTGAACTTGGCGGCGGTAACGGTAAATTACCGATCACTTCATGCTGCGAACGTTTAGATGCCATTAACAGAAGAACGAATAAGAAAAAAAGAATATTAGCGACGTGAATCGCAATGAGCAGCTTCCATCCTGCCATTGAATTGCCGAATAGCTCCAATCCTACATATCCGACGATGAACATTGGACCGGGTGCGTGACAAGCTGCAAGAAGCAGGCTGCTTTCATAAGCGGAAAGTTGTCCGTTCCGCTTCATTTCACTCACCGTAACTGCGCCAACGGGAAACCCTCCAAAAGATCCAAGTGTGTAAGCCTTCAGGTAGCGCATCCACGCAGGAGAAGAATTTTTGGAAGCGGGTAATTTTAAGAGCCATTGGGTTAGAATGATGTAAGGAAGTAAATAGGGAAGCAAGGCTTGCACAAACAATTTCACACCTGTCTCTGCTCCATCATGAGCAATTCCAGGCTGTAAAATGAATAACGCAATGAGCGCCCAAATCATAATGACGTTGATCATGCTTCTCTTGCAAGTGCAGACAGCTTTGTATTCACTCTTGCGGCTCCTTTCTCTATTGTGTGAGAAGCTCAAACAAAAAACATTGTGCCGCCCATTTTTCAGATGGTACACTTAACCATATGTAAATTAGGTACAGGCTATTAATGGAGGTGCAGAAAAATTACATTTAAACGAATTGGGATAACAGCAATGCTTACGGTTTTAATTGCTTTGTTTATGCTTTATCCCCTAGATAGCTACGTGTCCCAACCTGGCGGCGCCTATGAATTGTCACCGCTTGTCAAAGTGGAACAAGGTGATGAAGATGACGCTGGAACGTTTAGCCTTATGACCATTTCTGTTGGGAAAGCAACACCTGCAACTTATTTTTGGTCCAAGATTTCAGACAAAATGAAGCTGCTTCCAGCGAACAAAGTAAGACGTCATGGCGAGAGTGACCAGGAGTACAATGTGCGCCAGCTGCGCTTGATGAGCGACTCACAATTCAATGCGATTGCGGTTGCTTTTGAAAGAGCCGGTAAACCGGTAGAAATCGATTTTGCCGGTATTTACATTCAACAGGTTGTAGAGGGCAGTGCATCAGACGGGAAACTGCAAGCAGGGGATCGGGTTATCGGAGTTGATGGGAAACCGTTGCTGGAGCCGGACCAGTTTGCTGCGTACATTGCTGACCAGCGAAAAGGCGATACAATCCAAGTGGAAGCGGAACGGGATAAAAAGAAATTTAAGACGGATATTACGTTGAAAGAAATACCTGAAGCAAAAGGGAAGGTGGGTCTTGGAATTCAGTTTTTAGAAGACCGCACCTTGAAAACCATACCAAAAGTTAACTTCAATACATCCGAAATCGGAGGTCCATCTGCTGGATTGATGTTTACACTGGAAATCATGAATCAGCTTAAACCTGAGGATATTTCAAAAGGCTATACAGTCGCAGGGACAGGAGAAATGCTGCCAGGCGGTACTGTCGGCCGTATCGGAGGCATTGACTTTAAAGTCATGGCTGCCGATCGTGATGGAATGGAAATTTTCTTTGCACCTGACGATGAATTACCTGAAGAAGTGAAAGCTGCGAACCCAGGCATAATGAGTAACTATGAAGAGGCCGCGGAAACCGCAAAAAAAATAGGCACGAAAATGAAAATCGTACCCGTTAAAACGGTGGATGATACCCTTGCCTATTTAAATAAGTTAAAACCGAAAAAGTGAGTCAGTCTTTACGGATTGGAGGAATTCGATAATCCAATCCTAATGATGGATGAATTGGATTGATTCCGAATGCATATAAATCCGAAACAGAAGACGAGAAGTCTGCAGATGCACTATTAAAATTGGCGAGCCGGCTTACTACAGGCAATTTCATATTCTCTTTCATTTCTTTCAAGTAGCTTTGACCTGCACGTGTCATTCCGAGCAGACGCAGATGGTCGGGAGCAGGCATGGATGCCCGATGGCTGTATGTGAAGCCGGTGTAGATGTGAGTGAGCATGCGCTGGATGCGTGTCCATGTATAGCGCTTAGACTTTACAATAGCCATGAATTGCTGGAATGTCTCAGCTTGTCTGGCTGCTTTGTATAAAAGATTTTCGATGCCTTCTGTAACATCTGCAATAGCGGCAAGGTGTTCGGGTCCGCTGCGAAGAATTTGGAATCTAAGAAGCGGATAGAAAACATCCCAGCTGCCAAAAGAGGTACGCTCAATAATCCAATTGTTTAAGGAATTATAAACAGAATTAGGGACAAACTGCTGGATAGGCTCTGTGCTCTCAGTTTCAAAAAACTCTTTTCGGATTCCCGTTGCACTGGCAATCGGAGTGCCATGTTTCACATCATCATGGTACCCCGCTCCCAGACGCGGGAGAGTGGCTGGTTTCATAGAAGAGCCTATGTTTGCAGCGGCTTCCATATAGTGAAAACCAAGTATGTTGTTCGGTAATGATAAATCTACTGTTTCTTGTTCGTTTGCAGTGGAACGAATAAGCGCGGAGTATGCACGGTTTAACGCTTTAGGGTAACTTATCCCTTCTTGAATATACTTACGGATAAGTTCGTCATACTGTGTTTGAACCGAGGCGATCCGGCTTAGTGTAGTCGTGAATGGAACGATAGACCCGTTCTCGCTCCCGAAACAATAACTGGAACAGCCAGCAGCATCTAAAAGCTGGATAGCACCCGATGCAAACGAAGAAGCATTTGAGGTTGCGCGCTCATAAGGCAATTCGAAAACGAGGTCTACTCCGTTTTCAAGCGCCATTTCAGTGCGTGTCCATTTGTCGACCAATGCAGGTTCACCGCGTTGAAGAAAGTTACCGCTCATGACAGCGATGACTAAATCAGATTCAGTTTGAGCTTTTGCAGAGGCAGCATGGTACAAGTGGCCGTTATGGAAAGGATTATATTCTACGACGATGCCGACAGCTTTCATGGAAAATCACTCCTGTTTGAAGTTTTTCTTTCGTTTAGTATAATGAACTAAGCGATTAAGTGACAAGAAAATATCTTGACATCTTTTTTTATCCGCTATATAATCAAAAGTGTTGTCTTGAGGTGATAGGCATGAAATGGTCAATTCATCAATTGCGTAAGTTCAGGCAGGGAGCAATGCCGCTTGACGAAGTGGTTGATTTAGGATCTGTAAGGGAAAGAAACCCGGAAATCCGGGCGATTTCACCTGTTCAGTTAACAGGAAGTTGTACAGTTGGTTCTAAAAAGATCTCGTTTCACTTCCATTTGGAAGGTTCGTTGACCTTGCCATGTGCCCGCACATGGGAAGATGTTCATTTTCCGTTCTCGATTGAGTCGGACGAACAGTACAGTTGGGATGAAGACGTATTAGCGCAAGACGATGAAATCCATCCGATTACGGGGGACGTCGTCGATCCAATGCCGATCTTTGAAGAGCTCATTCTTCTGGAAGTACCGTTGCAGGTTTACTGTGACGATGCGGATACCATGACGGAAGCCTCCGGCACGGGTTGGTCCTACGCGACTGACGAAGAGTATAATCTCCAATTGACAGAAGAACAGGATAAGAAAACGGATCCTAGACTTGCAGGCTTAGCAAGATTTTTTGAATCCGATAACGACTAGTCGAAATAAAGGAGGTGCCCTCTAATGGCAGTACCAAAGAGAAGAACATCTAAAACCAAAAAGAATATGCGCCGTACACATTACAAGTTACAAGTACCTGGTATGACAACTTGTGAAAACTGTGGTGAAATGAAATTGGCACACCGCATCTGTAAGTCATGCGGTCAATACAAAGGGAAAGTCGTTGTAGGCGAATAAGCAAGATTCTGCCGCAACTCCCTGATAGCTATTGCTATCTAAAGACTACCGTGAGACCATGGGTCACGGTAGTCTTTTTTTGTACATAAAAATCTAGGAGGCTGTGTCATGTCATTCAATATTACATCCGATCAGGGAGTCGTGACATTCACAATTACCCGACCTGAAGTCCGGAATGCAGTGAATCATGAAGTGATGGAAGGTCTTGAACAATTCATTGCTCAGATTGAGCAGAACAAATCAGTGAAATGGGGAGTCATCACATCTGCTGGCGGCAAAGCATTTTGTTCAGGCGGTGACCTGAGTGAGTTCCATGTGTTAGAAACATCTGCGCAGGCGCTTCCGATGCTTTCTAGAATGACAGAGCTATTGTATCGGCTTGCAACATTACCTGTACCAACACTAGCACTAATGGATGGAGCTGCAGTTGGGGGAGGCTGCGAAATTGCAGCGGCATGTGATTACAGACTGATGAAGTCCGGTGTCAAAGCAGGATTCATCCAAGGAACGCTTGCAATTACCACTGGCTGGGGCGGGGCATCGCTGCTTTATGAAAAAGAGTCCGGGCATAGTCATGTCCTTCAGCTATTGACTCGTGCGCAGCTTCATACAGCTGAAGCACTCGCTAAATGGGGCTGGATCACTGAACTTTATGAAGATGACAAACAGGCAGCACTAGATCAGTTTTTAGCGAAATTTGCAAATATAGAGTCCGATGTCTTACGGGCTTACAAGGCAATTGCTGTACGGAAATGGGAACAGTCAGACTTGAAGAGCAGGATGATGGAAGAATGCAATCAGTGTTCAATCCTCTGGGAATCCGAAGCACATCATGCAGCTGTGCGTCAATTTCGCAACCGATAAATGCTGAATATATAATTTGAATATTCAAAAGATAAATGAATAGTTGAAAACGGTTTCATTGTTCAGATAAACTAGTAAATAGATATTTGAAAATCATCTATCTGCAGCAAGCAAAAGTTGAGGAGGAAAACAATATGGCACAAGTACTTTCTACAATGACAGGAACAGTTTTCACAATTGAAGTTGAAGTTGGGCAAGAAGTGAAAAAAGGGGATGTCGTTGTTATCCTTGAATCAATGAAAATGGAAATTCCTGTTGAAGCTGAAATGGATGGAAAAGTGGCGTCTATCGCTGTTAAGGAAGAGGACTTTGTTGACGAAGGGGACCTTATTCTGACGTTCGAAGGATAAGCGGATTAACGAAGGGGGAGTTCACATGACAAACCACACAGAAGAACAAAAGGGGTATAATCATAAACTTGAACAACAGCTCGAGGAGATTTTTTCGGGCGGACAGCCGAAATATCATGAAAAAGCTGCTCAGCAAGGAAAGCTTTTTGTTCGGAAACGTCTGGAGTTACTGTTTGACGATGGTGAATATACAGAAGATGGACGTTTTGCGAATTGTGAAGCGGGTGACTTGCCTGCGGATGGTGTCGTCACCGCAATGGGGAAGGTTGGCGGCCAAACAGTTTGCGTTATGGCGAATGATTCAACGATCAAAGCGGGTTCGTGGGGATCCCGCACAGTAGAAAAAATTATTAGAATACAAGAAACGGCTGAAATGCATCGCGTTCCAATGTTGTATTTAGTCGATTCAGCAGGAGCCCGTATTACGGATCAGCTGGATATGTTTCCGAACCGCAGAGGGGCAGGGCGGATTTTCCACAATCAAGTGAGGCTTTCTGGATTCATTCCTCAAATTTGTGTGCTGTTCGGTCCTTCAGCTGCTGGCGGTGCTTACATACCGGCATTTTGTGATCTTGTAATAATGGTTAAGGGCAATTCTTCGATGTATTTAGGTTCGCCAAGAATGGCTGAGAAGGTCATTGGACAGAAAGTATCGTTAGAGGAAATGGGCGGTGCAGAAATGCATTGCACTGTCAGTGGATGCGGAGATGTACTGGCAGAGAACGAAGAAGAGGCGATTTCTGAAGCGAAACGCTACCTTGCGTTCTTCCCGGCAAACTTTACAGAGCCTGCACCTATAGCAGAACCTGTTGAGGCAAAAGCAGGACGAACACTGGAAGAAATCATTCCTGAAAATCAAAATGCACCGTTCAATATGTATGAAGCGTTGGATGTGCTGATTGATGAGGGAAGTTTCTTTGAGGTGAAAAAGAAGTTTGCTCCAGAATTGATTACTGGGCTTGCGCGTATTAACGGGAAGTCTGTGGGAATTATAGCAAACCAGCCGAAAGCAAAGGGCGGCGTGTTGTTTGTCGACTCTGCAGACAAAGGCGCCAAATTCATTAACCTTTGTGATGCTTTTTCAATTCCTTTGCTATTTCTAGCAGATGTCCCTGGGTTCATGATCGGGACTAAAGTGGAAAAAGAAGGGATAATCCGGCATGGGGCGAAACTGATAATGGCGATGAGCTCCGCGACTGTGCCGAAAATCTCAGTCGTCGTTCGCAAAGCATACGGTGCTGGACTGTACGCAATGGCAGGTCCAGCCTTTGAACCGGATGTTTGTATCGCACTGCCGACGGCGCAAATTGCAGTTATGGGGCCAGAAGCTGCTGTGAATGCGGTCTATTCAAACAAGATTGAAGCGATTGAAGATCCGAAAGAGCGACGTGCATACGTACTGGAAAAACAGCAGGAATACAAAGAAGAGATCGATATTTATCGTTTAGCATCAGAAATGATTATCGATGAAATCGTGAAACCTTCCGATTTGCGAGCAGTCCTTGCTGCGCGTTTTGAACTATACAGTACAAAGAATATTCCACAGCCGCCTCGGAAGCACCCGGTTTATCCAGTTTAAGTGATACGAGTATTGTCCGCCTGCTGGGCGGACTTTTCTCTTGATAAGGGGGGAGAGAATGGAAGTTGTGATTGCAGGTGCAGGAGCGATGGGACTTTTAATTGGTTCCTACTTAGCTGAATCAGGAATATCAGTTTCGTTTTTAACGAGACGAAATGAGCAAGCTGCAGACTTAATCGACAATGGCGTAAAAAGAATACATAATGGCAGTGTGAGTACGTTCCGTGTTCATGCATTTTCAGACATAGCACATGCTCCGAAGAATGCATTCTGGATTCTTGCTGTAAAATCCAAGGATTTAAGAGGTGTCGTGCAGCAATTGGAATTCGCTAAGCTTCCCGGCCATTTGATGTTTATCCAAAATGGAATGCGTCACTATGACCTTGCACGTTCTGTCTCAATATCTTCTGTTTCAATTGCATCACTCACGCATGGTGCAGGAAAAGTTGACGATCATACTGTCATTCATAACGGAGTCGGTGTTATGAGAATTGCTGCTCTTACCAGAAATCAGGAAGGTTCTTCCCGCTTATTTGAAGCTAGCTCTTCCATGTTTCCTATTGTGCAAGAACAAGACGCACACTCGATGTTGTTAAGAAAGGCAATTATAAATTGCTGTATTAATCCCTTAACAGCGCTATTGGAGCTGAAGAATGGAGAATTACTCACAAATATCACCGCACATGCACTCATGGAGGCAGTTTATAGTGAACTTGCATCAGGATATCCAGAAACAGTAAAAACATTGGCTTTTTCTGACGTGGAAAAAGTGTGCAGAAATACTTCAGACAACAGATCCTCCATGCTTACCGATCGGGATAATGGCATACCGATGGAGATTGACACAATTGTAAGTGCAATTCTTGAGGGGAAAGGTGAATGTATGCCTACACTCAAGGTGTTGGAAAGACTGTTGAAAGCAATGGATGAAAGGAAAGATGACGTGTGAAAGAAATCGTACAATTCTTGTTGTCATTAATCGTCATCGTGCCATATGTATTGACAGTTGCTTTGTTCGTAATGGTAAAACTGAGCGGGCGTTCTTCTGTAAAATCATTTCGTATTGCAGCAGATGTAACGGTGCCTTTTTTGTTATTGTCCGTAATCGTCTTACTCAGAATGATTTTAGAAATTCACGCCGGAATCACCATAATAGCAGGTGTCCTCATAATTGGAATTGGTTTTGCGGTAGCAGAAAGAATTCGCAGCAAAGAATTCAGAGTCCAGAATATGCTGCGCAATCTATGGAGAATGCTGTTTTTAATACTGTCATTGCTCTACATTGTCTTGCTTTTATCAGGTGTTGCAAAAACAGTGGCGGAATTTTTAAAAGTATAGCTGATTATTAAGCGTATGTTTTTAAACAACGACAATGGAGTGATATACTCAATCCATAAACAGTTGGTGAAAAAGGGGCTTAAACGATGGAAATTGCATCACAAAACGTACATAAAAGCGCCGTTATGGAAGCGTATGAACACGACGCACAGTTCAACAAAACGTTCTATGACTATACACTTAGCGCTGAAAGTTATACACAGCGACTCGCTGAATTGAAAAAACGTTCGTATCAGCGACAGGAGCTTGCCAGGACAATCCGGTCATTTATGGAGCCATTCGGGATTTCAGATGCTGCCGCTGCTCATATAGATGAGCTTTCCGACAATGGAGTGGCCGTTGTGGGCGGACAGCAATCTGGACTTTTGACGGGACCACTCTATTCCGTTCATAAAGCGATTACAGTTATTTTGCTTGCAAAACAACAGCGAAAAGAATTAGGTGTTCCAGTTATCCCGGTGTTTTGGGTGGCGGGTGAAGACCATGATATAGAAGAAATCAATCATATCTTTACCGAGCAGGATGGCCGTCCCGTAAAACAGCAATATCCGGAACGTTATGTTTTAAAGTCGATGGCATCGGATACTGAGTATGATGCAGAACAAATGGCGGAATACATTCGTTTAGTATTTCGTGATTACGAGGAAACAGCATATACAAAAGAATTATTGGAAGAAGTGCTTTCTTCTGCAGAACAAGAGCACACATTTACAAAATTCTTCGTTCGATTAATGAACAACCTATTCCAAAAACACGGACTGTTGTTCATCGATTCAGCTGACAAGACGTTGCGTCAGCTGGAATCCGGCTATTTCAAAAAACTGATTACAGAGTCTAAAACAATTGCTGAAAAGATTTCATTGAAAGAACGGTTATTTGAACAGCAGGGATTCGGAACACCAATTCAAGCTGCAGAGAATGCGGCACATTTATTTTACGTACATGAAACAGGCAGGGTGTTATTGAGCAGAAAAGATGATGTGTTTGTAAATGAGACAGCTGGTCTTCGGTTCACGGCTGAAGAACTTATTGCCATTGCTGAGCAGATGCCATGGAAGTTAAGCAATAATGTAGCTACGAGACCATTAATGCAAGATATGGTTTTTCCTGTTCTCGCATTTGTTGGAGGACCTGGTGAAATCGCGTATTGGTCTTTGTTAAAAGATGCTTTTAACCATTTAGAAATGAAAATGCCAATTCTAGTTCCTAGAATTTCGATAACGTTGGTTACTTCTGAAACACAGCATGCATTGAAGAAATCAGAGTTGACCGTGAATCAAGTGATGACTGGCGAAGTGATTAGCAGACGGGCACAATTTTTAGATGAACAAAAAGACGTCAAACTTGAACAGTTACTTCAAGAAACTGAAAACGTGATTCAGGAACAATACAACAAAATTGAGCAGCATATTTCTGATAAGGACCTGAAAAGTCTTGCTGAGAAAAATCGTGCGTATCACTTGCGCCAGCTTGCCTATCTTCGAGACAAATCTGAAGATGCCTTGTTAAGGAAGTACGCGGCGGCGATTCGGAACTACAGTTTAGTTGAGGGCGATTTGTGTCCTGAAAGAAATCTGCAGGAGCGTACGTATACGCCATATCCGTATTTAAACGTATATGGACCATCACTAATTGATGATTTGCTGAATGCTTCTTTACCGATTAACGGGCAGCATGTTGTCGTCTGCCTATAAATTATTTTTAAAGCATCCTAATTGCGCAGTCACTGTGCGAATTGGGATGCTTTTCTTTGTAATGAATGTCACAATCTCAATAAATGAAGTACTATTGATACATTTTCATTGCAATTTGGGAAATTGGTGGAGGAAAGTGGGGGGATGTGGTACATTAAATTTATATAGTGGGGTGAAGGGTATGTTCATGGGTGAATATCAGCATACTATCGATACAAAAGGCCGTTTGATAATCCCTTCAAAATTCAGGGAAGATCTTGCGGATGGATTTGTGTTGACTCGCGGCCTGGACAATTGTCTCTTCGGTTATCCGATGAATGAATGGAAAAAGCTTGAAGAAAAATTGAAAGCGCTGCCCGTGACTAAGAAAGATGCCCGAGCATTCACACGTTTTTTCTTTTCTGGTGCAACTGAAGTTGAACTGGACAAGCAAGGCCGTGTTAATATTCCATCTTCACTGCTTGGCTATGCCAAAATCTCTAAAGATTGCATGGTTATTGGTGTTTCCGGGAGATTTGAAATATGGTCTGAAGAAAATTGGCAGACGTATTACGAGGAGTCCGAGGAATCCTTTAACGATATCGCAGAAAACATTATGGACTTTGACTTTTGATAGTCAGGTTGGATTTTAGACGTTAATTTTAGAAAGCAGGCGGTACCCATGTTCGATCATACAACTGTATTACTTCACGAAGCTGTAGAAGGCCTTTCTATACAACCGGAAGGGATCTATGTCGACTGTACTCTTGGAGGCGCTGGACATAGTAAAGAAATTGCGAAACAGCTATCAGGAAAAGGCAGACTTATTTGTTTTGACCAAGATATGACTGCAATTGAAGCAGCAAAACAGACGTTATCCGAGTATTTGGATAGAGTGACGTTCATTCATGCTAATTTCAGTCAGTTAAAAGAGGAACTCCATAGAATTGATATAGAATTTGTAGATGGAATTTTGTACGATCTTGGTGTCTCTTCCCCTCAATTAGATACACCTGAACGCGGGTTTAGTTACAATCATGATGCGCCATTAGACATGAGAATGGATACAACAGCTCCTCTAACTGCTTTTGAAGTGGTGAATGAATGGAGTTATCAAGATTTACTGCGTATTTTCTTCCGCTACGGAGAAGAGAAGTTCTCAAAAAGCATCGCGCGCAAAATTGAAGAAGCACGTTCAGATAAACCGATTCAGACGACAGCTGAACTTGCAGAGCTTATTAAGACAGGTATTCCAGCCGCTGCAAGAAGAACAGGCGGACACCCGGCAAAACGAGTGTTTCAAGCGATTCGAATTGCAGTCAATGATGAATTAGGTGCAGCAGAAACGTCGCTGACAGACGCTATTGAGCTTCTTAATCCAAAAGGCCGGATCAGTGTAATCACATTTCACTCGTTGGAAGATCGATTGTGCAAGACGATTTTTAAAGAAGCCTCTTCTTTACCGGAGCTTCCTCCCAATTTGCCTGTGATACCAGAAGGGCTTGACGTCAAATTGAAATTAATTACCCGTAAACCCATTTTGCCAAGTGAAGAAGAAATAGAAGTCAACAAACGAGCGCGATCTGCAAAGCTTCGAATAGCTGAAAGAAAATGAAAAGGGGATGAGGATGAATGGCTCTAGAGCAGCGCAAAATCCAAACGAATTACATACCGGAACAGGAAACTCAAGCGAGTCCGGCATCGATACCTGCTCCGAAAACCCGGAAGATTTTCTCGCCGGGTGAAAAATTTTTAGCTGTTGCATTCATTGCTGCAGTTGTGATGTTTTCAACGATGGTGCTTCATACACAGGCTCAAATCAATGATACAAATAAAGATATGCACGTTCTTTCAAACAAAATCGAGGAAACATCAAAACAGAATATTGAATTGTCCAACCAAGTAAGCGAGAAATCGACTTATGAACGTATTTGGGAGAAAGCAAAAGAACTTGGCTTGAATCTTAATGAAAGTAACGTAAAGGTCGTGCCTGGACGATGAAGAAAAAGAAATTTCGATTTCAAGGTGGAGCCTTTCTAATGCTGTTGTTATTTGGAGGGCTCTTTTTCCTTTTGTTCGGAAGAATGCTTCAAATTCAAATAACCGGACAAATAGATGGACGGGCACTAGCGGCAATGGCAGATCAGAAATACTTAAGAGAAAGTGTATTAAAAGCAAATCGGGGACAGATTGTTGACCGTTCTGGAGAAGTAATTGCAACAGATACACTGAGCTATCGGCTGATTGCCGTTCTTAGTCAAGATGCGAGTAAGGGTTCTAAAAAACCGCAGCACGTCACAGATTTTGAACATACTGCAGAAGTGCTGAGCAAGTATATTGATATGGACAAGGAAGCCATCCTAAAACGATTCACAGGCGCTAAAGAAGGGGCGTATCAAGTTGAATTCGGAAAAGCCGGCCGCTCCATTTCAAATGAGACTGCAGATGCTATTAAAAAAGAAGACTTGCCAGGCATCCGTTTCTTTGAGGATAAAAAACGTCTTTATCCGAATGGGAATTTCGCATCGTATTTAGTAGGCTTTGCGATGCCGGAAGAAGATGAAGATAAAAACGTGAAAACGGTTGGTAAGATGGGGCTGGAGAAGACATACAATAAACAACTGACAGGAACTGACGGGAAAGCTGATTTTAAAACGGATCGATGGGGAATTCAATTACGTGATTCCAAAAAGAACATCGAAGCACCCAAGGACGGTCAGACGATCCAGTTAACGCTGGATAAAACTATTGAAAACTTTACAGAAGATGCGCTTAATCGTGCTGAAGAAAAATATCATCCTGAAAAAATGCTGGCAGTTGTAGTGAATCCAAAAACAGGTGAGATTCTTTCCATGAGCCAGCGTCCGTCCTTCCATCCGGGTACACGTGAAGGATTAACAGGGAATTGGCTCAATGAAGCTGTTGAGGAAACATTTGAACCGGGTTCTACAATGAAGATGTTTACACTTGCAGCAGCCATCGAAGAAAACAAATGGGATCCCAACGCTTACTATAAATCAGGACACTATGAAATTTATGATCAAACCATTCGTGATGTAAATAAAGTTGGATGGGGAATGATCACATTTCTTGAAGGATTTCAAAGGTCATCCAACGTCTCAATGGCATATTTGCTAGAGAAATTGGGAGACCAGACACTTATAGAATACTTTGAGGAATTCGGATTTGGGAAAAAGGTTGGAATTGACCTGCCAAATGAGGCATCAGGCATTCTGCTGGCAAATTATCCAAGTGAGCGACTCACAACTTCCTATGGGCAAGGGTCAACTGTAACGCCGATTCAGATGGTACAGGCAGCAACAGCTATCGCGAATAATGGAAAGATGATGACGCCTTATGTAATCGACCAAATCATTGATCCGAATACAGACAAAGTCGTCGAAAAACATGAACCGGCTGAGAAGAAGAGTCCAATTAGTGAAAAGACCGCTAAGCATGTGCGAGAAATCTTGGAATCAGTTATAACTTCTGAACATGGAACGGGTAAAAAGTTCGCCCTAGATGGATATGACGCAGGCGGGAAAACCGGTACTGCCCAAATTCCAAAAACATCTGGCGGAGGGTATATTGCAGGAGATGGAAACTACCTTTATTCATTCCTGGGAATGGCACCTATTGATGATCCACAATTATTAACTTATGTACTCGTTCAAAAACCGAAATTAAAAGCAGGTCAATATGGATCAGATCCTACATCTGAAATCTTCACTTCCATAATGGAAAGCAGTTTAAAGTATTTAAATATTGCACCTGATGCAGTGCAGCCTGATGAATCATTGAAATTAAAAGATTATACAGGTGAATCTTCAGAAAAAGTGACTGCCAGTTTAACAGAAGCAGGCTTGAAACCGATCGTTGTAGGGGAACCGGGCGAAGTTGCCGAGCAATCACCTTCAGTAAATACGAAGTTAACAAAAGGTTCGCTTGTACTTCTTAAAACTTCTGGAGCAACGACTCTTCCTGATTTTACGGGGTGGTCCAAAAAACAAGTGTTAGTGTTTAAGAGCTTCTCGGGTCTTGATATCCGATTGAACGGAGAAGGATTCGTTGTAAAACAAAGTCTCTCAAGCGGAGCATCGGTTTCGGATAATGATCCAATCGTAATCACATTGGAAGAACCCGAACAACACAACCAAACAAAGCCGGAATCAGAAGAAGAGCCTGAAATTATTGGCGGTTGATGAATAGCTGAGCATACTCTCTCATAAATTAGCTATAAAACGAGAGGTGTGAAGCTCTTTGAAAGAAATCATCGGTATGCGGTCTAAAAAGAGACTGCGGGCCGTGTTCATTATTTTTCTGCTGCTGCTCGGAGCAACGGTTGGTAAGCTATTTCACGCACAAATCATTAAGCACGAATGGCTAAAAGAGCGCGCACAAGCAAACTGGGATCGGGAAATTCCTTTTGGCGGTGTACGAGGAGAAATTGTGGATAGAAACGGAAAATTAATTGTCGGGAACCAGCTCGCTCCAACTCTTTACTTCATGCCGGCTCAGAACCCAGACCCTGAAGAAGCAGCGGCAAAACTTGCGCCGATATTACAAGTCGATCAAGTGAAGTTGGCAGAGAAAATGAGTAAGAAAGATTATATGGTCAAATTGGCGCCTGAGGGGAAAAATATTGCAAAAGCTCAAGCAGATGAGATTTCAGCGTTGAAGATTCCTGGATTATATACAGGTGTGGATTTCATGCGAAGTTATCCGAATGGAGAACTGCTGTCACGTCTATTGGGATTTACAGGATATGATGGTAAAGGGTTGGCCGGAATCGAATATGCATACAACGATTTTTTGGATGGAACAGGGGATAGAATCCGTATGTATACCGATGCAAGAGGTGTTCCGCTTCCGCATGTAGATGATGATTTCAAAGATGGAAAAGAGGGCTCATCAGTTGTTTTGACAATTGATGCAGAGATGCAGAAAATCGTTGAACGGGAACTTTCGCAAGCCATGGAAAAATATGATGCCAGCCAAGCACTTGCAATTGTGATGAATCCGAAAACAGGTGAGCTGCTCTCCTTAGCATCAGCGCCAACATTTGATCCAGCTAACTACCAGGACGCGAATCCTGATATTTATAATCGCAATTTACCGGTTTGGATGACATTTGAGCCGGGTTCTACATTTAAGATTATGACATTAGCGGCAGGACTGGAAGAAAAAGTTATTGACTTAGACCATGATTCCTTCAATGATCCGGGGTATACTATGGTAGGCGGAGCTCGCTTGCGATGCTGGAAGCGGGAAGGCCATGGCCATCAATCATTCCTAGAAGTCGTTGAAAACTCATGTAACCCGGGCTTCATAGAAATCGGCCGCCGGCTGGGGGAAAAGAAACTTTCTTCCTATATACGTGATTTTGGCTTTGGCGAATCGACGGAATCGGGTATAGCAGGCGAAGCAAAAGGAATTTTGTTTGCAGAAAATGCTTTTGGACCTGTCGAACAAGCAACGACAGCATTCGGTCAAGGGATTGCAGTAACGCCGATTCAGCAAGTGCAAGCAGTAGCGGCGGCAGTTAACGGCGGTATGCTGTACAAACCATATATCGTCAAAGAGATTATTGGCGCTGATGGGAAAGCAACACAATCATACGTACCTGAGATGAAGCGTCGAGTCATTAGCGAAGAAACATCTGCTGAAGTTAGAAGAGCGCTAGAATCTGTTGTTGCAAACGGATCAGGGCGCAATGCTTTTGTCGATGAAATTCGAGTAGGCGGAAAGACAGGAACAGCTCAAAAAGTTCAAGACGGAAAGTATAAAGAAGGAGACTACATTGTTTCCTTTATTGGAATTGCACCTTCAAATGATCCTGAACTAGTGGTCTATGTAGCGATTGACAGTCCTAAAAACTCAGTTCAGTTCGGCGGTGTTATTGCAGCACCGATTGTCGGAAGAATCATAGAAGAAATTGCACCGCTGGCAAGTATTGAACCGCAAAAAGACCAGGTGGAAAAAGAATATCGATGGGGAGACCCGTTGACACAAGAAATTCCTGATTTAAAAGGCATGACAAAAGACGAAGTTGCAAAGCAGCAATACACACTAAGAATTGAATGGCACGGAAACGGCAAGAAAGTCAGCAAGCAGTTACCTGTTGCAGGAACAGTAGTGAATGAAGAAGATGTAATTCACCTGTACACAGAGTAATCACACGAACACAACTGAACCAACAACTTGTTTGGGAATACAGAAGGAGAACTAAACATGACGCTCGTCACAACAATCACGGCAATTGCCGTAACATTCGGCCTTACGGCTATTTTGGGCTATGCCATCATCCCGTTGCTGAGACGGATGAAATTCGGGCAAAGCATCCGGGAAGAAGGACCGCAAGCCCACATGAAAAAAGCAGGAACACCAACAATGGGCGGACTGATTTTTTTAGTAGCGATTCTCATCGCAACGCCTATTTTGTCTTACATAAATGGCGTACTCACTACCCAGACAATCGTTCTATTGCTTGTTCTGGTAGGATTCGGGATTATCGGGTTCATTGATGACTTCATAATCGTAGTGATGAAACGAAATCTAGGTTTAACATCATTGCAAAAGCTGATTGGGCAAATCATTATCGCGATTTTCGCGTTTTTCCTATTGAAATTAGGACCTTTCGATACAGTAATTTCGATACCATTTACAGGATTTGAAATCGATATGGGAATCTTCTATGTTGTATTCTTGATTTTCTGGCTCGTTGGTTTCTCGAACGCTGTGAATCTCACAGATGGATTAGATGGTTTGGTATCAGGTACATCATCCATCGCATTCTCAGCATTCGGTATTTTGGCAGTATCCTATAATCAGCAAGATATCGCGATGTTTTCATTTGTTGTATCAGGTGCTATGCTCGGTTTCCTATTGTTCAATATGAAACCCGCTCGTGTATTTATGGGGGATACTGGTTCACTGGCACTTGGCGGTGCATTGGCAATGATTTCTATGCTCATTAAGCAAGAGTTCTTATTGCTTATTATCGGGATTGTTTACGTTATTGAAACACTCTCTGTGATCATTCAAGTAATTAGTTTTAAAACAACAGGTAAACGGGTATTCAAGATGAGTCCTATTCATCATCATTTCGAGCTTTCGGGATGGTCGGAATGGAAAGTGGTCCTTGTCTTCTGGGGGATTGCATTCTTAGCTGCAATTGTACCTGTACTTATGGAGGTGATGTAAATGCAGAATGCAGCTCAATTTTCCGGTAAAAAAGCACTTGTCCTTGGCTTAGCGAAAAGCGGCCATGCGGCGGCCTCGTTACTATCAGCATGCGGGGCATCTGTTACATTAAATGATTTTGCACCTGATAACGGAAATCCTCTTGCTGAAGAATTGCGGAAGCAGGGGGTCAAAGTGATCTGTGGCGGACATCCTGAAAATATCTTAGATGGCGGTTTCGATTTCATCGTCAAAAATCCTGGAATTCCTTATTCAAATCCTGTCATTGCACAGGCCGAACAATTTGGTATTCCGATTTGGACGGAAATCGAACTTGCCTATCTAATAAGTGAAGCACCAATTATCGGAATTACAGGTTCGAACGGAAAAACGACTACTACTACATTGCTTTACCATATGTTGAATATTGGCAATCGACATCCTTTGATTGCTGGTAATATCGGAACAGTTGCAAGTACAGTTGCCTCCAACGCGACAGTGGATGAAGTAATTGTCTTAGAAGCATCTTCATTCCAATTAATGGGGGTTGACGAATTCCGTCCTCATATCGCAATTTGGACAAATTTGTATGAAGCACATTTGGACTATCATGGGAGTGCTGATGCGTATGCTGAAGCAAAAGCTCAAATTACGAAAAACCAAACTCCGGCCGATTTCCTGATTTATAACGCAGACCAATCGGTTATTAAGCGATTCGTTGAAAATACAAAGGCTACTTTAGTTCCTTTTACAACTAAAGGACGTTCCACTGAGGGAATTTCAGCAGACAGTGAATCTATTTACTGGCTTGGAGAACCAATTATCCAAAGAATGAAAATCACATTGCCTGGCGCCCACAATTTGGAGAACATCTTGTCAGCAACCGCAGCTGCGTTGTTGTATGGCTGTGAGCGGAGCGCCATTGAAAGTGTTCTAAGTTCGTTTACAGGTGTTCGGCACCGCATGCAATTTGTAACGGAATACGATGGACGTAAATTTTATAATGATTCAAAGGCAACTAATACACTTGCAACTAAAAGTGCGCTGTCATCATTTGAGACACCAACGATTCTAATCGCCGGGGGACTGGATCGAGGTCATTCTTTTGAGGAATTGCGTCCACACATGACTCACGTCAAGGCTCTGATTGGAATTGGTGAGACTGGTGATCGAATCGTCCAATTTGCCGAATCATGCGGGATTGACATTGTCAAAGAGACAGGAAACCTTCGGGATGCGATTCAAGAAGCATACGCCGTATCTGATGCCGGGGATACCATCCTCTTATCTCCAGCCTGTGCGAGCTGGGATCAGTACCCTAACTTTGAAGCAAGAGGCGATGAATTTATCGAGACTGTGCAAAAACTTAAATCGTGAACTGTAAGTATTCATTAACTCTGTAAATCTAACAGCGAAAGGATGCATCCACTGCTTTCAAAGTATAGAATGCTCTTTATGTTTTCTGCAGTTGCTCTCACGGTTATCGGTGTTCTTTTCGTGCACTCAGCAGCAGCGTATTGGGGAGAAATCAGATATGCGGACGCAGCCCCATTTGCCGTCAAGCAACTAGTTTACATAGGTGTTTCCATTACAATCGCCTACTTAATGATGAGAACCCCGATTCTTTCGACAGAGAGATTTTGGACGATATTTTATATCGCAGCTATTGTATTGTTAACGTTAGTGCTGATTCCGGGTATTGGGGCGGTCAGGAATGGCTCGCAAAGCTGGATAGCTTTTGGTCCTATCAGTTTGCAGCCGGCAGAATTTGTGAAAGTGGCTTTAATTGGAAAACTTGCAATGAGTATGAAGATGAAATCGGGGCAGAGGGTATGGGATTGGCGTCATTTTGCATTGATTTTATTGCCCTTCGCTTTAATTATGATGCAACCTGACCTGGGTTCAGCCGTCATAATGATCGTTTCAGCATTTGTTGTATTGTTTGTAGCGGGTTATCCGTTAACGTTCTTTTCTCTTTTAGGTGTCACAGGAGTGGGAGCATTCACTGCATTAATCGCTGCAGCCCCGTATCGTTTGGATCGTATAAAGTCCTACATTGATCCGTGGAGTGATCCGCTAGGAAAGGGATTCCAGGGGATCCAGTCGTTATTTGCAATTGCGCCAGGAGGCTTGCTTGGACATGGTTTCGGAAATAGCCGGCAAAAATATTTGTACTTACCGGAGCCGCAGAATGATTTCATTTTTTCAATTATTGCTGAAGAAACCGGCTTTATAGGCGCAACCTCAGTTTTGCTGTTATTTGTCTGTTTGCTCATTGGAGCCTTCGGAATTGCTATTCGTACAAAAGGATGGAAAGAATGCTTAGTTGTATCCGGTATGGCATCCATTATCATTTTTCAAGCGTTTTTGAATGTCGGTGTTGTCTCAGGCCTGCTGCCGGTAACTGGTGTAACTTTGCCATTCATCAGTTATGGAGGGTCTTCAATGCTGACAACATGGCTGGCAGTAGGGGCGATCTTACATTTTTCTAGACAAAAGAAAGATTGAGTGAAAAGGAGGGGGAGGAAATGGAAAAGGTTATTGATATCGAGGAACGGATCCCATCTATGCGCAAAAAGCGTCGTAAAAAAACCAATCGAAAGTTTGTGTTCATTTTACTCATATTTGTTATCATCCTCCTCGTCCTCCTTTACTTTCAATCACAAGCGAGTAAAATCGATGCTGTTGAACTGAATGGTGCTGTGCTTCATGATAAGGATTTCTATTTAAAACAAGCTGGCATCGCTTCTGGGGACTCCATTTGGGGGTTTAGTGCGGATGATGCAAGGAAGCGCCTAAACGGCGTTGAAGGAGTACAGAAGGCTTCAATTTCACGCAAATGGTTTCGTGATGTGCACATTACAATCCAGGAATGGAAACCCATTGCGTGGATCGATCGAAAAGGGCAATACGACCTTATTCTTGAAGATGGAGAAGTTTTTGTACCGGATACAGAGCCGACTATCGATATCCCGATTGTCACTGGATTCGAAGATGCAGATGTACGAAAACTTCTTGCCTCCCAGCTTGTGGAGTTAGACGACTCCGTGTATCAGCTCGTTTCTGAAATTAGGGAACCTGATGAGTCTGATGGGGATCGCGTGATTTTGTATATGGATGATGGTTATGAAGTTCATGCGACACTTGGAACATTGGCGGACAAGCTCTCTTATTATGCGGAGATTGTAAATCAGCTGAATGGTTCTGAAAAAGGCGTGATTGATGTGGAAGTAGGAACATATTTTACACCATATAGTAAATTGTATGGAAATGAAGAAGAAACAGCAGATGAAGAAAATGCGGAAGAAGAAAAAGGTGATGACAGTGAGTCTGAAGACGAGTGACCGGAAAAAAAGAAATAACCGTATTTCTTACGCTCTCGTATTTTTAGTGCTTGGTTTCATTTTTTCTTTCTCCTATAGGACACTTGGTCCAGGTTCTGAAACCCAACAGCTAAGAGCTCAAGTCGATACGGAAGAAGAAGGATTTCGCGAGCAGCTGATTGAGCAAAAAGAACGGAATAAGCAGCTGACAGATGAAATCTCTGCTAAGCAAAAGTCGATTGCAGAAGTTGAACAGTCGTTAAGTGATTCCGAGGAAAATCATGACCAGCTTGTTGAAGAAGCAAAAAGCCTGCGGTTGCTTCTTGGCGTGGTTCCTGCGAGCGGACAAGGTGTACGGGTCGAACTCGCAGATGGAAACTACGACCCAGCCCAGCAGAATCCGAATGAATATATCGTCCACGAGAGTCAAGTATTGTTAGTAGTCAATGAACTTAAAATTGCTGGAGCGCAAGCATTATCTATCAATGGACAACGCTTAAATGCGAATTCAAGTATAAAATGCACGGGGCCAGTGATTACAATTGATGGACAAACGTACCCTGCTCCTTTTGTGGTGGAGGCAATTGGCGATTCCAATGCGCTTAACTCTTCCATAATGCTAAAGGGGGGCGTTATGGATACTCTGATGTCAGACAATATTGAAATGAAAATTGAAAAGTTGAAAGAGATCACAATGCCTGCATTACGTGATGACATACAAGGATAATTCAAACCGGCGAGAGGGGATGAGTATGTATGAAACGTAAATGGATGTTCACTTTCATCCTGCTCATTGTCGGTTTCATGGTTGCCGTGCAATACAACACTGTACAGCAGCCTGAGGAGCGGGATACGCGGGATTTGTGGGCAATCAGGAACGAGTTAGCAAAAGAACGTAAACTTCATTCAGAACTATTAACGGAAGTTCGAGAGTTGGATAAAACACTCGGGAAATACAATTCTTCTGAAGGCGAAAATGCAGGAAGAGCATTAGCCGATACACTTCATGGTTTACGGCAGCAAGCAGGAATGATAGACCAAAGCGGGCCGGGGATTCTAATCGATGTGGTTCCTTCAGAAGAGAGCATGGCTTTCGGAACACCGCTGCACGAAGTAAGCCCTGAATTGCTGACGCGCTTTGTAAATGATGTAAACCGGTTTAAAGGGATCGACATGGAAATCGACGGAAAACGAGTGACCGCATTAAGTGCGATCCGGGATATTAACGGGGAGACAACCGTCAATGGTTTGCCTGTTTCGTTACCTCCATTCCAAATAAAAATTTTATCTGCTGACTTGGGAAGCAGTGAAAAACTCTACAACTTCTTACAATCGTCATCGATTCTTGATGACTTTTACTTGGACGACTTTGTGTTAGAGATCAGTCAACCGGAAACGAATGTAACAATTAACGGCAGAATCGACAAATTTGAAAATCGATTTCTGAAAGAATTGCCAAAGGAGGGCTGACAATGTGGTTACCAATATTGGGGTTGATACTTGGGGTATCACTCGGATTTCTCACAGATCTCCAGATTCCTCATGAATACGGTAATTATTTGTCTATTGCCGTACTGGCAGCGCTCGATACGTTACTTGGAGGAATTCGTGCCCACTTGCAGCGGGTCTATGATGACCAAGTGTTCATCACAGGATTTTTTTTCAATATTTTACTAGCTGCGGGACTTGCATTCCTTGGCGTACACTTAGGTGTGGATCTCTATCTCGCTGCTATATTTGCGTTTGGTGTGCGGCTGTTCCAGAATTTAGCTGTTATTCGAAGAGTATTACTCACTAAATGGTCAGAGTATCGTAAAGTTTCTGCGACAAATACTACAAAATGAGAGGATTTCGAGAGGAGATGGCGAAAATATTTAGACAATGCAGTAAGAATACAATAGAATGGAAGAAGAGTCATAATTGGAGGTGCCAAAGATGAGTCAGTCAAATATGTATGTATCACTCGACATCGGGTCCTCCACTATCAAAGTCCTAATCGGTGAGGTAGATGGCGGATCCTTGCATGTAATCGGGGTCGGCAATGTTCAATCTGCCGGTATCCGTAAAGGATCCATTGTGGACATTGACGCAACCGTCCAGTCTATCCGTAAAGCTGTAGAACAGGCAGAACGAATGACAGGATTACAAGTTAAAGAGGTTGTTCTGGGAATACCATCTAATGGTGTTACCTTGCAAGATGTAAAAGGTGTTGTTGCTGTAAACTCTGTGAATCGTGAAATTACAGACGACGATTTAGATCGTGTCATGGAGTCAGCGCAAGTCATGTCTGTTGCACCTGAGAGAGAAATTGTAAATATCATTCCTAAGCAATTCATTGTGGATGATTATGATGAGATAAAGGATCCAAGAGGGATGATCGGCGTTCGTCTGGAAATGGACGGTACAATGATTACAACGTCAAAAACACTTGTGCACAATATCCTTCGTTGTGTAGAACGGGCTGGGCTTTCCATCCGCGAAATCTATTTGCAGCCGCTCGCATCTGGAACGTTTGCATTAACAGAAGACGAAATGAATCACGGAACAGCGTTCATCGATATCGGAGGCGGTTCAACGACAGTTTCCGTTTTCTGGGAAAATCGATTTGCCGCAACGAAAGTACTTCCAGTCGGCGGAGATCATATTACAAAAGATCTTTCAATTATTCTTAAGACGCCAACTGAACAGGCAAGAAAAATTAAGCATCAATATGGTCATGCATTTTATGATGATGCCTCTGATGACGAATTGTTTGAAGTTCCGGTAATTGGCGCAGATACGAAAGATCAGTATAGCCAAAAATACATATCGGAAATTATCGGAGTGAGACTCGAGGAGCTATTTGAACTTGTGCTTGAAGAGTTGTACCACTTAGGTATCCGAGATCTTCCGGGGGGTGTTGTATTAACTGGCGGCACAACCAAAATGGATGGTATTTTGCAACTGGCACGTCATGTTCTCAACACACGTGTTAGAATCCATACGCCAGAATATATTGGTGTTCGGGAGCCGATGTACTCAACAGCAGTTGGTCTCATTCGATATGCGAGTATGGAAGATGTTTTCTTTGGAGAAGGACATTTCGAACCAATGGGACAAGCATACGATGAAACAGCTGCTGCACCCGCTGCTAGGAAGAGTCAGGAACCGAAACAAGCAAAAGATTCTTTGCTTGGGAAAACTAAACGCTTTTTCGATAGCTTTTTTGAATAAATTCGAGACCCAAATGATACGTGGAATGATTAGGAGGAGAAGAGATGCTAGAGTTTGATACGAACATTGAAGCGCTCGCAGTCATCAAAGTAATCGGTGTTGGCGGCGGCGGAAATAACGCAGTAAATAGAATGATTGAGCATGGAGTACAAGGTGTAGAGTTCATCGCGGTAAACACGGATGCACAAGCACTTAACTTGTCCCAAGCAGAAGTGAAACTTCAAATTGGCGGAAAGTTGACACGCGGTCTTGGAGCAGGGGCAAACCCTGAAGTCGGCAAGAAGGCTGCTGAAGAAAGCCGTGAGCAGCTGGAAGAGGCACTTCGAGGCGCTGATATGGTATTCGTCACTGCAGGTATGGGCGGCGGTACAGGTACTGGTGCAGCACCTGTCATTGCACAAATTGCAAAAGATCTCGGTGCTCTTACAGTAGGTGTCGTCACACGTCCATTCACATTTGAAGGACGCAAACGTTCCACACAAGCAATCGGCGGAATTACCGCAATGAAAGAATCTGTCGATACACTTATCGTCATTCCAAATGATAAATTGCTTGAAATTGTAGACAAAAACACGCCAATGCTCGAAGCATTCCGTGAAGCGGATAATGTCCTTCGTCAAGGTGTTCAAGGTATTTCAGATTTGATCGCTGTACCGGGTCTTATTAACCTGGACTTCGCCGATGTGAAGACGATTATGTCTAACAAAGGGTCGGCGCTTATGGGGATCGGAATGTCTACAGGAGAAAACCGTGCATCTGAAGCTGCTAAAAAAGCAATCTCCAGCCCGCTTCTTGAAACATCAATTGATGGAGCAAAAGGTGTGTTGATGAACATTACTGGCGGTTCTAATCTAAGTCTATTTGAAGTACAAGAAGCAGCTGATATTGTTGCTTCCGCTTCTGATGAAGATGTGAACATGATATTCGGTTCAGTCATCAATGATGATTTGAAGGATGAAATCATCGTGACAGTTATTGCAACTGGTTTCACAGATGAGCAGATCACTCAAGTTCGCGGAAACCGCAACGCAGGATACGGTGGAGTTCGTCAGCGTGAGACGCAGGCGCCGCAAAGTAATCCGACGCCAAGCAATCAAATTCGCCACGAAGAACCGCAGCATCAGCAGCCGGTCCACCAAGAACCCGCTCGCAGTCAGCAGCAGACACAACAAGACGATGGCTTGGACATCCCGACGTTCTTGCGCAATCGTCGTCGTAAATAACCGAAATGTACCAGCCTCCGGCAATTGAGCCGGAGGTTTTTTTGTGTTCTTCTTTCGAACAAACTGTCGAACTTTTCTTTCAGGTTCATACCGTAAAGTGACAAAACTCGTGATGGAATAATGGTAATCTTGCAAACAAGGAGGACAGCCTATGTATGGGGAAGTCATGATTATTATCAATATGGTTTTCAATTATACAGTTCTGTCATTTGCCAATGCGACCGGGGATACCAAAATTAGCAAGAAGCGATTGGCGTCAGCAGCTTTTGCAGGTGCCATTCCAGCAGTTGTTTTCCCTGACTCTGTAGTAGCTTCACTGACTGCGTTTGCAATCATGGCAGGCTGTGCATTCGGTTTTTCTGCACGTCTTTGGAAAGCATCCGTAGGACTCGTACTGATCGGTGCATTCTTAGCAGGCGGATTGTTATCCGCACTTCCATTCAGTCAATTGGGTCAGAGCTTTCAATATCACTTGATCATCTATGTGGCACTTGCATATTGCTGTCTTCAATTAGTAAAAGTAAAGTGGCTGGATGTTCGCAAAATCAGCCGGTTTTCAGAGTTTGCGTGCGATTCGGAGCTGCATCTATTTGGTACTTCAGTGAATTTGCGCGTATTTATTGACACGGGTAATAGCTGCACCGAACCATTGTCAAATGATGCCGTTCATTTCGTATCACTCCGAGCGGTGAAGTCTATTATCCCAGATGATTTGCTCGAAGGATTACAGAAAGCTGGAACTGAACAAGGCTCCATTCCTGATTTATCCCAATTCCCTGAACGGTACAGCAGACAATTGCGTCTCATTCGGATTCAAACGGTCGAAGGGGCGAATTGGGCTGCAGGGATCCGGTTTGACAGCTGGGAATTGGAAGGTAATCGCTCTTTAGAAAAAGGATATATCGTGTTGACAGCTGATAATGCGCGATACCCGCATAGTGCAGCTGCAATCCTCCATGTATCTGCCTTGGAGACTAGAGAAGAAGAAAGGGGAATGCTTCATGCTACATGAATTGAAGAAATGGCTTTCGGTACTCGCTGGAATCTTTAAGAAGAAAAATGGGACGTACTATATCGGTGGACATGAATCGCTGCCCAAGCCTCTGACAAGGGAAGAAGAAGCCGAAACGATTGCCGCATATATGGCGGGGGATCAACAAGCCAGAGACCGGTTAATCGAGAAGAATTTACGTCTTGTTGTCTATATCGCAAGACGGTTCGACAATACGAATACGCACATTGAAGATTTAATCAGCATTGGTGCAATCGGGCTGATTAAAGCCATTGAAACGTTCAAAAGTGATAAAAATATCAAATTGGCAACGTACGCATCACGATGTATTGAAAACGAAATCTTAATGCATCTGAGAAAAACGAATCGAACGCGTTCTGAAATTTCTTTTGACGAGCCCCTCAATTCCGATGCAGATGGAAATGAGCTTTTACTGTCTGATATTTTAGGGACAGATGAAGATATTATTACAGATGACGTTGAGAAGAAAATCGAGCGTCAGCATATGATTGATGCAGTAACGACACTCAGTGATCGGGAGCGGCATATTATGGAATGCAGATTCGGGTTGACAGGGAAAATTGAAATGACTCAAAAAGAAGTTGCAGATTTACTTGGCATTTCCCAATCGTATATTTCACGTTTAGAAAAGAAGATTATTTCGGAACTTCGTGATCGTTTGAACCATCCAATAGCGTAATGGTTGAAATTGGTGTTTCAGAAAACCGCATAGAACTCCACTCAGAGGATAAGCTATCTCGTACAGTCATCTACAGAATACGGAGGAATTCAGATGGTACGTACAAGAGTGGAAATTTGCGGTATTGACACATCTACTTTGCCGCTTCTGTCGAGTGAAGTCATGAAAGAAACGTTCATCCGCCTGCAAAGCGGGGATGAATCAGCTAGAGATGAACTTGTAACAGCGAATTTACGGCTCGTCCTAAGCCTTGTGCAGCGATTTGCCTATCGCGGGGAACAAGCAGATGATTTGTTTCAAGTCGGTTGTGTCGGTCTGCTGAAGTCCATTGACAACTTTGATTTAAAACACAATGTAAGATTTTCAACGTATGCAGTGCCTATGATTGTCGGGGAAATTAAACGGCATTTGAGAGATCATCATTCCGTTCGAGTGTCACGCTCGCTCCGAGATATAGCGTATAAAGCAATTCGTGCAAAAGAAGAATTTATCAACGAACATCAAAAAGAACCAAGAATATCTGACTTAGCAAAAATGACGGACATCCCGGAAGAGGATATCTTATTTGCTCTGGATGCCATACAAGATCCGATGTCCCTTCACGAACCGATGAATGGGGATGGCGGAGATCCAGTATATATGATGGATCAGCTGCATGATAAAACAGTATCAGAAGAACGGTGGTCAACTTATGTGTCGATGAAGGAAACGATGACAGGACTCGATAACCGACAGCAGCTGATTTTGTCGAAGCGGTTTTATCTTGGGCAAACACAAACTGAAATTGCTAGGGAGCTGGGCATTTCTCAGGCTCAAATATCCCGCTTGGAAAAACAGGCAATTGCTCAAATCCGTGAAGGAATGGAACAAAATAAATAATTTCGGACGCAATGCGATTGATGCATTGCGTTTTTTTTGTACGGCTATCTGCATAGAATATGAAAAAGGGGGATTTCTATGCGCTTTTCAGAATTTCAAAAAAAAGAAGTGATTGATATGCAACGCGGGAAATTTCTTGGGTTCATCCAGGATGCGGCAATCGATATAACAATAGGTAAAATTGATACGCTGCATATCGGAGATACGGAAAGATCGCTGTTTATGGAAATGCGCGTAAAAGACCAAAAGCAGTTTGGTTATGATGAAGTTGTGACGATTGGAAAGGATATTGTCCTTATTAAAAAGAAAGAGCCCAAAAAGTGACTTATCGTTGATAACTAGGCTTCTGGTTGATACAATGGAACAAAGTATCGAGAAAAGTAGTGATAAAGATGACACCATTACAGCAGCGGATAAATACAATTGAAGAGACCATTTGCCAGGCGTGTGAACGGGCAGGCAGGGATCGTGATGAGGTTACGGTTATTGCAGTTACCAAGCAAGTGTCTGAAGAACGTACACAAAATGTTTTGGACCAGGGGATCATCCATTTAGGTGAGAACCGGCCCGAAGGACTTCTTGCAAAACAGCATGCAATTCCTCAAGGGGCTGTTTGGCATTTCATCGGAAATGTGCAAAGTCGCAAAGTAAAAGAAATCATCGAACGAATTGATTATCTCCACTCTTTAGATCGATTGAGTATAGCAAAGGAAATTCAGAAACGGGCAGTGGAACCGATTGACTGTTTCGTACAAGTTAATGTTTCTGGTGAGGAATCGAAATCTGGATTATCACCAGCTGAAACGCAAGAATTTATCGATGCATTAGTTGATTATGATAAAATACGGGTAATCGGTCTTATGACAATGGCTCCATTCACAGAAGATCAGGATTCCATCCGAGAAGTGTTTAGAAAGCTGCGCGAACTGCGGGATGAACTGGCAGCTAAAAAGATGAAACATGCACCGTTAACCAAATTGTCCATGGGGATGTCGAATGATTACAGTATTGCAATCGAAGAGGGCGCGACCCATGTGCGAATTGGGACTGCACTCGTCGGTTCGGAGAGCGAGGGAGACGAATGAGTATTAAAGGCAAATTCGAAAAATGGTTTTACCTTGACGAAGAAGAAGCGGCAGCGCAAGAAACAGCGGCTAAGCAGCAAGCAGCTCCAACAATGCCGGAGCGGAAGCCGAGTAAACAAACTTCCATGAAAAATGCTCCCCTGCCTAAACAGAATCGCAAGGAACCCCAGACTGGCGGGAACATTGTGAGCTTACAAAGCGTCCAAAAATCATCAAAAGTTATTTTAGTTGAGCCCCGTGTCTATGCAGAAGCACAAGATATCTCGGAACATCTGACCAGCAAACGTGCAGTCATAGTGAATTTACAGCGTATCGACCGTGAACAGGGAATTCGGATTGTTGATTTCCTTAGCGGTGCAGTGTATGCGTTGAATGGAGATATCCAGCGGATTGGCACAGATATTTTCCTTTGCGTTCCGGAAAACGTAGAAGTGAATGGCTCAATCTCCGACTATTTGAACGAAAGAAACTAAATGAGGTGTACCAACCGTAATGGCAGAATTATTAATTCGACTGTATCAAATAATTACGTATGCTCTTTCCATCTATTCCGTTTTACTCGTCATCTATATTTTGATGTCGTGGGTACCAGCTTCTCGAGAGACTAAGTTCGGCAGGATCCTAGCGAAAATTGCAGAACCTTATTTAGGATTCTTCCGGAACTTCATTCCTCCTCTTGGAATGATTGATATCTCCCCAATTATTGCGTTGTTTGCACTGCAGCTAATCGGGCAGGGTCTGACACCTGTATTTAATTTCTTTTTGCGTTTACTTTAATGCGTTGCATTTAACAATCATATTGTTGGACCAGTCCTCACGCTGTGGGGATTTTTCTATAAGGAGACGAGTACAATGGACGGCATCTTACAACACTTTAGAAAAGAAGAGCAGCCTTTTATTGAAATGGCGATGGACTGGGCAAGAGAGGTCGAGGATCTGTATTCTCCTAAATTGACCGACTTTCTAGATCCGCGTCAGCGTTTTATTGTGGAATCCGTTGTTAAGGGAAGCGGTTTGCTAGTGGCGGAGGATGGTGGATTTGAAGGGGCAGAGCGCAAGCGGATGCTCATTTATCCTGATTACTATGAACCGGCTCGCGAGGACTTTCAAATCGATGTTTTCGATGTGCGTTACGCATCCAAGTTCTTGACGCTGGAGCATCCTGCAATTTTAGGAGCATTGATGGGACTTGGTCTTGATCGTGCGAAATTTGGTGATATCCGGTTGAAAGACGGCGACGTCCAACTCGCAAGTGTATTGGAGCTAAGCACGTATTTGACTGCTAATTTCACATCTGCCGGTAAAGCTAAAATCCATTTGACTGAACTGTCCGATCGTGAAGACTGGATTACACTTGAGGAAGTGTGGCTGGAAGAAACCCAAATCATTAGTTCACTCCGGCTGGACACGGTCATCGCAGCGCTGTTGAATGTTGCGCGCCAGAAATCTTCTGCGTATATTCACGGCGGGAAAGTTAAAGTGAATTGGCGTGTGGTGGATCAGCCATCATTTGAGTTAAATGAATCAGATGTGCTTTCCATCCGTGGACATGGCCGGTTTAAAATGATTGCGATTGAAGGCAGGACTAAAAAGGATAAAATTCGTTTAGTAACTGGGAAGTTGGAATGATTTTTATGGACAGACTTTAGAAAAAGTCTGTTTTCTGTTATAGTCAACGATATAACGTATAACGAACATCAAAAGGGGAGAGACTTGCATGGCGCTTACACCAATTGATATACATAATAAAACGTTCGGCAGCAGATGGCGTGGATATGATGAAGATGAGGTTAATGAATTCCTCGAGCAGCTCATGAAAGACTATGAAAACTTGCTTGAAGAGAACAAAGAACTTACGCGTAAATTGAAAGAAACAGAAGATCAAGTTGCGCATTTCAATGCAATTGAAGAAACGCTGCAAAAATCGATTATGATCGCCCAAGAAGCTGCGGAAGATGTGCGCAGAAATTCTACTCAAGAGTCTAAGCTCATCATTAAAGAAGCGGAAAAGAATGCAGATCGCATCGTCAACGAAGCATTGTCACGTTCACGTGAAATTTCAATCGAGATTGAGGATTTGAAAAAGCAGTCTAAAGTATTCCGCAATCGCTTCCGCATGCTGATTGAAGCACAGCTGGATTTGGTGAAAATGGACGATTGGGACACGCTTCTCGATTATGAACAGAACACGAAACAGCTGGAAGCTGCAGCAGATAACGAGTAACAGACACTTGACTTTATGGGCTGTTCGCCCCTATAATATGGTTCATATTGAATGACAGGCATTGAAAGAGACAGTACTTTCCAAGTAGGCTGTGATTTAGCGAGTCGGGGATAGTGAGAGCCCGATTGCAGGTTGGAAAGGAAGATCACTCTGGAGCCGGATTGCAGCAGCAATCCCGGAGCACACCCCGTTACGGTGTTCGAGAGGCAGTCGTGATTTCTATACGGCTGCAACTAGGGTGGTATCGCGAGCACAGTCCTCGTCCCTTTTACAGGGACGGGGATTTTTTGATGTTTTATTTTTATTCAAAGAAATCAATTTGTCGACACGAAACACCGTCATTAATGAGTTATTATTTCAAAGGAGGAATTGGAATGGATTATAAAGACACGCTGCTTATGCCGAAAACTGACTTTCCGATGAGAGGCGGTTTACCGACGAAAGAACCGCAAATGCAAGAACAGTGGGAAAAAGACAACATGTATGCGAAAGTTCAGGAACGGACAAAAGGGAAACCGACGTTCATCTTGCATGACGGACCTCCATATGCAAACGGAGACCTCCACATGGGTCACGCGCTTAACAAAGTTCTGAAAGATATTATCGTGCGTCACAAATCCATGACGGGCTTCCATGCACCCTACGTTCCAGGCTGGGACACACACGGTCTGCCAATCGAACAGGCACTTGTGAACAAAGGTGTAAAGCGTAAAGAGCACAGCATTGCTGAGTTCCGTGAAATGTGTAAAGACTATGCACTTACTCAAATCGACAACCAGCGCACACAATTTAAACGTCTGGGTGTTCGCGGTGATTGGGATAATCCATACATCACATTAAAACCTGAATTTGAATCACGTCAAATTAAAGTATTCGGGGACATGGCGAAAAAAGGCTATATCTATAAAGGCTTAAAGCCTGTCTACTGGTCACCATCATCTGAAACAGCGTTAGCTGAAGCGGAAATTGAGTACCAAGACAAAAAGTCGCCATCCATCTACGTAAGCTTCCCGGTCCGTGATGGCAAAGGGGTATTAGAGTCGGACGTCACTATCTTAATCTGGACAACAACGCCATGGACAATTCCAGCAAACTTAGGAATTTCGGTACACCCTGACTTTGTTTATACAATTGTAGAAGCAAATGATAAAAAGTTCTTAGTTGCAAAAGACTTGGTCGAAGGTCTTGCTGCTGAACTAGGATGGGAAGATTACACGACAGCAGGGGAATTCAAAGGACGCGAACTCGAGCGCATCACTGCGAGTCACCCGATTTACGATCGTGAATCACTTGTGATGCTCGGTGAACACGTAACTGCTGATGCTGGTACGGGGTGTGTTCATACAGCTCCAGGACACGGTGAAGATGACTTCTACGTCGCGAAACAGTATGGACTTGGCGTCTTATCTCCAATTAACGACCGTGGGGTTATGACTGCAGAAGCCCCATTGTTTGAAGGACTATTCTATGAGGATGCAAACAAAGCCGTTACAGAAAAGCTTAAAGAAGTAGGAGCACTGGAAAAGCTTTCGTTCTTCACGCACTCATATCCGCATGACTGGCGTACGAAAAAGCCGGTTATTTACCGTGCTACTGCTCAGTGGTTTGCGTCGATTGAATCATTCCGGGATGAACTGCTTGAAGCGATCCGCAAAACGGACTTCACGCCGTCTTGGGGGGAGACACGACTCTATAACATGGTGCGCGACCGCGGAGACTGGTGTATTTCACGTCAGCGCGTGTGGGGTGTTCCGATTCCTGTGTTCTATGCAGAAGACGGCGAACCGATTATTACGGATGAAACAATCGATCACATCTCAACGTTGTTCCGTGAACACGGTTCTAACATTTGGTTCGAATGGGAGACGAAAGATTTGCTGCCGAAAGACTTCTCTCATGAAGGCAGCCCGAATGGAACATTTACGAAAGAAACGGACATTATGGACGTTTGGTTCGACTCAGGTTCTACACACCAAGGTGTTCTTGTGGAGCGTGATGATCTTTCATATCCAGCAGATCTCTATCTGGAAGGATCTGACCAGTATCGCGGATGGTTCAACTCATCTTTGACAACAAGTGTAGCAATTAACGGAATTGCACCCTATAAAGGCTTGCTAAGCCACGGGTTTACGCTGGACGGTGAAGGACGCAAGATGAGTAAATCAATCGGCAACGTTATTCTACCTTCTAAAGTGACGAACCAATTCGGAGCAGATATCCTGCGCCTATGGGTATCTTCAGTGGATTACACAGCAGACGTCCGCGTTTCTGATTCGAACTTCAAGCAAGTTTCTGAAGTGTATCGTAAAATCCGGAACACCGTCCGTTTCCTTCACGGAAATACGTCTGACTTCACACCAGGTACAGATACGGTTGCGTTTGAAGACTTGCGTCCAGTGGACCAGTATGTGTATGTGAAACTTCAAGATTTGATTCGTGATGTTAGAACTGCGTATGAACAATACGAATTTGCAAATGTGTATCATGCAATTAATTCGTTCTGCACAGGAACGTTAAGCTCGTTCTATCTTGATATTGCAAAAGATGTCGTATACATCGAAGCTGCGGATCATCCGCACCGACGTGCGATGCAAACAGTCATGTATGACTCTCTTCTTGCCTTATTGAAACTCGCTGCACCAATCTTGCCGCACACAGCTGACGAAATGTGGGCTTACTTGGAACACGAAACAGCAGAAAGTATCCAGCTTACAGACATGCCTGAAGCTAAGGAACTTGAAGCGTCTGACCTTCGTGCGCAGTTTGACCAGCTGATGCTTGTGCGTGATGATGTGTTGAAAGCTCTGGAAGAAGCGCGTAATAACAAAGTTATTGGTAAATCCCTAGAGGCACACGTAACTGTAGCTGTTCGTGAAGATCTTGCTTCACTATTTGAAACGGAAGAAATCGACTTTGCTCAATTCTTCATCG
The DNA here is from genome assembly GCF_033304595.1 of Sporosarcina jeotgali. Taxonomy (NCBI): domain Bacteria; kingdom Bacillati; phylum Bacillota; class Bacilli; order Caryophanales; family Caryophanaceae; genus Sporosarcina; species Sporosarcina jeotgali. Next base: position 988,773 of record NZ_CP116341.1, read on the forward strand.
TTTCAAAATTCAGTGCGGTGCCAGCTTCTGAGATGGCAGAGAATGCAGTTTCACTAACTACGGGTCAAGTATCCGTTGAAAAAGCAGCCGGTGAAAAATGTGAACGCTGCTGGACAATTTCAGAGACAGTCGGTTCAAACGCTGACTATCCTGAGTTGTGTGAGCGTTGCGCAGACGTTGTTGCGCATCATTATGCTTAATAACTAAACAGGCGCTGCAATCCGTCTATTCGGGTCTTGCAGCGTCTTTTTTCATTCATACTTGATTGACTTGCGCGTGATGGGTTAGGGTATGATAAACTAAACAAGATACTGCAGGACGGAGGGAATCGGGTTGTTCATTTATTATGGTATTGCAGCACTTGTTATTTTGGTCGATCAGCTGACAAAATGGCTGGTCGCTGCTAATATGGAAATCGGAGAACGAATTCCTTTAATCGAACCGTATCTAGGCTTACTGTCTCATCGGAATCGCGGTGCGGCATGGGGCATGCTGGAAGGTCAAATGTGGTTATTTGCAATTGTTACGATTGTCGTCGTTGGCGGAATCGTTTATTACTTTCAAAAAGAGGCAAAGAACGAACCGTTATTTGCATGGAGTTTAATGTTATTGCTCGGCGGCGCTGTCGGAAACTTTATTGACCGAATGGTGAGAGGCGAAGTGGTAGACTTTGTCAACGTTCTTATCCCGGTCATTAACTATGATTTCCCGATATTTAACGTAGCCGATGCAGCATTGACAGCAGGCGTTGTACTCGTGATTCTTCATTTGATTTTAGACGAAAAAAAGAACAAGAAAGATAAGGTGGCATAATGGAACAGTTTCAATATGTAATTGAAGAACAGACAGCAGGTGAGCGAATCGATAAAGCGCTGGCAACTGCAAATCCGGATTGGTCACGGACTCTTATTCAGCAATGGGTAAAAGACGGGATTGTCTTAGTGAATGGCGGTACAGTAAAACCAAATTATAAGGTGAAATCTGGAGATGCACTCACCGTGGATGAACCAGCGCCGGAAGAACTTAATATTCCTGCTGAAGATTTAAATCTTGAAATTGTCTATGAAGACAGCGATGTTCTTGTTGTTAACAAACGCAGTGGAATGGTAGTACATCCCGCACCTGGGCATACAACAGGGACACTTGTGAATGGACTTATGCATCATTGTACGGATCTGTCAGGCATTAATGGCATCATGAGACCGGGGATTGTACACCGTATTGATAAAGACACATCGGGACTGCTCATGGTCGCTAAAAATGATAAAGCGCATACTTCACTCTTTAATCAGCTCGTGGAAAAATCAGTAACACGTGTCTATACTGCACTCGTTCACGGACATATTCCGCATGATAATGGCACAATTGATGCACCTATAGGAAGAAACCAAAAAGACCGTCAAAGCATGTCTGTCGAAAACACAGGTAAACATGCGGTCACACACTTTAAAGTGCTGGAGCGATTTGGAGACTTTACACTTGTGGAGTGCCGATTGGAAACAGGGAGAACGCATCAAATTCGTGTCCATATGAAATACATTGGCCATCCTCTTGCCGGGGATCCAAAATATGGTCCGAAGAAAACAATCGATTTTGATGGACAAGTTCTTCACGCCGGTACGCTAGGATTTGTGCATCCGGTAACTGAAGAGTATATGGAGTTTAAAGCTCCGTTACCAGAAGATTTCGAGCAATTACTGAATGAAATGAAGTCTAAAAAAGGTTGACGTAAAGATTTTCAACCTGTATGCTTGTTGTAGAAACTTAATAGCGAACCTTTAACGCCAATCCAGAGAGGTTGGGAAGGATGCACGTTGTTCAGAGTCACGCTTGCGAGCGCGGACTGCTGAATTCTATTTACGCATGTAAACCTTCCTGCCAGAAAGACGGCTGGAAGGTTTTTTGTATGTGAAAACCAACGTAAGGGTTAGCAGAATCAAAGCAATCCCGTAATTATTCTTTCTCTAAAGGAGTCGATTGACATGGCAGAAAAAGCGAATATCTTGGATGAAAGTGCCATTAACCGTGCACTCACCCGAATCGCGCACGAAATCATTGAGCGCAACAAAGGAATCGATCATTGTATCCTGGTAGGCATCAAAACCAGAGGTGCGTATCTTGCAAATCGACTCGCTGAAAAAATCGAACAAATTGAAGGCAAGCCAATCCGAATTGGAGAACTAGATATCTCCCTTTACAGAGATGACTTAGGTCTGAAATACGAAAACAAAGAACCGCTCGTCAAACAAGTAGACATCAACTACAGCTTATCTGATGAAAAAGTTGTCCTGATTGATGATGTCCTCTACACTGGCCGCACAGTTCGGGCAGCGATGGATGCAGTGATGGACTTAGGCCGTCCGTCTTCCATTCAGCTCGGTGTCCTCGTAGACCGCGGACATCGGGAGTTGCCAATCCGACCAGATTTCGTCGGTAAGAATATCCCGACTTCCAGTGATGAAAAAGTTGTCGTGAATTTAGTCGAATCAGATGGGGAAGATAACGTTACAATCCACTCAAGATAATTGAAAACTGCTTGGAGGCCATGAGAAATGTCAGAAAAAGTATTGGATATCCATGAAAAACCCGCAAGTGGAAAATGGCTTGCATTAAGTCTCCAGCACATGTTCGCAATGTTCGGTGCAACAATCCTAGTCCCGCAACTCGTTGGACTTAGCCCGGCAATTGCTTTACTTACAAGTGGTATCGCTACACTCATTTTTGTGGTTGTCACTCAAGGTAAAGTTCCAGCATACCTTGGCTCTTCCTTTGCTTTCATCGTCCCGATACAAGTCGCGACCGAAACAGGCGGAATCGGAAGTGCGATGATCGGAAGTATGTTTGTAGCTTTAGTCTACGCGATCGTGTCACTCGTCATTTGGAAAACAGGACATAATTGGATCATGAATATCTTACCTCCAGTTGTGGTGGGCCCGGTTATCATGGTTATTGGACTCGCCGTGGCTCCGACTGCAGTCGGCATGGCAAGCCGTATAGATATTGACGGAGTGTCAACTTACAGTCTTCTTCATTTCTCAGCAGCCATAGTCACACTGGCGGCAGCAATCATTTGTCTTATGTTTTTCCGGGGCGTCATAAGCTTAATGCCAGTGTTAATTGGAATAATTATAGGCTATCTTTACTCAGCAGCAATCGGCATTTTAAACTTCCAGCCTGTACTTGAGGCGAAGTGGTTTGCAGTCCCGGAGTTCTTAATACCAGGAGTCGATTACAATTTTGTTGTCACACCAACGCTGCTGTTCGTCATGGTACCAATTGCGATTGTGACGATTTCAGAGCACATCGGTCACCAGCTCGTATTAGGGAAAGTAGTGGAACGTGACTTCATCCGCGATCCTGGATTAAATCGCTCTCTATTAGGTGATGGAATTGGAACACTCATAAGCGGATTGCTCGGCGGACCGCCAAAAACGACTTACGGTGAAAATATCGGAGTTATGGCGATTACACGAGTATATAGTGTCTATGTCATCGTTGGGGCTGCAGTGTTCGCAATTCTATTCTCTTTCATGGGGAAAGTAATGGCAATGATTGCAACCATTCCAACAGCGGTACTTGGAGGGATTTCTATCCTGCTCTTCGGAATTATTGCATCATCCGGTTTGCGAATGCTTGTGGATCACCAAGTGGACTTTGATAAGCAGCGGAATCTTGTCATCACATCTGTCATTCTCGTCATTGGAATCGGCGGTGCATCCATCAACTTCAGCGACACTTTCCATATCGAAGGCATGGCGCTGGCTGCAATCGTAGGTGTACTTCTGAACTTAGTGCTCCCGGGACGTGAAAAGAATAAGTTGGATGATGTTCAAGAAGAACCTTTATGGACAGATAAAGAAAACTAAATACGTTAGACCTTTTAACATTGTTCAGAGAAACAAGGAAAGGTTTATGTGACAGGAACTGTTCAAGGGACCTGCATACATAAATGGCCTTCCTACATGCTGGGAAGGCTTTTTTAAGACCTTCCCCTAACTAAGAGGAGGACGACAAAATGGATAACTTACTTACTATGAAACAATTTAACGAAGAAAATATTATGGAGATCTTGAATTATGCGGAGTACTTGAAGCGTCATGGAATTCGAGAATTGCCCGGGAAATATTTAGTGAGCAACTTGTTTTTTGAGCCTAGTACACGCACAAAGCTAAGCTTCGAAATCGCTGAAAGAAAATTGGGATTAGAAATTATCCAGTTTGATCCAGGTCATTCAAGCACGACTAAGGGAGAAACGCTATTCGATACTGTTAAGACATTGGAAGCACTTGGTGTAAACGCAGTCGTCATCCGACACCCTGAAAAAGAATATTACAAACAACTGGAGGGCATAAAAATCCCAGTATTTAATGGCGGAGATGGAACAGGGCAGCATCCAAGTCAATCATTATTGGATCTATTTACCATCAAAGAAGAGTTCGGTTACTTCCAAGGACTTAATGTAGTGATTGCTGGAGATTTGTCACACAGCCGAGTTGCTGCTTCTAACGCAGAGGCATTGCAAAAACTAGGTGCAAACGTACAATTTGTCTGCCCGGATGAATGGTCAGGTGATTATGAGACACTTTCAGGCTGGGACAATGTAATTGAGCAAGCTGACGTTGTGATGCTGCTAAGAGTACAGCATGAGCGTCATGATGAAAAGATGAGCTTTACTAAAGACCAGTATCATGCACAATACGGATTGACTGCAGACCGTGCAGCGATGATGAAGGAAAATGCAATTATCATGCATCCCGCGCCAATCAACTGGGGAGTTGAGATTGCAGAATCATTGACAACTCATCCAAAACTCCGTGTCTATGAAGCGGTTGAAAATGGCGTCTATATTCGCGCTGCTGCGATGGAAATGATCTTACGAGGAGGAAATGTTCATGCACAAGCTGCTCCGAAATATTTGGCTATTTAATGAAACTTCACAAGATTTAAAGGATGTACGCATACAAGACGGTAAGATTGCAGAAATCGGACAAAACTTGGAAGTAAAAGGTGCCGAAGTGATTGAAGGAAACGGGTATTGCCTGGCACCAGGATTTGTCGATGTCCATGTACATTTACGCGAGCCGGGCGGCGAGCACAAAGAAACAATTGAGAGTGGAACGAAAGCTGCTGCTAAAGGCGGTTACACAACCATCTGTGCGATGCCAAATACACGTCCTGTTCCAGATACCATTAAAAATATTGAACACGTGAACGAGTTAATTGAAAAAAATGCAGTAATTCGTGTGTTGCCATATGCATCGATTACGATTCGAGAAGCTGGAAAAGAGCGCACGAATTTAGCAGAACTAAAAGAACATGGAGCATTCGCATTTACGGATGACGGCGTAGGTATTCAACAAGCCGGAATGATGCTTGAGACCATGCAAGACGCGGCAAAATTGAACATGGCTGTTGTTGCACACTGTGAAGATAATACGCTCATTTATGGAGGAGCGATGCACGAAGGGATCCGGAATAAGGAACTCGGACTTCCGGGAATTCCTTCTGTTGCAGAATCAGTCCATATTGCACGAGATATTCTTCTTGCTGAAGCTGCAGGTGCACATTACCATGTTTGCCACGTAAGCACGAAAGAATCCGTTCGTGTCATCCGTGATGCAAAACGAGCTGGTGTCCATGTTACTGCTGAAGTGACGCCTCACCATTTATTGCTGACAGAACATGATATTCCTGAAGATGATGCTGCTTGGAAGATGAACCCTCCATTGCGTGGAAACGAAGACTTGGCGGCACTGAGAGAAGGATTGCTTGACGGAACACTAGATTTCATTGCAACGGATCATGCGCCGCATAGTGCGGAAGAAAAGGCTGCAGGATTCAAAACAGCGCCGTTCGGAATCACAGGATTTGAAACAGCATTCCCATTGCTTTATACAAATTTCGTGAAAAACGGAGACTGGACATTGAATCAGCTAATCGACTGGTTTGCGAAAAAACCATGTGACGTTTTCGACCTTCCATATGGTTCAATTGAAGAAGGAGCTATTGCTGATCTGGTACTGCTCGATTTGACGACTGAACAGGCCATTAACCCGACTGCGTTTTTATCAAAAGGAAAAAATACACCGTTTACAGGAGTAACTTGTACGGGATGGCCCGTGTTGACAATGTATGGCGGTGAAACGGTCTATTCTGTGCAAAAGTGAAGATCGGGATGATCGAGTGAAGTAGAGGAGGGTTCTTGCATGATTGTGCAGAACAGAATGGCAATATGCTCAACACGTCAAATCGCAGATAATATTATCGAAATGGTACTTACAGGGAATCTTGTGAATGAAATTGCTTCACCGGGGCAGTTCGTTCATATCCGAGTTACAGATACATTTGAACCATTGCTTAGACGGCCAATTTCAATTGCCTCTTTTGATAAAGTAAAGGAACAAATGACACTTATTTTCCGCGCTGAAGGCAGGGGGACGCAATTACTTGCTGCCAAACAGATCGATGCTGAAGTGGATGTCCTTGGACCTCTTGGAAATGGCTTCTCAGCTGACAATTCTGTCAAGGGTGAAACTGCCCTTTTGATAGGAGGAGGAATTGGGGTTCCTCCTCTGTATCAGCTATCAAAAGAACTGACCGCCAAAGGAGTAAAATGTGTACATATTCTAGGATTTCAATCAGCTGCTGCTGTATTTTATGAAGAAGAGTTTGCGGCACTTGGCGAGACAAGAATCGTAACAGCAGATGGCAGTGCGGGAGAACAAGGTTTTGTCACAGATTCGCTGGCAAGAAATCCGGTAGATTTCACAACCTATTACACGTGCGGTCCAACTCCGATGCTTCATGCAGTGCAGCAAGCGTTTCATGATAAGCAAGGATTCTTATCATTTGAACAGCGCATGGGATGCGGGATTGGTGCTTGCTTCGCATGTGTATGTGAAACACAAACTGGACAAGATATGCCTTATGTTAAAGTTTGTTCAGATGGACCTGTATTTCCAGCGGGGGTGGTTGCGATATGAATCGATTAGCCGTTGAATTACCAGGTTTGTCGCTGAAAAATCCAATCATGCCTGCTTCAGGCTGTTTCGGATTTGGAAAAGAGTTTGGGAATTTGTATGATTTGTCTCAACTTGGGGCAATTATGATTAAAGCTACAACGCTTGAGACACGATTCGGCAATCCAACTCCGCGTGTAGCCGAGACGGCAGCAGGTATGTTGAACGCAATCGGACTTCAAAATCCAGGATTAGAACGCGTAATGACAGAAGAATTAACGCGTCTTGCACAACATGACGTTCCGATTATTGCGAACGTGGCGGGTTCTGAAACGGAAGATTATGTACAAGTTGCCGAAGCGATATCAAAAGCACCGAACGTGAATGCGCTGGAACTCAATATTTCATGTCCGAATGTAAAATGCGGCGGAATTGCCTTCGGAACAGATCCAAATCTTGCGGCAGAGTTGACTTCGGCTGTAAAGGAAGTATCCACTGTTCCGGTTTATGTGAAATTATCACCAAATGTATCGGACATTACTTTAATTGCAAAAGCTGTGGAAGCTGCTGGAGCAGATGGGATTACTATGATCAATACACTCGTTGGCATGCGCCTTGACCGGAAAACAGGGAAGCCGGTCATCGCAAATGGAACTGGCGGGCTTTCAGGCCCGGCGGTCAAACCCGTAGCTATTCGAATGGTGTATGAAGTAAGTAAAGCGGTCAACATTCCAATAATCGGAATGGGCGGAGTTACGGATGAAGGTGATGTGATCGACTTTTTATCAGCAGGAGCAAGCGCGGTAGCAGTCGGCACGGCAAACTTTGTGAATCCATTTGTTTGCCCTGAAATCATTCATGCTTTACCAGCATTGTTAGATGAACTAGGGCTGGAAACTATTACAGAGTTAATCGGAAGGAGTCATGCGGTATGAACACATCCCCAATCATTGCATTGGATTTCGAACATCAAGAAGCCGCATTATCCTTTTTAAAACCTTTTGAAAGCGGTACGTTTGTCAAAGTAGGGATGCAACTTTTTTACAAAGAAGGACCAGCAATTGTTTATCATCTAAAAGAACAGGGATTTGACGTGTTCCTGGATTTGAAATTACATGATATCCCGAATACCGTGAAGTCTGCGATGACGTCACTCGCGTCAGTCGGAGCTGATTTAGTGAATGTGCATGCAGCAGGGGGCTCATTCATGATGGATGCGGCACTTGAAGGCTTGGATATTGGTACTGCAGCGGGCGGAACTCGGCCATCCATTATTGCGGTCACACAGTTGACTTCAACAACAGAAGAACAGATGCAGCGCGAGCAGCTTATTCAGACTTCATTGAACGATTCAGTCTTGCATTATGCAAAACTTGCCCAAACTTCAAAGTTAGACGGTGTCGTATGCTCCGTTTTAGAAGCGGGATCTATCGCTGAAGTTTGCGGAAACGAGTTTTTGAAAGTAACACCAGGTATTCGGCTTGCAAATGAAGCCGCTCACGATCAGAAACGGATCGCGACACCTGCAGAAGCTAAAAAGATGGGCTCGACACATATTGTCGTCGGCCGCTCGATAACTGAAGCTGCAGATCCGTTAGCAGCTTATCAAGAAATTGCAAGACAGTGGAAAGGATTGGGTAAATGATGACTAAACAAGAAATCGCAAAAATTCTATTGCACGTAGGTGCTGTAACACTTAGCCCGGATGAGCCTTTCACATGGGCATCAGGCATCCAATCACCCATTTATTGTGACAACCGCCTTATCATGTCAGACCCAGGCGGCAGAAGAAGGATTGCTGAAGGAATGGCTGCTTCCATTAAAGCGAATTACCCTGAAACAACAGTCATTGCTGGGACAGCTACAGCTGGTATCCCGCATGCGGCATGGATTGCAGATATTTTAGGATTGCCGATGGTCTATGTCCGTTCAAAAGCAAAAGGTCACGGACGGAGTAAGCAGATCGAAGGGAAAGTAAAGCCGGAAGACCGGGCTGTCATCGTGGAAGATTTAATTTCTACTGGCGGTAGCAGCTTGACTGCTGCGGATGCATTAACAGAAGCTGGCGTTCAAGTGGAAGGTGTTGTCTCCATCTTTACATATGGATTGGAAAGTGCTGATCAAGCATTTGAAAAAGCTGGATTATCTTATACCAGCCTCACAGATTTCAATGCCCTCGCTGAAGTAGCAACGCGTTCCGGAGCAATCCGCGAAGAATCTGTTGCTCCTCTCCTTGACTGGCACCAAAAATTAAAATCTGGCACGTTGCAATAATTGACGGAAGCTGGCGTTTTACGCTGAGCTTCTTTTTTTATGGAACTTTTTAAAACGACAGCATTTGACAGATGTCGTTTAGTAGTAGGGAGTGGAAATATATGTAGGTTTGTGACGATTCGAAGAGATGGTTGTATCGAAAAGTTGGTTTATGAGCGTTTTTGTCGGTTTATGATCCTATTTTGGAGTTTATGAGCGCAATATGTGTTTTATGATCACAATTTGTGATTTATGAGCTTTTTCGACGATATATGATCATTATCTCGTGTTTATGAGCGAATTTCGTGATTTATGATCACACTTGCCAAACAACATAAAAACCCAGCAAGGCGGGGAGCCATGCTGGGGTAGGTTATGCTTTTAACTGCCGTACGACATCTTCATCGGGGGTGACAAAAATCGTTTTTTGTTCAAAGTAGATGACAAACCCTGGTTTTGACCCATTGGGCTTTTTTACGTGACGGACTTCTGTGAAATCGACTGGCACGGATGCTGATCCTCGTGCCTTACTGAAGTAAGCCGCGAGAGTGGCAGCTTCTTGAATCGTTTGTTCGCTCGGCTCCTCATCGTGAATGACTACGTGTGACCCCGGAATATCTTTGGTATGCAGCCAAATATGGTTGCGGGCAGCGAGCTTCGAAGTCAGCCAATCATTTTGTCGGTTATTTTTCCCGACTGAGATTTTTATACCATCTGTCGACTGATACGATTCGGGCATCGGTTTCTTAGGTTTTACTTTCTTCTTGCCTTTTCGAGCTTTCATGAGACCCAGTTCCGCAAGTTCGTCCCGGATTTCATCGATATCATCAGTAGATGCCTGCATGACTTGCTGTTTCACCATTTCAAAATACTCGATGTCTTCGCGGGCTTTTTCCAATTGACTAGCAAGTTGAATTAAGGCATTCTTCGCTTTTGTATACTTTGAAAAATAACGCTGCGCATTGTCAATCACAGATTTGCGTGGATCCAGTTGAATCGTCACAGTTGTTCCTTGCTCATAATAGTTATCAACAACGGCTTCTTTTTGCCCTTTTTCAATCGCATAACTGTTTGCTGTGAGAAGTTCACCATAAAGTTGGAACGTATCCAAGCGACCTGCGTCATTGCGTTCTTTTTCCAGCTTTTGCACTTTTAACTTCAGTTTGGAAATTTCGTTATCCAGCCAGCGCTCTAGATCAGCTGCTTGCGCTTTCACCCGTTCTCGAACTGCACGGGCAAAGTAGACTTTGTCCAGCAATTCCCCGAGGGTCGGATAAACAATCTCGGATCCTTCCGTGAACGTCAGCTCAGCTGCAGAAAATAATAACTTTCCCTCCTTTTCCACAGTGTTCGGATGAAAAGGACCTTCTGAAAAAATCTGGACGAATGACTGATAGGTCTCATATGCAGACGCTCCGGCTGAACTGGTTAATCGATACAGCAGTTCCTCCGCATGCACCGGTGAAAATCCTGAAAGCTCTTGAACAACAGCTTTAGGAGTATCAAACGATGGAAGTAATTGTTCAAACTCTTCTTGAGTAAGTGTAAATGGATTGCGTTTATCTTGCGGCGGTGCTGGGATGTAAGGTTGGCCTGGCATAATGGTACGATAGCTGTTCACACTTGGCGGCAAGTGCTTCATGCTGTCGATGATCATATCTCGTTCCGGATCGATCAGTAAAAAGTTACTGTGACGCCCCATGATTTCAAATATGATTGCACGTTCCATATCATCGCCAATTTCGTTTTTTGAACGTATCGTAAACTTTAAGATTCGGTCTGTTCCCATTTGTTCAACTGCTGTAATTGTGCCGCCTTCTAAGTGTTTTCGAAGTGTCATGCAGAACATTGGAGGTTCTTTTGGGTTCTGAATCGTTTCTTCTGTAAATTGCACGCGCGCATAGGAAGGATGAACCGAAAAAAGTAACTTTCGGTTTTGACCGCCTGCTCGGATAATGAATACGGTTTCTTGTGCGTTTGGTTGGTGAATCTTTGTGATTCTCCCATTTTCTATCGTTTGTAGTTCGCGTTTCATCGCGGTTGTGAACAACCCGTCAAATGCCATGTGAATTCCTCTTTCTTTTCGTTTCCTCCATTTTAGCACTACGCGCCAAACATATGGTATAATACGAATACAAACTTCGGATCGAACTGGATTAGGGCTGATTTGAATGGAGAGACTACATTAGAAGAGGGATTGCATGTTTAAACAACGAGGACTTTTGATTGTTCTTTCCGGCCCATCGGGAGTCGGAAAAGGAACTGTTCGGAAAGAGCTGTTTGCGTCTCCGGACACCAATTATGAATATTCGATATCGATGACGACGCGTCAGCCGAGAGAAGGCGAAGCGGATGGAGTCGATTACTTTTTCCGTCCGCGTGAAGTGTTTGAGGCACTCATTGAGGAAGGAAAACTTCTTGAGCATGCGGAGTATGTCGGAAATTATTATGGAACCCCGCTGGATTATGTAAACGAAACTCTCGATTCCGGAAGAGATGTCTTCTTGGAAATTGAAGTAGTCGGTGCTGCACAAGTGAGAGAGAAAATGCCGGACGGGCTATTCATATTCTTAGCGCCGCCAAGTCTTTCACATTTAGAGCAGCGGCTTGTAGGCCGCGGGACAGAAGTACTGGAAGTCATTGCTTCACGCGTCGCAAAAGCGCGTGACGAGTTAGAGATGATGGACTTGTATGATTATGTTGTAGAAAACGATGAAGTGACGAAAGCGTGCGATCGCATCAATGCAATCGTGACAGCTGAGCACTGCCGAAGAGAACGCGTTGAAGAACGTTATTTAGCTATGTTGGAAGGGGAATAAAACAATGTTATATCCATCTGTTGATTCACTAAAAGAGAAAATCGATTCAAAGTACACGCTTGTCTCACTTGCTGCAAAGAGAGCCCGCGAAATGCAAGAAAAGAAAGACGAGCAGCTAGTTTCCTACACATCACATAAAAATGTCGGCAAAGCACTTGAAGAAGTAGCAGCAGGCATGCTTCATAAACGCAAGACGGACGCTTCCGTTGTCTATGAGGACGAAATTTAAACGTACTTGAGTTGAATACACATATGGAAGCTCCCTTAGAAAATGTACTTTCTTTGGGAGTTTGTCATTTTCGGGGAGGATGAAGAGGTTGTTAGCCAATAAAAAAGTTTTGCTTTGTGTGACTGGCGGCATTGCCGTCTACAAAGCGGTTGCACTGGTTAGTAAATTGAGTCAATCCGGAGCGCAGGTGAAAGTGGTGATGACCCGCTCTGCGATGGAGTTTGTTCAGCCGTTATCGTTCCAAGTTATGTCTCGGAACGATGTTTATTACGATACGTTCGATGAAAAAGATTCCTCAGTTATCGCACACATCGATCTTGCAGATTGGGCAGATTTAATTATCGTTGCACCGGCTACTGCGAATTTCATCGGGAAACTGGCAAATGGCATCGCAGATGATATGGCGTCAACTCTCTTACTTGCAGCGACAGCTCCTGTTTGGATTGCGCCTGCCATGAATGTCCATATGTACGAGCACCCGGCAGTCCTTCGGAATATCGATACTCTTTATAAAGATGGAGTTCGATTCATCGAACCATCCGAGGGTTTTTTAGCATGCGGATATGTTGGCAAAGGCCGTCTAGAGGAGCCTGAACGCATTGTGGAACTAGTCGATTCGTTCTTTAATGAAACCGTAAAACTGCCGCTTGCAGGTAAAAAAGTGGTCGTGACGGCAGGTCCGACATTAGAACGAATTGATCCGGTCCGGTACATATCAAATTTCTCAAGCGGCAAGATGGGGTACGCGATGGCGCAAGCTGCGGTTGAACTCGGTGCAGAAACGATTCTCATTTCGGGACCTGTATCGCTGGCTCCACCAGCAGGAGTTGAGCTCATTCGTGTAGAAAGCGCGGCTGAGATGCTTCAAGCCGTTTTAGATTATTACTCAGCTGCGGATTATGTTGTTAAATCAGCTGCAGTTGCAGATTATCGTCCAAAGACAATTCATGAACAAAAGATGAAGAAAAAAGAAGGCGAAACATCGCTGGAATTGGAACGGACAACCGATATTTTGAAAACGTTAGGTGAAATGAAAACAACACAGCGGCTTGTCGGATTTGCGGCAGAAACGACTGATGCACTTACATATGGAAAAGGTAAGTTGGAATCGAAAAATCTGGATTGGATTATTGTGAATGATGTTACGGATCCTGCAGGCGGTTTTGGCAGTGATGAGAACGTCGTGACCCTGATTTCAAGATCCGGTATCGAGATTCTATTCCCGGCTATGGAGAAAAAGGAGCTGGCGAAGCAATTGCTCACAACGATCGTTCAAGAAGGAACAGATTCCCTATGATCGCTGAAGTGATCGTGGATGTTGCAGCGTATCCGATTGATCGTCCATTTGACTATAAAATTCCTGAACTTTTTTTAGGCTTTGTAGAACCCGGGATGCGTGTAAAAGTACCATTTGGTCCGCGTAAAGTAGCAGGCTATGTGGTTGCTTTGAAAAACGACAGCGACTTGGACGTCAGTAAGATTAAACCGTTGGAAGAGCTTATCGATTTTGAACCAATTCTCTCATCGGAACTGCTCAAACTTTCGGAATGGCTTGCTGTGGATACGCTTGCTTATCGAATAGAGGCCCTTCAAGTTATGCTTCCGGCGGCAATGCGTGCTAAGTATGAAAAGTATATACAAGTGGAGGATTCATCAGCCATCACAGATACTGAATTTATGAATATGCTGCGGGGCAGAGACCGTGTTCCATTAAAAATAGCTGATACATCAGAGCTGTTAAGGCAGCTTAAGGCCTATGTAAAAAACGGTGCAGTCCGTGTAGACACGCTTGTTAAACAACAGACAGCTGTGAAGAAAGTCCGAATGATTCATATTGCTGAGATAGAAGAATTGAATCAGCAAGTAGAGACATTAAGTAAACAAGCGGTCAAACAGCGTGAGTTGGTAAATTGGATGATTGAACATGCAGGACAAACCATTGAAGCCGGAAAGCTGATTGCTGAATCCGGCGTATCTGCCACTGTTTTGAAAACAATCATTGAAAAAGGATTTGCCCAGGAAAAAAAGACAGAAGTGTACCGGGAACCTGATGCATTGGAAATCCAGGATACAGCGATTCCAAAACAGCTTACCGCCTATCAGCAGCACGCAGTGGATGAAATACTTGAAGCATATCGATCAGGTACAGATACAACATTCCTGCTGCACGGCATTACAGGCAGCGGCAAGACTGAGGTGTACTTGCAAACGATCGAAGAAGTGCTGTCAACTGGAAAAGAAGCAATTATGCTTGTACCGGAGATTTCGCTGACGCCTCAAATGACTACGCGGTTCAAAGAGCGTTTCGGTGATCAAGTTGCAGTTATGCACAGTGCACTATCTGCAGGTGAGAAATATGATGAGTGGCGTAAAATTCATCGTAAAGAAGTGAAAGTGGTTGTTGGGGCGCGTTCTGCTATTTTTGCGCCTTTTGAAAAACTAGGAATCATTATTTTGGATGAAGAGCACGAATCTACGTATAAACAAGAAGATTCTCCCCGCTATCATGCACGGGATGTTGCGATTTGGCGTGCACAGTTCAATCATTGCCCTGTGATTCTCGGAAGTGCGACTCCCGCCCTTGAATCTTATGCGCGTGCGTCGAAAGGTGTTTATCGTCTTCTGGAATTGCCAACACGGGCAAAAGATCAGGAGCTGCCAAACGTCAACATCGTCGATATGCGAGCTGAACTGAAAGACGGCAACCGTTCTATGTTTTCTGTCCCGCTGGCGGATGCTGTCAGAGATCGATTGGATAAAGGAGAACAGACAGTTCTGTTTTTAAATAAGCGTGGTTTTTCTTCTTTTGTTTTATGCAGGGATTGCGGGACGACGATTCAATGTCCGAACTGTGATATTTCATTGACGTATCATCGGGCCACTGAGAATTTAAAATGTCACTACTGCGGACATGAAGAACGAGTGCCTCAAGTCTGCCCTGAATGCGAAAGTGAACATATTCGTTTTTTTGGAACGGGTACACAAAAAGCGGAAGAAGAGATTGCAAAACTTTTCCCGGAAGCGCGAGTGCTTCGTATGGATGTCGATACGACTCGCCAAAAAGGATCACATGCCCGTCTGCTTCAAAAGTTCAGTGAAGGCCAGGCAGATATTTTACTTGGGACGCAAATGATTGCTAAAGGACTTGATTTTCCGAATATTACACTTGTCGGTGTTTTAGCGGCAGATACAACCCTGCATCTGGCAGATTTCAGAGCCGCGGAAAAGACGTTTCAATTGCTTACTCAAGTAAGCGGCAGAGCAGGACGTCATGACTTAGAAGGAGAAGTATTTGTTCAAACGTACACACCGGAACACTATGCAATCGAACTTGCTAAAGCTCAAGTATATGAACCGTTTTATGAAATGGAGATGGGAACTCGGAAGCAATTTGGGTATCCGCCATTTTATTACATTGTCAATATTCAATTCAGCCATGAAGATTTAATGAAAGTTGTAGGATATGCTGAAAAAGCAGGACGATTTTTAGCAGACGGGTTAAGTCCGGAAAGCGTCATTATCGGTCCGACAGCGTCTGCCATTAGCCGTGTGAATAATAGATATCGCTATCAATGTTTGATAAAATACAAAAAAGAACCGAAACTGACAGAGACACTGCAGGCACTTATCCGGATTTATCGAACGGATTGGATAAAAGACGGATTACAGCTTTCTGTTGATAAATCACCTGTCGTTATTTACTGAATAGGAACCAGAAAAGAGGAATTTGTTTGACTGTACTAGAAATTGTAAAATATCCAGCTGAAATATTGGAAACGAAAACAAAAGAAGTAACGAAATTTGACCGTAATTTACACAAGCTGCTGGACGATATGATGGAAACGATGATCGCTGCAGATGGTGTAGGAATCGCTGCTCCACAAGTGGGACAGTCAATCCGCGCTGCGATTGTGGATATTGGTGAGGGAGATCCGCCTATTGAACTTATCAATCCTGTCATTACCGCAGTTGGCGGGGAAGATGTGGACTTGGAAGGCTGCCTAAGTTTCCCCGATTTGTACGGTGAAGTGAAGCGTCCATTTTTTGTACGTGTAGAAGCACAAGAACGGGATGGTTCACTCTATGAACTGGAAGCTGAAAGCTTTGAAGCACGAGCGATTATGCATGAAATCGATCATTTAGACGGCATTTTGTTCAATAAAAAAATTAGCCGGATTGTCGACGCTTCGGAATTTGAAGAATTGGACGAAGAGCTCGTTCAACTTGAAAAGGACGGTGAAGGGATTGAATAAGCTTTTATTTATGGGAACACCTGATTTTTCAGCGCCTATTTTGCGTATGCTCCACGAAGAAGGGTATGAAATTGTCGGTGTTGTGACTCAACCTGATAGACCTGTTGGCCGAAAGCGCGTCTTGACACCGCCTCCTGTGAAAGCGGAAGCATTGCGTCTGGGGCTTCCTGTTATTCAACCTGAAAAGTTAAGAGGCTCCGCTGAGTTGGAGGAGATTAAAGCGCTTGCTCCCGACTTGATTGTCACAGCGGCCTTTGGTCAGATTCTGCCAAAAGAACTGCTTGAAGTTCCTAAATTAGGGTGTATTAATGTACACGCTTCATTGCTTCCAGCCTATCGCGGCGGGGCCCCGATTCACCAGGCAATTATGGACGGCTGCACGGAAACCGGGGTAACCATTATGTACATGGCAGAAAAACTAGATGCTGGTGACATTATCTCACAAGCGACAGAACAGATTTCACCCACTGATGATACAGGCAGTATGTTTGATAAATTATCACTTACTGGAGAAAAATTGTTAAAAGAGACATTGCCTTCGATTCTGGAAGGGACAAATGCGCGAATTCCGCAAGATGAAGAAAAAGTTACATTTGCAAAAAATATCTCACGCGAGCAAGAGCGGATTGACTGGACACAAAAAGGAACGGATATTCATAACCAAGTGAGAGGCCTTACCCCTTGGCCTACAGCCTATACGACATTTGGCGGAGAGAACGTAAAAGTCTGGAAGACCGAAGTACTTCCAACAGAATCCAAAGGTGAATCGGGTGAAATCATCGAGTTGACTAAAGATCAAATTCTTGTGAAAACAGGTGATGATACAGCGATTGCAATTACAGAATTGCAGCCTTCTGGAAAAAAACGCATGACTGCAACCGTCTTTTTGAACGGATCGGGTAGCCAGTGGAAAAAAGGAGATTTCTTCCTATGACAGCAAAGAAGAAAATAATGATGCAGGGGAACGTCCGGGATGCGGCACTTTCCATTTTACTTGAAGTGAGCCGGAACCAAGCATACAGCAATCTATTATTAACCCGGACGATGAAATCCTATGCCATTAAAGAGCAGGACAAACCATTGTTAACGAATTTAACATATGGAACGTTACAGTATCGATTGACACTGGATTATTATCTAGCTCCATTCATCAAAGGGAAACTGGATGATTGGGTTCGTGAACTGCTTCGTATGTCGCTGTATCAGATTGTCTATTTAACAAAGATTCCTCCACACGCTGCTGTAAATGAAGCAGTGGAAATTGCAAAAGTTCGTGGACATAAAGGAACAACCGGATTCGTAAATGGAGTTCTTCGCTCTGTATTGCGCCAAGGGGTCCGATCTCTTGATGAAATAACTGATGGAATTACACGTTTGTCATTAGAGACAAGTCATCCTGAATGGCTGATCCGACGCTGGATTGATCAGTACGGCTTGAAAGTCACTTCGGAAATGGCGCGTGCTAATAATGAGCCGCCGATGAATACGGCACGTGTCAATATCGCGCAGACAACTGTTGAAAAAGCACTTCACCAGCTGAAGAGTGAAGGTGCAAAAGTGGAGTTAGGGAAAGTGGTGCCTGAAGCGATTTATTGTCATTCAGGAAATGTCGCAAAAACCTATACGTACACCAAAGGATGGCTGACTGTTCAAGATGAAAGCTCAATGCTTCCTGTTTATGCACTGGATGTGCAGCCGGGAATGAAGGTGCTTGATATGTGCGCAGCACCTGGCGGGAAAACGACCCAAATTGCTGAGCATTTGAACGATACAGGAGAAGTGCACGCGCATGATCTTCATGAACATAAATTGCAGCTGATCGAAGAGAATGCAGAACGTTTAGGCCTGAATTCGATTTGGACTTCCAGCGGGGATAGCCGCGAATTGGGATATACGTATAAACCGAACACGTTCGACCGGATTTTAGTGGATGCGCCATGCAGCGGTCTGGGGGTTGTCCGCAGAAAACCGGAAATTAAGTACAATAAGACGGAAGCAGATCTTGAATCGCTTACAAAAATCCAAGGAGAATTACTTGAAACGGCTTGGACGCTTGTCAAACCAGGCGGCAAAATTGTCTACAGTACATGTACAGTCGATAAGACTGAAAATGATGGAGTCGTGCTGCAATTTCTAGAACGTCATCCTGAAGCTATTAAATTAGTTCCAGAATTCTTCGAAGAAGCGGGTCTTTTAACGCCAAACGGGATGCTGCAAGTATTGCCGCAGGACTTCGGAGGCGATGGATTTTTCGCAGCAGCCTTGCAAAAACCAATAAGCAACGACTAAATAGACGTACAGGGATGGGGGAAGCGGAATGCATTTCAGTGTACGAACTGATATTGGCAGAAAACGCACATTCAATGAGGACCAAGCAGCTGTATTTGTACTTGAAAACGGTTATGCACTTGCTGTAATCGCTGACGGTATGGGTGGCCATCGAAGTGGAGATGTCGCAAGTGAAATGGCTGTACGTTTAATGGGAGAACATTTCAATGACCTGAACGCAGCAATTCCGGAAACCAAGGAAACTTGGAATGAATGGCTGGATTCGATTGTACGCAAAGTGAACCAGCTGATTTTTGAAAAAGCTCAGTCTTCTCCAGAACACGAAGGTATGGGAACAACGCTTGAAGCAGCAGTTATTGCTGAAGGAAATTGTTACATTGCCCATGTGGGGGACAGCCGGGTCTATTCGGTCAGTTCGGATACAATCACCCAGCTGACAAAGGATCATTCTTACGTAAATGCTTTGCTAGCAAGCGGGGAAATCACGGAAGCTGAGGCTGAAGTTCATCCGCAGCGTAATTGGATCATGCGTGCTGTCGGATCTGAACGCGATATTGAGCCTGAATTTTATCATGTACCCCTTAAAAAAGAAGACTATCTGTTATTGTGCACAGATGGTCTGAGCAACAAAGTCGAACCTGAAATGATGCGGGAACTCATCGTTGCGGACAATACACTCGAAGAAAAAGTGAAACAACTGATTGATCTCGCTAACGAAAGAGGCGGAGAGGACAACATTACTGCGGTGTTGCTTGCCTCTAACGACCATGGAGCTGGTGCTGTATGATTGGTAATCGAATTGGAGACCGCTATGATATCATCGGCACAATCGGTGAAGGCGGGATGTCTAAAGTTTACTTGGCACATGATGTGATTTTAGATCGGGATGTCGCGATTAAAGTCTTAAATTACGACTTTGCGAACGAAGAAGAGTTAAAACGCAGATTTCAGCGTGAAGCGCTTTCTGCAACTAGCTTAACCCACCAAAATATCGTCAATATATTTGATGTGGGTGAAGAAGATGAGCTTCATTACCTGGTGATGGAGTACGTGAAAGGTCTGACTTTAAAGCGCTTTATTTTAGAGAACGGTCCGCTTGAACCTGAGAGAGCCATTCCGATCATGCTGCAGCTAGTTGCTGCCATATCAAATGCGCATCATAACGGCATCATTCATCGTGATGTGAAGCCGCAAAATATTTTAATGGATGAAGAAGGTAACGTGAAAATTACAGACTTCGGAATTGCAATGGCGCTTACAGCGACCTCCCATACCAAAACGAATTCTGTACTGGGTACCGTCCATTATTTATCACCGGAACAAGCAAGAGGCGGGATGGCAACTAAGAAATCAGACGTCTATTCGTTGGGGATTGTCTTTTACGAGTTACTGACGGGCAAGCTGCCATTTTCAGCCGAATCAGCTGTAGCGATTGCTCTTAAGCATTTACAGGAAGAGACGCCTTCTGTGCGAGCGGATTTCCCAATGATCCCTCA
Organism: Sporosarcina jeotgali; assembly: GCF_033304595.1. Taxonomy (NCBI): domain Bacteria; kingdom Bacillati; phylum Bacillota; class Bacilli; order Caryophanales; family Caryophanaceae; genus Sporosarcina; species Sporosarcina jeotgali. The sequence continues at coordinate 1,009,071 of NZ_CP116341.1, forward strand.
AAGTGTTGAAAATATTATTTTGAAAGCCACGACAAAGGATGCCAGGCATCGGTATGTTTCAGCAGATGAAATGTATGACGATTTGCTGACAGCACTCGATCCAGCACGAGTCAATGAACCTAAGTTTGCAATTCCTTTTGATGAAGATGAAACACGTGCGCTTCCAGTCATTAAAGATGCTCCAAGTTTACTGGACACTGAACAAACGATGAAGATTGAACCCGTTCGATTAAAGGCAGAGCCTGTGAAATCAGAACCGGTTCCTCAGAAGAACAAACGTAAAAAATGGCCGATTTTTGCAAGCATTGCGATAGTAATCGCTGCTGCAATTGCAATACTGTATCTCACAGGTATGTTTGACCGGCAAGTGACTGTCCCTGACGTACTAGGAAAAGATGAAGCAGATGCAATCGCACTCCTTGAAGAAAAGGGATTTGTTGTAGATGGCAAACTCGAACAGCCTTCTGAGGAATATGAAAAAGGGGAAGTTTTCCGAACGATTCCTGAAGCAGACAAACAGCGTGACAAAGGAAGTTCGGTCAAGTTATATATCAGTACAGGTAAAGAGACGATGACGTTCATTGATTATACAGGCAGGGACTACGAGGCTACTCAAGAACGGTTAGATCCTTTTAAATTCAAGTCTATCAAATCAGAAGATGAATTCGATGATCAACCTAAAGGAACCATCCTAAGACAAGATCCAGATCCCGATTCAGAAGTCGTTCCCAGTGAAACGGATGTTGTATTCACTGTTAGTAAAGGACCGGAAACGAAAACGCTGGAAAGCTTGATTGGATTTACGGATGATCAGTTAAATGCTTACGCACGTTCGTCGGGCTTCAATATAAGGGTGGCTAAAAAGAGTAACTCGGATTCCATTCCTGAAGGCCAGGTTATGAAACAGGAACCGGATGCAGGTCAGTCGCTCCCAATTGGAACAACGGTAAATGTAACAGTTTCAAAAGGGCCAGCTCAAAAGCCGGTAAAACTTTACGTAAAGCGTATCAAGATCCCTTACGAAGCATTAGAAGATGACGGTTCGTCAGAGGATGGGGATGAAGAGAGACCCCCTCAAACGGTTCGCATTTATATTCAAGACCGCGAACATTCAATGACCGATCCAATTGAGGAATTTGACATAACTGAAGATACTGAGAAACAAATTACAGTCGAGTTGGAAGAAGGTCAGCGAGGCGGATATAAAATCCTCCGCGGTACAACAGTTATCGAAGAAAAGACGTTTAACTACAAAGACATTCAATAAGGATGGGGATAGGATGCCAGAAGGTCAAATTCGAAAAGCGATTAGCGGGTTTTACTATGTAAAGTATGATGGAGGGACAGTGCGCTGCAGAGGAAGAGGCGTATTTAGAAAGCGAAAAATCACTCCGCTTGTAGGTGACTGGGTAACATACGTACAAGAAGGAGTAGAAGATGCGACGATTACTGAAGTTCATCCGCGAAAGAATGAACTAGTGCGTCCTCCTGTTTCTAACATTGACTTGGCGTTACTTGCGGTCTCAATCGTAGAGCCGGCGTTCAGTTCTAACTTGCTAGATCGCTTTCTTGTCCTTGTTGAGTCCCATCATATTGAGCCTGTCATTTGCCTGACGAAGAAAGATAAAGCGAATGAAGCCGAACTTCAGAAAGCTGAAGAAGCTGCTGCTTATTACCGATCAATAGGTTATTCGGTATTGATGACTTCTATTGATGAGCCTGGACTTATTGAGAAACTGCAGCCGTTCTTGGAGGGAAAGACAACTGTTCTTGCTGGACAATCCGGTGTCGGGAAATCAACCTTGTTGAATACGCTTTTACCTAACTTGTCACTCGAAACAGGCGAAATATCAGAATCACTCGGACGGGGGAAACATACGACACGTCATGTTGAGCTTCATGAACTGGCTGGCGGCTTGGTTGCCGATACCCCTGGATTCAGTTCATTGGAATTTGATACCCTTGAAAAACAAGAGCTGGGAAGTTGTTTTCCTGAGTTCCTGGAAGCGTCTGAGCAATGTAAATTCAGAGGCTGCCTGCACTTGAAGGAACCTTCTTGTGAAGTGAAAAGAAAAGTGGAATCCGGTGAAATTCTTCAAACCCGTTACAATCATTACTTGCAGTTTTTGCAGGAAATCACTGACAGAAAGCCGAGGTATTAATTGAAATGATTAAAATAGCACCTTCTATCTTATCAGCAGATTTTGCGAAGCTTGGAGAAGAAATCAAAGAAGTCGAGCAAGGCGGTGCGGATTGGATTCACGTAGATGTAATGGACGGTCATTTTGTCCCGAACATTACAATTGGCCCGCTTATTGTTGAAGCAATCCGCCCTGTCACCTCCTTGCCATTGGATGTTCATCTCATGATTGAAGAACCAGATCGGTATATTGAACAATTCGCAAAGGCGGGAGCAGATTATATTACTGTTCACGAAGAGGCATGCCGTCATCTGCACAGGACCATACAATTGATCCGTTCCTTTGGAGTAAAGCCGGGAGTTGTATTAAATCCGCATACTCCTGTCGAAACCATCCAACATGTATTAGAAGACATTGATCTCGTTCTATTTATGACGGTGAATCCCGGGTTCGGAGGACAGAAGTTTATCTCTTCTGTCGTGCCTAAAGTTAAACAGCTCTCGGACATTGTTAAAGAGCGTAACTTATCCCTTGAGATCGAAATTGACGGAGGGATTACTTCCGAGACGATAGGGTTGTGTGTAGAAGCAGGCGCAACTGTATTTGTTGCAGGATCAGCAGTATATAACCAAAAAGACCGCGCAGCTGCTATCCAAAAAATACGTACAGCAGGCGAAAAGGCGCAAAACAAGTGAAGACGATTATAATATGTGCAGGGGGGCCAGAGGAAGAAGTTATCCCTCTGGCTCTCTTTTTAGATGAGAACACACAATTTATAGGTGCTGATCGAGGAACGCTCCAGCTGCTTGATGCAGGGATCGATCCCCTGGCGGCGGTTGGTGACTTTGATTCAGTCAGTGAAGAGGAAATGAAAAGAATTGAAGCAACAGGCTGTTTCATCGAAAAACGTCCTCCTGAAAAAGAGGAGACCGATACGGAACTGGCATTGAACCTTGCTTATTCGCAGAACCCCGATAAGATTATTTTGACCGGAGTAACAGGCGGTCGTCTAGATCATATGTTTTCCACAGTTCAGCTTCTGGTTCGCAATGCCGGGCGGAAGTCATCCGCACAATTGGTACTTGCGAACAGACAAAATGAACTGACGCTTCTTCAGAAAGGGACTCATAGCTTCAAGAAGAATGAGCAGTTTCCTTATCTCTCTTTCTTTAGCATGACGGAGTCCGTGAGGGGGCTGACGCTGACAGGTGTGAAATATGAAGTCTTCCTTGAAGAGATACATCTTGGAGATACTCGCTTCACGAGCAATGAGATTGTTGAACCATCTTGTACTATCTCACTGCAAGCCGGCATATGTTTAATGGTAAGGAGCTCAGATTCCTGAAAGGAGTGGGGAGTTGCGGATTTATACTTTTACTTTGCCTAAGTTTGTAAGTGGAATTGTACGAAAGTGCATGGTCGTGTTTTCTAAGGAGGATACAGCGAAAGCGAAATCATCCACTACAGCATCAAAGAAGCGGAAAAAGCGACATGAAAAAACGCCGGGCTGAAATTCAGCCTGGCGTTTTTATTGGTTGCGGTCTATTATACGCGTTGAACTTTACCTGATTTAAGTGCGCGGGCAGATACCCAAACACGCTTCGGTTTGCCGTTTACAAGAATACGGACTTTTTGAAGGTTCGCACCCCATACACGTTTGCTAGAGTTCATTGCGTGGGAACGATTATTCCCTGCACGTGCTTTGCGACCAGTAATTACACATTCCTTAGCCATTTTATAACCTCCTCGCGAATGATGATTAAGCGTTTCACTTATAATTCGCATACTAGATTAATTTATCATATCCGTCTATCCCATGCAAGCTTTTTTCTCTGTTCTCTCAAGCAATTTTCCTTTACACGTTTAAGAAAACGTTTGCTTTCTTTTCTTATAGGCGTGTATATAGTACAATGTGAACAGTGAAACTGGATTCAGGAGGGATAACGGCATGTCAATTCAAATGGAAAACGATTATGGGAAAATTGATATAACGAATGAGACAATCGCCCGGATCGTCGGTGAAGCTACCATAGAATGCTACGGGGTTGTAGGAATGGCCTCCAGGCATCAAATTCGTGACGGACTGACAGAAATTCTGAGAAAAGAGAACTTTGGCAAGGGTGTTGTCGTTAGAAACGCAGGTGCTGACACACAAATTGATCTCTATATAATTGTAGGGTACGGAACGAAGATCACTGAAGTTGCCTACCAAGTGCAATCCAAAGTACAGTATACACTTAAAAAAACACTCGGGATGACAATCGGTTCCGTCAATATTTATGTACAGGGCGTTCGTGTGACGAACCTGTGAAGGAGGAACACAGTTCTATGAAGTCGATAGATGGACTACAGTTTGCAGAAATGATATCAATGGGAGCATACCATCTTAAACAAAACGCGGATTATGTGGATTCGCTGAATGTTTTCCCGGTACCTGATGGAGATACGGGAACAAATATGAATTTATCAATGACTTCAGGTGCAAAAGAAACAGCAGCAAACGTTTCTGCTCACCTGGGCAAGACTTCACAAGCTTTGTCCAAAGGCTTATTAATGGGCGCCCGTGGAAATTCAGGTGTGATTTTATCGCAATTATTCCGCGGTTTTGGGAAATCAGTTGAAGAAAAAGAAGTTCTGACTGCAAGTGAATTTGCGGAAGGGCTCCGATATGGTGTGGAAACGGCATATAAAGCGGTCATGAAGCCTGTTGAAGGTACGATTTTGACTGTTGCAAAAGATGCGGCAGCTGTCGCAGTGGAAACAGCAGCTGCAGAAACGGATCTTGTCCAATTGATGGAAGCTATTTTGACAGAAGCAAAAGCTTCTCTTAAAAGAACACCTGACCTATTGCCGGTCTTAAAAGAAGTTGGTGTTGTAGATAGCGGCGGACAAGGACTCGTATATGTGTACGAAGGATTTTTGGCTTGCTTAAAAGGTGAAGAATTGCCAGAGCGTACTGTTGTTCAGTCAATGGACGAACTCGTTAGCGCAGAACACCACCGAAATGTACAAGGATTCATGGATACTGCGGATATCGAGTTTGGATATTGTACGGAGTTCATGGTGAGATTTGAAGACGATAAAACAAAAAATCATCCTTTCGATGAAAATGACTTCAGACTGCAATTGAATGAAATGGGTGACTCGCTGCTAGTTATCTCTGATGAGGAGATCGCGAAAGTACATATCCATACAGAAAACCCGGGAAATGCATTATCATGCGGACAACAGTATGGTTCACTCATCAATATTAAAATCGAGAACATGCGTCAGCAGCACATGGATATCGTGGGAGATCAGTCGGCGGGCAAAAACACACCTGCAAAGAAAGTGCCTTACGCAATCGTGACGGTTGCAATGGGTGAAGGGATTGCGGATTTACTAAAAAGTATCGGTGCCTCTTTTGTGATTGAAGGCGGGCAAACGATGAACCCTTCCACTGAAGATATTGTCAAAGCGATTCAAGAAGTAGGCGCAGAACGTGTTCTAATCCTTCCTAACAATAAGAATATTGTGCTGGCAGCTGAACAAGCGGCTGAAGTGATTGGAATTGAAGCGGCAGTAGTGCCGACGAAGTCGGTTCCTGAGGGACTTGCAGCTATTTTAGCGTTCAACCCTGAGGCAGACGTAACTGCGAACGCGAAATCCATGAAAGCAGCAGCTTCTGTTGTGAAGACTGGGCAAGTGACAACAGCAGTTCGGGATACATCGATCGATGGTGTTGCAATCCATACAGATGATTACATGGCGATCTCAAACGGAAAGATTACCATCGCCACTCCGTCACTAGATACGACAATGAAGTCGCTGATTGACGATATGATCACCGAGGATGATGAAATTGTGACCGTAATTTATGGCGAAGACGTTTCGAAACAAGATGCTGAACAGATGGTTGCTTATATTGAAGGACAGTTCGAGCATGTAGAGATTGAATTATATAACGGGAAACAGCCGTTGTATCCATATATACTGTCAGTAGAATAAAACAGCATGAAAAGCGTTGCGGCCATGAGCCGCTGACGCTTTTTGTCTGTTTGGAGGACAGTTATGAATTTTGTTTTCTAGCATCTGTTCGTGTAGAATGAATAGTAGGTATATGGGCAAAAGGGGGAGTTTTTGTTGAAATTCAGATCCGTTTTTGAAATTATCGGGCCAGTCATGATTGGCCCCTCATCTTCACATACAGCAGGAGCTGCACGGATTGGACTTGTAGCGAGAGATTTGTTTGGCCGTCAGCCGGAATGGGCTACGATTCACTTATACGGTTCGTTTGCAGAGACTTATAAAGGTCACGGAACGGATGTTGCGATTATCGGAGGATTGCTTGGATACGATACATTTGATGAGAGAATCCGTACTGCGTTCGAAGACGCAGAAAAGTTAGGCATGACTTTTGAATTTATTGCCGAAGAAGAAGAGATGGATCATCCAAATACAGCGAAATTAGTCATTGGAGACAAACAAGGTGTTATGGAACTTATCGGAATCTCAATTGGCGGAGGTACGATGGAAGTCATCGAGCTAAATGGTTTTCCACTTCGCCTTTCCGGACATTTCCCGGCATTGCTCGTAGTCCACGATGATCGTGCTGGTGTTATTGCAAATGTATCTAATGCAATTGCTGCACAAGATATGAATATTGCTCATATGGAAGTCGGCCGTAAAGAAAAAGGGAAAATGGCGCTCATGGTCATCGAGGTCGATCAAGTCGTCAACGATGCACTGATCGAAGAACTGCGTGCACTTCCAAATGTCACACAAGTATCTACATTGGCGAACTGAGGAGGCAATTATATTGGATATTTTATTTTCAAACGTAAAAGAACTTGTCGCAGTTGCTGAAAAAGAGCAGCAGCCGATTTCTGAAATAATGATTCGTCAAGAAATGCTATTAACACGCAGATCGCGTGAAGAAATAGTTGCACAAATGGAGAACAACTTAGCTGTGATGGAAAGCTCTGTAGAAGAAGGATTAAAAGGTGTCCACTCTCCTTCCGGTTTAACAGGCGGCGATGCAGTTCTAATTCAAAACTACATGAAAACAGGCAAATCGTTATCTGGAGAACTATTGCTGGATGCTGTCAGCAAAGCAGTCGCGACGAATGAAGTAAATGCTGCAATGGGACTGATTTGTGCAACGCCTACGGCAGGGGCTGCGGGTATTGTGCCAGGTACGTTATTTGCCGTGAAGAATAAATTGAACCCTACGCATGAACAGATGGTCAATTACTTGTTCACGACTGGGGCATTCGGTTTCATCGTAGCAAATAATGCATCCATTTCCGGTGCTGCAGGGGGATGCCAGGCAGAGACGGGATCTGCTGCATCCATGGCAGCCGCTGCGATTGTTGAAATGGCTGGAGGGACGCCACAGCAAAGTGCGGAAGCCTTTTCGATTGTCATGAAAAATATGCTCGGTCTCGTCTGCGATCCAGTCGCAGGGCTCGTCGAGGTGCCGTGCGTGAAACGGAATGCCATGGGGGCAGCTAAAGCGCTTGTAGGTGCTGACATGGCACTTGCCGGAGTGGTGAGCATTATTCCGACCGATGAAGTTATTGAAGCGATGCACAAAATCGGTCAGTCGATGCCATCCGCTTTGCGTGAAACCGCAAAAGGCGGACTAGCGGCTACTCCGACCGGCAAGGCGCTGGAGGCAAAAATCTTCGGCAAGGACAAGGAATCACGTGACACGGTCACTAAGTGAGCCTGTTACCTCACTTAAAGGGATAGGAAAGTCAGCTGGCGAGCAGCTGGAGAAGTTAAATGTCGAGACAATTGAAGAGTTAGTTATGATGTTTCCATATAGGCATGAAGATTTTAGACTGAAAGATTTGTCTGAGACCCCTCACGAGGAACGTGTAACGATAGAAGGACGGGTGGAGAGTGTTCCATCCGTCTTGTTTACGGGAAAGAAACGTTCACGATTACAAGTACAGCTGCTAGTAGGGAACCATCTCGTTAAAGCGGTGTTTTTCAACCAGCATTATTTAAAGGATCGCATGAATCCGGGGCAAATTGTGACCATCACTGGAAAATGGGATCGAGGCAGACAGCTCATTAATGTGAGCAATTTTAAAGACGGCCCTAAAATCGGGCAGGCTGATTTTGAACCAGTGTACAGTTTGAAAGGAATCGTCAAGCAGCCGACATTCAGGCGCTGGATGAGAACTGCACTGGATGAGGCTGTGTATGAAATTCCGGAAACCTTGCCTGTGCAATTACTCGACTTGTATAAGCTGCCGGGAATAGCAGAGACGCTTGAAATGGTTCATTTCCCGAACAGTCCTGAAGATGTAAAACAAGCACGCCGCCGTGTTGTGTATGAAGAGTTGTTGCACTTTCAGTTAAAGATGGCTGCGCTAAAGAAAGTCCGTAAGGCAGCCGGCAAAAGCACAACAATTGTATATGATCTGGAGAAATTGAAGCAGTTCATCGACAGCCTTCCGTTCGAATTAACAGGTGCTCAAAAACGAGTGGTGAATGAATTATGTGCAGAACTGAAAAGCCCGCTGCGGATGAATCGTTTGCTTCAAGGAGATGTCGGTTCAGGTAAGACGGTCGTAGCAGCCATTGCGCTATATGCGGCTATTACGGCAGGATTTCAAGGGGCTCTTATGGCACCAACCGAAATTCTTGCAGAACAACACGCTGAGACACTATCCAGCTGGCTTGAACCCGCGGGGGTAACGGTTGCGTTTCTATCTGGATCTACAAAAGGGAAAGCGCGGCGTGAAATCATAGCTCGACTTGAAAGTGGAGAAATCGATTTGCTCATTGGTACGCATGCTCTTATTCAGCCGGATGTGAATTTCCATAAACTTGGTTTGGTCATCACGGATGAACAGCATCGCTTCGGCGTTGAGCAGCGCCGTGTACTTCGTGACAAAGGGGAAAGTCCCGATGTGCTCTTTATGACGGCAACCCCGATTCCAAGGACACTGGCAATCACAGTGTTCGGGGAAATGGATGTTTCTTTGCTGGATGAAATGCCGGCAGGACGTAAAGAAATCGAAACACACTGGTTAAAAGAAGATTCACTTGCACCTGTTCTTCGCAGAATGGAAAAAGAATTGCAGGCGGGCAGGCAAGCATATGTTATTTGTCCGTTAATTGAGGAATCTGATACGTTGGATGTCCAGAACGCTGTTGATGTTTTCGGGCAGCTATCGACCTATTTTGCTGGCCGTTTTACAGTGGGGCTTATGCATGGACGGCTTCACTCTGATGAAAAAGATGAGGTTATGCGTGACTTCAGTGAAGGGAAAATTAATTGCCTGGTGTCGACGACAGTTGTCGAAGTAGGTGTAAACGTGCCGAATGCGACGTTTATGCTTATCTATGACGCGACACGCTTTGGCCTGGCGCAGCTTCATCAATTAAGAGGGCGAGTCGGTCGGGGTGCGGATCAGTCGTATTGCGTGCTGTTAGCAGATCCGAAGACTGAAGAGGGTAAAGAACGTATGATGACGATGGCGGAAACAAATGATGGGTTTTTATTAGCTGAAAAAGATTTGGAACTTCGCGGATCAGGGGACTTCTTTGGCAAGAAACAAAGCGGATTGCCGGAATTTAAAATGGCGGATTTAATACACGATTATCGTGCGTTGGAAACCGCTCGGCAGGATGCTGAGAAGTTGCTGGAAATGGATTCGTTTTGGACAGATCCTGATTATAAAAGTCTCCGGAATACTGTGGAAGAATCAGGAGTATTGCAAAATGATCGTATAGATTAACAGCTAAATTGAGCATCTGTATATTGAAAGTGATTTTAGGAGCTATAAATTTTGGAATGCAAAGAGAATGCCGCCTCTTGCATTCTTTTTTTTATCTTTATATACTGTTACTATTACCAAGTGCTAAACGTGAGGAGTGACTATGTTGCGAATACTTAAAAAAGACCGTCAGCATCAGCTGGCACAGCTGTTGGACGCGACCCCTTTTTTAACGGATGAGGAAATCGCACATCACTTCAGCGTGAGCGTGCAGACTATACGGCTGGACCGGCTTGAATGTGGAATTCCTGAACTGAGGGAACGAATGAGAACTGCGGCGACCGAAACGATTGCTGATAAAGTAAAGGCGCTGCAGCAAGAAGAAGTAATTGGTGAAATCATAGATATTGAATTGGATAGCAAAGCGATATCTATCCTTGATATTACATCGCTTCATGTATTCCAAAAAAGCGGGATTGCACGCGGACATCATTTGTTTGGACAAGCCAATTCACTGGCTGTCGCCATTCTTGACGATGAGCTCGCACTAACTGCAAAGTCTGTGCTACACTTTGTCAAGCCGGTTAAAGCGGGAGATCGTGTCATCGCAAGAGCCATTGTTCGCGGGAAAAGGGATAATCGGACTTTTGTCGAAGTAACTTCCACAGTTGGAGATGAAAAAGTCTTCAGCGGCGAGTTTCAAATGTATCGCTCCGCAGGGACGAGTCAGGAGGAAGTTGAATGAAAATTGCAGTAGACGCGATGGGCGGCGACCATGCCCCAAAGGAAATCATCGCAGGCGTAATGCAAAGTCTTCAAGAATTTAATGATATACATATACAGCTTTTTGGCGACGAAACAAAAATGAAGCCTTACTTAACAGCTCACGAACGATTAACTGTACATCCATGCACTGAAATCATCGAACCGGATGATGAACCAGTAAGAGCTGTGCGCAGAAAAAAAGATGCTTCCATGGTTCGCATGGCACAAGCCGTGAAGGACGGGGAGGCAGACGCGTGTGTGTCCGCAGGAAATACAGGTGCCCTGATGGCTGCTGGATTATTCATCGTGGGACGCATTGAAGGGATTGAACGGCCTGCCCTTGCACCGACGCTTCCGACGATTGGCGGTGAGGGATTCGTGCTGCTTGATGTTGGAGCGAACGCTGACGCGAAACCGAGTCAGCTCGTTCAATATGCGATTATGGGAAGTATTTATGCAGAAAAAGTCCGCGGTATTCAAAACCCGCGTGTTGGCTTGTTGAATATCGGAACAGAACCAGGAAAAGGGAATGACTTAACTAAAGCTGCTTATGATGAGTTAATGAAAGCCCCATTAAACTTTATCGGCAATATCGAGGCACGTGATTTGTTAACAGGCACAACAGATGTTGCCGTGACAGATGGTTTTACGGGGAATATGGTATTGAAAACGATCGAAGGCACGGCTTCGGGTCTGTTTTCGATGATCAAAGATGTGTTCGCGTCTTCAGTAAAAACGAAAATCTCTGCAGCGCTTGTTAAGGACGATTTACGCGGTCTGAAAAAACAAATGGATTATACAGAGTATGGCGGAGCTGGCCTATTCGGCTTAAATGCCCCGGTCATAAAGGCACATGGTTCATCCAATGCAAATGCAGTGAAAAATGCAATCCGGCAAGCACGAACTATGGCGGAATATCACGTGAGCGAAACAATTCGTGAAACCATTAATGAGGAGGAGACACGATGACAAAGGTAGCGTTTCTATTCCCGGGACAAGGTTCTCAAAAAGTGGGAATGGGTGTGGAGTTAGCAGCACAAGAAGGAAGTCAGCATTTTTTTGAAACAGCAGATCGCGAGTTAGGGTTTGGATTAAGCGGACTGATGACCGAAGGACCTCAGGAAGAATTGACGGTTACTTATAATGCTCAACCCGCATTGTTAACCGTTGGTGCGATGATAGCTGACCGTCTGAAAGAAGCTGGAATCCAGCCTTCCTATACAGCTGGACATAGTCTTGGAGAGTACACAGCGCTTTACGCATCAGGTGTTCTTTCGTTTGAAGATGCAGTGACAACTGTACACAAACGCGGTCTATTCATGAATGAAGCGATGCCTGCAGGTGAAGGAGCAATGGCTGCGATTCTTGGACTTGAAATCGAACCATTGACAGAAGTGACGAAAGCGGTCACTGCTGAAGGGAATCTTGTGCAGGCGGCGAATCTTAACTGTCCGGGACAAGTTGTTATTTCCGGAACAAAGGCTGGTGTGGATGAGGCGTGTATTCGCTTGAAAGAAGCGGGGGCTAAACGTGCCCTCATGCTCGACGTAAGCGGTCCTTTCCATTCGGAACTTATGCGTCCAGCCGCAGGGAAACTCGGTGAAGTGCTTGAAAGTATAGAGATGAATGAAGCAAGAGTTCCAGTCATTGCTAATGTGACGGCTCATTCCGTAACAGAAAGCACTGAAGTAAAAAGATTATTGATTGAACAATTATCATCTCCTGTCAGATGGGAAGAATCCGTTCGGCAAATGCTGGACTTAGGGGTAACTCAATTTATAGAGTGCGGTCCCGGTAAAGTATTGAGCGGGCTTGTTCGTAAAATCGACAGAAGAGCAGCGGTTTGGCCAGTATACGATGAAGAGACACTAAACGCAGTCATAGAAGCATCGAAGGAGTGGTCGTAATGGGGAAGTTTGCAGGAAAAACAGCAGTAGTGACAGGGGCATCCAGAGGGATTGGGCGTGAAGTTGCATTGCTGCTTGCTCGTGAAGGGGCGAATGTTGCAGTAAACTACAGCGGAAGTCAGGAGCGGGCACAACAAGTCGTTCAGGAAATTGAAGCGATGGGCAGCAAAGCAATTGCTGTCCAAGCGGATGTAACATCGGCGGATAGTGTGAAAGCCCTTATGGATCAAACACTTGAGACATTCGGTTCGATTGATCTCCTTGTGAATAACGCAGGGATTACGAAAGATAATCTACTCATGCGTATGAAAGAAGACGAGTGGGATGCAGTTATCGATACGAATTTAAAAGGTGTTTTCTTATGCACAAAAGCGGTTTCCAGACAAATGATGAAGCAGCGTGCAGGCCGTATTGTCAATATGGCATCCGTTGTCGGTATCGCGGGGAATCCAGGTCAAGCCAACTATGTGGCAGCCAAGGCCGGCGTAATCGGATTGACGAAAACGACTGCAAAAGAACTTGCATCCCGCGGAATCACAGTCAATGCAGTTGCTCCTGGATTTATCACAACAGACATGACCGATGCATTGGGTGACGATATGAAGGACCAGCTGCTAAGTGGAATTCCTTTAGGATCACTCGGACGACCTGAAGATGTAGCGAAAGCCGTTGCATTCTTCTTGTCGGATGATGCGTCCTATGTTACTGGACAAGTGCTCAACGTAGACGGCGGCATGGTCATGTAACTTGTTTTTTATGATGTGTTTAACAGATTTTTAAAAATGGATATTAGTTGATTGTAGTGGAAGGCGGCGACTCCGGAGGGGTTAGCGAAGAATGAAGACCCCGCAAGGAGCACCGCGACTGAGGAGGCTGAATTCGAGCCCCTCGGAAAGCGTCCGCCTGCAACGGAAATTAACGGTGGCAAAAGCCGGATGTTAAGTATATCCATTTCAGCGAGAGGAGGTGACAATAGTGGCTACAGTCTTAGAGCGTGTTACAAAGGTAGTTGTCGACCGTTTGGGAGTCGATGAAAGTGAAGTGAAACCAGAAGCTTCTTTCACTGATGATCTTGGTGCAGACTCATTGGATGTTGTTGAATTAGTTATGGAACTAGAAGACGAATTCGACATGGAAATCTCTGATGATGATGCTGAAAAAATCAGTACAGTGGGAAGTGCTGTCTCATACATCGAAGAAAAAACTAAATGAGTTTAGCACAGAGACTCTTTCGGCCCTTACTAAAAGGCCGGGAGTGTCTCTTTTCCATTTTGCACTACGCTGGCAGACAGGGTAGAATAAAGAAGAACTTGTTATAGAAGGGCGGATTTTATGAATGTCAACGAATAAAAGAGTAAACGATAAGTCAGCTAAGACCGTGTTGCCAGCTGCAGTTCGTAAAAAGTTTGAGGAGTTGCAGGAGCGTCTTGAAGTTCGCTTCGAGAATGTTTCTCTGCTGTACAATGCCTTTACCCACTCTTCCTATGTGAATGAGCATAGGGGCAAGAAATACTCAGACAATGAACGGCTGGAGTTTTTAGGAGATGCCGTGCTGGAGCTGGCTGTGTCGCAATATTTGTTTGCAACTGAACCGAACAAGACTGAAGGAGAACTGACGAAGCTGCGGGCAGCCATTGTTTGTGAACCGTCATTAGTAACGTTCTCAACCGAACTTAACTTTGGAGAGTACATCCTTTTAGGAAAAGGCGAAGAACTGACTGGCGGACGTACCCGGCCTGCTCTGCTGGCAGATGTATTTGAAGCATTTATCGGTGCCCTTTATCTTGATCAAGGATTTGACGTGTCGATTGATTTTCTGGAACGTACAGTATTCCCGAAAATCGGACTTGGAGCTTTTTCGCATGTGATGGATTACAAAAGCCGGTTACAAGAAATTGTCCAGCAAACCAATCATGGACAGCTTAACTATCGGATTGTTGAAGAATCAGGTCCTGCACATGCGAAAAAGTTTCTCACATACGTTCAGCTTGGAGAAACAAAACTAGGCGAAGGTGTCGGGAGATCGAAAAAAGAAGCAGAACAGGAAGCAGCTCGCCAAGCGATCCAGCAGTTATTGGATGAGCATAAGAAAGAGGAGAGCTGAACGTGTTTTTAAAACGTCTTGAAATTATTGGATTTAAATCATTTGCTGAAAAGGTATCTATCGAATTTGTACCTGGTGTCACAGCCGTTGTTGGACCGAATGGCAGCGGGAAAAGTAATGTTATCGATGCGATTCGCTGGGTACTTGGTGAACAATCCGCTAAATCGCTGCGCGGAGCTAAAATGCAAGATGTGATTTTTGCAGGCAGTGATACTAGAAAACCTTTGAACTTTGCAGAAGTGACCCTGATTTTAGATAATACAACTGGTTTATTTCCACTCGATTATACGGAAATCAGTGTGAGCAGACGCGTGTTTCGCTCGGGAGAGAGTTCGTTTCAGCTGAACGGCCAAGCTTGTCGATTGAAAGATATTAATGATGTCTTTGTAGACTCTGGTTTAGGAAAAGAAGCATTCTCAATCATCTCACAAGGCCGGGTTGACGAAATATTGAATAGCCGGCCAGAAGATCGGAGAAGCATATTTGACGAAGCTGCAGGTGTCTTAAAGTATCGAATGCGTAAAAAGAAAGCAGAATTCAAACTAATTGAAACAGATGATAACTTGGATCGGATTTTAGATATTCTAAAAGAACTGGACGACCGGATGGAACCGCTTGCGGCGAATGCTGGCGCTGCAGAGCGTCACGGACAACTTGTGACTGAGCTGAGAGATTCCGATGTACGTCTACTTAACGTTGAAGCTTCACTGCTGCAAACCGAACTGTTGGAAAATAAAAGGGTTATGGAAGACAAATCAAAAATTAAAATAGAGATGGAAAAAATGGCTGGTACAATGGAACATCGGCTTCAACTAGCTAAAGCCTCTCTCTCTAATTTGGACAAAAAGATTTCAGCTCTTCAAGAACAACATGTTGTTTCGAGCTCTGAAGCAGAGAAGTGGGAAGGCCGGCGACTTCTCTCGTTAGAGAAACAACGGAACGTCAAAGATCGCTCTGAGCGGCTTACAGAGGATTTAGAAGCTTTGAAGCAATTGCTTGGACAACTGGAAGTGAAAAAAACAGAGCTCACAAAGCATAATCATGAAACTGAACTTCAACTTTCCAGCAAAACAGAAGAAATGAATTCCATTTCGAAAAAACTCAAACGGTCACTTGCTGAAACTGAACAAGAAATTGAGAATCTAAAATCGACCTATATCGAAGTTCTCAATGAAGAAGCGACTGTTCGCAATGAGTTGAAGCATATCGAAGAACGTCTCGCCGGCGAACAGTATTCATCTGAAAAAACAGGTAAGCAGACGGCAGAGCTTCAATCCAAACTTGAAGCACTTCATGCGTTAAAAGAACAGCAGACTGCTGAACTTGTTAAGCTGAAGAGAAACATGGAGGAAGCGACGAAACAAGCTGAAGCGAATCACGAACAGCTGCGAAAAACCGAGACTCAGCTTGCAGAGACCCAAACGATGCATCAGCAGGCTGTGAATAAGCGTTATGAATTACAAGGGCGGCTTCGTGCGTTGAAAAGCATGGAAGCGGATTTTTCGGGCTTCTATTCAGGAGTAAAAGAAGTACTGGTTGCCAAGCAAGCAGGAACTCTTGAAGGAATAGAAGGCGCTGTAGCTGAATTGATTTCTGTTGATAAAAAATATATCAAAGCCGTGGAGACTGCGCTGGGCGGAGCAATGCAGCATATTATCTCGACAACTGAGCGGCATGCAAGAGCTGCTATAGGCTTTTTGAAAAAGAAGAATGCCGGGCGCGCAACATTCCTTCCACTCGATGTCATGAAAGCACGCTTCGTTCCGAAAGATGTTTTATCGAAAGTGAATCAGCACCCTGATTTTGTTGGGACAGCTGACCAGCTTGTGACAGTTCAACCTTCATATCGGAATGTAACTGCGAATTTGCTAGGGGCTTCTATTGTTGCAAAAACATTGAATGGGGCGTCTGAAATTGCCAAACTCGCTGGTTATCGATTCCGAATTGTCACTCTAGACGGTGACGTCGTGAATGCAGGGGGCTCACTGACAGGTGGCGGTTCCAAAGTACAATCAACCGTATTTTCACGAAAAGCGGAACTTGAAACATTGACATCCCAGCTAGATCAGTTGAATCGTTCAATTGGGGCCGCAGAAGAAAAATTGAGTGCCATTAAAATGACGATTGCAGGAGAGATGCAAAAAGCTTCGATATCTGCACAAAACACAGATGAAATGCAACATGCGATTACCCGTCTTGACTCGGAACTTCAAGAGACAACCTTTGAAATTCGAACAGCTGAATCTGAATGGAAAACGATTGAAGCAGGAAGAAAAGGCTCAGAAGACACTCGCAGTTCATTGTTTGAAAAACGTGATGAACTCTATTTGCAGCGTGAACGTCTGACTGCACAGCAACAGGAACTTCAAACTTCAGTTGCTTCTTTGGAACGTCTTGCAGCTGATCATCGCAATGAAGAGCAGGCACTGCGGGACCGTTATAGCGAACTACGTGAAGAAACTGCGATTTTACGTGAACAGGTCACCAACCGATCTTCTCTCGCACACGCTGCTGAATCAGAACTTCAAGAGGCAAAACGCAAGATCGTCCAAACAGAAGAGGAAATTCAATTTTTGGCAGGCCAGAAAGAAGGAGAAATCCTTACTCCTGAAGAAATTGAACAGCGGATAGCTGCGGAGACGACAATCGTCACTGAAGTGAAATCTGAATTACAAGCTAAACGGGCGGAACGGGATCAGCTGTCAATATCCTGTGATGAGCAAGAGGCTGCATTGAAAGAAACATCTGACCAAATACGAATCGTTACTTCAGAACTAGGCAATTTAAATGTCGCGTTTTCTAGAAATGAAGTGAAATTGGAGTCTGTCCTTATTCGTTTGCTGGAAGACTATGGACTTCATCCTGATTATGAAATTCCTGAAGAGTTCAATGCGGCAGCGGTCAGAGTGCGAGTGGAACAGCTGAAACGAGAGGTTGAATCGTTAGGTCCTGTGAATCCCGGCGCAGTCGAAGAGTATAAGGAAGTACTCGAAAGACATACCTTCTTAACAGACCAGCGGAATGATTTACTGGAAGCGAAAACGACGCTAGAAGAAGCAATGTCTGAAATGGATATGGAAATGAAAACAAGATTCATTTCCACGTTTGACGCTGTCCAACAACGATTCCGTACTGTTTTCAAGGAAATGTTTGGCGGTGGGGAAGCAGATTTAGTACTAACTGATCCAGAGAACTTACTTGAAACAGGTGTGGATATCATTGCTCGACCGCCGGGGAAAAAACTTCAGAATTTAAGCCTTCTTTCAGGCGGAGAACGTGCGTTGACAGCGATTACGCTGCTGTTTTCTATTATTGAAGTGCGTCCAGTGCCATTTTGTATATTAGATGAAGTGGAGGCAGCATTGGATGAAGCAAACGTCATTCGGTACAGCCGCTATTTGAAAAAGTTTTCTGAAGACACTCAGTTTATTGTCATCACCCACCGAAAAGGAACGATGGAAGGTGCAGATGTCTTGTATGGAATTACGATGCAGGAATCTGGTGTATCCCGACTTATTTCGGTGAAAATGTCCGAAGTACCGGAAAACGCGTTAAGTACACCATAATTTGATAAAGGAACGTGAAAAAAATGTCTTTTTTTAAGAAAATGAAAGAAAAAATCACGGGCACGAATGATTCAGTCACTGGCAAATTCAAAGATGGTTTAACCAAAACGCGCGACTCTTTTACATCCAAAGTGAATGATCTGGTCGCTCGTTTCCGTGAGATTGACGAGGAATTTTTCGAGGAATTGGAAGAGGTTCTGCTGCAGGCCGATGTTGGTTTTGAAACAGTGATGGAATTAATCGACCTGTTAAAAGTCGAAGTGCAGCGCAAAAATATTAAAAACACTGCGGGGATTCAAACGGTTATTTCTGAAAAACTTGTTGAAATCTATAATTCTCAAGGCGAAAGTGACAACAGTTTGAATATCCAAGAAGATGGAATTACAGTCCTTCTCATGGTTGGCGTGAACGGTGTAGGAAAAACAACGACGATTGGTAAACTGGCTTCCCGACTGAAAGCTGAAGGAAAGACAGTCATGCTTGCGGCAGGTGACACATTCCGTGCCGGTGCAATTGAGCAGCTAGTTGTCTGGGGCGAACGTGCGGGAGTTGAAGTGATCCGGCAGTCTGAAGGATCTGATCCTGCTGCAGTGATGTTCGATGCCGTGAATGCTGCGAAAAAACGCAATGTGGACGTATTGATTTGCGATACAGCAGGACGGTTGCAGAACAAAGTGAATTTGATGAATGAGCTGCAAAAAGTGCATCGCGTCATTGGACGTGAAATTCCGGGTGCTCCTCATGAGGTGCTGCTCGCGCTAGATGCAACAACAGGGCAAAACGCATTAATCCAGGCAGAAACGTTTAAAGAAGCGACTGATGTAACAGGAATTGTCCTAACAAAGCTGGACGGGACTGCGAAAGGCGGAATTGTTCTGGCAATCCGTAACAAGTTGAGTATTCCGGTGAAGTTTGTAGGGCTGGGTGAAGGTATCGATGATTTGCAGCCATTCGATCCTGAGAAGTATGTATACGGTCTTTTTGCTGATGGACTGGAATTAGAGGCCAGCCAGGAAGCCAAAGAGGATTAAGACAAGTAAAATACCTTGACGGACTATGGGGCAACAGCTACTATTAAGAGAAGGTCTGAGGAGGAATTGTGCATGCTAGAGAAAACGACACGTGTTAACTTCCTCTTTGATTTTTATCAATCGTTATTGACGGATAAGCAGCGGATTTATATGGAACTGTATTACCTTGATGATTTGTCGTTAGGCGAAATTGCAGAGGAATACGAAGTGTCCAGGCAAGCTGTATATGATAATGTCCGCAGAACAGAAGCGATGCTCGAAGACTATGAAGCAAAACTATCGTTGTTTAATAAGTTTCAAGAACGCTCAGAGTTAATCAGGCAGATCGAACAGCGGCTTTCAGCTGAAAAAGCGCTGACTGATGAAATCCAAAAGTTATTACAACAAATTAAAGAACACGACTAAGGAGGCTCTATGCATGGCTTTTGAAGGATTAGCGCAGCGCCTGCAAGGGACGCTTCAGAAAATCACAGGCAAGGGTAAAATTAGTGAAGCTGATGTAAAAGAAATGATGAGAGAAGTCCGCTTTGCGTTAATTGAAGCGGATGTCAATTTGAAAGTCGTTAAAGAGTTTGTGAAGACGGTCAGCGAACGTTCGGTTGGTCAAGACGTCATGAAGAGTCTGACGCCGGGCCAGCAAGTCGTGAAAATTGTGAAAGACGAACTCACAAAGTTGATGGGAGAAGAGCAATCGGGAATTCAGTTTGCTCGGAAATCACCAACTGTCATTATGATGGTCGGTTTACAAGGTGCTGGTAAAACAACGACCTCAGGTAAACTCGCTAATTCTTTGCGTAAGCGAAACAATAAGCAGCCATTGCTTGTGGCAGCAGACGTTTATCGGCCAGCAGCAATCCAGCAGCTGGAAACTATAGGGAAGCAATTGACGATTCCTGTATTTTCGATGGGAACTGATATCTCACCTGTTGAAATCGTTCGCCAAGCACTCAAAAAAGCAGATGAAGATCACAATGACGTTGTCATCATTGACACGGCGGGTCGACTGCATATTGATGAAACCCTCATGCAGGAGTTAAAAGATATCCGCGAGCTTTCATCACCTGATGAAGTATTCCTAGTTGTAGACTCGATGACTGGTCAAGACGCTGTCAATGTAGCGAAAAACTTTGACGATGCAATTGGGATTACGGGTGTCGCTCTTACCAAACTTGATGGTGATACACGCGGCGGTGCGGCGCTTTCGATTCGTTCTGTTACTCAAAAGCCGATTAAATATGTCGGTATGGGTGAAAAAATGGATGCCCTTGAGCCATTCCATCCTGAACGCATGGCTTCCCGAATTCTTGGAATGGGCGATGTCATGTCTCTTATTGAGAAAGCTCAGGAGAATGTCGATGAGGACAAAGCGAAAGAGCTTGAACAAAAGCTTCGCACTTCAACCTTTACTTTGGACGATTTCCTTGATCAGCTGCAACAGGTGAAACAGATGGGGCCGCTTGATGAGATTTTGAAAATGATGCCAGGCTTCAATAAAATTAAAGGTCTGGATAATGCCAAAGTGGATGAAAGTCAAATGGGGAAAGTGGAGGCAGTCATCTATTCGATGACAACTCAAGAACGTACGACCCCTGAGATGATCAATGCGAGCCGTAAAAAGAGAATTGCAAAAGGATCAGGGACTTCCATCCAAGAAGTTAACCGATTGCTGAAGCAATTTGAAGAGATGAAAAAAATGGTCAAACAGATGACCGGAGCACAGCAACGCGGTAAAAAGAAGATGAAAATGCCAGGAATGGATGCCTTTTTTAAGTAATTCATCCAAAAAAACAAGGTGTTAAGAAAAAACACTTTACAAACATCAAAAAGCTTGATAATATACTATCTTGTGTGAAACTATTCGGAGGTGCAACTAAAAATGTCAGTAAAAATTCGTCTTAAACGTATGGGTGCAAAGAAATCACCTTTCTATCGTATCGTAGTAGCAGATTCACGGGCTCCTCGTGATGGCCGTCAAATCGAAACAGTTGGAACTTACAACCCGCTTACAAAGCCGGCTGAAGTGAAAATTGACGAAGCAAAAGTTTTGGATTGGATGCAGAAAGGCGCTAAGCCATCTGATACAGTTCGTAACTTGTTCTCAGAACAAGGCATCATGGAGAAATTCCATAACGTAAAACTTAGCAAGTAATCAGGAGGTGCGCTCATGGAGCAGCTGATTAAGACAATCGTAAAACCGTTAGTCGATTATCCCGAAGCGATTCACGTCGAACAGGATGAACAAACGAATCGGGTTGCCTACA
The DNA here is from genome assembly GCF_033304595.1 of Sporosarcina jeotgali. Taxonomy (NCBI): domain Bacteria; kingdom Bacillati; phylum Bacillota; class Bacilli; order Caryophanales; family Caryophanaceae; genus Sporosarcina; species Sporosarcina jeotgali. The sequence continues at coordinate 1,030,561 of NZ_CP116341.1, forward strand.
AACTTTCTGTCCACCCTGAAGATATGGGGAAGATTATTGGAAAGCAAGGACGTGTCGCAAGTGCGATACGGACAATTGTTACATCAGCTGCAGGCAGCTACCGAGGTAAACGAGTTTACCTGGATATCGTTGACTAACACTGCGTAAAGGGAGGAGCCTCGGTTCCTCTCTTTTTCTATATCAATGAATTTTTCAACTTCATATAAACGAACAAAGGAAGTGAATGGATCATGCAATGGTTTAACGTCGGACAACTCGTGAATACACATGGAGTACAAGGTGAAGTGCGTGTCACACCTCGGACAGACTTCCCGGAAGAACGGTTTGCAGTCGGCAGTGAGCTATCTCTGTTCATGCCAAACGAGACTGCACCCATCAAGCTTAAAATCTCCGGGTCGCGCATTCACAAAAATTTCTACTTGCTCACTTTTGAAAACCATTTCAATCTCAGTCACGTAGAAAAATACAAAACAGGGATGCTGAAAATATCAGAGAAGCAACTTAGTGAACTTGGTGAAAACGAATTCTATTATCACGAAATCAAAGGATGCGATGTTGTCACTCTCGAAGGGGACTCAATCGGCAAGGTTACAGATATATTAGAAACCGGCGCAAATGATGTGTGGACTGTTACACCTGCGCAAGGTAAACCACACTACATTCCTTATATTGAAGATATCGTCAAAGAGATCGATATCGAAAATAAGAAAATTACGATTGAGGTCATGGAAGGGCTTCTTTCATGATGAATATCAGTATTCTTTCGTTATTTCCTGAAATGTTCGAAGGGGTCCTTCATACTTCGATTTTGAAGAAAGCGCAAGAGAATAAAGCTGTTTCATTTTCGGTGACTGATTTTAGAAACTACTCCGAGAACAAACATCATAAAGTCGATGATTACCCGTATGGCGGAGGTGCTGGCATGGTATTAAAGCCAGAACCGCTCTTCAATGCTGTAGAAGCGGTCACAGAGGGTGCTGTTAAGCCGCCGCGAGTCATTTTGATGTGCCCCCAGGGAGAACGTTTCACCCAGGCTAAAGCAGAGGAGCTGGCGTCAGAAGAGAATCTGGTTTTCATATGCGGACATTATGAAGGATATGATGAGCGGATTCGCGAACATCTCGTTACAGATGAACTCTCAATCGGAGACTTTGTATTGACTGGCGGCGAGATTGCATCGATGGCGATTATTGATAGCGTTGTTCGTCTGCTGCCCGGAGTGCTTGGCAATAACGCTTCATCTGTTGAAGATTCCTTTTCAACAGGATTGCTTGAGCACCCGCACTATACCCGTCCCGCGACATATAAAGGTTTTTCTGTGCCAGATGTATTACTGTCCGGCAATCACGGTGAAATCGACAAGTGGCGTATGGAACAATCCCTGAGACGGACACTTGAACGCCGCCCGGATCTATTAGATAAAATTTCGTTAACTCCTGAGCAGGATAAGATGTTGAAGAAACTAAAATCTAACCGATGAGTGTTGCATACACTATGTGTTTGTGCTAATATGATATACGTGCTTCTATGTAAGCACATACTTAACTGATGTTCCGCTGCGATTACATATCGCATGAGCCTCTAAGGATAGGAGAGAAAAAATCATGCAACAACTAATTGCAGATATTACAAAAGATCAGCTTAAAAGCGATCTACCGGCATTCCGTCCGGGAGACACAGTGCGTTTGCACGTAAAAATCGTTGAGGGAACGCGCGAGCGTATTCAGCTATTTGAAGGTGTCGTTATCAAGCGTCGTGGAGGCGGAATCAGTGAGTCATTCACAGTTCGCAAAATCTCTAACGGTGTTGGCGTGGAGCGTACATTCCCTGTACACACACCAAAAATCGTAAAATTAGAAGTGACTCGTCGCGGTAAAGTACGTCGTGCGAAGTTGTACTACCTTCGCAACTTGCGCGGAAAAGCTGCACGTATCAAAGAACTTCGATAAGCATAGTAAGATCAGGAGACCGTTTATGCGGCCTCCTTTCTTTTTGCCTCTAAGTCGGATTGAAGGTACAATAGGTTTAATAGACTACAGGGGGCAATGGCATGAACGACAAGAAAAAGAAAAATGAAACCTTTGAATGGGTGAAAGCGCTACTTATTGCATTTGGAATTGCGGCGATCATTCGTGTTTTTCTATTCACGCCGATTGTTGTAGATGGAATTTCCATGATGCCGACTCTTGAAGACGGCGATAAAATGATTGTGAACAAGATCAGTTACTCAATTGGCAAGCCGGATCGTTTCGATATCGTTGTATTTCATGCACCAGAACAAAAAGATTATATTAAACGTGTTATCGGGCTTCCTGGTGATACCGTAGAATATAAAGATGATGTTCTTTATATAAATGATCAAGCGTATCCCGAACCTTACCTGGATGCGTATAAAAAAGAAATCACTGAAGGTACACTAACTGAAGACTTTACGCTGGAAGAGAAAATTCAACGGCAAACTGTCCCTGAAGGACATGTGTTTGTCATGGGGGATAATCGAAGAAAAAGTAAAGATTCACGGCATATTGGTGCTGTGGATATTGATGAAATAATAGGTACGACAAAATTTGTTTTCTGGCCGATGAATGATATCGGGCTAGTGGATTGAGAAAGTAGGGGGAGCAGATGACCATTCAATGGTTTCCCGGTCACATGGCGAAAGCCCGAAGAGAAGTAACCGAACAGTTAAAACTTGTAGATATCGTTTTTGAACTTGTAGATGCACGACTTCCATTATCTTCTCGGAATCCGATGATTGATGAAGTCATTCATCAAAAACCAAGAATACTGATATTGAACAAAATGGATTTGGCAGATGAACATGAAACTGCTAAGTGGATCCGATATTTTGATGACCAGGGCATTCGTGCAGTCGCAATTAACTCGTTTGAAGGCAAAGGACTGCAGGCGGTGACCAAGGCGGCAAAAGAAGTGCTCGCTCCCAAAATTGAGCGGATGAAAAAGCGCGGAATCCGGCCAGGTGCAATTCGTGCGATGATCGTCGGGATTCCAAACGTTGGAAAATCAACGCTGATTAATCGGCTTGCTCATAAAAACATAGCGAAAACAGGGAATAAGCCAGGCGTTACAAAAGCACAACAATGGATTAAGTACGAAAAAGAACTGGAATTGCTTGATACGCCAGGTATTCTATGGCCGAAGTTCGAAGATCCGGAGACCGGTCAGAAACTTGCATTGACAGGGGCTATTAAAGATACGATTGTCAACATGGAAGATCTCGCAATGTACGGATTGCGGTTTTTATCAAACCGGTACTCTGGCCGTTTAGAAGAACGGTATGGTTTTGCGACTGTAGAGGACAACACAGCAGAATTGTTTGAGGCAGTAGGTGCACGCCGCAAAGCCTATACAACTGGCGGAGAAATCGATTACGATAAAGTTGCAGAACTGATCATACAAGATGTCAGAACTGGGAATTTCGGAAAATTGACATTCGACTGGACAGAAGAGCAGAAATGACCTAGCCGGAGCCGGCAACCGGCTTCGGTTTTTGTATATCTAAAAGTCAGCATAATAACCGATAAAAGAAGTAAGGAACTGAAGAAGGATGGAAGGTGAGCATGTGAAAACTATACAAGCGATCAAATTACAACTAAAAGAAACGAACGAGCCCGAACCCTGGATGGCGGAGCTGACAGCGGATTCACGCAAGGGGGTACAGCAAGCGCTGAACAGCTGGAATCGAGCGTATGAAAAGCGCTGCGCATCTATAGCTAACCATATAGAAAAACAACAGTTTGATGCATCGTTTGCACCGTTTCCGGGCGCTGAAATAGCTGGGACGGACGAAGCCGGCAGGGGTCCTTTAGCAGGTCCTGTGGTGACAGCGGCTGTCATTCTTCCGCTTGAAGCAGACGAGTTGATCGGATTGGATGACTCTAAGCAGATTCCTAAAAACGAACGTGAACGTCTTGCGGAAATTATCAAGCGGATTGCGGTAGCTTGGTCCGTTCATGTGCAGCCGGCAGAACGAATCGATGAAATTAATATATACGCGGCTACTCGTGAATCGATGGAAAAGGCGATTTGCACATTGTCTGTTCAACCCGATCAAGTCCTTGCGGATGCAATGCCATTGTCTGTGAACTGCCCATCTGCCTCCATCGTAAAAGGGGATGCTCGAAGTTTAGCGATCGCTGCTGCTTCCATACTTGCGAAAACGACACGTGATCAGTTAATGGACAACTTGCATGAGGAATATCCCATGTACCGTTTTGACAAACATGCTGGCTATGGGACGCCAGAGCACTTGAAGGCTCTTGAAGAGTGTGGTCCATCTGTTCACCACCGTAGAACATTTGAGCCCATTAAAACAATGATCGCAAGAAAGGCGGCCCCCTTATGAACAATCCGTCTATTATCCCAAACCTCAGCTCAGCTAATCTTGGGAATTTACAGCCAGCGCAGCCCGCTCAACTAAAGGAAGGGCAACTATTCCATGGAACCATCAAGCAGCTGTATCCTGGTGAAATGGCAGAAGTCCAAATCGGGAGCCAAAAGCTGAATGCAAAATTAGAAGTTCCGCTAAAAGCAGGTGATTCTTATTATTTTCAAGTGAAATCCACTGAACCTGAATTGCAATTGAAACTGGTCTCCGGACCTCATGCGCAAGGAGAAAGTCAAAGTGCGAAAATCGGCAGTCTGCTTGAAACGCTGCAGCTCACGAAGACTCCTGAAATGCGTAAACTTGTAGACTTTTTCATGAAACAGCAAATTCCAATTACACGAGAATCATTGATTGCTGGTGAAGCACTTCTGAAGCAAACCCTCCCGGCACAACAGCAGGAAGCACTTCAATCGATAGGGAAGTTAGTATCTCTTAAGCTGCCAATAACACCTCAATTGTTTCAAGCGATGATGGGAATTGAAGCAAAGGCAGGACTTCAAGGTGTACTCGATGAACTTCAGCTGGCCGTAAAGGGCGATACTAAAATACCTGTTGCTCAAAAGACGGATATCCAAACAATTCTGCAGCAAATTAAACAGCCTTTAGTGGAAACGAATGGGGGGAAGCTGCTGGCGCAAACGCTATCAGCAGCATTGGACAAATCTGCTCCGCCTGAACTGCGGTTCCAAGCTGTTCAACTTCTGAAGACAGCAGGAATCTTACCTCCGCAAACGTCACTTGCCAACTTGCCGAAAGTGTTAGCGGAACTTGTCAATTCATCCCAAAAGACGGAAACTCAAAGTCAGGCATTTGAAAAGCAAGCGGCCCAACAGATAAACTCGACTTCTGGTACAACGGGTTCGTCGGAAACTGTGCCTAAAATTGACGCTAAGCAGTTGTTAACGATGCTTCAACAAGCAGCTAGTGGTGTAACTAAACTGACACGGGGAGCTTCGACAGACCTTCAGCGGAATATTCAACAATCGGACTTGCCTGCAGCTGTGAAGACTCAGTTGATGAATTTATTAACAACACATTCACAAACGAGTGAGACTGCAAATACTTTAGTTTCGAAATTTAGTGAGATAGTGTTCAGCGAATCTGCGAAACAGATGCTGCCTGGCCAAAATACTGTTCAGACATCAATGAAGTTGACCAATACGGATCAAAATTCAACAGTTGTCCCGAACGCTGCGCCGAACGTAACACAACCGGGCTTGCCGGTTCTGTTGCAAGGGGTGCTGGATGCTCAAGGAGACCAAGAAAAACTGCCTGCACTCGTTAGACAGGCGATGCAATCGGATTCGCCGGTCATTCAATCTTTCTTAGCAGCTGCAGAAGCAGCTGTAAGTGACGAACTTTCAGGGAGCACGGTTAAACAAGCCATACAATCTGTATTGGCGAAAATGGGTGTTCACTATGAAGCGGGTCTCGCAGCAAAAGATCCTCATATTGCACAAATTCAGGACTCCCTGAAACCGCAGCTGGTTGCGCTATTGCAAGAGGGAGCAGCCGGAGCAGCACTTCGGGATGCAGCTGAAACAGTCGTTTCAAGACTGAATGGACAACCGCTGCAATCTGCTGAGTCGGGTGTTCAACAGCAAATAATCATGCAAGTCCCGCTTCAGCTGCAAGGCAGGAAAATTGACGCCACGATTGAATGGAACGGACGAATGAAAGAGAACGGGAAAATTGACCCGGATCATGCGCGTGTTCTGTTTTACTTGGATCTTGAAACCATCCAGAAAACCGTAGTTGATATGCAAGTTCAGAACAAAGTGGTCACATTGACTATTTTTAACGAAGATCCTGCATTGAAAATGGTTGGAGAGCTGCTTCAGGATAGGCTGGCAGAAGGGTTGGATACGGAGGGGTATCAGCTTTCGGCTGTTCGGTTCAAGCCGTTTCAAGAAGATGTGAAACCGTCAAATAAATCGACCTTGTCTGCAGATAACGGAACACAAGGAGTCGATTTCCGGATATGAGTGAAAAACGATACAAACGCCGTGAAGCAGTCGCGTTAACCTATTTGCCAGAGCTGAATGAGGCACCAAAAGTGACAGCCAAAGGAAAAGGGCAAGTTGCGGAAAATATACTTGAGAAAGCTCGTGAACACGGTGTGCCCATTCAAGAAGACCCAAGTCTAGTTGAATTGCTCGGTCAGCTGGAAGTGAATGAGACGATTCCTGACCAACTTTATCAAGCAGTGTCGGAAGTTTTGGCATATGTTTACAGATTAGACCGTTCTAAGAGTGGAAAGTAACAGCAAAAATCTGTAATAGAACAGAAATTTCGCGCTTAACGAGTACAAATATGGACATAGTATGACAAGTTTACTACAATAGAATACGCAGTAAAGAATAGTTATCAGTTTGATTGGAGGATATAAGATGAATATCCATGAATATCAAGGGAAACAACTGCTTCGTGATTATGGAGTTGCAGCTTCAAAAGGAATTGCAGCATTTTCTCCGGAAGAGGCAGTAAAAGCAGCGAAAGAACTTGGCACTGAAGTATTTGTCGTGAAAGCGCAAATTCATGCAGGTGGCCGCGGAAAAGCGGGCGGCGTCAAAATTGCTAAAAATCTTGACGAAGTACGTGCTTACGCAAAAGAACTTCTTGGCAAAACGTTGGTGACTCACCAAACGGGTCCTGAAGGAAAAGAGGTTAAGCGTTTACTTATCGAAGAAGGCGCTGACATCAAAAAAGAATACTACATCAGTCTTGTTGTAGACCGTGCTACTGATCGCGTTACGCTAATGGGATCTGAAGAAGGCGGAATGGATATTGAAGAAGTTGCAGAAGCGACTCCTGAAAAGATCTTCCACGAAGTCATCGATCCAGTATCTGGATTAACTGGATTCCAAGCACGCCGTATGGCATTCAACATGAACATTCCTGCGCATCTAGTGAACAAAGCAGCGAAATTCATGACAGGTCTATACCAAGTATTCGTAGAAAAAGATGCATCTATCGTTGAAATCAATCCGCTTGTAGTAACAGGGGATGACCAGGTGCTTGCACTTGATGCGAAATTCAACTTCGATGACAACGCATTGTTCCGTCACAAGGACATCGTTGAGTTGCGCGACTTCGAAGAAGAAGATGCAAAAGAAATTGAAGCATCCAAGTACGACTTGAGCTATATTTCTTTAGACGGAAACATTGGCTGTATGGTCAATGGTGCCGGACTTGCTATGGCTACAATGGATACGATCAATTACTACGGCGGATCACCCGCAAACTTCCTTGACGTTGGGGGCGGCGCGACTGCTGAAAAAGTAACTGAAGCGTTCAAAATCATCCTTTCAGATGAGCATGTTAAAGGGATTTTCGTTAACATCTTTGGCGGAATCATGAAGTGCGACGTTATCGCTGAGGGTGTAATCACTGCAGCGAAAGAAGTCGGCCTTGAAGTACCACTGGTTGTTCGCCTTGAGGGAACAAATGTGGAAAGAGGTAAAGCTTTGCTGAACGAATCAGGACTTAATATCATTGCAGCTGGCTCAATGGCAGACGGCGCGCAAAAGATTGTTGAAATCGTAGGCTAAGAAAGGCAGGGACAAACGATGAGTATTTATATCGATAAAAATACAAAAGTAGTCGTCCAGGGTATCACTGGCGGGACTGCAAAATTTCATACCCAGCAAATGCTTGAATACGGAACGAAAATCGTTGCAGGCGTAACACCTGGCAAAGGCGGCACAGAAGTTGATGGCGTTCCTGTATTTAATACAATGGAAGAAGCTGTCAAAGAAACAGGCGCTAACGTTTCCGTAATCTACGTTCCAGCACCTTTCGCAGCAGATGCAATCATGGAAGCTGTAGACGCTGAACTTGATATGGCAATCTGTATTACAGAACATATTCCTGTTCTTGATATGGTGAAAGTAGTGCGTTACATGGACGGCAAAAAGACGCGTCTTGTTGGACCAAACTGTCCTGGTGTTATTACACCAGAAGAATGTAAAATCGGTATTATGCCTGGATACATTCACACAAAAGGTCACGTTGGCGTAATTTCACGCTCTGGTACATTGACTTACGAAGCGGTTCACCAACTTTCTGAAGCGGGTATCGGTCAGACGACAGCTGTTGGTATTGGCGGGGACCCAGTCAATGGAACAAACTTCATCGACGTATTGAAGGAATTCAATGAAGACGAAGATACGTATGCAGTTGTTATGATTGGTGAAATCGGTGGAACTGCTGAAGAGGAAGCAGCTGAGTGGATTAAAGCTAACATGAAGAAACCGGTTGTAGGATTCATCGGCGGACAAACAGCACCTCCAGGAAAGCGTATGGGCCATGCTGGTGCCATCATTTCTGGCGGTAAAGGTACTGCTGACGAAAAGATCAAAGCCCTCAATAACGCTGGTGTAGAAGTTGCAGAGACACCATCTGTTATCGGAGAAACATTGATTAAAGTAATTAAAGAAAAAGGGCTATACGAAAAGTGTAAAACCCACTAAGATAGAAGATGCAGCGTATTCAATAGATACGCTGCATTTTTTCTAAATGCAGAGGAGTTATTCTATGAAGCTATCTGAACAAGATCATGAACTTTTAAAACTTCATTATGCATGGCCGGTTCCTTATCCGAAACTAACCAGATTGCTGGGAAGTGAAAATGAAAATAATTACTTACCGAATTTATCACAAAAACAACGTACAAACCTGACTGCGAAACTTGCCCAACTATCCCCATTGCCCCTCTTGGATTTATTGCTTGAAAAAGGAATCATCCCCATCCCTTATACCCATCCTGACTATCCCGAACAACTAAAACAATTAATAGATCCACCTGCGGTCCTCTATACAAAAGGAAATCAAAACTTATTGAAAAAACAAAGTAAAGTTGCAATTATTGGTTCGCGTAAAGCCGGGAATTATTCGATTTGTGCTATGAATATGATTGTGCCGCCATTAGTTCAGCATGGCTCTGTCATTGTCTCAGGACTTGCGAAAGGTGCAGATACAATGGCACATCAGGCCGCTATAAAATATGGAGGGCAGACAATCGCGGTCCTTGGACATGGTTTTCTTCATCTATACCCGAAAGAAAATGAGAAGCTTGCTGCAACTATTGCAAAAGAACACCTATTATTAACCGAATTTCCTCCTTACCATCCGCCTGCCAAATGGACGTTCCCGATGAGAAATCGGATTATTAGCGGGCTGTCCAGCTCCATTGTCATTACGGAATCGGCAGTCAAGAGCGGAACGATGAGTACAATCGAGCATGCCCTCGATCATGGCAAAGAAGTATTCGCAGTGCCAGGACCTATTGACTCGCCGTTGTCACTCGGGCCGAACAAACTATTGGATGAAGGAGCCCGGCCAATTTGGAGCGGTTTTCAAATTATAGAACCTCTTGTCGAATTTTGACGATAGAAATGTCTTTTTACTAAAATAGTTGCTTTTCCATGAAAACTGTTATACATTTTGCAACAGATATTCTTTTAGATGAATAAATACAAAGAACCTCTTTAAGGGGGGCACATTAGAATGGCAGATTACCTAGTAATTGTGGAATCACCAGCAAAAGCAAAAACCATTGAACGCTATTTAGGAAAGAAATACAAAGTGCGCGCATCCCTTGGCCACTTAAGAGACTTGCCGCGCAGTCAAATGGGCGTAGACGTAGAAAATAATTATGAGCCGAAGTATATTACGATTCGCGGCAAAGGCCCGATTTTACAGGACTTGAAAAAAGAAGCCAAAAAAGCAAAAAAAATCTTTCTCGCAGCTGACCCCGACAGAGAAGGGGAAGCAATCGCCTGGCATCTGGCACATCAACTTGGTGTGGATGAAAACTCAGACTGCCGCGTTGTGTTTAACGAAATTACAAAAGACGCAATTAACGAGTCGTTTAAAAATCCGCGTCCTATTAATACAGACTTAGTAGACGCTCAACAAGCACGCCGAATTCTAGATCGGCTTGTCGGCTATAATATCAGTCCGATTCTATGGAAGAAAGTTAAGAAAGGGCTGTCAGCGGGACGGGTTCAATCTGTTGCGCTAAAACTTATTATTGATCGCGAAGAAGAAATTAAATCCTTTGAACCAGAAGAGTATTGGTCAATTGGAGCGGGATTCAGTAAAAAAGAAGGGAATTTTGAAGCTTCTTTCTATGGAACTGCAGGTAAAAAAGTCAAACTGACCGACAAGAAACAAGTAGATGGAATCCTTTCAACCTTGGATGGCGACGATTTTACCGTAAGCCAAGTTGTAAAGAAAGAACGTAAACGTAATCCTGCAGTACCGTTTACTACATCATCCTTGCAGCAAGAAGCAGCTCGCAAGTTAAACTTCCGCGCTAAGAAAACCATGATGGTTGCACAGCAGCTGTACGAAGGAATTACAATCGGCAAAGAAGGAATCGTTGGTCTGATTACGTATATGAGAACAGACTCTACGAGAACTTCTGAGACGGCTCAAGCTGAAGCTAAAACTCATATTGAGTCTATGTATGGCGAGGAATTCACACGCAAAACAAAGGCGGCAGGCAAATCTTCAGCTGCGAAAACCCAAGATGCACACGAAGCAGTACGTCCGACGTCTGTACTTCGCACACCTGAAGCGATGAAAGCGTTTTTATCAAAAGATCAGTTGAAATTATACAAACTTATCTGGTCACGTTTCCTTGCAAGTCAAATGGCGCCTGCAATCCTCGATACAGTCACTGTTGATTTACTGAACAACGATGTTCAGTTCAGGGCAACTGGATCACAAGTGAAGTTTCAAGGGTTTATGAAAGTATATATTGAAAGTCATGATGATAAGGAAGAAGAGAAGGATAATGTTCTGCCTCCTCTAGCTGAAGGGGAAACGGTCACTTGCGCTTCGATTGATCCGAAACAGCATTTCACGCAGCCGCCGCCACGTTTTTCAGAGGCGCGGCTAGTGAAAACGCTTGAAGAACTGGGAATAGGGCGGCCGTCGACATATGCCCCTACATTGGATACGATTCAAAAAAGAGGATATGTCACCCTGGATGCAAAGCGATTTGTTCCGACTGAATTAGGCGGAATCGTCAATTCAGCAGTCAATCAATACTTCTCTGACATTACTAATGCGGAATTTACAGCTAAAATGGAACAAAGTCTGGACCATATTGAAGTGGGAGAAATCCCATGGGTTAAGGTCATAGATGAGTTTTATGTGGATTTTGAAAAGCATTTGAAAGTCGCGGATGAAGAAATGGAAAAGATTGAAATTAAGGATGAGCCTGCAGGAGAAGACTGCGAAAAGTGCGGATCTCCAATGGTTTATAAAATGGGACGGTATGGTAAGTTCATGGCGTGCTCGAACTTCCCGGATTGCCGGAATACAAAAGCAATCATTAAACCAATCGGCGTAACGTGTCCGCTTTGTAAGGAAGGCGAAGTCGTCGAACGGAAGAGTAAGAAAAACAGAATCTTTTATGGGTGTGACCGATATCCTGAATGTGAATACATTTCGTGGGATAAACCGATTTCGAGACCGTGTCCGAAGTGTGAAAGTACACTTGTCGAAAAACGCTTGAAAAAAGGATTGCAAATCCAATGTACGGAATGTGACTATAAAGAAAAACCGCAAGAATAACATTGCTAGAGAGAAGGGTTCAATGTGACACCAATTGTAAATGTCATCGGTGCAGGACTTGCTGGAAGTGAAGCGGCTTGGCAAATTGCAAGCAGAGGAGTACAGGTTCGATTATACGAAATGCGACCTGTACAGCAAACTCCAGCTCACCATACAGATAAATTCGCAGAGCTTGTCTGCAGTAACTCATTACGCGCAAACTCACTGACGAATGCTGTAGGCGTCATTAAAGAAGAAATGAGACGTTTAGACTCTGTCATTATTGCGGCAGCGGATGCTTGCGCTGTTCCTGCAGGAGGGGCGCTTGCTGTGGATCGTCATGAGTTCTCTGCGCATGTAACAGAAAAAGTACGGAATCACCCACTAGTGGAAGTTATAAATGAAGAAGTGACGGAGATACCCGAGGGCATCACTGTAATTGCAACGGGCCCGCTCACTTCTCCGGCACTGGCTGAAAAAGTACGCCAGCTTACTGGTGAAGAATACTTATACTTTTACGATGCGGCAGCTCCTATTGTCGAGAAGGACTCCATCGATATGGACAAAGTCTATTTGAAATCCCGATATGACAAGGGAGAAGCTGCGTATCTCAATTGTCCGATGAATGAAGAAGAGTTTGCTGTCTTTTACAATGCATTAGTAAACGCAGAAGTTGCCGAACTGAAAGAATTCGAAAAAGAAGTGTACTTCGAGAGTTGTATGCCTGTCGAAGTTTTAGCGAGCCGCGGAGATAAGACGCTGCTATTCGGTCCTATGAAACCTGTAGGGCTGGAAGATCCAAAAACAGGTAAACGTCCAAAAGCTGTCGTACAACTTCGTCAAGATGATGCAGCAGGAACGCTGTACAACATTGTTGGATTCCAAACGCACATGAAGTGGGGCGCTCAAAAGGAAGTATTGCGACTCATTCCAGGCCTTGAGAATGTTGAAATCGTACGGTATGGTGTGATGCATCGCAATACGTTCATCAATTCACCAAGAGTCTTACAACCAACTTATCAGTTGAGAGCCAACCCGAATTTGTTCTTCGCTGGACAGATGACAGGAGTGGAAGGATATGTTGAGTCTGCCGGTGCTGGTTTAGTTGCGGGGATGAATGCTGCGCGACTGGCTTTAGGAGAAGAACTTTATATCCTGCCGCATCAGACAGCTTTGGGGAGCATGGCAAGGTACATTACAGAAGCAGATTCAAAGAACTTCCAGCCAATGAATGTGAACTTCGGATTGTTCCCAGATCTAGGCGAGCGTGTCCGATCTAAACTGGAACGTGCAGAAAGACATGCGAATCGTGCCCTGGAAGCATTGGATGCATTTAAAACTGAACACCAGCTTTAAGATTGATGAGAAGAAGGGAGATAGCCTTTCTTCTTCTTTTTTGTGTGAAAGTACGAAGTAAATGTGAATAATCAATGTCATTTCTCAAAAAGTATTCCACAGAGGTCTGACAACCAGATGCTCATAGTTGTAGAAATACCTGTCAATCGTGTATAGTAAATCGTGGATGAATTTGAATTTAAGGAGTAGTCGGCATTTTCAATAAGTTAAGATAATCGTATACGCTATTTGCCGAGCGTTTAAATGCTGATTATTTGTTCGCTTTTCGGGAGGTGTATTAAATGGATGAAAAGACGCTCCGGATTCGTAATGAGTATATTGCGTATGTTCGTTTTGAAAAAAACTATTCAGTCCACACTGTAACGGAATATGAAAGAGATGTAGATGAATTCCTTGAGTTCTTAAAAACCGAAGGCATTCTTACGATAGAGAGCATTACATATCAAGAAGCGCGCCTTTTTGCTTCACGTCTGTATGACCGCGAATTATCAAGAGCCAGTATTTCCAGAAAGATTTCTTCAGTTCGTTCATTTTTCCGTTTTGCTAATGCTCGTTATGATATTAATGACACAGCATTTCGTTTGCTGCATCATCCTAAAAAGGAAGAGCGTCTTCCTGCTTTTTTTTATGCGGAGGAACTTGACAAACTTTTTGAAGCGTGCCTTGGAGAAAAGCCAAGAGATCATCGTGATCGTGCGCTGTTAGAACTGCTCTATGCAACAGGGATTCGTGTAAGTGAACTCACATCGATCTGTTTAGGTGATATTGATAACGATCTTGGTATTGTCCGTGTAATGGGAAAAGGAAGAAAAGAACGCTACGTCCCATTTGGCAGCTTAGCGCAGTCTGCAATCGAGCAATATATAGAAATAAGCAGGCCATTGTTGATGAAAACTGTTAAACATGATCGGTTATTTGTGAACTTGCGCGGCGGGCCCCTAACTGAACGCGGTGTCAGGCATATTTTAGATGCCATCGTTGAGCGGGCGTGCATTGAGTCAAATGTTTATCCGCATATGCTGCGTCATACATTTGCAACCCATTTACTATCTGCAGGAGCGGATATGCGAACTGTCCAAGAACTTTTAGGGCACAGTGATTTATCATCGACACAAATATACACCCATACAACGAAAGAGCATTTAAGAAGAACCTATATGAATACGCATCCGCGTGCTTAGGAGGAAATTTAAATGGAATTTCATGCAACTACGATTTTTGCTATTCGACATAAGGGAGTTTGTGCTATGTCTGGCGATGGTCAAGTGACCATGGGAGAAAGTGTAGTAATGAAACACACCGCTAGAAAAGTCCGCAGACTATTTAATGGAAATGTGCTTGCTGGTTTTGCAGGATCTGTGGCGGATGCATTTACGTTGTTCGATTTGTTTGAAGACAAACTCACTGAATACAATGGTAACCTTCAGCGGGCATCTGTTGAACTTGCGAAGGAATGGAGAGGCGACCAGATACTTCGTAAACTGGAAGCAATGCTGCTTGTCATGAATGAGGATACGCTCTTGCTTGTATCAGGGACTGGGGAAGTCATTGAACCGGATGATGGTATTCTTGCGATAGGATCAGGAGGCAACTATGCGTTAGCAGCTGGACGTTCATTAGCGAAATATGCTGGCGAGACATTAACAGCCGAACAAATCGCTCGTGCTGCACTTGAAACAGCATCTGAAATTTGTGTATTTACGAATGACAACATTATCGTGGAGGTGCTTGGGGAATGAATTCACAACAACTGACACCGAAAGAAATGATTGCGTTTTTAAATCGTTATATTGTTGGGCAAGATAAGGCGAAACGGGCAGTTGCAGTCGCAATTCGAAATCGCTATAGACGAAACTTGTTAACCGATGAAGAAAAAAATGAAATCATCCCTAAAAACATTTTGATGATTGGGCCGACAGGAGTCGGTAAAACGGAAATCGCCCGCCGCATAGCAAAACTTGTGGATGCGCCTTTTGTAAAAGTGGAGGCAACGAAGTTTACTGAAGTCGGTTACGTTGGACGGGATGTTGAGTCCATGGTGCGTGACCTCGTCGAAACGGGGATCCGTATTGTCAAAGAAAAGCAGCGTGCCGAAGTGAAAGACCAAGCAGCTCTCCAAGCGGAAGAGCGTCTAGTAGAATTACTTGTTCCCACTAAGAAAAAGAAGGGATCTATGCAAAATCCGTTTGAAATGCTGTTTGGCGGGCAAAAGAATGAGAGTGACACTGATGAACAAGAGGAACTGACAGAAACTGTGCGAAAGCGCAGTGAAATCGCTGATTTGCTTAAGCAAGGTAAACTTGAAGAAGAGCAAGTGACAGTTGAAGTTACGTCTCAACAGCCTTCTATGTTCGATGCACTTCAAGGTTCTGGTATGGAACAGATGGGGTCGAATATGCAAGACGCTCTTTCTTCGCTTATGCCAAAAAAAATGACGGAGCGTAAGATGGCTGTAAAAGATGCAAGAAGAGTATTAGAAGCTGAAGAGGCGGACAAACTAATAGATCATGACGAAATTGCTCGTCAGGCTGTCCAGCTAACGGAGCAGTCGGGAATTATTTTCATCGACGAAATGGATAAAATCGCAAGCAAGAGTGGCGGTTCTTCCAGTGCTGACGTTTCCCGCGAAGGGGTTCAGCGTGATATTTTGCCAATTGTAGAAGGATCTACAGTGACTACGAAATATGGTGCTGTGAAAACTGACTATATTTTATTTATAGCTGCAGGGGCTTTCCATATGGCGAAGCCGTCCGATATAATACCGGAGCTGCAAGGCCGTTTCCCGATTCGTGTTGAATTAGATAAGTTATCTAAAGAGGATTTTGTCCGGATTCTGAAAGAACCTGACTTCTCTCTTATACGCCAGTATGAGAAACTTCTTGCAACAGAGGACGTCCTGTTAGAGTTCACAGATGATGCAATTGACCGAATCGCAGAAATTGCATTCGAAGTTAATGATAATACCGAAAACATCGGAGCAAGACGACTTCATACAATCGTGGAGCGACTTCTTGAGGAATTGTCATTTGAAGCATCGGATATTGGACCGACAAGCATTAAAATTACGCCAGCTTATGTTGACGAAAAGCTGCAAGGTATCGTGAAAGACAAAGATTTGTCACATTTCATCCTTTAATGGAGACAAAATAGTTTATTTAACAATTAAAAACCTTTAGAATATTCTTATCAGTTCTGAAATTAATGAGGAGGAAAATATAATGACACTGTTAGTCAAAACAAGAAAGATTAATGCTATGCTTCAAGAAACTGCGGGTAAGCAAGTGAACTTTAAACAAATGGCGGAGCAGCTTAGTGAAGTAATCGACTGTAACGCATTCATCGTTAGCCGAAAAGGAAAGCTTCTTGGTCTTGAAATCCATCACCAGATTGAAAACGAGCGTATGAAGCAAATGTTCGAAGATCGTAAATTCCCTGAAGCATATACAAAACAACTATTTGAGATTCGTGAAACTTCACAAAACATTGGAATCGAAAGTGAATACACAGTATTCCCGGTTGAGAATCAAGAGTTATTCAAAAACGGCTTAACTACAATTGTTCCAATCATTGGCGGCGGTGAGCGTTTAGGTACACTTATCCTTGCGCGTCTAAACGATGACTTTAAAGAAGATGATCTAATTCTTGCTGAGTACGGAGCGACAGTAGTTGGGATGGAGATTCTTCGTGAGAAATCTGAAGAAATCGAAACTGAAGCTCGCAGCAAAGCAGTCGTTCAAATGGCAATCAACTCACTTTCATACAGTGAGCATGAAGCAATTGAGCACATCTTCAATGAGCTGGATGGCAATGAAGGGCTTCTAGTTGCTTCTAAAATCGCTGACCGCGTTGGGATTACACGTTCCGTTATCGTTAACGCACTTCGTAAGCTTGAAAGTGCTGGTGTAATCGAATCACGTTCACTAGGAATGAAAGGCACATATATTAAAGTGTTAAACAGCAAGTTCCTTGAAGAGCTTGAGAAACAAAAATCATAAGACTGTCAAGTTAAAAATGAGTA
Source organism: Sporosarcina jeotgali (assembly GCF_033304595.1). Taxonomy (NCBI): domain Bacteria; kingdom Bacillati; phylum Bacillota; class Bacilli; order Caryophanales; family Caryophanaceae; genus Sporosarcina; species Sporosarcina jeotgali. Next base: position 1,047,909 of record NZ_CP116341.1, read on the forward strand.
AAAAGCGTTTTCGCTTTTTGCTCATTTTTTTTTTTTTTTTATATAAAAACCACTATACACAATATTATTCCAGAAAAATGGTCTGCAATGGATAGAAATTAGATAAAAGTTTTTTAAATAATCAATAATCATTGATTGATTAAATAGAGACGTAAGACCCAGTGAAACTGGTATTTCTTGTGAACAAACACGCATATGTAAGCAAAGTTTCTAATTTATATATATTATTGGTATAGACAAAATGGTCCATAATCCGATACAATGAGTAGTAATTGTTGACTTTTAGTAAATTATGTCGAATTTAATAGATTTCTTAATTATAAACGAAGGAGGGGATTGATTTGGACCTTTACGGGGGAACAATTTCCGCTTTAGAAAAAGGACTGAATTTTTCATCTGACAAATCTAAAGCAATTTCGCAAAACGTGGCGAATGTGGATACGCCAAACTATAAAGTTAAGACTGTAGATTTTAAAAGTTACTTGCATGAAGCGAAGACGGCACAGTTAGAAGCCTACCGTACCGATCAGCGCCATATACAATTTACCCCTGCAACGGCAGGTTCAGGAAACAGAACTTATTCAAACTTCAGCTATAACCAGAATGGCAACGGGGTAGATATGGATAAAGAACAAGCAGACCTTGCAGCAAATCAAATTTACTATAATGCACTGGCTGATCGTATTAGCAGCAAGTTTAATTCTCTTAATAACGTCATTAAAGGAGGCCGCTAAAGATGTCAATCTTCCATAGCTTGAATTCTTCTGCTTCGGCATTAACGTCGCAACGTCTTCGTATGGATGTTATTTCCTCTAATATGGCTAACATCGACACAACACGCGGGAAGATGGTTGACGGGGAGTGGCAGCCATATCGAAGAAAGTCAGTATCATTTCAACCAAAACAAGGTCAATTTTCAAACTTTTTGAATGTTGCAATGGGAACTCGAGATAGAGGAAGCATTGGAAACGGCGTTACGGTTTCCAAAATTCAAGAAGACAATGAAACACCTTTTAAACAAGTTTTTGATCCTGCACACCCAGATGCCAACGCAGAAGGTTATGTAGAAATGCCTAATGTCGATCCGTTACGTGAAACAATTGATATGATGTCTACTACTCGTTCGTATGAAGCAAATATCACAGTGCTGAATTCCAACAAAGCAATGTTGATGAAAGCACTAGAAATAGGAAAATAAAAGGAAGAAAGGATGAGTTCAAATGGCAATATCCTCAATTATGGCGATGGGTCCAGTCATTTCGCCTGATGCAACAAAATCGTCTCCTACAACATTTGAATCACAGCAAAAGTTTGGCAGCTTTCTGAAAGATGCAATCCAAGACGTGAATGCAGCACAAGTGCAATCCGATGTGATGACCGAAAAGTTAGTTCGCGGCGACAATGTAGATCTACATAATGTAATGATTACAGCACAGAAAGCTTCAATAGCATTGAATGCCACGATGGAAATACGCAATAAAGTAGTCGAAGCGTATCAAGAAATTATGCGTATGCCAGTGTAAGAAAAATATAGCGTTATTCATCAGAGCTAGTACGGATGACGTTCGCCGACCGGAGGATCAGAATGAAAGAAAGATTAACAAAGATCAAAAACGATTTACAAGCGTTTTGGTCAAACCGGACAAAAAAACAAAAAGTCTTATATATAAGTGTGGCTGCTTCCATTATTATTGCTGCAGCGCTACTAACTTTCTTCCTATCTCGCACAACTTATGTACCGCTCTATAAAGATTTATCCAGATCGGATATTGGAAGAATAAAAGAAGAATTGGATGCACAGGCTGTGCCTAGTAAAATTGCCCCTGGGGGTACTTCTATATTAGTACCTAAGGAACAAGTCGATAATTTACTAGTATCCATAGAATCACAAGGCCTTGCGAATTCAGGAAGAATAGATTACTCATTCTTCTCCGAAAATGCTGGATTTGGAACAACAGATAATGAATTTAATATGATTAAACTCGCAACTATGCAAAATGAACTTGCTAAATTGATTACAGGAATTGAAGGTGTGCAGGACGCAAAGGTAATGATTACCCTTCCGACTCAAGGGGTATTTGTTAATGAAGACGTTCAAGCAGCTAGCGCATCTATTGTCCTAAAGACCGAGCCGGGACAACAATTCAGCGAACCGCAGATAAAAGGATTATATAACTTAATTTCAAAAAGCATTCCGAACTTAGCACCTGAAGATATCGTTGTGATGAATCAGTATTTCGAATACTATGATTTGAATCATGAAAACAACCAGTTCGGATCTAATGTTGCTGACCAAATGACCATAAAGAAATCAATCGAACGCGATCTGCAGCGTCAAGTTCAAATGATGTTAGGTTCTATGATGGGACAGGACAAAGTAGTTGTTTCTGTAACAACAGATATTGATTTCCAACAAGAAAATCGTGAAGAGAATCTGGTAACTCCAGTTGATGAAGAAAGTATGGAAGGAATCGCACTTAGCGTTCAGCGAATTACAGAAACATTTACTGGAGACGGTGCGGTGCCAGGCGGAGTTCCTGAAGGAGAAGATCCAACTGACAATCGCACAACAATTGTTGAGGGTTCTACAAGTAATGGAGATTATGAGCGTGTAGAAGAGACGATCAATAACGAAGTGAATCGAATTCGTAAAAATATCGTTGAAAGTCCTTATAAAATCCGGGACATAGGTCTGCAGGTAATGGTGGAACCGCCAACTGCCGATGATCCTGGATCTTTAGAACCGGGTGTGGAAGACGATATCAAACAAATTCTTGAAACGATTGTTCGAACTTCAATCGACAAAGTATCTGCAGGCGAATTAACAGAAGAACAATTAGCTGAGAAAATCGCTGTTTCCATTCAGCCGATCCGTGGCAAACAAGCTGATTTCGATGCAGAACGTACAGTAATTCCTTGGTGGGTTTATGTAATAGGCGGAGTACTTCTATTAGTAATTATTGCGTTAGTAATTCTTTACGTTCGCAAGCGCCGTAAAGATGAAGCGCTGGCACTTGAAGAGGCACGCGCATTGGAAGAACAGCTGGAAGCGATTGAAGTAAGCGATATAAATGGTGAAGTTGAAACAGAAGCAACATTACGCAGAAAACAACTCGAAAAAATGGCGAAAGAGAAACCGGAAGAATTCGCTAAATTGCTACGCACATGGATAGCAGAGGACTAAGGAGAGGTCAAACGTGGTAAAAAAAGATAAAGATATGTCCGGGAAACAGAAGGCGGCTCTCCTTTTGATTTCTCTCGGTCCTGAGGTGTCCGCAGCAATCTATAAACATTTAACGGAAGAGGAAATTGAGCGCTTAACACTTGAGATATCCGGTGTTCGTAAAGTGGAGTCTTCAGTTAAAGAAGAAATTATTGAAGAGTTTCACAACATTGCACTTGCGCAAGATTACATTTCGCAGGGCGGTATCGGTTATGCGAAAACAGTCCTTGAAAAAGCTTTGGGTAAAGAACACGCACAAGCAGTCATTAATCGCTTAACGTCTTCTCTTCAAGTTCGGCCGTTCGATTTTGCCAGAAGAACTGAACCGAGCCAGATTTTGAACTTCATTCAAAATGAGCATCCACAAACAATTGCACTTATTTTGTCCTACTTGGAACCAGAACAAGCAGGTATGATCCTTTCGTCATTACCGCAAGAAGTTCAAGCAGATATCGCGAAGCGAATTGCAACGATGGAATCAACATCTCCTGAAGTCATCAGCGAAATTGAAGCAGTTCTGGAGCGAAAACTTTCCTCCACTGTTACTCAAGATTATTCAGATACAGGCGGTGTCGATGCAGTGGTTGAAGTTCTTAATGGCGTGGATCGTGCTACAGAGAAAACAATTCTCGATGCGCTTGAAATTCAAGATCCCGAACTTGCTGAAGAAATCAAGAAGCGGATGTTTGTCTTCGAAGATATTATTACGCTCGACAACCGTTCGATTCAACGTGTTATCCGTGATTGTGAAAATGAAGATCTCATCCTCTCTATGAAAGTATCCAGTGAGGAAGTTAAAGATATTCTATTCAAAAACATGTCCCAGCGTATGGCGGAATCTTTCAAAGAAGAGATGGATGTTATGGGGCCAGTCAGGTTGCGTGACGTTGAAGAAGCACAATCAAGAATTGTTGCTACAATACGACGTCTGGAAGATGCAGGGGAAATTATTATTGCACGCGGCGGAGGAGATGATGTGATTGTCTAATATCTACAGACCTGGCACGAACCAAATGGCAGGTGTGAAGAAGATTGGAATTCGCAATCTCCGAACAATATCGGAGCCTGAGACAGAAACATCAGCGCCTTCTCAACTGAACTTAGCGGAAGTCATAATGGAACGGGATCGTTTAATGACTGAGGCGCGAACCCAAGCGGGGATTGAAAAGGCTGCGATCGAGCATATGCGGGAAACTGCGCATGATGACATCGATGCAATGAGGAACGCATGGGAATCTGAAAAGGCAGAACTTCAACAACGTGCTTATGAAGAAGCATTCCAAGTGGGTTTTGAAGAAGGTACAAAAAAAAGCATTTCGGATATGCAAGAAACAATAACACAAGCAAATGCAACCATAGAAACTGCACAAAAAAATGGACAATCCTACTTGGACCATCAAGAACGGTTAATCTTAGAGATTGCAATGAAATCCGCGGAACGAATTCTTGGCCATGCCCTGGAAGAAAATAACGAGTTATATTTATCTATTGTTAAACGCGGCTTGAAAGAAGCACGTGAAATGCGTGAAGTGAAAGTCTATGTATCTCCAGAGTACTATAAGCTAGTATCGGATAGTCGAGAAGAGCTGGCTTCGATTTTCCCGCCAGATGTTCCGATGCTGCTTTTTGTTAACGATGAGTTTGAAGATACGGAATGCTACATTGAAACAAACCACGGAAGAATCGTTGTCAGTATCGATGAACAGTTAAATGAGATGAAAGAGCGCCTTGTGGAACTATTGGAAAGCGAGGGCTGATCATGAAAAAAGCTGAAGAACTATCGAATAAAATAGCGAACGTCAATACATTTAAAAAATATGGCCGTGTAGCACGAGTTGTAGGTCTTATGATTGAATCCAAAGGTCCTGAGAGTTCAATTGGTGATTTGTGTATTATCCACTTGAATCCAACGAGTACCTCCGAGTCTAAAATATTAGCGGAAGTTGTCGGTTTTCGCGAAGAAATCGTCATGCTGATGCCTTTTACGAATGTAACCGAAATTTCAAGCGGCTGTTTGGTCGAAGGAACCGGAAAACCGCTGGAAGTGAAAGTAGGCATGAACTTAATTGGCAAAGTGCTAGACTCGATGGGCAATCCGATTGACCATTCTGCTTTACCGAAGGGACTTGCTACTGTCCGGACTGAACAAAACCCGCCGAATGTTTTGACGCGTCCCACTATCAATGACAAATTAGCGGTTGGCGTGAAAGCGATCGATGGCATGCTGACGGTCGGAAGCGGGCAGCGAGTAGGAATTTTTGCCGGTTCTGGTGTAGGAAAAAGTACTCTGTTAGGAATGATTGCGCGAAATACAACCGCTGATATAAATGTCATAGCTTTGATTGGTGAGCGTGGTCGGGAAGTTCGGGAATTCATCGATAGAGACTTAGGTCCTGAAGGGCTAAGCCGTACAATCGTTGTTGCTGCTACTTCAGATCAGCCGGCACTTATGCGGATTAAGGGTGCATTTACAGCAACAGCAATTGCAGAGTACTTCAGAAATAAAGGCATGAATGTCATGCTGATGATGGATTCCGTGACGCGGGTCGCGATGGCGCAGCGGGAAATCGGGCTGGCTGTTGGTGAACCGCCTGCGACTCGCGGATATACTCCATCGGTGTTTGCGATATTACCGAAACTGCTGGAACGGAGCGGAACGAATGAGTTCGGTGCAATTACAGCGTTCTATACTGTTCTGGTCGACGGCGATGATATGAACGAACCGATCGCCGATGCAGTTCGTGGTATCTTGGATGGGCATATTGTATTGGACAGAACGCTTGCGAACAAAGGACAGTACCCAGCCATCAACGTACTGAAAAGTGTTAGCCGGCTAATGAATCATATTGCGGATCCTGAACATGTCAAAGCTGCGGAGAAACTGCGTGAATTGTACTATACGTATGATAAGTCGGAAGACCTGATTAATATCGGTGCATACAAGCGTGGGACTTCCAAGGAAATTGACCAAGCGATTGAATACGAACCGCTCATTACTAAATTCCTGAAACAAGGATATAAAGACAATATCTCGATGGAAGAAAGTATTGAAGAATTAATTGCGCTCGCTTCTGGGGGCGGTCAAACATGAAATCCTACCATTATCGATTTGACAAAGTCTTAACCTTTCGGGAACAGGAAAAGAATGAGACGGAATCTGCATATAAGGAATCCATCGAGTCATTTGAAACGATTGCGACTCAACTTTATGATCTTTTGAAAAAGAAAGAAGATATCTTAGTCGTGCAGCAAGAGAAAATGACTAGAGGATTCGCAGTGAATGAAATCCATCATTATGCAAGGTTCATAGAAAGCATTGAAGCTAAAATCACTTCTGTCCAACAGCAAGTAATTCAGGCACGAAGTAAGATGAATTGGTACGAAGAACGGTTGCTTGATAAAACAATTGAAGTGAAAAAATACGAAAAAATGCGGGAGAAAGATCGTGAAGCTTTTCAAGTAGACATGGAACATAAAGAAGCAGAGCGATTGGATGAACTTTCTACTTTGAAATTCCGCAAAAATGAAAATGGGTGGTAAGCCGGTGAAACGTAAAAAGAATAAGACGCCAGACTCCTATAAAGAAGAGCGCAAGGCAGGAAGTTTCTTTCAGATGTTACTCGCATGGTTTGTGATTCCGCTTGTTTTTGCGATTGCCGTCTTGCTTATTATTGCAAAAGTTGCTGATGTTAATGTTATTGAAAAAGCAAAAGAATGGACTGCCTCAGTTCCTGTGCTTGAACAGAAGAAAGAAAGTTCTTCGACAAAAAAAGATAAAAAAGTCCTTGAAGAACGTGTTGTGGCAATGAAAGAAGAATTGAAACAAAAAGAACAGCAGCTCATGGATATTCAAGAGGACTTGAAAAAATCCAATGCAAAAAATGAAGAGCTGACATTAGCTCAAGAAAAGCTTCAAGCAGAAATTTTAGTATTGCAAAGAACGAATGATGACTCGAAAAAGGAATTAGGACAGCTGGTGTCAACTTTTGAACAGATGTCTGCAAAATCTGCAGCTCCTGTGATTACAAAGATGGAAGATGCTCAGGCACTGCAGCTTTTATCGCAAATGAAAGCAAATACACTGGCATCTGTTCTGGAAAAAATGTCACCAGAAGATGCAGCTAAATATACTGCTCTTTTAGCAAAATGATGATATAATCATAAAGTAATAGATTTTGACTTAGGAGGTGAAAAAATGAATATAGGTTCAGTTCCATTAGCTATGATTGCCCCAGCAGCTGTACCCGGAGATGCAGTCCAAACATCGGGAACTTCAGGGGGAGTATTCGGCTCAGTGCTTGCAGGAATGACGAAAAATGCAGAAATAGCAAAAACTGCTGGATCAGTTGAACAACTTGGCTCTTTAACAGAAACAATCAGTGATATTTTTTCTGCTGCGAATGCCGAAGAACTTGCGGCTTCTTTAGAAGAGTTAACGCAAATCCCGCAAGATGACATCTTAATCAGTCTGGGCAAACTGGGACAAGCAAGTCAGCTTGAGGATTGGGCAAAGGCTTTAGAGATGGATCCAGCAGAATTAATGGAAACCATCAGCGCAATGTTAGAAGAAGCCGGCGTTTCAAAAGAAGAACTGGCGGAGGTTATGTATTCCAACGATCTATGGACACTTTTAAGCGCTGTAGACGAGCACGCGTCAAAACTATCTAAGGTACTAGAAGAAATGCTGAATAGTAAGGATCAAAAAACCCAGCAGCAAGCAACAAACGTTTTAGCGCTGTTGAAGACTGTTGAAACAACACTGCCGACAAAAGATTTACTTGGCTGGCAGCAAGCTAGTTTGACACAATTGAGTGGACAGTTAGAAGCACTTCAAAAAGTTGTTGGAATTAAAGATGCTGGTACAGAAGTCAAGTTCTCAAATATTTTAACTGCTACAGTTTCACAGTTAGTTACAATTCCCCAAACTGCACAAAATGAAACACGAATCGGAAATCAATCAACACAAAATCAAACTATTTTCGATCAAGTTCTCTCACATGTGACAAATAGTAGCACAGAACAAGGTTCACAAGAAGGAAAAAGCGAGCAAAATCAGTCGCAGATTCTTCAAAATTCGAGTGTTCAACCGATAGTATCTAGGAACGTTTTTTCTTTAGAGACACCTGAAACGAAACCGAACAGTCAATCTGAAGCATTGCTTGCAAAGTTACAAGGGCTATTTAAACAGACGAATTTTGGTCAACAGGGTGGCACAAATCGTTTGTTAGTCAAGCTGAATCCAGAACAACTTGGTCAAATCCGAATTGAGCTTATTCAGATTAATGGGGTTATGACTGCAAGGATACTTGCTTCAACAGCTCTTGGAAAAGAGATGCTCGATAGCCAACTGCATCAGTTAAGACAGTCGTTTAATCAGCAAAACATTCAAGTGGATCGAATTGACGTAACCCAAGCTGTTCAAGATCCTTCGAGAAATGATCGCAGTCAGAACTTTAATCATCAACAGTTTAAAGGGAATGACGATCAGCAGGGAACTCAGGAGCACGAACAGGATGAACAGCAATCATTCCAAGAATATCTGCTAGATGTGGAGGTGTAACCGGATGGTAGATGGACAAAAAGCGATAACGGATTCAATGTATCTGGTGAATAAGCAAAGGGACGAACGAAAAACAGGTCAAGGAACGTTGGGGAAAGATGACTTCATGAAACTGCTGATTGCGCAGTTGCAAAATCAGGATCCTACGAACCCGATGAAAGATAATGAGTTCATTGCACAGATGGCTCAGTTCTCTGCACTTGAACAGACTATGAATCTAACGAAGGCTTTTGAGAAGTTTGCAGAATCACAAAATCAGAGCCAATTGATCCAATACAATTCATTTGTAGGCAAAGAAATTAAGTGGCACCAAGTAGCTGAAAAACCTGATGAAGATGGAAAACCTGTGATAACGGAAGGCATTGGTAAAATTGCATCTGTGAAATATGTAAATGGTTCTGTAGTTTTCACAATGGATGACGGTCAAGAATTATCTCCGGGAAATATTTCAGAAGTGCTCTCAGGCGGAGTGAGTTCTAATAGCCTAGTAGAAGCCAGCATGCTCATCGGCAAAACAGTGGGTTATCTAGATGGTGAAACTGAAAAAACAGGAACTGTCGCATCAGTTTCGAACAAAGATGGCAAGCTTATGTACATTCTTGAAAATGGTGAAAAGATTGAAGGAAACAAATTCATTTCAATTAGCAAATAACTAATCAGGACGGAGCGATTGTATGGAACAGCTCAACATTCAGCGTCTCCAATCGCAGCCGCAACTACGACCCGGACAACTGAAACAGTCTGTACCGAAACAGTCATTCGTCGAGCAGCTGAACCACGCGCTTGCACCGCAGCCGCTGAAAGTCAGCAAGCATGCGACAGAACGTCTGACGGAACGGAATATCACGATTTCTGAAGCCGAATGGGCTCATGTCACGGACAAAGTAAACGAGGCAAAAGCGAAAGGAATTCGCGACTCACTCGTACTGATGGACCAAGCTGCACTTATCATCAGCGCTAAAAACTCCACAGTCATCACAGCGATGGATCGTACAGAAGCTAAAGATCAGCTCTTCACGAACATTGATGGAACGATTATCTTAAGTTAAAAAATGAACAACCGGCAGGACCTCGTGAAATGAGGATGCCGCCGCACTGCCGACCGACAGAGGCAGATGCACTTTACAATCCGAGAGGGGAAAACACATTATGTTACGCTCAATGTATGCAGGAATTTCAGGACTTAAAAACTTTCAAACGAAGTTGGATGTAATTGGTAACAACATTTCTAACGTTAATACGTATGGCTTTAAAAAGGGTCGTACAGTGTTTAGTGATTTATATTCACAAACTGTATCAGGAGCATCTGCAGCAACTAATACGAGGGGTGGAGTCAACCCTAAACAGGTGGGATTAGGAGCTCAGATGGCAGCAATTGATACTCTACATGCTCAAGGTTCAACTCAATTCACTGGAAATACTTTAGATTTAGCTATTGCAGGAGATGGTTTTTTTGTATTGAAGGACAGCGGGGAAAATCAGAATTTTACTTATACTAGAGCAGGTAATTTTTATATGGATAAAAACGGAAGTTTGGTAGATAGTAACGGTAAGTATCTACATGGTGCAGCTTCTACACCTGCAACTCCACCTTCATTTATAGATGCCGAAAATAGTCCTACGATTACTTATGGACCAACTGGGAATCCCATAGCTGGTGCGGGATCAGATTTAGTTTCTCCTATCAGAATTCCCACTGACGCTCAATCTGTATCTGTAGGTAATGATGGTAAAGTCCTATTTGTAGATGCAGCAGGTGATCTAAAATACGCTGGTCAGCTGATTATGGCTAAATTCCCAAATGCAGGTGGACTTCAAAAACAAGGTGAAAATTATTTCGTAAATAGTTCGAACTCTGGAGACCCTTTGTATTCTACAGCGACAGAAAAAGGAACAGGAGCAGTAAAATCAGGCTCCCTAGAAATGTCCAACGTCGACCTTTCTGAAGAATTCACAGAAATGATCGTCGCTCAACGTGGTTTCCAAGCCAACACTCGTATCATCACAACATCCGATGAAATTCTTCAAGAACTCGTTAACTTGAAGCGCTAATCCATATAGCATAATACTGTACCAAATAATCTGCTCGTTAAAGGAGGGTCGGGCCGGCTCTTGTGCCTGGCCCTTTACATATGATTCAATTGACACGCTTAAACGGAGCAGCATTCCAGTTGAATGCACTCTACATAGAAAAAGTAGAATCGTTTCCTGATACGACCATCACGTTGACGACGGGGACGAAATATGTCGTTCTTGATCCAATCGAAACGGTGAACGAACGTATCCTGAACTTCTATCAATCTGTTCAACTGCTGTCGAACCCACATTTGCGAGGTGAAGAAGATGAAGAATAAAGTATTAACCGTCTCTTTAATTATTTTGGTTTGTATCACGCTCGTTGGTGTTGTGGGACTGATACTCATGCTGCAGCTGAACAAAGGCGAAGCGAAAGATAAAGAACCGTCCATTGATGAAATTCTTGAATCCTCTGTAGACGTTCCTGAAATCACAACCAATTTAAGCGGACGTCAATTTATCCGGATTTCACTTAAGATCCAAACCAGCACTAAAAAAGCAGCTGAGGAACTTACGAAACGTGATTTCCAAGTGAATAACATCGTCATCCAGGAACTGTCCGAGAAGACAGCGAAAGATTTCGAAGGGAAAACAGGGAAGCAAGCGTTTGAAGATGCCATAAAAGCTCAATTGAACCCTCTTATGAAAGACGGAAAGATTGAGAAAGTCTATATCGTTTCTTATATTATTCAATAATGGTTCAACCAATTCAGAGTGAAAAGGAGGTGGCCTAATGTCGGGAGATATTTTATCTCAAAATGAGATAGATGCACTGCTGTCCGCCATTTCAACAGGGGAAATGACTGCGGACGAAATCAAAAAAGAAGACGAAACGAAGAAAGTGAAAGTCTATGACTTTAAACGCGCATTGCGGTTTTCAAAAGATCAAATCCGCAGTTTGACGAGAATTCATGAAAACTTCGCTCGACTGCTTACTACTTATTTTTCAGCAAAATTACGTACTTATATTCAAATTAATGTGGCATCCGTTGACCAAATTCCGTTCGAGGAATTCATTCGGTCCATCCCGAACATGACGCTCCTCAATATTTTTGAAGTCCCGCCGCTAGAAGGCAACATCATCATGGAAGTCAATCCGAATGTCGCGTATTCCATGCTGGAGCGGCTGATGGGCGGATATGGTGAGAGTTCAGGCAAAATTGACAACATGACCGAGATTGAAACCAAAATTCTAACAGGATTGTTTGAACGGTCCTTTGACAACTTGCGGGAAGCATGGGCAAATATCGCGGACATCGACCCGTTTCTTGCGGAGATGGAAGTGAATCCCCAATTTCTGCAGATGATTTCGCCAAATGAGACGGTTGTCGTGATTTCATTCAACATTGTTATTGGCGAATCCAGCGGGATGATTAACATTTGTATTCCTCACGTTGTGTTAGAGCCGATTGTGCCAAACCTTTCTGTCAGGTACTGGATGCAAACGAATAAAAAAGAGCCGACGCCTGAGCAAAGTGTTGTCTTAGAAAAAAGAATTAAAAAAGCAGATTTGCCAGTTGTCGCTAACCTGGGAGAAGGCTCATTGACAGTCGAAGATTTACTGTATCTTCAACTAGGAGATGTACTTCAACTGGATACGGCTTATGATGCCCCGCTGACTATAGAAGTGAGCGGCATTCCCAAATTCACTGCTCAACCAGGTCATTTAAGAAATCATATGGCTGTTCAAATACTAGATACCCTGATTGGAGGGGATGACGAAGATGATGAGTGACAATATCCTTTCACAGGAAGAAATAGAAGCACTGTTACGCGGGGAGTCCATCGATACTGGAGCTGAAGCGGAGCCGGCGCAACCAGGTATTTCAACAGATGACTATCTGGATGAAATGGAGCAGGACGCCCTAGGAGAAATCGGCAACATTTCATTCGGAAGTTCAGCAACAGCGTTGTCTGGATTATTAGGTCAAAAAGTCGAAATTACGACACCGACAATCTCAGTGATTGATCGGAACGACCTTGAAACAGAATTTGTTCATCCTTACGTAGCAGTCGGCGTTGAATACACAGTCGGCTTAAGCGGAACAAATTTGCTCGTAATCAAGCAAAGTGATGCAGCAATTATTGCGGATCTCATGCTTGGCGGAGACGGGCTTTCACCAAATGCAGACTTAGGGGAAATTCACTTAAGTGCCGTACAAGAAGCGATGAACCAAATGATGGGTTCGGCTGCGACTTCAATGTCCACTGTATTCAACAAAAAAGTCGATATTTCACCGCCGACAATCGAGTTATTAGACGTTCAAGAAGATAAAGGCACAGACAGTATTCCACAAGAAGATTTACTGATCCGTGTTTCATTCAACTTGAAAGTCGGAACACTCATCGATTCAAATATTATGCAGCTATTCCCGCTAAGACTGGGGAAAGAGCTTGTATCTTCATTAGTTGGAGATACAGCTGCAGAAGCGGCACCAACTGTTGCAGAACCAGCACCTCAAGCTGCACCGCAACAAGAACAGCGTCAAGAGGTTCATCAACAGCAACCGCCTGCACAGCAATATTCTCAAGAAGAGCAGCCATATGCTCCTTATAATGAGCCGCAGTCATTACCGCCAAGACAGCAGCAAAACCAGTATGCGAATGTACAGCAAGCGCAGTTTGCAAGCTTTGAATCACCATCCTTAAGTCAATCCGAAACGTCTAACTTAAACTTGCTTTTAGATATTCCGTTGAAAGTTACAGTGGAGCTTGGCCGCACGAAGCGATCTGTTAAGGAAATTTTAGAAATGTCGAGCGGCTCAATTATTGAACTCGACAAATTAGCAGGTGAGCCCGTAGACATTCTCGTAAATAACAGACACATTGCAAAAGGCGAAGTTGTCGTTATCGATGAGAATTTCGGTGTTCGGATTACGGATATTTTAAGTCAAACAGAACGACTAAATAATTTACGATAAACCTTGGAGGTCATGGAAATGTCAAAACGTATTCTAATAGTGGACGATGCTGCATTTATGCGAATGATGGTAAAGGATATTTTATCAAAAAACAACTTTGAAGTAGTTGGAGAAGCTGCGGATGGCGCGCAAGCAGTTGAAAAGTATTTCGAATTAAAACCAGATCTCGTAACAATGGATATTACAATGCCAGAAATGGACGGCATCGCAGCATTAAAGGCGATTAAAGAAAAAGATCCGAATGCGACAATCATCATGTGTTCAGCAATGGGACAGCAAGCAATGGTAATTGATGCAATTCAAGCAGGTGCAAAAGACTTCATTGTGAAGCCATTCCAGGCAGACCGGGTTGTTGAAGCAATTGAAAAAGCACTTAGCTAAGATTCGAAAATATGCACTCGTAAGTATGCTATTAATCTTTGCTGTTGGCGTATTTGCAAGTGCAATTCCTTTGAATGCCCAGGCAGAAACGGATTCATCGGTCACAGACTTTCTAGAGAAAAATAATAAAAAAGACGAAGCGCCTTCTGATGAAAGCAAGACACCTGAAAAGTCGGACTTGAATCAAGATGCTTCACCCGTTGGTTTGACTGCATGGGATTATATTAAAACTCTTTTAGCACTGGGTTTTGTCATTGCTCTGATCTATGGAATGGTCAAATTCATCAACACCCGCAACCGTGTGACTCAACATGGTAAACTCATGCAAAATATGGGAGGCTTGTCACTTGGACAGCAGAAGTCGGTTCAATTAGTGAAAATTGGTGAGCAATACTTCCTGATTGGTGTTGGCGATGATGTCCGTCTGTTAAAAGAACTTTCGAATCCAGAGGAAATTGCCCAGCTTTCGGCTTATTACTCAGAAGAAGATGAAGTCCTGCAGCAAAGTCTTGTAATGAAACTTGTGAACGGATTGAAAAATCGAAAGACCAATCCTTATCAGAAACAAGAAGAACCAGACGATTTCGGGAATCTATTTAAAGATAAGCTGACTGAAATCGAGAACGAGAGGAAACGCCAGCTCAATAAGCTGACGGAGAAGGAGCGCAATCGGAATGAATGACTTTATGCAATTTTTTTCGGATAGTGATCCGGGTGCAGTATCGACATCCGTAAAGATGCTTCTTCTATTGACCGTTCTATCCCTAGCTCCAGCGATTCTGATCCTGATGACATCGTTCGCCAGGATCATTATTGTTTTATCGTTTGTTCGTTCTGCATTGGCGACTCAGCAGATGCCGCCGAACCAAGTTCTGGTGGGACTTGCGTTATTCCTAACATTTTTCATTATGGCGCCTACGTTCCAGCAAGTGAACGATGAAGCATTGAAACCGTTGTTTGCAGAAGAAATCTCATTGGATGATGCTTATGAAAAAGCAAGTGTCCCTTTTAAAGAATTTATGGGGAAACATACACGTCAAAAAGATTTGGAATTATTTTTAAGATATAATAATGCGGAACGACCTGAAACGATGGAAGATATTCCATTGACGATGATGGTTCCTGCATATGCGTTAAGTGAAATAAAGACAGCCTTCCAAATGGGGTTCATGATTTTTATTCCATTTCTGGTCATTGACATGATTGTGGCCAGTATTCTCATGTCGATGGGTATGATGATGCTTCCGCCGGTCATGATTTCACTGCCATTTAAAATTTTATTATTTGTACTGGTGGACGGCTGGTACTTAATCGTTAAATCACTGCTGCAAAGCTTTTAGGAGGGGTTCAGTTTGACAAGTGAAATGATCATTGCAGTTGCCGAGCGATCGGTATGGGTGATTTTAGTGACAGCAGGACCTCTTCTAATCGTTGCATTAGTGACCGGGTTAGCGGTAAGTATTTTTCAAGCAACAACTCAAATTCAAGAACAAACCCTTGCATTTGTGCCTAAAATTGTTGCGGTGCTTGTCGCCATCGTCTTTTTTGGGCCGTGGATGTTATCCAAAGTAACAGCGTATGCAGCTGATATTTTTGATAACTTATCACGGTATATAGGGTAGCTCTAATGGAAGCATTCATGCCGTTTGTTGCAGCCTATTTATTAGTTTTGACCAGGATTTCCGCATTTTTTGTAACACTGCCGTTATTTTCTTATCGGGCAATTCCTCCTGTAATGAGAATTGTATTTGCAGCGTTACTTGCTTGGGTGCTCGTATTTACGTTGAACGTACCTGATCTTGAAATCAATGGAGCTTATATCATGCTTGTGCTAAAAGAGGCATTGATTGGATTAACCATTGGGATTATTGCCTTCATCGTAATGGCGGCAATTCAAGTGGCAGGGGGTCTCATTGACTTTCAAATGGGATTTGCCATCGCTAACGTTATTGACCCTCAAACGGGTACACAATCTCCTTTGATGGGACAGTTTTTCAACTCATTGGCTCTGCTGCTGCTTCTCGCAGTAAATGGGCATCACGTTTTACTGGACGGAGTGTTTTATAGTTATCAGTTCCTTCCTATAGATCAGTTATGGCCATCATTCGGAAGTGAGCGAGTCGCTGAACATGTTTTAAAAACGATGGCTGCTGTATTCGGAATTTCCTTTCAAATGGCCATACCTATTGTCGCCACATTGTTTCTTGTAGACTTAGCTCTTGGTATTACAGCTCGAACAGTGCCGCAGCTGAACATTTTCGTAATTGGTTTCCCGATAAAAATCGGGGTGGGATTCCTTGTACTCTTCATCATGGGGGGCGTCATTGTCGCGATGATGCAAAAGATATTTGAAGTGATGGCGGTTAGTATGAGGGACTTAATGGTGTTGTTAGGAGGGGGATAAGTACATGCTGCGCTTGGATCTTCAATTTTTTGCGGGGGAGAAAACTGAAAAAGCCACACCGAAAAAACGAGAAGACTCTCGAAAAAAAGGTCAAGTCTTAAAGAGTCAAGACGTGACCAGCGCCATTGTACTGCTTTCAGTATTCCTTTTTTTGTTTTTTGCAGCAGGATATATGAAAGATCATTTTTATAAGTTTTTCAAGGAAACATTTCATACATACATAATGATGGGGAAGTTAGACATCGATCAGACGATGATGATTTACATGGAAGTGATCAAGGAAATGGCATTCATCATGCTTCCTGTCATGCTGATTGCGATGGTCGCAGCAATTGCGGGAAATCTGATACAGTTCGGATTGTTATTTACCGGAGAACCATTAAAATTCGATTTAAAAAAGATAGACCCGATGAAAGGCTTAAAACGTATTTTTTCGATAAAAGCAATTGTTGAATTACTAAAATCGCTGTTAAAGATTTCGTTTATCGGCGGGGTCACATCAATTATCCTGTATTTAAATATTGATAAAGTATTGAATTTAGCTTTTAAAACACCGTCAGCGGTCATGAAGACTGTTGGTGAATTGGTTGCATTAATGGGAATAACGGCCTCTTTTGTACTTTTGTTCATTTCCATACTCGACTTTCTCTACCAGAAATTTGACTACGAAAAAAACTTGAAGATGTCCAAACAGGATATCAAAGATGAATATAAAAATTCAGAGGGTGACCCGCTGATCAAATCCAAGATCAAGCAGCGTCAGCGTGAAATGGCTATGCGAAGAATGATGCAAGAAGTTCCGCAGGCTGATGTAGTCATTACAAACCCGACGCACTATGCAATCGCGATAAAGTATACTGACGGAGAAATGGATGCCCCTGTTGTTGTTGCAAAAGGAGTAGATTTCATTGCCCAGAAGATTAAACTGATAGCAAAGGAGAACGATATTGTGACGGTCGAAAATCGGCCGCTTGCCCGTGCTCTTTATTCAGATACCGAGATTGGGGACCGGATTCCTGATCAATTTTTTAAAGCAGTTGCTGAAGTACTGGCGTATGTCTATCGGATTCAGCGCAAAATTTAAATGAACGACAGAAAGTGGGGATGACATGCAGTTTAAAGATATCGGTGTACTCGCATCCGTAATTATGATTGTTGCGATGCTTGTCATTCCTTTGCCTCACTGGTTACTCAGTTTCCTGATTATCATTAATATCACACTCGCTCTGTTAGTGCTTCTGACAGCTATGAATATGCAAGAAGCTTTGCAGTTTTCAATCTTTCCTTCACTTCTCCTTTTACTGACACTCTTTCGTCTCGGTCTTAACGTATCAACTACCCGTGCGATTTTGAGTGATGGAAGTGCAGGCGGGGTCGTTGACACGTTCGGTTCGTTCGTAACCGGCGGCAATGTCATAGTCGGACTTGTTGTATTCGTGATTTTGATCATTATTCAATTTATCGTTATTACAAAAGGGTCTGAGCGTGTTTCTGAAGTAGCCGCTCGATTTACATTGGATGCAATGCCAGGTAAGCAAATGAGTATTGACGCAGATTTGAATGCAGGAATGATTTCTGACACACAAGCACGAGAACGCCGAGAAAAAGTAAGTAATGAAGCGGACTTTTATGGTGCGATGGATGGTGCCACAAAGTTCGTTAAAGGAGATGCGATTGCTGGAATTATCATCGTTATGATCAACTTGCTCGTTGGTATGATCATCGGGGTTGTCCAGCTCGGTCTTCCGTTTGCAGAAGCCGCTTCTCAGTTTTCAAAACTGACGGTAGGTGACGGAATTGTATCTCAAATTCCAGCATTGCTTATTTCCACTGCAACTGGAATCGTGGTTACACGGGCTGCATCAGAAGGAAACTTAGGAACTGACATTACGAGTCAGTTGCTCGGTCAGCCGAAGCTATTATACGTAGCAGCGGCAACAATTCTCTTGCTGGGGCTAGCAACGCCCATCAATGACATTCTGACAATTCCAGTCGCAATCGCACTTGCTGTAAGTGCATTCATGATGTCACGCCCTAAAGACGAGGATCCCGATGAGTTACTCGAACTTGAGGAAAGCGAACAGACAGAAGGCTTGAAGAGTCCGGAAAACGTGGTCAATCTATTGAATGTCGATCCCGTGGAGTTCGAATTCGGCTACGGACTCATTCCTCTGGTTGATGCCTCCCAAGGCGGGGACTTACTCGATCGGGTAGTTATGATTCGAAGACAGCTTGCATTAGAACTGGGGCTGGTTATTCCTGTTGTTCGGATTCGTGACAATATCCAGCTCCAGCCGAATGAATACCGCATAAAAATTAAAGGCAGTGAAATGGCTAGAGGAGAGCTGCTGCTGGATCATTATTTAGCAATGAGTCCCGGCGGCGAGGATTCAATACCGGGTATAGACACGGTAGAACCTTCTTTCGGCCTTCCTGCAAAATGGATTACCGAGGAAGTCAAAGAGGATGCAGAAATTATGGGGTATACCGTAGTCGATCCTCCGAGTGTTGTCTCTACTCATTTGACTGAAATTATTCGAGCGAATGCTGCAGATTTGATTGGCCGTCAAGAAACAAAACAGCTGATCGATCATGTGCATGAGTCTTATCCGATTCTTGTGGATGAACTGACACCAACACCGCTTTCTGTCGGTGAAATTCAAAAAGTACTGGCTAAACTGTTAAGTGAGCATGTGTCTATTCGAAACTTGCCAATTATCTTTGAAACTCTTGCAGATTCTTCAAAGTACACGTCTGACGTGGATCTGCTGACAGAGTATTCCAGACAGTCATTAGCCCGTCAAATTACAGAACAATATACACCTCAAGGACAAGCGTTAAAAGTCATGACGGTTTCTGGAAAGGTTGAAAAAATGATTGCAGATAGTGTTCAGCAGACAGAACAGGGGAATTATTTAACCATTGATCCTCAAAACTCGCAAGCTATTTTAGAATCGATTGCGAGCGAAGTGGAACGCGTTGCACTGCTTGACCAATCGCCAGTTATTCTCTGTTCGCCTGCTGTCAGAATGTACTTGAGACAAATTACGGAACGCTATTTCCCGCAAATCCCAATCTTGTCTTATAATGAGTTGGAAGCATCTGTGGAAGTACAGAGTGTAGGGGTGGTGGATGTCGCATGAAGATGAAAAAGTATACAGCAGATACTATGGTCCAAGCGATGGAAAAAGTCCGTCAAGACTTTGGTGAGGATTCAGTAATACTAAGTTCCACCATTGTTCAGTCAAAAGGGTTTCTAGGACTATTTAAAAAGAAGAGCGTGGAAGTCGTTGCAGGATATGATGAACCAATCTTAATCATAGAAAAACCAGAACCGTCTTTTAGTACACAACAAAAG
The DNA here is from genome assembly GCF_033304595.1 of Sporosarcina jeotgali. Classification (NCBI taxonomy): domain Bacteria; kingdom Bacillati; phylum Bacillota; class Bacilli; order Caryophanales; family Caryophanaceae; genus Sporosarcina; species Sporosarcina jeotgali. The sequence continues at coordinate 1,067,832 of NZ_CP116341.1, forward strand.
CCGGATCTTTCGCAAGATGCAGTGATCCATGAATTGAAAAAAGAAATGAAAGAAATGAAACAGCTTCTTAAGACCAATCATGCTCCACTGGAATTTAACCAATACCCTGAAGAAATGCAGGCACTGTTGACAAGATTGAGTGCTCAAGAGCTGAACAATGAAACCATCCAAAAGATTGCAAGTGAGATTTTTGCGCGCATGAAAGCTGAAAAAGTGGACTATACAGTTGATGAACAGAAGAAAATCGCCCGTGAAATTTTGAAGGAAGAACTGGCAGATTTACCGTTCGGAGGCGTTCATTTTAAAAAGAAGTATGTGAATGTCCTTGGCCCGACCGGTGTCGGCAAAACGACGACAATCGCCAAAATTGCTGCGCGTTCTCTTATTGAAAATAAGCGTAAAGTAGGATTCATAACGACAGATACGTATAGAATCGCTGCAATCGAACAATTACGCACCTATGCGAATCTGCTTCAAGCACCTGTTGAAGTTGTCTATAATGAAGCCGACTTTAATAAGTCTCTGGAAAGCTTGGCTGCAAAAGATGTTGTGTTCATCGACACAGCCGGCAGGAATTATAAAGAGAAGAAATTTGTAGATGACTTGAAGCAGCTCATCGATTTTGAACTGGAAATGGAATCTTATTTAGTCCTTTCTACTACTACGAAAGAGTCTGATATGCGGTCCATCGTTGACCAATTTCTTGAATTTCCGATTTCCCAATTTATTTTTACTAAATTGGATGAAACAGAAACTATCGGGCCTGTCATTAATTTGCTGAAAGATTACAATATGGGAATCGCGTACGTGACAGATGGACAAGAAGTGCCTGAAGACTTGGAAGAGGCCACGGTTGAAAAGATATTGACTCTCTTACTTGAGGAGGGGGCACATGCGTGATCAGGCAGAGGCGTTACGATTGAAGATGATGAAAGAGGAAGGAACGGCAGCCCGTTCCATCGCTGTGATAAGCGGTAAAGGCGGCGTTGGAAAAACAAATTTCACAACGAACTTTGCCAGCAGTCTGCTTGCTCAAGGAAAAAGTGTCATCATCGTAGACATGGATATCGGTATGGGCAATGTCCATATCTTACTAGGCGCATCAGCACCCTATGGATTGAAAGAATATTTAACGGGTGACCGCACTTTGGAAGAAGTCATAACAGTAAGTCCAGACGGGTTAAGTTTCATTTCTGGCGGATCTGGTTTAGAAACGGTTCTGGAATGGACAGATGGACGTTTTGAACGGCTTATTCAAGCTTTTGAAGCACTTCAACAGCAGTTTGATTATATTTTGTTCGATATGGGAGCCGGCGCTTCCGAAAGTGCCATTGAACTAATTGTTGCAGTAGATGAAATCATCGTCATTGCGACATCCGAGCCGACATCGATTACAGATGCCTATTCGATGATGAAATTCATTTGTTTAAGAGATCCTGAAAAGAAGTTCTTCATTGTGAATAATCGAGTACAGCCTAAAGAAGACGGAAATGAGGCCGTCACCCGTTTGCAGTTTGCAATGAGAAAGTTTTTAAACAAAGAAACTGCACTGCTAGGGACGCTTCCAGAAGATTCAGCCGTCCATAAATCGGTTGTTGCACAGCAGCCTTTCACAAAGCTTTATCCGAATGCTCCAATTTCTCGAAGAATGAATGCGATTGCCGCTAACTATATTTCATCAGGAACCGATATAGATAGTAAAGAAGGCAGTACGTTTCTTGGACAACTCAAAAAAATATTTGCGAGGGGACGGGGATGACTTTGGACGTGAATGTTTCCAAGAGGGTACTGATTGCAGATGACTCTGCATTTATGCGTAAATTGATATCTGAAATTATCTCATCTCATCCCTCTCTAGAGGTAGTCGATACGGCAAGAAATGGACAGGAAGCAGTCGACAAAGCTCGTCTATTAAAGCCGGATGTGATGACACTTGATATTGAAATGCCAGTCTTAGATGGTTTAGGGGCACTTCAACTTATTATGAAAGACAACCCGCTGCCGGTCGTTATGCTGTCGAGCACAACGAAAGAAGGCGCTGAAAATACCATACGTGCTATGGAATATGGAGCAGTTGACTTCATTACAAAGCCTGGCGGTGCAATTTCACTGAACTTACGTGATAGTGAGAAGGTCATTATTGAAAAAGTACTGGATGCATCAAAAATCGATATGTTGAAAATTTTCCCCCGCAGAGCGGCTGCAGCACCATCTATACCTTCTGTGACAACAACTGGAACAAAATTGACGAGTTCATCTAAACGTTCAATTGTCCCTCCTACTGAAGGAGCACTCCCACGCTCTGCGGTAAAGCAATTCATGGTTATAGGTACATCGACAGGGGGTCCAAGAGCCCTTCAACAAGTGCTTGTCTCACTTCCGAAAGACATCGGTGTACCGATACTTATCGTTCAGCACATGCCTGCTGGCTTTACGAAATCACTTGCGGATCGATTAAACAGTTTGTGTGAAATTTCAGTGAAAGAAGCTGAAAATGGAGAGCTTATTGAGAAAAATACAGCGTATATTGCTCCGGGCGGAAAGCATTTGAAAGTAGCTCGTGTAGGTGTAAGTTATGCCATACGCCTGGATGATCAAGATGCTCCGCGAATGGGCCACCGCCCCGCCGTAGATGTATTACTTGAGTCAGTTTCAGAGTTACCTGAACTGCAATTTGCAACCGCCATTATGACAGGAATGGGTCACGATGGTCTGCAGGGGATGAAAATACTGAAAGAAAAATGCAAGGTGTTTACGATCGCTGAGTCAGAAGAAACGGCCGTCGTATACGGCATGCCCAGAGCCATTCAAGAAGCGGGACTGGCGGACATATCAGCAAATGTACAAGATATCGGTAAGTTACTTACAGAACATGTAAAGTACTAAGGAGGCTTTTTGATGGATACAAATCAGTATTTGGAAATGTTCCTGGAAGAGAGTAAAGAACATCTCCAGGCGTGTAATGAACAACTGCTAGAACTTGAAAAAAATCCTGATGATCTTGCGATTGTCAACGAGATATTCAGAGCCGCGCATACCCTTAAAGGGATGTCTGCAACTATGGGCTATGAAGATATTGCCAATTTGACACATAAGATGGAAAACGTACTTGATGCAATCCGGAATGCTAAAATCCGGGTTACTTCTGAAATTTTAGATGTCGTGTTTGAGTCTTCTGATGCGCTGGAAGAGATGGTTATCGATATCGAACAAGGCGGAAGCGGGAAAAAAGATGTTGAGAAATTAGTGACGATGCTAAACCAGATTGAAGCTGGGAAGTCCCCGCTTGAAGCTGTTCATGAAAAAATGGAAGAGGTACAAACTGCAGATGATTCAGAAGGTCTCGTTTACGATGACTTTGAACAAACTGTAGTTTCACAGTCTATTGAACAAGGTTTTCATGCATTCGAACTAAAAGTCATTCTTCGTGATGACTGTTTGCTTAAAGCGGCGCGTGTGTTTATGGTGTTTGAGATTCTTGAAAAAGCAGGGGAAATCATTAAGACATACCCGACTGTTGAGCGATTGGAAAATGAAGAATTCGACAATCAATTTACTGTTGTGATTGTCACAAAAGAAGATGCAGACGAGCTGCAAGCGAAAGTTCAGAAAGTATCCGAACTTGAAAAAGCTGAAATCCGTCCGGTGCAATTTCAGTCAGCTGCTATTGAAACTGCGGCTACAACTGAAGCAGCTATTACTCCTCCTGTTAGTGAGACTGCAAAACAGCCGGCAAAAAAAGAGCCGGCTAAAACAGAAAATGGAGCAGCGAAACGTTCAACTAATGCCCATTCTGCGAATAAGACGATCCGCGTCAATATTGACCGGCTGGATGTCCTGATGAATCTATTCGAAGAATTGGTCATTGACAGAGGGCGTCTCCAATCCATCGCAGCAGAGTTGCAAAATGCAGAACTGAATGAAACGACTGAGCGCATGACGAGGATTTCAGGAGACCTGCAAAATATCATTCTCAATATGCGAATGGTTCCTGTAGAGACTGTTTTCAATCGTTTCCCTAAAATGGTCCGTCAGTTAGCACGCGACCTTGATAAAAAAATAAATTTAGAGATCATCGGTGCAGAAACAGAATTAGACCGTACTGTAATTGATGAAATTGGTGATCCGCTGGTTCATCTAATTCGAAATGCTTTAGATCATGGAGTGGAAAGCCCTGCAGAACGTATTGCGGCAGGTAAACCTGAAGAAGGAACAGTAACGCTGCGTGCCTATCATTCCGGGAATCATGTGTTCATCGAATTAGAAGATGATGGTGCGGGAGTGAATCGTGCCCGTGTTCTTAAGAAGGCAATTGAGCGCGATATTGTTACCGAAGAGATTGCAGAGACCTTGACAGATAAGCAAGTCGCAGAACTTATTTTGTCATCAGGCTTTTCAACTGCTGAAAAACTGACGGACGTTTCTGGTCGCGGTGTAGGTCTGGACGTTGTGAAAAGTACGATTGAATCACTTGGCGGTCACATTTCAATTGAGTCTAAAGAAGGTCAAGGTTCGTTATTCCAAGTACAGCTGCCACTAACACTTTCGATCATTTCAGTTATGCTTGTACAAATGCAAAAAGAAATCTTTGCTGTTCCGCTGTCATCCATTATTGAAACAGCGATCATTCAAAATGCTGATATTTTGAATGCGCACAACCAGCGCGTCATCGATTTCCGAGGTAAAATTGTTCCGCTTGTGGATCTTCGTGAGATTTTCGATACAGGACTTCCTGAAGAACCTGAAGAGTTGAAGTCAGTCGTAATTGTTCGTAAAGGTGAGAACTTGGCTGCATTAGTCGTTGACTCATTTATCGGTCAACAAGAAATTGTACTGAAATCACTCGGTAACTACTTACAGAGCGTTTTCGCACTATCAGGTGCTACAATCCTAGGAAACGGTCAAGTTGCACTTATTGTAGACTGCAACGCGCTCATTAAATAAGTGGGAGGGGAAATCCAATGACAACAGAAGTAGAAAATAAAGTAATGAAAACGATTGTTTTTCAATTGCTTGATAAAGAATATGCTATCGAAGTGGACGTCGTTCAGTCCATTGAAAAGTTATTACTCATGACCATTACGCGAATTCCGGGCGTACCTTCGTATGTTAAAGGGGTTATTAATCTCCGTGGAATGGTGACACCTATCGTTGATTTGAGAAATCGTTTTGACTTGCCTGAAATGGAGTATAATGACAACACACGCATTATTATTGTCAATCTTGAAAACTTCGATGTTGGTCTTATTGTAGACGATGCAAACGATGTAATTGATATTCCCGCCAACGCGCTTGAATCACAGCCAGAAGTCGTCGGTTCAGTAGAATCTGAATTTGTAGCAGGAGTTGCGAAAATTGAGAAGCGGCTGCTCGTAATGCTCAATTTGGACAATGTGCTGCGTCCAATTAGAAACGTGAATGCAGATGAAAACTGAACTTAACATTTCAGATATGCATTTAGATGTCCTTAAAGAAATTGGCAACATTGGTGCAGCTCATGCGGCAACCTCTCTTTCTGAATTACTTCAGCGTAAAATCGATATGCATGTCCCGAAAGTAGCACTTGTTTCATTTGATGACATGTTCGAACTTGCGGGAGGCAGTGAAAATGTTGTCGTAGGGATTTTCTTAAGGATTGAGGGTGACCTGTCCGGAAGCATGTTCTTTGTACTTCCAATCGATTCTGCCAACCGTTTCATACGGCGTTTAATTGGAGATCCGCATTTTGACTTTTTAACTCCAGAGTCAATTGGTGAAATTGGAGTCTCTGCTATGCAAGAATTAGGCAATATTTTGTCAGGCTCTTACTTGTCTGCTTTGTCTGATTTCACTGGACTGAAAATTTTCCCTACAGTCCCTTCGCTAAGTGTGGATATGGTTGGCGCAATCGTAAGCTTCGGCCTAATCGAAGTGTCACACTATAGCGACGAGGTCATTGTTATCGATACGAAAATTATTGAAGAAGATGGAAATGATAAGAGTGTAGATGGGCACTTCTTTTTACTACCGGATCCACCTTCATATATCACAATCTTCAAATCACTAGGTGTGATGTAATATGGAAATGGTGAAAACAGTTGTACGAGTTGGAATTGCAGACATGAATATTGTTAGGGAGCCGGACACAATACGTACATCAGGTCTTGGTTCCTGTGTTGGTGTTGTGTTGTATGATGAACGCCGGAAGGTTGCGGGGATGGTTCATGTCATGCTGCCGGACAGTTCACTAGGCAAAGGAGATTCCATTAATGTTGCGAAATTTGCAGATACGGGAATTTATTCTTTAATGGAACAACTGAAAGCAGAGGGCGTCCGACCGCTGTCTTTGAAAGCGAAAATTGCAGGCGGATCACAGATGTTTCAATTCGGTTCCAGTGATACCGTTCGTATCGGTCCCCGTAATGTAGAGGCTGTGAAAAATGAACTTGCCAGACTTTCCATCCCTTTGATGGCAGAAGATACCGGTGGATCTAACGGACGTACCATCGAGTTCGATCCCGCCAGTTCCATATTGCAAGTACGAACGGTGAATGCCGGGACGAATGGGATTTAAACTGAGTGGCAGTGGTTTCAGTAAGTGAAACTACTGTTTTTTTTGTATGAAAAAATAATAGATGTTCACTGTCTTTACTACCTGTACTTTGATATAATAACTAGTATGATAGTGTCGAAATATATATTGTTGCACGGAAGCGAGGGATTCTATGTCGAAAAAAGACATGTCGGAGGAGACATACTGGGATTTGTGGTTAAACAAACGAGATCCTGACGCAGGAGATGCGCTCGTCCGAAAATATATGCCGCTCGTAAATTATCACGTCCAGCGCATAGGTTCTGGATTACCGCGTAATGTTTCCAGAGATGACGTTAAAAGTCTTGGATACCAAGGATTATTTGACGCGCTTACTAAATTTGATCCAAGCAGAGATTTGAAATTTGATACATACGCTTCGTTTCGGATCCGCGGAAGCATCCTTGATGGATTACGAAAGGAAGACTGGCTTCCGCGTTCTTCAAGGGAAAAGTCGAAAAAATTAGAAGAACATATTAGTCATCTGGAACAGAAACTGATGCGGACAGCTTCACCTGAAGAAATCGCCGAACATACGGGTTTAAATGTGAATGAAGTGTATCAGACAGTGCAAGAACATTATTTCTCAAGTGTCCTTTCAATTGATGAACGAATGAATGATGATGAAGAAGATTCAGGGAAAAGTTTTGTTTTAAAAGATGAAAAAACAGTGACTCCTGAACAGCACTCAGTAAAACGTGAACTATTAGGTGAGATGGTTCAGAAGATTAAAGACTTGAATGACAATGAACAGCTTGTGCTAAGTCTGTTTTATTCCGATGAAATGACGCTTACTGAAATTGGAGAGATTCTCAACTTATCAACATCGCGTATTTCACAAATTCATTCCAAAGCACTTTTTAAGCTGAGAAAGTTATTGCTGCCTGAAGTGCTGGATCGAGGCGTATTATGAGTTTAAAGTCGATAGAACTTCAAATAGCCATCCCTAAAACGTTTGATGCAGGAAAACTGACAGAACAAAAGAACCAGCAGTCGATGCTGAACCATCAGACAGCAGCAGCTCAAACGGATCAACAAGTGATGAAACAGCGAAATACAGTAATAGAATCAGCTGAGTCCGAAAAAACGAAGAACGCTGGAAATTTTTCGGAAGAAGAATCGGCAGGAGATAATGAACAAAAAGATGAAAGTTCTTCGCAAAAAGAACTTAAACACGCAAGCCATCCATATAAAGGCGGCTTCGTAGACTATACAGGGTGATGAAATGACAGCATTTTGGATTGCAGCTCTTTTTGTATTGCAGATTGGCGGGTTTTATCTGATCGCTTTGCTGTACATGAGAATTTCAAAATTGGATAAAACCGAAAAGAAACAGCAGCGGATCATGACAGAAATGGAAGATAGTCTGGCGCTCTATATTACTGAAGTTAAGGAAGAAAATGCTCGCTTAATCGAACAGATTACAAAAATACAGCAAAAACCTCGAAATGCTGTAAGCAAGGCGGAAACAACTAGCACTCCGGCTTCGCAAAAAGATGAGACGGCAGCAGCTGTTTACTTTAATCCTAAGCCGCCTGCTGCGAAAGTTTTAAATTCATATCGATCACAGCAGCAATCCAGTGCAGCAAACACTGAAGAACTTATCACTGAGCCAAAACAAGAAACTGAGTTTGAAACGGTGTACAGGCTGTATGACGAAGGATTATCGATGGATGAAATCGCAAGCCGCCTTGAAAAGGGGAAAACAGAAGTAGAACTCATCTTGAAATTCAAAAGATAATTGTTGCATAAGGAATTAGGCTTGTGTTATATTAGAAAGCGGTATTACTACACACGTGTATGGACGTTTTGAGATGGTGCCGGAAGGTCGCTCTGCGGATGAAGTATACGGAGGAATCCAACCAAACAGGAGGAAATAATTATGTCAGTAATTTCAATGAAGCAATTGCTTGAAGCTGGTGTGCACTTCGGACACCAAACACGTCGCTGGAACCCTAAAATGAAGAAATTCATTTTTGTTGAGCGTAACGGAATTTACATCATCGATCTTCAAAAAACAGTTAAAAAGCTTGAAGAAGCTTATAACTTCATGCGCCAAGTCGGTGCTGACGGCGGAAAAGTACTTTTCGTTGGTACAAAGAAGCAAGCACAAGATGCGATTAAAGAAGAAGCAGAACGTGCAGGCATGTACTACATCAACCAACGCTGGTTGGGCGGTACATTGACTAACTTCGGTACTATCCAGAAGCGAATCAGCCGTATGAAGCAAATTGAGAAAATGGAAGAGGACGGTACTTTTGCTGTACTTCCTAAGAAAGAAGTTTCTCAACTTAAAAAAGAACACGAACGTCTTGTCAAGTTCCTTGGCGGTATTCGTGATATGAAATCAATCCCAGACGTAATCTACGTAGTAGATCCGCGTAAAGAGCGCATCGCTGTTGCGGAAGCTCATAAATTGAATATTCCACTCGTTGGTATCGTTGATACAAACTGCGATCCAGATGAGATTGACTACGTCATCCCTGCAAACGACGATGCAATCCGTGCGGTACGCCTTTTGACAAGCAAAATGGCAGACGCATTGCTTGAATCTAGACAAGGTGAAGACGAAGAAGCTGCTCAAGCAGAACAAACAGAAGCAGTTACTGCAGAGTAACTGGAAAATCAAAGACGATAAGCGGCCAATCCCCTTATCGTCTTTTTTAGAGAAAGAATCCAAAAACAATAGTTTTATAGGAGGAATACAACATGGCAGTTACAGCACAAATGGTAAAAGAACTTCGTGAAAAAACAGGCGCAGGTATGATGGATTGTAAAAAAGCACTTACAGAAGTTAATGGTGATATGGATGCAGCACTAGACTTCTTGCGTGAAAAAGGTCTTTCTAGCGCGGCTAAAAAGGCAGATCGCATTGCTGCTGAAGGAACGACAACAATTGAAGTTTCTGGAAACGAAGCAATTATCCTTGAAATCAATGCTGAAACTGACTTCGTTGCTAAAAACGAAGGGTTCCAAACATTGGTTAAAGAAATCTCAGCTCACCTATTAAAAACTAAGCCTGAATCTGTAGAAGCGGCATTGACTACAACTATGGACAATGGACTTGTTGTAGCGGATTATATTTCAAACGCTATCGCTAAAATCGGTGAAAAGATCAGTCTTCGCCGTTTTGAAATCCGTACTAAAACAGATAATGACGCTTTCGGCGCATACCTTCACATGGGTGGACGTATTTCTGTTCTTACAGTACTTGAAGGTTCTACAGATGACGAAGCAGCTAAAGACGTAGCAATGCACATCGCTGCTATGAATCCTAAATACGTTTCACATGACCAAATTTCTGAAGAAGAAGTTGAGCATGAGCGTAAAATCCTTACTGAACAAGCTCTTAACGAAGGCAAGCCGGAAAACATCGTTGCTAAAATGGTTGAAGGTCGTCTTCGCAAGTATTTCGAAGAGATCTGTGTACTGGACCAGCCATTCGTTAAGAACTCTGACCAAAAGGTTGGAGAATTCGTAACTTCTACTGGTGGAAAGCTTACGGAATTCATTCGTTATGAAGTAGGCGAAGGAATTGAAAAGCGTGAAGATAACTTTGCTGATGAAGTAATGAGCCAAGTTAACAAAGGATAATTGTTTTAACTCATACTAATGGTAGGGGACACATTTTGTGTTCCCTATTTTTAAGAAAACCAAGAAGATGGGGGATACATATGAACACACCTACTTATAAACGGATCGTGTTAAAACTAAGCGGTGAAGCTCTCGCTGGAGAACAAGGATTTGGTCTTTCCCCGGAAATTATTAAATCTGTTGCGATTCAAGTGAAAGAAGTGCTGGATCTTGGCGTTGAAGTAACTGTTGTTGTCGGTGGCGGAAATATTTGGCGCGGCAAGGTCGGCAGTGAAATGGGAATGGATCGAACCACTGCAGACTATATGGGTATGCTGGCAACGGTCATGAACGCATTAGCACTTCAAGACGCGATTGAAAAGTTAGGTGCAGAGTCTCGTGTCATGTCCTCAATCGACATGCGTCAAGTAGCAGAACCTTACATTCGTCGAAAAGCTATACGACACCTCGAAAAAAAACGTGTAGTCATTTTTGCAGCAGGTACCGGAAATCCATATTTCTCAACGGATACAACAGCAGCACTTCGTGCAGCTGAAATCGAAGCAGATGTCATTTTGATGGGGAAAAACAATGTGGATGGCGTTTATTCCGCTGACCCAATGCTGGATACAACTGCAGTGAAATATGATCAGTTGACCTACCTGGATGTAATTAGCAAAGGGCTTCAAGTGATGGATGCAACTGCTTCAACACTCTGTATGGACAATGATATCCCACTCGTAGTATTCTCGATTATGGAAGAAGGAAATATAAAAAAGGCTGTATGTGGAGAAACTATCGGTACAGTCGTCGGGAGGAACTAAACATGCCAAAAGCAGTAATGGGTCAGACAACCGAAAGAATGGAAAAAGCAATCAGTTCACTTGGACGTGATTTAGCTTCAATTCGTGCAGGACGGGCAAACGCTTCGTTATTAGATCGTATTACAGTTGAATATTACGGTGCACCAACGCCTCTTAATCAGATGGCGGGAGTCTCTGTGCCAGAAGCGCGTCTTATGGTTATTCAGCCGTATGATAAAACAACGCTGGGCGATATCGAAAAAGCGATTTTGAAGTCGGATATTGGTATTACACCTTCTAACGACGGAAATGTTATTCGCTTAGCAGTTCCTGCTTTAACTGAAGAACGCCGTAAAGATCTAGTTAAAGAAGTGAAAAAAGCCGCTGAAGAATCTAAAATAGCAATCCGCAATATTCGTCGTGATGCCAATGAAGAGTTGAAAAAACTCGAGAAAGATGGCGAGATTACAGAAGATGAATTACGTCGTAATAATGACGATGTCCAAAAGCTAACCGATACGTACATCTCTAAAATCGATAGCATTGCAGGGGACAAAGAAAACGAAATTATGGAAATCTAAACATGAACTTTCTTTTTCGCAGGACGTCCTAACGTTAGGACGTCCTTTTTAACATGCAAGTTTTCCTTTATTTTGTTAGGATAAAGAGGATGAATGATTTGAAACGTCGTCGAGTGGAGGAAAAATGATGTTCGATAAACTACTGCGAAAGAAGACGACGGCTGTTCCGTCGACATTACAAGAGAGGCTCGCCATTGTGAAAGAAAAGCCGGTGCCTACACATGTCGCCATTATTATGGATGGGAATGGAAGGTGGGCGAAGCAGCGCAAACTTCCGAGAATTGCAGGTCATCATGAAGGCATGAAAACGGTACGCAAAACCACTCTTTTTGCCAATGAACTAGGTATCCAAGTATTGACGTTATATGCATTCTCAACAGAAAATTGGAAACGGCCTAAACTTGAAATTGATTTTCTGATGAAACTCCCAGGTGAATTCTTAAGTACATATTTACCGGAGTTAGTTGAAAACAACGTTAAAGTTGAAATGATTGGAAGTTCCGATTTATTACCTTCTCATACAAAAGAAGCCATCCAAAAAGCGATGGAAGCTACAGCACATAATGATGGAATGATTCTAAACTTTGCAATGAACTATGGAAGTCGTTTCGAAGTCGTCGAAGCTGTTAAAACCTTAGCCCTCCAACTTTCAGAAAACACGATTCAACTTGAAGAACTTACTGAAGAGACCGTATCCGGCGCAATGATGACATCGCATCTTCCGGATCCAGATCTTCTCATCAGAACAAGCGGGGAAGTTCGTTTATCCAATTTCATGCTCTGGCAGTTAGCGTACGCAGAACTTGCATTTACGGAAGTGCTCTGGCCGGATTTTAATGAAGAGAGTATGCTTAGTATTATAGAGGACTATCAAAAACGAAGCAGACGGTTTGGAAGTCTTGAAGGGGATGAAATCAAGTGAAACAACGGATACTAACTGCTATTGTAGCAGCTGCAGTATTCATTCCATTTGTTGTTGTTGGAGGGATTCCATTCACCATTTTGGTCTATGCAATCGCAACAATCGGACTGTATGAACTGTTGAAAATGCAATCCATTAAATTACTTTCTATCGAAGGCGTACTCGCATGGTTATTGTCAGCCATTCTATTATTGCCTGACCAGCTGGCACTCAAATGGTTAGGAGCAGTCGGTTATACGAAATTAGAAGCCGCTTTTATCATTATCTTGCTCTTATTGATCTATACTGTACTTGTGAAGAACCGTTTTACGTTTGCCCACGCATCCTTTTTAGTGATGTCTGCCTTTTATGTAGGGATGGGATTCTATTATCTCACTGCTACACGGGATGCCGGTTTAGTCTTTATCATTTATGCACTGGTCATTGTATGGACAACAGATTCCGGCGCTTACTTTATTGGTCGCAAACTAGGCAAGAATAAGCTGTGGCCGGATATTTCGCCAAACAAAACAGTAGAAGGTTTTGTTGGAGGTATTTTGAGTGCAGTTATTTTTGCGGTCCTATTTCAACTAATACAACCTGTCGCATCTACCTTCCTGGTTTTAATTGGTGTAACAATCATCGCATCTATTATTGGTCAACTAGGGGATCTAGTTGAATCTGCGTTAAAAAGAAATTATAACGTGAAGGATTCAGGGAAGATCTTGCCTGGGCACGGAGGTATATTAGACAGGTTTGACAGTTTGTTATTTGTTTTGCCGCTTCTGCATTTATTGCACTTTGTTAGTTAATTGAAAGGGATGTTTTTGATGAAGAAAAAGATCAGCCTTCTTGGTGCTACAGGTTCTATTGGGTTACAAACACTTGAAGTAATTGCAGCACACCCCAATCAGTTTGAACTTGTAGCGCTTTCTGCTGGGCGTAATATTGAGAAAGTACGAGAGATTGCTGCTTTCCATAATCCGCCTCTTATTTCCGTAATGGAAAAAATGGACGCGGAAACTCTGCAAATAGAATTTCCGGCGATACGATTCCTTTATGGAGCAGAGGGCTTGGAGGAAGTTGCAGCCAATACAGGTGCAGACGTCCTTTTAAATTCTGTAATTGGAAGTGTAGGTTTAAAACCGACACTTGCAGCCATTCGTCAAGGAATTACAATTGCCATTGCAAACAAAGAAACTCTTGTAGCGGCCGGCGATATTGTAATGGCTGAAGCGAAGCGGTACGGTGTGTCTATTTTGCCAGTAGACAGCGAACATTCCGCTATATTTCAAGCGCTGAATGGTGAGCAAACCAAATCGATCAGCCGCCTGATCTTGACGGCCTCAGGAGGAAGCTTTAGAGATTTAACTCGAGATCAGCTGACTAATGTTACATTGGAACAAGCACTTGCTCATCCGAATTGGTCGATGGGGAATAAATTGACGATTGACTCAGCAACGATGTTTAACAAAGGTCTTGAAGTAATTGAGGCCCACCACCTTTTCAATATGCCTTATGATCAGATTGATTGTCTTTTACACAAAGAAAGTATTATCCACTCCATGATTGAGTTTGAGGATACAAGTGTTATGGCACAATTAGGTTCGCCAGATATGCGTGTTCCAATTCAGTACGCACTTTCTTATCCGGACCGTATTCCTATGAAAGATCCTCAGCGTCTTAAGCTTGAAGATATCGGCACATTACATTTTGAAAAGATGGATTTAACGCGTTTCAAGGCTCTTGCACTTGCGTACGAAGCAGGACGAATCGGCGGCACAATGCCTACAGCAATGAATGCTGCAAATGAAATGGCGGTTAGTCAATTTATGGCAGGACATATCCCATTCGTTCAAATCGATGAATTTGTTGAACGTGCTATGGAACAGCATCAACCAGTTCTGGAACCTAATCTGGAAGCAATCCTTGAGACGGATATGCAAACTCGTAAAATCGTCTATTCCATGATAAAATAAGGTATTTAGTACAATAGCCAAGTAAGCTGAAAAGGTGGGTATAAATGGCGACGACAGTTATCTCGTTTATAATTATTTTTGGCTCATTAGTCTTTTTCCATGAGTTTGGACACTTCCTATTTGCAAAGAGAGCGGGCATTATGGTTCGTGAGTTTGCAATTGGAATGGGACCGAAAATAATCGGTATTCAAAAAGGTGAAACACTTTATACGGTTCGGTTGCTTCCGCTTGGCGGATATGTACGGATGGCAGGCGAAGATTTTGACACCGTCGAATTGCTGCCAGGCTATCGTGTCGGATTGATTTTAAATGCGCAAGACGAAGTTACTAAGATTTATTTGAATTCAAATGTGTCGAATCCGGATGTGCTTTTTCTAGAAACAGAAGAAGCTGATTTAAATGATAAATTATTTATTAAAGGATACGACGATGAAGGGAATTTGGTTCGTCTGTCCGTGTCAAGAACTGCTGTTATCCACGAGAAGGGGCAGAAGACACTCATCGCGCCGAAAGATCGTCAATTCGATTCAAAACCATTAATGGGAAGATTTCTAACGATTCTCGCAGGGCCGGTCTTTAACTTCATTCTTGCGTTCTTCATCTTTATTGCACTTGGTTTATTGAATGGTGTTCCGACAAATGAACCGATAATTACAGAAGTCCAAGATAATAGTCCAGCGGAAGCAGCTGGTGTTCAAAAAGGTGACTTTGTAAAATCTTCAAATGGCGTAGAAATGAAGACGTGGAATGAATTCACAGAAACCATACAGGATAACGCTGGTAAGTCGATTGATTTAGAAGTTGAACGTGACGGCGAACTGGTCGCACTGCAAGTAACTCCTAAAGAAACGGAAGAAGCTGGAGTTAAACAAGGTCAGATTGGTGTATTCTATACAAGTCCAGTCGAAAAGAACCCTTTGAAAGCCATAGCGTATGGCGCGCAGCAAACCTGGTTCTGGATTGCAAAAATATTTGAGTTGCTCGGATTGCTTGCAACCGGTCATTTTACTTTGGATGCATTGTCCGGGCCAGTAGGAATATACAAAGCAACAGAAGAAGTCGCACAGTACGGTATATTCAATCTTATGAATTGGGCAGCTGTATTGAGCATTAACTTAGGAATCATGAACCTTCTGCCGCTGCCTGCATTGGATGGCGGAAGATTGCTGTTCTTCTTATTTGAAGCGGTCCGCGGTAAACCGATTGATCGTCAAAAAGAAGGTATGGTTCACTTTGTAGGAATAATGCTGCTTATGTTACTTATGCTGGTTGTTACATGGAACGATATTCAAAAGTTCTTTTTCTAGAAATGATAATCGTATTGATCAGAGGGTAATGGAGGCGACGCACGATGAAACAATCAGGGGTATTCATACCTGCTGCTGAAACTTCAAATAACTGTCTGGCAGATCAGCTTCTCACTCAATCTGGTTATGTTCAAGAAACATCTGAAGGCATGTATGCGTATTTTCCGTTAGCTGGAAAAGTTTTAGAGAATATAAAGCGTGTGATCCGTGAGGAGATGGAGTCAGCGCGTGTCCTCGAACTGGATCTTCCATATGAACAATTTGAACATGCGACAGGAAAATCAGATGAAATGATTTTGCTGTCGTTCATTGCAAAAGAAGTTATCAGCTCCGAGCAGCTTCCGATATCTGTATTTCACATCAAACAGAATGTCAGAGAGACCTTGCATTCTATCCAGGAATCCAGTCTTCTGTATGCAAAAGAATATTCATTAGTGAGTGGCTATTCTTTTCATACCGATACGGATGAAGCAAAAGAGAATGGAGAGACGTTATTTTCTGTCTTTTCAACAATTGCAAATAGAATCGGACTCCCATACCGCGTAATTGAATCACAAAACGCTAATGGGAGAACTGAATACGAATTTATTGCATTTTCCGAATGCGGAAAAGAATCTTATGCGCAAAGTACTGATTCATCGTATACGTCAAAAGCTGTGCTTGCGGAAGCTTTCCAAGAAGAACCTCTGGAATCCAAAAAGCTTAAAAAGGCTGAAAAAATAAGCGGACATGGCAAAGAAATTGCCCCGCTGGCTGAATCGCTTGGATTAGACAGCTCTCAAACAGTTCAAGCATTTTTGTATGACATTGATTCGAAACCTGCACTCATTCTTCTTCGTGGAGATCATGAGCTGAATGAGATGAAGTTAGCTAAAGCTTTTGAGGGTTCAACAATCCGTTTATTGACCCCAAGTGAGGTAAAGAAAGAGTTAGGTGTTGAACTGAACACGATTGGTCCTGTGCAACTGCCATTCGGTTTACCGGTTTATGCTGACTACGGTGTCTCCGCTATTGTGAATGGGATTTGCGGCGCAAATGAAAAGGATACATTCCTGCTGAATGTTAACCCGGAACGTGATTTTACAGTTGACCGTTACGTAGATATCCGTCTTGTGAAAGAAGGAGAGCCATCCCCTGATGGAAATGGAACGTTAACGTTTCGTCAAGGAGTCACATTCGCCCGCATTATTGAACCAGAACCCGTTTTCAGTACAATTAACGTTGCAAACAAGGAATCCCTTGAAATTTTAACTGGATATTATTATATAGATTTGACCCGTTTGTTTGCAGTGACGGCTGAACATTTTAGTGACTCACTGGGATTGAAATGGCCAATTCAACTTGCTCCGTATGATATACATTTACTGATTGAGGATATTCAAAATGAAAGTCAGCAGCAGTTAGCAGAAGAGATTCACTCTGTCATGAATGGATACCGATATCGTGTGCTGTTTGATGATCGAAATGTAAGCCCTGATAGTAAACGTAAAACTTCCAACCAGTTAGGCGTCCCGGTAAAAATAGTAGTTGGTGATGACGCGGAAGCTGGAATGGTCCAAGTGACGTACCGAATGATGGGTGAGCCGGTTAGCATGCGGAAAGAAGAAGTGACAGAAAAACTTCAGGAATTTTTCAGAACAGAGTAAAGACATGGGAAGGCCGACTCGCGGTCCTTCCCTTCTTTTTACGGAAAGGAGAACTATATGGACGCTAAAAGAAAGATGTCAATGCTGCTCCAGCAAATCGAACTGACGGAAGACGCGTTTGTTATTCATTTTCAAGACGCTGAATTAGAGCGGGTGGATATCTTTAAAAAGTCGAGGGTTTGGCAATTTACTGCAACCCTGGAAAAGCCGTTACCGTTTGATGTGTTCCAACTATTCCGTAAGCGTGTGGAACAGACTTTTGCCAATATCGCTGCGATTCGTTTGAAAATCAGTACGAAGACGGAAGTGCATGAGGCGGAAACTATTCTATCCTACTGGCCTGCAATCATGGATGAGCTGGGTGAAGTTTCGCCGCCGATTCGTGAAGCATTGACATCGCAAAAACCAACTATTGCTGGAGATAAAATTACAGTTTGCTGTCTGAATGATGTCCAGCAGCAGACGTTGAAAAATAAGTATGGTCATCTCATTTCAAATGCATATGAGTCCTTTGGCTTCCAGCGAATCTACCCGGAGTTCACAATTTCAGAAGCACCGGTGGAAGAGGAACAAGCCCGCGCTGCATTTTTTGAAGAACGAAAAGCTGAGGAAGTCGCTTATGCTCAAAAAGCATTGGAAGCAATGCAGCAGCGTGAAACGACTAAGAAAGATGGAGGTGCTGCGCCTACAGGTCCTATTTCTTTCGGAACACCAATTCGCGGCGATGAACCGTTAATGGAAATCCAGCAGATCCAAGACGAAGAGCGCCGTGTGACAATCGAAGGCTTTGTTTTCGATGCCGAAGTGAGAGAGCTAAGAAGCGGCCGATCATTATTAACCTTAAAAGTGACGGATTATACCGACTCTATTCTTGTGAAGATGTTCTCCCGTGATAATGAGGATGCAGACCTCATGAAAGCACTCACGAAAGGTAAATGGGTAAGAGCTCGCGGAAGTATTCAAAATGATACATTCGTTCGTGACTTAATCATGATGGCACAAGATATTATGGAAGTTGCACCAGTTGTCAAAAAAGACACAGCACCTGAAGGGCGTAAACGTGTTGAATTACATACACATACAAAGCTAAGTCAAATGGACGGGGTCTCTTCTGCGGGTGCACTTGTTGCACAGGCAGCAAAATGGGGTCACCCTGCAATTGCCATTACAGATCATGCAAACGTGCAGGCTTTTCCGGATGCCTATAATGCAGGGAAGAAGCACGGCATTAAAGTGTTGTTTGGTTTAGAAGCGAACCTTGTGGATGATGGTGTTCCAATCGTTTATGACGAGCAGCATCGGTTACTCGAAGAAGATACGTTTGTCGTCTTTGACGTAGAGACCACAGGGTTGTCCGCTGTGTACGATACCGTAATTGAACTTGCTGCAGTCCGTGTTAAAAACGGAGAAATCATCGATACATTTGAACGTTTTTCAAATCCTCATCACCCTTTGTCTTCTACCACAACCGAATTGACAGGGATTACAGATGATATGGTGAAAGATGCACCTGAAGTTTCTGAAGTGATGGTCGATTTCATAGAGTTCATAGGTGACTCCATTTTAGTCGCGCACAATGCTTCGTTTGATATGGGCTTCTTTTATGAATCCTGCAAAAAGGCAGGAATTGAAACCGCAGATTATCCAACAATTGACACATTAGAATTAGCTCGTTTGCTGTACCCGGATCTCAGAAATCATCGTCTGAATACATTAGCTAAAAAGTTCGACATCGATTTGACTCAGCATCACCGTGCCATATACGATACGGAAGCGACTGCGCATCTATTTGTAAGATTGATGAAAGACGCCTCTGAAAAAGGGATTGCCTGGTTAGATGACTTTAACAAAAACGTCGGTGAAGGGGATGCGTACAAGCGTTCACGACCTAACCATTGCACGCTGCTTGCTACCAGCGATGAAGGATTGAAGAATTTATTTAAACTGGTTTCGTTCTCTCACATGGATTATTTCTATCGAGTGCCGAGAATTCCGCGGTCGCTGCTCGTGAAATACAGAAAAGGGCTGCTCGTCGGCTCAGGCTGTGACAAAGGCGAAGTGTTTGAAGCGCTTATGCAAAAGTCGATTGAAGAAGCAGAAGAAGTTGCAGGTTTTTATGATTACTTGGAGCTTCATCCAAAGCCGGTTTACAATCATTTGATTGAGCTGGATCTCATTCGCGATGAATGGAACTTGGAAGATATCATGCGTAAAATGATTAAACTGGGGAAAAAGAAAGGTCTCCCAGTAGTGGCAACAGGAAACGTACATTATATTGAGGAAACGGACGCTGCGTATCGTCAGGTACTTGTCCGTTCTCAAGGTGGAGCGAATCCGATGAACCGTCACGAATTGCCAGCTGTCCATTTCAGGACAACGGATGAAATGCTGGAAGAGTTCGCGTTCTTAGGACCTGAAACAGCAGAGCAGATCGTCATAGATAATCCACAGGGTATTGTCGATCGGGTCGGAGATGTTAAACCGATCAAAGATGATCTTTATCCTCCTGAAATTGAAGGGGCTGACGAAGAAGTACGCCAGTTGACGTATACGATGGCCCATGACATCTATGGGGAGACATTGCCGGATATAATTGAAGCCCGTATTGATAAGGAATTAAAGTCGATTATCGGAAACGGGTTTGCGGTTATTTATTTAATCTCACATAAGTTGGTTAAAAAATCATTGGATGATGGTTATTTGGTTGGTTCTCGCGGTTCAGTTGGTTCTTCTCTTGTTGCGACGATGATGGAGATTACTGAAGTGAATCCAATGCCGCCGCATTATGTTTGTCCAACATGCAAGCAATCGGAGTTCTTCTCCGATGGTTCAGTCAGTTCCGGTTTCGACTTACCGAACAAAAATTGCCCGGCTTGCGACATCCCGTATACAAAAGACGGTCATGACATTCCATTTGAAACGTTCCTTGGATTTAACGGTGATAAGGTACCGGATATCGACTTGAACTTCAGCGGTGAATATCAGGCAAACGCCCACAACTATACGAAAGAACTTTTCGGTGAAGATTATGTGTACAGAGCAGGAACTATTGGAACTGTTGCTGAGAAAACAGCTTACGGATATGTTCGCGGCTATATGAACGATAACGGCATCAATTTGCGCGGAGCCGAAATCGATCGGCTCGTTCAAGGGTGTACAGGTGTTAAACGAAACACCGGACAGCACCCGGGCGGTATCATTGTAGTACCGGATAATATGGAAATCTACGACTTTACGCCGATTCAATTCCCGGCGGATGACGTTGGTTCTAGCTGGAAGACGACTCACTTTGACTTCCACTCCATTGATAACAACTTGCTCAAGCTCGATATTTTGGGTCATGATGATCCGACGATGATTAAAATGCTGGAAGACTTGTCAGGAATGGATCCTAAAACGATTCCGCCTGACGATCCTGGTGTTATGGCGCTGTTCAGCGGGACAGAATCGCTTGGTGTAACAGAAGAGCAGATTAACTGTAAAACCGGAACGCTCGGGGTGCCGGAGTTCGGTACCCGATTTGTTCGCCAGATGCTTGAAGAAACGAAGCCTTCCACGTTTTCCGAGCTCATACAAATTTCAGGATTGTCTCACGGAACGGATGTATGGCTCGGCAACGCACAGGAATTGATTCAGAATAAAACGTGTGTACTGGCAGAAGTAATCGGCTGTCGTGACGATATTATGGTGTATTTAATCTATCAAGGTCTGGAACCAGCCATTGCCTTTAAAATAATGGAGTCTGTGCGTAAAGGTAAGGGACTGACACCTGAATTTGAAGAGGAAATGAAGAAAAACAAAGTCCCGGCATGGTACATTGCTTCCTGTAAGAAAATTAAGTACATGTTCCCGAAAGCACACGCCGCTGCTTATGTTCTCATGGCACTCCGGATCGCTTATTTCAAAGTGCATCATCCGATAATGTATTATGCAACGTATTTTACAGTGCGTGCGACGGACTACGATTTGGCAACGATGATTAAAGGTCCAGCGTCTATTAGAGTAAAAGCGAAAGAAATCTATGACAAAGGCTTAGACGCTTCGCCGAAAGAAAAAAGTTTAGTCACGGTACTTGAAATCGCTTTAGAGATGTGTGAACGAGGGTTTTCATTTGCTAAACCTGATTTATATAAATCATCGGCTACTGAATTCATCATCGAGGGCAATACATTGATTCCGCCATTTAATGCTATCCCTTCACTAGGTACAAACGTTGCGAGAACAATTGTAGAAGTTAGAGATGACGGGGAATTCCTTTCTAAGGAAGATCTTCAGCGCCGCGGACGTGTTTCCAAAACAATTACAGAATACATGGATTCGCTCGGCTGCCTGGAAGGATTGCCGGAAATGAATCAGCTGTCATTGTTCTAAGCAAGGAAGTAATACGACACCGCGCATTTGGATAATTTGCGCAAGGGTTGAACGTATGGTATAATTGAAACAACTTTTGCTATAGTCTTACGCGAAAAGAGTGGGATTCCCCGCTCTTTTCTGTTGTCTGCCATTATTATGCAAGCAAATTACAACCTGCAAGGGAGGGGTAAGATGAGTAAAATTACAGAAGAAGTAGAAATGTTAGCACTCCCGATTGTCAATGAGTTATCGCTTGAACTAGTCGACATTGAGTTTTTGAAAGAAGGAAGAGATTGGTTTTTGCGCGTCTACATTGATACGCAGGAAGGGAATATCGACATACTTCAATGTGCACAAGTAAGTGAACGTCTGAGTGAAGAACTGGACCGTACAGATCCGATTCCGCAAAACTACTTCTTGGAAGTTTCATCTCCAGGGGCAGAGCGTCCGCTTAAAAAAGAGCAGGATTACGAAAAAGCGGTTGGCCAGTATATTTATGTGAAAACTTATGAGCCAGTTAAAGATATGAAAGAATTCGAAGGGCACCTTTTAGTCAATGAACCAGATGCTATAGAACTTCAAATTCGTATTAAAACCCGTACATTGACAGTCAGAATCGATAAGCAAAAGATTGCTGTTGCAAGATATGCAATCGACTTTTCTGCATAATTGAATATTCAGGAGTGATGAACATGAGTAGCGATCTTCTCGATGCATTAACAGCATTAGAAAAGCAAAAAGGCATATCTAGAGAGGTACTAGTGGATGCGATTGAAGCGGCACTCGTAACTGCGTACAAACGAAACTTTAATCAAGCTCAAAACGTGCGCGTGGATTTGAACTTAGGAGTAGGAACTATTAAAGTGTTTTCACGTAAAGATGTCGTTGGAGAAGAAGTGGAAGATGACCGTCTGCAAATTACGCTTGAAGATGCTTTGCTTATAAACCCAGCGTATGAAGTCGGCGACATTGTGGAGCAAGAAGTGACACCTCGCGACTTTGGACGAATTGCTGCTCAAACAGCGAAGCAAGTCGTTACCCAGCGTGTCCGTGAAGCTGAACGCGGTCTTATCTATGAAGAATATATCGACCGTGAAGACGATATTGTCAATGGAATTGTAGAGCGCTTTGACGCGCGCAACTTGTATGTAGGGTTAGGGAAAGTAGAAGCTGTACTTCCTATGACCGAGCAAATCGCTTCTGAAACATACAACCCGCATGAACGTATCAAAGTGTACATTACAAAAGTGGAACGCACTTCACGCGGACCGCAAGTGTTTGTATCTCGAACACACCCTGGACTTTTGCGCCGTCTATTTGAAATGGAAGTTCCTGAAATCTTTGAAGGAATTGTAGAAATCAAATCGATCGCCAGAGAAGCGGGCGACCGTTCAAAAATCTCTGTCTTTACAACGAACGAAGAAGTGGATCCTGTAGGTTCTTGTGTGGGTGCACGCGGAGCACGCGTTCAATCGATTTCAAATGAACTTAATGGTGAAAAAGTCGATATTGTGGAATGGTCAGAAGATCCAGTAATCTTTGTTGCAAACGCATTAAGCCCTTCTAAAGTATTGGACGTTCATGTTGAAGAAGAAGATCGTTCGACAACGGTAGTGGTTCCGGATTATCAATTATCACTGGCAATCGGTAAGCGTGGTCAAAATGCACGATTAGCTGCCAAGTTGACGGGCTGGAAAATTGACATTAAAAGTGAAACAGATGCGCGTGAACTAGGAATCTATCCTCGATTTGAAGAAGAATTCCAAGCTGATGAAGCAGACGTTGATGAAGCAGATGTTTATTCTGATGAAGAGACTGCGCTTGATTCGACTGAAGAAACAGAAGAAGTCGAGACAGATTCGATCGACTTGTATCAAGACGAACATCAATAAGAAGTAACGAGAGGGTGCATACGCATGGCAGTCAATAATCGAAAAGTGCCGTTGCGCAAGTGTGCAGCTACCGGCCAAATGTTTCCTAAGAAAGACATGATCCGGATTGTCCGCACAAAAGAAGGAGAAATATCCGTCGATTTGACAGGTAAAAAATCCGGACGCGGAACGTATGTATCAAAATCTGAAGCAGCCGTAGAAAAAGCGCAATCGACTCGTGCAATTGAGAGTCAATTGGGCAGCGCTGTTCCGGAACAAGTGTATGCAGATTTATTACATGCGATTCGGAGAGAGGCAATTAAATGATTTCTACAGAAACTAAGATTTTTCAATTACTAGGTTTAGCAGCTCGGGCAAGAATGCTGACGACAGGCGAAGAGCTTGTCGTCTCTGAAGTTCGAGCACAGAAAGCAAAACTTGTTATACTATCAGAAGACGCATCTGACAATACGAAAAAGAAACTGTCGGATAAATGTAATAGCTACAACGTTGAGAAGCATGTTTTTGGGAGCCGCGAAGCACTCGGGCATGCAATCGGAAAAGAGTCGCGGGTCGTCCTCGCGGTAACGGACAGCGGTTTTGCTAAAAAGCTGTCTTCGCTCCTCAACGAATTATAACGGGGGTGGGCTAATGACGAAAATACGTGTACATGAATACGCGAAGAAGGTTAACAAATCAAGCAAAGAGGTCATTGAGGAACTAGGTAAAATGAATGTGGATGTTTCGAACCATATGTCAATGATCGATACAAGTTCTGCAGAAAAATTGGATAAGAAGTTTTCAGCTTCGAAAAGTACTTCATCCAACAATCAAAGTGCGTCTCGTCCGCAAGGTCAAAATACGAGTCGTCCACAAAGCCAAACGGGCAGCCGTCCGCAGGGACAAAGCAATAGCCGCCCGCAAGGTCAAACAGGCAGCCGTCCGCAGGGACAAAGCAATAGCCGTCCGCAAGGCCAAACAGGCAACCGTCCGCAGGGACAAGGCAATAACCGTCCGCAAGGCCAAGGCAGCAATCGCCCAGCGGGTCAAACGGGTAACCGTCCTCAAGGACAAAACACGAATCGTCCGCAGAGCCAAGGCGGCAATAGCCGTCCACAAGGGCAGTCTGCTAATCGTCCTCAGGGACAAACAAGCAGCCGTCCATCAAGCGGCGGTCAGGGTACTCCATCAACTGGAGGACAAAATCGTCCTAACCAAGGGCCATCTTCACAAAACCGACAAGGCGGCGGAGGCAATCGCCGTGGCGGACGTCCGCCAGCACGCGGTATAAACCAGGGCCGCCGCAGACATCGTCCGGCGAACCCAATGCCAAAAGTGGAAAAGCCGTTACCGGAAAAAATCACATTTTACGAATCTGCCTCTGTTGGGGAACTTGCAAACAAGCTCGGCCGGGAACCTTCAGAAATCATTAAAAAGTTATTCCTTCTTGGTGTAATGGCTACCATTAACCAAGAGCTTGATAAAGATGCGATTGAACTAATCTGTGCAGAGTATGATGTAGAAGTTGAAGAGGAAATCCGCATTGATGTAACGGATCTTGAAATCTATTTCGAAGATCCAGATACAGATGATGAGGCAGTTGAATCGAATACAGAAGCTATCGAACGACCTCCTGTCGTTACAATCATGGGACACGTTGACCATGGTAAAACGACATTACTTGATTCAATTAGAGACACGAAAGTCACTCAAGGCGAAGCTGGCGGAATCACTCAGCACATCGGAGCATACCAAATTAATTCCAATGGAAAAAAGATCACGTTCCTTGATACACCAGGACACGCAGCATTTACAACTATGCGTGCGCGCGGTGCCAAAGTAACTGACCTGACTATCCTTGTTGTTGCTGCGGATGACGGTGTTATGCCACAAACGGTTGAAGCGATTAACCATGCGAAAGCTGCAGAAGTTCCTATTATTGTTGCAGTCAACAAAATGGATAAACCATCTGCTAATCCAGATCGTGTTATGCAAGAATTAACTGAACACGGTTTAGTTTCTGAGGCTTGGGGCGGAGATACAATCTTTGTTGAAATTTCTGCGCTTAAAGGTGAAGGAATTGACCAGTTGATTGAAATGATTCTTCTTGTTGCAGAAGTTGCTGAATTGAAAGCCGATCCAAGCGTTCGTGCTAAAGGAACAGTTATTGAAGCTCAACTCGATCGCGGCCGCGGTGCAGTTGCATCCTTGCTCGTTCAAGATGGTACACTTCGCGTCGGTGATCCTGTTGTTGTCGGAAACACATTTGGCCGTGTACGAGCTATGATCAATGACGTTGGCCGCCGTGTTAAAGAAGCCGGTCCATCTGCTCCTGTAGAAATCACAGGTCTTAGCAATGTGCCTCAAGCAGGTGACCGTTTTGTAGTCTTCAAAGATGAGAAAACAGCCCGTCAAATTGGTGAAAGCCGTGCTGGCGAAGCGATTCAGGAACAGCGTACTGAAAAAACGCGTGTTACTTTGGATAACTTGTTTGATCAGATGAAAGAAGGCGAAATGAAGGAATTGAACCTGATTGTTAAGGCAGACGTTCAAGGTACTGTCGAGGCAATGGCAGCTTCATTAATGAAGATTGATGTAGAAGGCGTCAATGTTAAAATCATTCATACAGGTGCCGGAGCAATCAACGAATCTGATATTTCCTTAGCAGCTGCATCAAATGCAATTGTCATTGGTTTCAACGTACGCCCAGATGTCAATGCTAAACGTGCCGCTGATGAAGAAGGCGTCGACATTCGTCTGCACCGTGTAATTTATAAAGTTGTAGAGGAAATCGAATCTGCAATGAAAGGTATGCTTGACCCTGAATTCGAAGAAAAAATTATCGGTCAAGTTGAAGTCCGTGAAACATTCAAAGTTTCTAAAATCGGTACTATCGCCGGAAGTTATGTAACTGACGGTAAAATAACAAGAGACTCCGGGGTTCGCATTTACCGGGACAACATCGTTATTTTTGAAGGGGAACTCGATACATTGAAACGCTTCAAAGATGATGCAAAAGAAGTCGCAAAAGGATACGAATGCGGTATCACGATTAAGAACTTTAACGATGTTAAAGAAGGCGACATCATCGAACCATTCATCATGCAGGAAATTAAGCGCGTGTGATTGTTTACGCAGAGTGTTCGTTCATCATTCCAATGGCGGCTTCTCTAAAAGATAAACGTTCCGTGCTGAAACGTATGATCGATCGTGTGAAAAATGGGTATAATGTTTCTATAGCTGAATTGGATCACCAAGATCTCTGGCAGCGTACAACACTTGGGGTTGTCGCAATTGCTTCTTCAACCGAAGCTGCTGAACGTGAAATTCATCGCGTTCAGCGATTTCTTGAGTCCAATCCAGATTGGGAACTAACTGAAATACAGATTGACTATCCAGGATAGTGAAGCGGGGTGAAACTCCATGTCAATGCGTGTTAATCGAGTAGCAGAACAAATGAAAAAAGAACTCGGTGATATTATAGGTCAGCGTTTGAAAGATCCTCGCATTGGTTTCGTCACAGTAACCGATGTGGAAGTAACAGGGGACCTTCAACAAGCAACTATCTATATTTCTGTTCTTGGAAAAGATTCTGAGAAAGAAGCGTCACTAGAAGGGCTTAAGAAAGCAAAAGGATTCATCCGTTCTGAAATCGGAAAACGGATCCGTTTGAGAAAAACACCAGAAATCGATTTCGCGTTTGATGAATCCGTCGCATACGGCAACCGAATCGAATCACTTCTACGTGATGTGAAGGAAGACGAGTCGGACAATTAAACAAATGGGATCGGTATCCAATTGGATTTCCGGTCCCTTTTTCATTTTACATAGTGCTTGAACTAACCTATAGAAGGAGGCGATGATATGGACGGAATCCTGCCCCTATGGAAAGAAAAAGGGATGACCTCACATGATTGTGTATTTAAATTACGGAAAATCCTTCGTACGAAAAAAGTCGGGCACACTGGAACTCTTGACCCGAGTGTAGAGGGCGTCCTGCCGATTTGCATCGGGTCTGCCACAAAAGTCGCATCTTACATCACAGATTCAGGAAAAGAATACATTGCTGAGGTATCTATTGGAACTGCGACTGAAACTGAAGATGCTGATGGAGATGTCGTCAAGAATGATGCATCGGACAAGGTCATTACTCGTGTACAAGTACTGCAGGCTCTAGATACTTTGACTGGACATATTACACAAATTCCTCCTATGTATTCAGCTGTTAAAGTGAACGGAAGAAAACTTTATGAGTATGCAAGGAAAGGAATAGAAGTTGAGCGTCCAGAACGCAAAGTACACATCCATAAAATCGAGTTATTAAGTGAAGATGAACAATTCGAAGGAATCGAACCCCGCTTTACGATTAAGGTATCCTGCGGGAAAGGGACATATATTCGTACGCTTGCAGTTCAAATTGGAGAACAGCTTGGGTATCCTGCACATATGTCCCATTTAGTAAGGACGGCTTCAGGAACATATAAGCAAACCGACTGCCGTACGCTAGATGAAGTCCGGGAGCTTCAGGAAACTGGAAGCCTGAAATCATTCTTAAGACCGCTGGAGTCTGCTTTAGAGGGAATTGTTCAAGTACAATTAGATGACAATGAAGAATTGCTGACCAAAGTTCTAAATGGCCAAGTTCTTCCTCTTCACCCGATACTCGAAACAGAGGACGAAGCAGTATTTACGGAACACGGCAGAGCTCTCGCTGTGTATGCGCCGCATCCAGAAAAAACAGGGCTGATGAAACCTGTCAAGATGTTTCTTGCGAATCGAGAAGAGGAGAGGACAAACGATGGAAACTATTGAGTTGCGAATTGATCGTGGTATTACTAAGATCATTGAAAAAGAATTCTCGTTAGCCATCGGTTTTTTCGATGGACTGCACAAAGGTCATCAGACAGTTATACAACAAGCAATTGATACCTCAAAGAACCTTGGAATTGCTTCCGCCGTAATGACGTTTAATCCTCATCCATCCCATCTATTTGCAGGTGAACATGAAAAAATTGGCTACATTACTCCTTTGGAGGAAAAACAGCGGATCTTAAGCGAAATGGGAATCGACACGTTATTTATCGTAGCATTCGATCAAAGTCTCGCTAGCTTGACTCCTGAGGAATTTGTTGATCAAGTGTTAAGAAATTTGAATGTTCGTCATGTAACAGCTGGATTTGACTTCACATTCGGCGCGAAAGGAAAAGGTACAATGGAACAGATGGAATCGTTAGCAAATGGAGATTTCGGCACGACAAGCGTCGAAAAAGTAGCTGAGGAAGAGGAGAAGGTTTCATCCACACGCATTCGTAAATTACTGTCAGACGGAGAAGTAGCAAAAACTGCATCGCTTCTTGGCCGTCCTTTTCGTTCAATCGGTACAGTGGTTGACGGGGACAAACGCGGACGGCAACTAGGTTTTCCAACTGCTAATATTATTCCAGGCGCTGAACTTATAGTCCCTCAAAACGGCGTCTATGCAGTACGGTTCACAGCAGATGGAATTACTTATGATGGCGTCTGTAATATTGGCGTTAAGCCGACTTTTGATCATCCGGATGAAGCACGTAAAACGATTGAAGTGAATGTCTTTGATTTCGACGGGGATCTATATGGCAAAAAGGTGATAGTTGACTGGATAGATCATATCAGATCTGAACAGAAATTCGATTCAATCGATATGCTGATCAAACAGATTGCAGAAGACAAGGAAACAGCAAAAAAAATCCTTTCAAAAAAAGACTGAAGGTTGCAGTCGTAAGATGTGCATGCTATGATAGTCAAGTGTACAGTGTACACGAACCTTTCCTTGGCATTACGATTCACCAACGGCTGCTTGGGACTTGGGGATATTAAAGAATGGGAGGTGACTAGGATGGCTATTACACAAGAGCGTAAACATGAATTGATCAACGAATTCAAAACTCATGAAAACGACACAGGGTCTGCAGATGTTCAGATCGCTATCCTTACTGAAGAGATCAACAACTTGAACGAGCACTTGCGTTCACACAAGAAGGATAACCACTCACGCCGCGGTCTTTATAAGATGGTCGGTACACGTCGTCGTCTTTTGAAGTACTTGCGTGAAACAGAAGTTGCACGTTACCGTGATCTAATTGCTAAACTCGGCCTGCGCCGTTAATATTGACAACCGAAAAAGCGGGCTCTGCCCGCTTTTTTCTATGCAAACGAATGGTTTTTCAACCTTCTTTGCTTCCTAAATCCCATTACTTAACGATATATTTCGCAAACCATTGCTTAATTTGATACACTATTATGTAATACATACTTCGTATTCAAAGGATGTAAACCGAGAGGAGATCAATCATGACAGAACACAAAAAGTTTACAATGGATTGGGCTGGCAGAGAGCTTACAATCGAAACAGGACAACTTGCTAAGCAAGCAAACGGGGCGGTTTTCGTACGCTACGGAGAAACAACAGTCCTCTCTACTGCAACAGCTTCTAAAAAGCCGAAAGCACTGGATTTCTTCCCCCTTACTGTGAATTATGAAGAACGACTATATGCAGTTGGTAAAATCCCAGGAGGATTCATCAAGCGTGAAGGACGTCCTTCTGAAAAAGCGATTTTGACGAGCCGTTTAATTGACCGTCCAATCCGACCGCTATTCCCAGAAGGATTCCGAAATGACTTGCAAGTCATTTCGCTAGTAATGTCAGTGGACCAGGACTGTTCGTCAGAAATGGCAGCAATGATCGGTTCATCACTTGCAATTTCCATTTCAGATATTCCATTTGATGGTCCGATTGCAGGCGTTCAAATCGGTCGTTTGAATGGCGAATTCATCGTCAATCCTACACCGGCACAGCTTGAAGCGAGCGAGCTTGACCTCGTAGTAGCTGGAACAAAAGATGCAATCAACATGGTGGAAGCAGGCGCGAAAGAAGTGTCTGAAGATATTATGCTGGAGGCAATCATGTTCGGCCATGAAGAGATCAAAAAACTCGTTGCCTTCCAAGAGAAAATCATTGCAGAAGTAGGCAAAGAAAAGATGGAGATCGAATTATTCCAACTCGATCAGGATCTCGTTACTGCGATTAAAGAGAGCTGTAACAGCGACTTGGTACAAGCAATCCAGACAGAAGAAAAGCATGCCCGTGAAGAAGCAATCACTGCTGTGAAAAACGAAGTGATTGCTCGTTACGAAGAGAACGAAGCGGATGACGCGACTATGAAACAAGTCCGCAACGTATTGGAAAAGCTTGTGAAAGATGAAGTCCGTCGTCTGATTACAGATGAAAAGGTCCGTCCGGATGGACGTGGACTTGAAGAAATCCGTCCACTTTCTTCTGAAACAGGCATTCTTCCTAGAGCGCACGGTTCAGGTCTATTTACACGCGGACAAACTCAAGCGCTTAGCGTATGTACATTAGGTGCTCTTGGTGAAGTACAAATTATTGATGGGCTGGGGCTGGAAGAAACAAAACGCTTCATGCACCACTATAACTTCCCGAACTTCAGTGTGGGTGAAACAGGCCCAATCCGTGCTCCAGGACGTCGTGAAATTGGTCACGGTGCACTGGGAGAGCGCGCACTCTCAACAATTATTCCAGATGAAAAAGAATTCCCATATACGATTCGTCTTGTAGCTGAAGTTCTAGAATCTAACGGTTCTTCATCTCAAGCATCGATTTGTGCATCCACAATGGCAATGATGAATGCGGGTGTGCCAATCAAAGCTCCAGTAGCAGGAATTGCAATGGGACTTGTAAAAAAAGGTGACAACTACTCTGTCCTGTCTGATATCCAGGGAATGGAAGACCACTTAGGAGATATGGACTTTAAAGTAGCAGGTACTTCTGAAGGTATTACAGCACTTCAAATGGATATTAAAATCGATGGTCTTTCACGACAAATCCTAGAAGAAGCTTTGGCTCAAGCGAAAATCGGCCGTATGAAGATTCTTGGTCATATGCTTGAAACGATTGCACAGCCAGCAGAAGAACTTTCAAAATATGCTCCTAAGATTATCATGATTCACATTAATCCAGACAAAATCCGCGATGTTATCGGACCTGGAGGAAAAGTTATCAACAAGATTATTGAAGAAACTGGCGTGAAAATTGATACGGAACAAGATGGGACAATTTACATTTCTTCTCCTGATTCTGAGATGAACGACAAAGCGAAGAAGATGATTGAAAACATCGTCCGCGAAGCAAAAGTCGGCGAATATTACATGGCTAAAGTGAAACGCATTGAAAAATTCGGTGCTTTCCTTGAGTTATTCCCAGGAAAAGATGGATTGCTCCACATTTCTGAAATTCAAGAAGAACGTACAAAAGCGGTGGAAGACGTTATGAAATTGGGAGACGAACTCTTCGTCAAAGTCATCGA
Source organism: Sporosarcina jeotgali (assembly GCF_033304595.1). NCBI lineage: Bacteria > Bacillati > Bacillota > Bacilli > Caryophanales > Caryophanaceae > Sporosarcina > Sporosarcina jeotgali. Next base: position 1,099,780 of record NZ_CP116341.1, read on the forward strand.
AATTGACAACCAAGGCCGCGTTAACTTATCACGTAAAATTGTCATAAAAGAAGAAAAAGAAAAAGCAGAACAAAAAGGCGAGTAATTTTATCGCAAGAAGCCTCCCTCCCACAGTTGTGAGAGCGGGGCTTTTTTGTTTACATACAATAGGAGGCACAACAATGGTAACCATTCAAACATTAGAAAATGGCGTGAGGGTCGTCAGTGAACCAATTTCTCACGCACGTTCCGTATCGCTCGGGATATGGGTAAAAGCAGGATCTGCAGAAGAGATGGCCGGCGAGGAAGGTATCGCGCATTTCATAGAACATATGCTGTTTAAAGGAACCGCGACTTTTACAGCGAAAGAAATCGCGCAGCAATTTGACCGATTTGGCGGAGACATCAATGCCTTTACGACAAAAGAAGCGACATGTTTTTATGCAACTGTATTAGAAGATCGTGCTGAAGACGCAGCTCGCATTTTAGCGGATATGCTATTGAATTCAAAGCTAGATGAAACGGAAATGGCGAAAGAAAAGTCAGTCATTATCGACGAATTGGCATCCGTTGAAGATTCGCCTGAAGAAGATGCGGATGAACGCTTATGGGCACTTATGTATCCCAATCACCCCATAGGCAGACCGATTGGCGGCACACCTGACAGGGTTCAGTCATTTACAAAGCAGAACTTAATCACTTTCATGGATCGCTTTTATACACCGGACAGGATTGTCATCTCGGTTGCAGGGAATTTTGAAAATACCTTGCTATCAGCGGTTGAACAACTATTTGGTTCATTTAGCAAACCCATTTCAAACGAGCCTCGACCAGTGCTGGCACCGGCTGACTTCAAAAGCGGGAATGGAAGAAAAGCAAAAGATATCGAGCAGTCACATCTTTTCTTAGGCTATCCTGGCCTCCCTCTTAAGCATACTGATATATATAGCTTAGCGCTGCTCGATAGTATTCTGGGCGGTACGATGTCATCGCGATTGTTCCAAGAAGTGAGAGAAGAAAAAGGATTGGCGTACTCGGTTTATTCTTATTATGCCTCTCATGCGGAAGAAGGGGCATTCGTCATTGGCTGTGCAGCTTCTCCGGAGAACGAACAACAGTTATTTGATACTGTCCAATCCGTTATACACGAATTAATTGAACATGGAGTTACTGCTGATGAGCTTCGAAATGCAAAAGAACAAATGCGCGGAAGTTACTTAATCGGTTTGGAGAGTACAGAAGCAAGAATGCACCGTAATGGCAATAACGAACTGCTCCTGGGTGAACATACGTCAGAGGAAGATATCATAGCTAAAATCCAAGCAGTGACGGCGGATGATATAGCGAAGATGGCCATCAAATTACTAGGAAATATACCTGCAGTCTCCATCCTGTCTCCGAATCAAGACTAATCAATTGGTTTGTCAGCTTTTCACTTGCTCAATCATAGACTAGTGGTAAAGAGACTAGGAGGAATGCGTGTGTTGTTGTCTGAACTAGCACAAAAAGAGCTGATTCAAGTGGAAGAAGGCATCCGGTACGGCTTTTTAGCGGATACAGATTTGTTATTCGACCGCTCCAGCGGTACAATTATTGGATTTGAAATTCGGGACCGTGCGAGCAAAATCCCATTTCTCCAAAAGAAAGAGACTTCCAAGCAATATATTCCGTGGAGCGAAATTGTATTAATTGGTGAACACCGTATATTATTCGGGCGTACACACTTCCTGGATGGTGCAGAATTTGATGAGTGAAGCACGCTGGCTACTGATCGGTTCTGATCTTCGAATTAAAGAATGTACCCGGCTTTTTAATGAAAAAGATATGGATGTTACCCACTATCCGTATGATGAAGTAACGGATGAGCTTGTGAAGCAGATTGACAAAATTCATCCAACACATATCGTGTTGCCGATGCAGGGAATAATGGGATCGCTTGACTTAAAACAACTTTCTAAAGGTACTGTATTTGTCACTGGCATCCTTCCTGAAATCCAGAAAACAGAGTTAGAATCTGCTGGGCACTATGTATCGAGTTACTTAAAGGATGAACGATTTGTATGGAATAATGCCCGCCTCACAGCAGAAGGTTTCGTAAAGGACTTTTACTTGGTAACAAACACGCCGATTGCAAGTACCCATTTTCAAATCACTGGTTTTGGAAGAGTGGGAAGAATGCTTGCACACGTTCTTGCTGCGGCAGGAGCCAAATTGACGATCTATGCGAGATCAGAAGCTCAGCTCGGTGAAGCGGAAGCGCTCGGATTTGAAGTGAAGAGGCTATCGACAGAGGCTGAATTCGAAACAGGTTATCTTATAAACACCATTCCTGCGCAATGGCTGGCTTTACAGCCAGAAGATTCTCTTCGTGTGTTTGATCTTGCGTCAAAGCCCGGGTGCCTAAAGCCCGGAATGTCCTCTGCATACTATACGTTACACCTCGGTCTGCCGGGAAAACATTTCCCGCAAAGAGCTGCAAGCTATTTAGCAGATACAATTTTGAGGATGTGCAGAGGAAAGGAGTAAAAAAATGCTTGAAAATAAACGTATTGGATTGGGGATCACAGCTTCCCATTGTACGTACGAAGAATTGCTGCCGATGATTGCAAAACTTCAAGACGCCGGCGCAACGGTTGTACCTGTTATCACTCACTCCGTTCTTAAAGCAGCTACACGCTTTGGAACAGGCGAAGAATGGGTAGAAAAAATCGAGAATGCAACTGGGGAAAAAGTGATTTCATCTATTGCAGGAGCAGAACCTTTTGGTCCGTCTACCCCAGTTGACTGTATGATTATCGCTCCGCTCACGGGGAATTCGATGAGCCGTTTTGCGAATGCAGCCACCGATTCCCCAGTTCTTATGGCGGCTAAAGCTACTTTGCGCAATTATTCACCTGTACTGCTTGGAATCTCAACTAATGACGCATTAGGATTAAACGCAGCAAACCTCGTCAAACTCTTGAATATGAAAAATGTATTCTTCATACCTTTTGGTCAAGATGACCCCTACAAAAAACCGAATTCCCTCATAAGCGATTTTTCATTGATTGTTGAAGCTGCGGCTGCGGCAATTGACAAAGAACAACTCCAGCCATTACTAATACTTCATTCTTCTGAAAAATAACACTGCTGACTAACCCTTGTTATGGTATAATTCCTCCAATACGAATTATCGGTGTTTTCATTTTTCTCGGGACATCGAGTTAGAGAAGGAGAATCATTATGCAGACTTATACGGTTGCGATTGTTGGTGCGACTGGTGCAGTGGGCGCCAAAATTCTTGATAAACTGATCGAACGGAAATTTCCGTTTCGTTCAGTAAAGCTGTTAGCTTCTTCCCGATCAGCAGGTACGGTTATTCAAGCTGGCGGAAGACTGTTCACAATCGAAGAAGCGAAACCAGAGTCATTCGATGGCGTCGATTTTGCTTTTTTCAGTGCGGGCGGGGCTATTTCAGAAAACCTGGCATCAGAAGCCACTCGGTGGGGAACGGTTGTAATTGACAATACCAGTGCGTTCCGAATGGATGCAGAGGTTCCTCTTGTTGTTCCTGAAGTAAATCCTAAAGCATTGGATTCTCATAACGGATTGATTGCAAATCCGAACTGTTCAACGATTCAAATGGTCGTTGCCCTAAATCCCATAAAAGAAGCATTCGGCCTTAAGAAAATTCTCGTATCTACTTACCAGGCGGTTTCTGGTGCAGGAGCAGATGCGATTTTAGAATTGAAATCGCAAAGCGGTCAATTTGACAGCAGAGCAGAAAATTCAGCGTCACAGCTGCCAAGCGCCGGGGCTGAACGACATTATCCGATAGCATTTAATGCAATCCCGCAAATCGATTCTTTCGATGATATGGGCTATACAAAAGAAGAGTGGAAAATGATTAATGAAACTAAAAAAATCTTTAATGATTCAACTATAGCGGTATCTGCCACATGTGTACGATTGCCAGTTGTCACTGGGCATTCAGAATCGGTTTATGTGGAAATTGAAAAAGAGGGGATAACTGCGGAGGAATTCAGTCGGGCGATTTCAAAAGCACCCGGCGTAATCGTTCAGGATAACCCTGCTACACAGACGTATCCAATGCCTCTTTTTGCAGAGAACAAAGACGATGTCTATGTCGGACGCATTCGGAAAGATCCAGATCATCCAAGAGGCTTTCACTTGTGGATCGTCGCGGATAACTTGTTGAAAGGTGCTGCACTGAATTCTGTCCAGATCGCAGAGCAGCTTCTTAAAAATCGCGACGCACAAAACAACTAGATAACTGAAAAGGAATGGTGCGAATGAAGTTAGGTTCGATTGGTACAGCGATGGTTACACCGTTTAACGAAGAAGGGCAGATTGACTATGAAGTGACGACACTTCTTATCAATCATCTAATCGATAACGGAACAAATTCGCTCATTGTCAATGGAACGACTGGAGAATCACCTACATTATCAGAACAAGAAAAAGAACGATTGCTCATTCATGCGATTTCAATCGTGGATAAACGAATCCCTGTTATTGCGGGTACTGGCAGCAATGATACTCACGCCTCAATACAAGCAACGAGACGGGCAGAACAGCTTGGTGCAGACGGTGTAATGCTTGTCGTGCCTTATTATAATAAACCCGACCAAGACGGGCTGTATGCACACTTTAAAACAATTGCAGAAAATACATCCCTTCCAGTCTTGCTTTACAACATTCCTGGGAGATCAGGAGTGAATTTGTCTGCAGAAACAGTCATTCGGTTATCGAAAGTAACGAACATTAAAGCAGTTAAAGAAGCCAGCGGAGACTTGGCCCAAATGGCTGCAATCATTGAAGGAACAGATGATGCATTTAGAGTTTACAGCGGAGATGATGCGCTGACTTTACCGCTATTGGCAATTGGAGGATCAGGAGTTATTTCAGTAACTTCACATATTGCGGGATTCGAAATGCAGCGTATGATCCGTGACTATCATACTGGAAACACAGTTAATGCAGCGGCGTTGCACCTAATACTCATGCCGCTGTTTCACGCTGTATTTTCAAAACCAAATCCCGTGCCGATAAAATATCTCTTGAAAAAAATTGGTCTTCCGGTGGGGGATGTACGTCTGCCGCTGGTAGGAATTGCAGATCATAATTCTTATTTAGACCGTACATTGCTAACGTTTCAACAGCAATTTGATTTGAAAACGGGATAGCCGGCGAGACTGCCGGCTTTTTTTGTTTGTGCAGAACTGCTCTGTAAAGTATAATGAGAACTAGTCGTTTAGCGCGGGAATTTTTTATAGGAGGAAACAATGTGACTAAAGTCAAAAATGAAGTAATTAAAGTCATTCCGCTTGGCGGAGTGGGAGAGTTAGGGAAATCGATGTATGTGGTAGAAATCGACGAGGAATTATTTGTCGTTGATGCAGGCCTGATGTTCCCGGAAGAAGAAATGCTTGGAATTGATTTTGTGATTCCTGATATGACGTACCTGGAAGAAAACAAAGATCGTGTTAAAGGAATCTTTTTAACACACGGTCATGAGGACGCAATTGGGGCAATTGCATATTTACTGCAAAAAGTACAAGCTCCAGTTTACGGATCAAAACTGACACTTGCTCTTGCTAAAGAACATTTGAAAGTGATGCCTGCTCCTTCCAACGTGAAATTTTTCGAAGTATCTACGAAGAGTCGCATGAATTTCAAACGTACATATGTGACGTTTTTCAATACGACTCACAGTATCCCTGATGCACTGGGGATTGTGTTCCATACGAGTGAAGGAGCAATCGTTCATACAGGGGAGTTTAAATTTGACCAGGCTGCGAAAGGGCCTTACAAACCTGATCTTGGGAAAATGGCAGCACTTGGCGAAGAAGGCGTATTTATTTTAATGTCCGATTCAACCGAGGCTGAGCGGCCGGGATATACAACTTCTGAAACAGTCGTCGAAAACCAATTGTCCAAAACGTTTTATGGTGCAGAAGGAAGAATACTAGTTGCAGTTTACGCATCTAATTTCCTTCGTATCCAGCAAGTGCTGGACAAGGCAGCTGAAACAGGCAAGAAAGTGGCAGTTGTCGGTAAAAGCTTAGAGAGCTACTTCGAGGTTGGTGTTAAACTTGGTTACTTAAATGCGGGCGAAGGCATCGTCATTTCTGTTAAAGATATCGGCAACTATGATGATAGTGAAGTCGCAATCATTTTAACAGGCAACCAGGGCGAACCACTTGAAGCACTTGAAAAAATCGTTCGCAAACATCATCGGGATATCCGCATTAAAGATACGGATACAGTACTGATCACGGTTACACCGTCTCCGGGTTCTGAGGTCTCTGTCTATTCTATGATGAACGAACTTGCAAAAGCTGGTGCAACGGTCTTGACGTCAGCTCGTAATGTCCACGTTTCAGGACATGGCAGTCAAGAAGATTTGAAAATGATGCTTAACCTTATGCAGCCAAAAAACTTCATCCCTGTAACGGGTGAATACAGAATGCTGATTGCCCACTCTAAACTTGCTCAAGAAATTGGTATGCGCAAAAATCAGATTTTCATTGCTGACAAAGGCGATATCGTTGAATACAAGAGCGGTAAAATCAGGATGAGCGGCCGTGTTACTGCAGGAAACATATTAATCGATGGAATTGGTGTAGGAGATGTTGGAAATATCGTTTTGCGGGATCGTAAGCTGCTTTCCCAAGACGGTATTTTTACAATCGTGATTACACTAAGCCGCAAACAAAAACGAATTGCTGCAGGTCCTGAAATTGTCTCACGCGGATTTGTCTACGTTCGTGAATCTGAAGAGCTGCTAGAAGAAGCATCTAACTTGATTCGTAAAATTGTAGAAAAATATGTGAATAAAGAAACGTTTGAATGGACAAACATTAAACAAGAGATCCGCGACACGCTTAGCTCTTATTTGTATCAGCAAACGAAAAGACGACCAATGATTATTCCAATTATTATGGAGTATTGATCGAAAGATTCTTCTTAAGGATTTCCTTGCCGTCAGGCAGGAAATCCTTTTTTCGCAAAAAGGAGGTACAGCATGTCTAAGAAAGTCTCAAAAAAGAAAAAGAAACGAGCACCCAGTAAGAAAAAAGGGAAATCGCCCTTAAACCCGCTCTTATTTGAAGTGATCGGCTTAACAATGCTGGCACTTGCCGTTATCATGATTTTCGAATTCGGCATTGTTGGGAGAGGTCTGGGTTCGTTTGGCAGATTCCTATTTGGTAATTGGCATGTAGCGCTGCCCTTCATACTGATTGTTCAAGCGTTACTATTCATGGTGAAACGCGGGGAACTTGGCTGGAAAAACCGGATTGTCGGTGGAAGTCTCTGCATCCTTGCAAGTCTGCTCTTATTCAGCCATATTTTACTGTTTAAAGAACTCTCTGCTAGCCGGGTCCTAATGTCAGATTCTGCATTAAAGGAAACGTGGAAAGTACTTATCTCGAATGGAGGGATTAGTACAAGAAGTGGAACGCTTGGCGGCGGCATGATTGGAGCCGTCCTTTTTGCAATGTTCTATTCGCTCTTCGATTCTGCAGGTGCAGCAGTAGCGGGTGTATTGCTTTTATTAACTGGGTTAATCCTTGTTTCTGGAAAGGCCCTTGCGCCATATCTGGCCGAGTGGTTCCCAGCAGCATATTCAACCATAAAACAAAAGCTTAAAGGAATTAGTTTTCGAACCGCTCCGAAAGCAGTCCCTGAAAAAAAGACCAAGCCAGCGCGCTCAACCCGCTCAAGCAAGCATCAGAAAGAGTCTGTACAAGAGAAGGACTCCTCATCGCAGCCTGTTCATGTGAATGCACTTCCTGAAGATGAGGCGCCGTATGTTCAGCCAATCATATCCGCATTTAATGAACGCAATGATGATGCAGAAATGCCGGCTCCAAAAGAGACGGAATCTGCACAGTCTGCAGATCAAAAAGATCCTGATTCAAATAATGCAGCTAAGGATCCTTATCAAGGTGTATCAGGAGAAGAAGAAAACGAGTCTTATCAGTTACCATCATTCAACTTATTGAAACAGCCTCCTGAAAACGACCAATCCGGAGAGTACAATGCAATTCAAGCAAATGCCCAAAAACTGGAGCGGACCTTCCATAGTTTCGGAGTGAAAGCACGTGTTACACAAGTCCATTTAGGACCCGCTGTAACCAAATATGAAGTACTGCCGGATACCGGAGTGAAAGTGAGTCGGATTGTCAGTTTGGCGGATGATATTGCCTTGGCACTCGCAGCAAGCGGGATCCGGATCGAAGCACCAATCCCCGGGAAATCGGCAGTTGGCATTGAAGTGCCCAATACCGCAGTTGCAGTCGTGAGTTTGCGCGAGGTTCTAGAAGCGAAAGAGAACAACCGCCCTGATTCGAAACTGCTGATTGCTTTGGGACGGGATGTGACAGGTGAAGCCATGCTGTCAGAATTGAACAAAATGCCTCACGTGTTGATTGCTGGTGCGACTGGCAGCGGTAAAAGTGTCTGCGTCAATGGAATTATTATCAGCATTATAATGAGAGCCAAACCTCATGAAGTGAAAATGATGATGATAGACCCTAAGATGGTGGAGCTCAATGTCTATAACGGAATTCCGCATTTATTGGCACCAGTTGTGACAGATCCTAGAAAAGCGGCTCAAGCACTGAAAAAAGTAGTTTCTGAAATGGAAAGACGTTATGAGTTGTTTTCCCATACAGGCACGAGGAATATCGAGGGCTATAACTCACATATCGACACTTGGAATGAAGAAAATGATGAGAAGCATCCCAAAATGCCTTACATCGTAGTCATTGTGGATGAGCTTGCTGATTTGATGATGGTTGCATCTAACGAAGTGGAAGATGCGATTACACGCCTTGCTCAAATGGCGCGTGCCGCAGGTATTCATTTGATCATCGCTACACAGCGGCCAAGTGTAGATGTCATTACAGGGATCATCAAGGCAAACATTCCATCTAGAATTGCATTTTCAGTCTCTTCTGCAATCGATTCCCGAACGATTCTTGACAGTGGCGGTGCAGAAAAACTTCTTGGCAGAGGGGATATGCTGTTCCTTCCGGCTGGTGCTTCTAAGCCAACGCGGGTTCAAGGTGCATTTGTATCGGATCGTGAAGTGGAATCAGTTGTCGACTTTGTCATTCAACAGCAAAAAGCACAGTATCAAGAAGAAATGATTCCAACAGAAATCGAGGAAGTCCAGCAGTTTGATGAGACAGATGAACTTTATGACGATGCAGTTCAATTAGTCGCAGAGATGCAAACAGCCTCCGTTTCCCTGCTGCAGCGGCGTTTCCGTGTAGGGTATTCGCGGGCAGCACGCATTGTCGATCAAATGGAGATGCGCGGAGTCGTAGGACCGCCTGAAGGAAGTAAGCCAAGACAAGTATTAGTAGGAAAAGATTCTGCAGACATGTAACGCAGTCATTTCTCAGATTTAGAACATTATCTAATCCTTAAGAAATATTTTTTTTGAAACGATGTTTATTTTTTCGTCGTTAAATGTTATAGTATGGGTGAATAGAACGATGTTAAACATCAGAGGTCTGACCTCGGCCGGAGGGAGATGGATTGGTGATTAAGGCAGATCAAAGACATTTATATGTCCAAGTCATCGAGCATATTAAGCAGGACATTGAAGCCGGCGTTTTTAAAGAGAATGAAAAATTCCCTTCGGAGTTTGAACTGGCAAGGACGTTAGGCGTAAGTCGGGCAACATTGCGGGAAGCACTCCGTGTTTTAGAAGAAGAGAAAATTATTGTTCGAAAACACGGAGTGGGGACGTTTTTGAAAGCGCGTCCATTATTCTCCTCTGGTATCGAAGAGCTATCAAGTGTTTCTTCCATGATACGTGCTGCGGGTATGGAGCCTGGCACGATTTTTCTTGAAGTTTCAGACGCATTTGCAACAGAAGAAAGTATTGAAAAGTTCGGTTGCAACCACGAGGACTCCATTGTTACAATTAAGAGAGTCCGGACAGCGGACGGTGAACCTGTCGTTTATTGTGTGGATCAAGTAGATAAGAAAAATCTTCAAACAGAAGCGACAGCTCTTATGAAGAACTCGATTTTTGATGCGCTAGAAAAAGATGGGACAATTCATATTTCCCAAGCGATCGCGCATATTGAACCTGTAGGATACGATGAAGAAGCATCTTCCATACTTCGGTGCGGTGTCGATGTTCCACTGCTTGTATTGCTGCAAAAACACTACACGGAAACCGGGGAAATGGTCTTGTTTTCTAAGAACTATTTCCGCGCGGACAAATTCAGCTTCCATGTAGTACGTAAACGGGTATAAGGCGATTTACGCCATAATCATACCAACATATAAATAGGGAGGTCACAAAATGAGTAAACGCAGATTTGGTCTTGCACTATCTCTTGTACTTGCTGCAGGTACAGTTTTGGGTGCTTGTGGTTCAGACAAGGAAGATAACAAGGGAAGTGACAAAGGTTCATCTTCTGACGGCGGCAATGCATCTGAATTCTCAGTAGGTATGGTAACGGATGTCGGCGGTATCGACGACAAATCCTTTAACCAATCCGCTTGGAAAGGGATTCAGGAGTTTGGTGAAGAAAACAGCTTGAAAAAAGGCGACAAAGGATTTGACTACTTGCAATCACAGAGTGATGCAGACTATACAACAAATCTAAATGCGCTCGCTCGTCGTGATTTCAACTTGATCTTTGGTGTTGGCTTCCTAATGGAAGATGCAATTGATACAATTGCTCAGCAGCAGAAGGATACTGAGTTCGCAATCATTGATGGTGTTGTTGAACAGCCAAACGTAGCAAGTGTTCTCTTTAAAGAACAAGAAGGTGCTTACCTTGCAGGTGTTGCTGCAGCTCTAATGACTAAATCCGATAAAATCGGTTTTGTTGGTGGTATGGAAATTCCAGTTATCGAACGCTTTGAAGTAGGTTTCCTTGCAGGTGTTAAAGCAGTTAAGCCGGAAATCAAAGTTGACGTTCAGTACACAGGTGCTTTTGATAAAGCAGAACTTGGTAAAGCAGCAGCTAACCGTATGTATTCATCAGGCGTAGATATTATCTTCCACGCAGCTGGCGGTACTGGAAATGGTGTATTCAGTGAAGCAAAAGAACGTAAAACTGCAGATAAAGATGCATATGTATGGGTAATCGGAGTTGACTCAGACCAGTATGACGAAGGTCAAGTTGGAGACGATAACGTAACATTGACTTCTATGTTGAAGCGCGTTGACAATGCAGTAAATGATATTGCTAAATTGTCTCAGGATGGTAAATTCCCTGGCGGCGAAACAAAAGTTTATGGTTTGCATGATGAAGGTGTAGCACTTGCAGATTCACGCGGTGCAATCCCTGAAGATGTACTTGCTGAAATTGAAAAGTACGACAAAAAGATTTCTGATGGTGAAATCGAAGTGCCAGGCGAAAAGTAAGAATTGTCCTAAAGCTACAAATGAGGGCCGGTCCATACCGGCCTTCGTTATTTTTGTATACATAGTGAAAACCGATTGTTAGAAGTTGCCAGACTAAAAGGTTCTGCCAAAGAATCTTTTATTGTGTCAATTTTACAAACCAAAATATAGAAACTACAAGCAAGGAAGTGAGATCAGTGGAATACGTCATCGAGATGCTGAATATTAAAAAGAAGTTCGGTACTTTCTATGCGAATAACAATATTACCCTTCAGTTGAAAAAAGGGGAAATCCATGCACTTTTAGGCGAGAATGGTGCAGGTAAGTCAACATTGATGAACGTATTATTCGGCCTGTATCAGCCAGACGGCGGAGAGATTAAAGTCAAAGGCAAAAAAGTCGACATCTCTAATCCGAACGTCGCTAATGATTTAGGAATTGGAATGGTTCACCAGCACTTTATGCTTGTTGAAAATTTAACGGTTACTGAAAATATTATTCTTGGCAGTGAACCTACTAAAATGGGTATGATCAACATTAAGGATTCTGCTAAGAAAGTGGCGGAAATCTCCAAGTTGTACGGGTTGGACGTAGATCCATATGCGAAGATTGAAGATATTTCTGTCGGCATGCAACAACGTGTGGAAATTCTGAAAACGCTTTATCGCGGTGCGGAAATCCTGATTTTTGATGAACCGACAGCTTCATTGACACCACAGGAAATCGACGAATTAATCAGAATAATGCATAAGTTGATTGAAGAAGGAAAGTCAATCATTCTAATCACTCACAAACTTCAAGAGATAATGTCCGTATCTGATCGCGTCACTGTTATCCGTAAAGGAGAAGGGATTGGAACAGTTACAACATCCGAGTCGAATCCCGAGGAACTTGCTACGCTAATGGTTGGGCGCCAAGTAACGTTCAAAACCGAAAAAGGTCCATCTCATCCAACAGAGGAAATTTTGAAAATTGAAAACTTAGTTGTAACCGATTATCGCGGAATTGAAAAAGTTAAAAGTTTAAACTTATCTGTTCGGCGAGGAGAAATCGTTGGTCTTGCTGGTATTGACGGCAACGGTCAATCAGAATTGATTGAAGCGATTGCAGGACTGCGTAAAGTGAAATCCGGTAAAATCATTATGGGTGATAAAGACGTAACGAATAAGAGTCCCAGACAAATTACAGAAAACGGATTGGGTCATATCCCTCAAGACCGTCATAAACATGGTCTGATTCTGGACTTTAGCGTTGGATATAATGCAGCATTGCAATCGTATTATCAAAAACCTTACTCTACGAATGGTCTTATGAATTATAAAGAAGTTTCAAAACATGCAAACAAACTAATTGCTGACTTTGACGTTCGTACTCAAGGTGAACATGAGCTGGCACGTGCGCTTTCTGGGGGGAATCAGCAGAAGCTGATTATCGGCCGTGAAGTAGATCGGAATCCTGATTTGCTTATTGCTGCACTTCCTACTCGAGGTCTGGATGTAGGTGCGATTGAATTCATTCACAGACGCCTGATTGAGCAGCGGGATCAAGGAAAAGCAGTTCTCTTAATCTCATTTGAGCTTGATGAAGTTATGAACGTATCTGACCAAATTGCTGTTATTTACGACGGAGCAATTGTGGACACAGTTATTCCTGCAGAAACGACAGAACAAGAACTTGGGTTATTCATGGCGGGGCATAATAAAAATGAAATTGTTGAAACCAGTGAAGGTGCTGTATTGAAAGAAGGTGATGACGACCATGTCTAATCGATTAATAAATGTCCTAGTTCCTGTAATTTCAATTATTCTCGGACTGCTAGTAGGTGCGGTTGTCATGCTTGTCAGCGGCTACGATCCAGTCGCGGGTTACACTGCACTTTGGAACGGTATATTTGGAGATTCGTATGCGATTGGAGAAACAATCCGCCAAATCAGTCCTTATATTCTTGCAGGACTGGCGGTTGCGTTTGCTTTCAGAACAGGTCTATTCAATATTGGAGTTGAAGGTCAGCTGATCGTAGGCTGGTTTGCAGCAGCTTACGTAGGTATGGCATTTGAATTACCAAAAATCATCCACTTGCCGCTTGCATTGCTAGCAGCAGCGGCGGCAGGAGCGCTTTGGGGACTGATTCCAGGCTTGCTGAAAGCCACCTTAAAAGTCCACGAAGTAATTGTCACGATTATGATGAACTATATTGCACTGCATCTTGTGAATGCGCTCATTAAAGTTGTGGCTAAAGGTGGATTTAAGACAGACAAAATTCACGATACTGCATCACTCCGTTCAGATTTCTTATCGGAACTGACAGATTTTTCTACCCTTCACTACGGAATCTTTGTTGCCCTATTTATGGTCTTCATTATGTGGTTTATCCTTGAGAGAATGAAGCTGGGATACGAGCTTAAATCTGTAGGATTCAACGAAAATGCTGCGCAATATGCAGGTATGAGTGTTAAAAAGAATATTGTTATGGCAATGGTCATTTCAGGCGCCTTTGCCGGTCTAGGCGGTGCAATGGAGGCACTTGGAACGTTCGGTAATATGTCTACACGCGCTGGATTTACGGGTATCGGATTTGATGGAATTGCGGTTGCCTTGCTAGGTGCTAATACACCTCTTGGCGTTGTTTTTGGCGCTAGTTTGTTTGGATCGCTTAAATACGGAGCGAACAATATGCCAAATGCTGCAGATATTCCGATCGAAATTGTATCAATTGTCATTGCGTTAATTATCTTCTTTGTAGCATCCGGTTATATTATCCGGGTTGGATTACAGCGAATCGGCAAGAAAAAGGAGGCGAAGTAAGATGGGTGGCTTTCTCGATATACTATATTTTATCGTTCCAATATCGATTGCTTACGCTGCGCCTCTGATTTTCACAGCAATTGGCGGTGTGTTCTCAGAACGCTCCGGTGTTATCAACATTGGACTTGAAGGACTTATGGTTATGGGGGCGTTCGTAGGAATCGTCTTCAACCTATTCTTTGTAGATACATTTGGTGCATGGACACCTTGGGTTTCAATTTTAGCGGCCATGGTTGTTTCGGCAATCTTCTCACTCATGCACGCAGTCGCATCGATTTCCTTCCGAGCGGATCAGGTCGTTTCGGGTGTTGCGATTAACTTGCTGGGTATTGCTATTGCTTTATTCTCTGTAAAAATGATTTATGGAAAAGGACAGACTGACTTCATCCAGGAAAAAATTCCTCGGTTCAACATTCCTTTTTTGCAGGACATCCCGGTGCTTGGGCCGATGTTCTTTAAGTCAGTTTACGGTTCGTCTATTCTAGCAGTTGTGATTGCAATCCTTGCTTGGTTTATTATTTTCAAAACTCCATTTGGTTTACGTCTTCGTTCAGTTGGGGAACACCCAATGGCAGCAGACACGATGGGGATAAAAGTAAACCGAATTCGTTATATCGCAGTTATCATTTCTGGTGGCCTTGCAGGAATGGGCGGTGCGGTTTATGCACAAACAATGACGAATGATTTTGGTCATGCCACAATCAACGGACAAGGCTTCATGGCCTTGGCTGCGATGATCTTCGGTAAGTGGCATCCAATTGGAGCGATGGGAGCGGCGCTGTTCTTTGGTTTTGCACAAGCGCTTGCAATCAGTTCTTCTGGGATCCCATTCATGCAAAATGTTCCATCTGTATTTTTATATATACTGCCTTACGCGCTTACGATCATTGCACTTGCTGGATTTATCGGAAAAGCAAATGCACCAAAAGCGATTGGAGATCCGTACATCAAAGGATCTCGTTAATCAATTACTGCTCGAAATGTCCCGCTGCGGACAGTTCGGGCAGTTTTTTGTTGAAACCGTTCGCTTGTATGAGAACGTTTGGAAATGTATAGTGAAGTTGGAAAGAAGCATACTACTCGAACACGCAATCAGCGTGGAAAAATCAGCACATACTTATCCTATAGATTGAGGTGTTTTTTGAATGTTCCATAAAACCGAACTGCAATCTGGCGTGAATTTGTATACACGTCAGACCGCACAGTTTAAAACCGTAAGTGCAGCTATTAAATTTACAGCTCCTTTGACAGAAGAAACCGCTGCGGCACGCACAGTACTTGCTAATGTATTGGAGGATTCATCTGCGCGATATCCGACACGGACAAAGCTGAGACAGGCCTTAGAAGAACTTTACGGTGCTGTATACTATACAGACACAGGTAAAAGAGGGAACGAGCATATCTTTACGGTATATGCAGAAAGTGTAAACGAAGAATATCTGCGTAATCCTGACGTTCCTGTTTTTGAGCAGCTTTTAACACTTGTTACAGAGAGCTTATTTAAGCCTAATCTGGCAGATGGAATTTTTGACGAAACAATTGTTGATAGGGAAAAACAAACAATTATTGACCGAATCGGATCTATTTATAATGATAAAACCCGATATGCCAACAAACGAATGCTTGAACTCATACGCTCGGGTCAGCCGGCGTCTTTATCTTCTTCAGGAACAGAACAAACAGTTTCAGCTGTAACGAGCGAGTTGTTAAAAAAGACGTATGATCAAATGATGAATGAAGATACTATTGACATTTATATCTTAGGGGATGTTGATACGGAACAGCTGATAGATCGTGCACAAACACTATTCCCATTTGCAGAAGGAACACGTAAATCTGTGCCACCTGCTGCATCGAATGTAAATAAGGGAGTATCTGCTGCTAAACATATCCGGGAAAAACAAGACATGAAGCAAGGCAAGCTGAACATGGCTTACAGTACGCCGGTAGGATTTAAGCATCCGGATTATCCGAAAATGCAAATGATGAACGGGGTATTAGGCGGATTTGCCCATAGTAAATTGTTTATCAATGTTCGTGAAAAAGAGAGTCTCGCTTATTATTGTTCGAGTTCTTATGCTTCCCATTATGGATTGCTTTATATCATGTCTGGAATTGATGCTGAACAAGAAGAGAAAACGGCTTCGCTGATTGATCAGCAGGTAGAAGCACTGCGTAATGGTGATATTTCCGATTTGGAAATTCAACAAACACTTGCGCTATTATCAAACAGCATCCGCAGTTCGTTCGACTCTGCGAAAGGTCAGATTGAAATATATGACCAATATAAATTATTAGATGAAAACTTTACATCGGATAAGCTCATAGAGAAGTGGGAGCGTGTGACGAAAGAGGATATCCAGGAGATGGCTGCGTTATTAACAAAGGAAATCACGTATCTTCTTTCTGGTAGGGAGGCAATGAATCATGAATAAAATTCACTTTGATCAGCTTCAGGAAACGCTTTATCATCAAAAACTTGATAACGGACTTAATGTCTATGTCCTCCCGAAGGAAGGGTTTTCAAAAACGTATGTAACATTTACTACGAAGTATGGTTCGGTGGATCGTACGTTCATACCGCGCGGAGGTAAAGAACTCGTAACTGTGCCAGACGGAATTGCCCATTTCTTAGAACATAAAATGTTTGAAAAAGAAGATGGAGATGTGTTCCAGCAGTTCAGTCAAAACGCAGCTGCGGCAAATGCGTTCACTTCTTTTACTCGGACCTCGTATTTGTTTTCATCGACATCTGAGTTATATGAGAATACAAAAACTTTGCTTGACTTTGTTCAGCAGCCATATTTCACTGAAAAAACGGTGGAGAAAGAAAAAGGAATCATTGCGCAAGAGATTACGATGTATGATGACCAGGCAGATTGGCGCCAATACTTTGGTACGATCGAAAACTTGTTTGAAAATCATCCAGTCCGAATTGACATTGCGGGAACTGTAGAAACGATTCAAGATATTACTGCGGAGCATCTGTACGAGTGCTATGAAACTTTTTACCATCCATCCAACATGGTTTTCTTTGCAGTAGGGAATGTAGATCCTGAAGAAATGCTGAAGTTTGTGGAGCAAGATCAGCAAGCGAAATCTTTCGAATCACCTGAACCTGTTGTTCGCAGTTTCCCGAGTGAGCCAGATTACGCCGCAAAAAAACGCAGTGAGCTGTATATGGATGTCTCTAAACCTAAATTGATGATCGGCACAAAATGCCGGAATACAGACATGTCTGGAAAAGAAATGCTGATTCGAGAGTTAGCATCCGATGTAACACTGGATATATTGTTCGGCAGATCTTCTGACTTCTTTACGAAGGCTTACAACGAAGGATTGATTGATGAATCGTTCTCCTATGAATTCAATCTGGAAAACGGATTTGGATTCGCGGCAATTGGTTCTGATACTGAAAAGCCTGAAGAACTTGAAAAACTAATCAAAAGTGTTTTTGAGGATGCAAAAAATAATTGGTCAATTACAGATGAGCAGCTTGAGCGAATTCGCAAGAAGCGAATCGGCTTATTTATGAGGGCTTTGAATTCTCCAGAGTATATAGCCAATCAGTTCACTCATTATAATTTTAATGAGATGAATTTGTTCGACGTTGTACCGGTGTTGGAAGGACTGACAACAGACCAGTTGAAATCAGCTTTTGAAGACCTTTATTATGAAGACGGACAAACGACCATGACAATCTATCCATCGGAGAAGTCTGAGTGAGCAGCGGACGCCGGGCTCTTGTGCTCGGTGCGTCCGGCGGAATTGGTGAAGCTATCTGTGAAAAGTTAGCTTCTGAAGGCTGGTCATTATATTTGCATTACAACAATGGCCAGCATACGGTCAATAAGCTTCAACAAGTTCTCACCAAGAATTATCCGTCTGGTGAATTTCAATGTGTTCAATCAGATTTAAGTCAGCTGGGAGCAGCCGAACGTTTAGCTGCTCAGACGACTGACGTTCAGGCAATTATTGTAGCGAATGGTCAATCGATGCTGAAACTTTTATCGGAGACAACCGAAGAAGAGATGGAATCATTATGGCGTGTCCATGTTCAAAATCCAGTTCGCTTGATAAGTTTACTTTCTGCTGGTTTGCGTTCCTATTCAGTTTCATATGTCGTCTTCATAGGCTCTATATGGGGCAGTACAGGTGCTGCAGGTGAAGTGATGTACTCAAGTGTCAAAGGTGCGCAGCATGCGTTTGTCAAAGCTTATGCAAAAGAAGCTGCGTATGGCGGAATTCGGGTGAATGGTATTGCGCCGGGGTGGATTGAAACGCGAATGAATGAAGAAATTCCCGAAGAAGAAAGAGCGATGGTAATGGAGGAAATCCCATTAATGATCCCTGGAAGACCTGCAGAAGTAGCTGATTTGGTCAACTTTTTAACGAGCGGCAAAGCCGATTATATGACTGGGGAGATCTTGAAGTTGAACGGCGGCTGGTATATCTGACCAGTTCCATGCCAACCGGGTCTCCTTGTTTTAGTTTTTCGCTTTCACTCAAGCACTAATTCAGCTATTATAGAAACTAAGCTGTTGTTTTTTGCGTCCTATCCAATGAGTGGTGAACAGACAAAGGAGTGATTCCATTGGGTGAGTGGTATCTGGAATACAATTTGCAAGTGAATCGTCCCGGTCTTTTGGGGGATATTGCTACATTGCTGGGGATGCTCCGAGTCAACATTGTTACCATTAATGGAGTAGATGGCAATACGCGCGGGATGCTTGTACGAACAGAAGATGATGACCAAATCAGACGGTTTGAATTAATCGCCTCAACGATGGAACAAATTGAAATCCGTAAGATTAGAGAACCGAAGTTACGGGACGTTCTCGCTGTACGCCACGGAAGGTATATCCAGCGTACTGTCGATGATCGCAAAACATTTAGATTCCTTCGCAGTGAGTTGGGGGTTCTCGTAGACTTCATGGCAGAAATCTTTAAAACAGATGGACATAAGCTCGTCGGGATTCGGGGAATGCCGCGTGTTGGAAAAACGGAATCTGTTGTCGCTGCAAGTGTCTGTGCAAACAAAAAGTGGATTTTTCTTTCATCAACGATGATTAAACAGACAGTCCGCAACAGTTTAATGGGTGATGAATTTTCAAAAGATAATATTTTCATTTTAGACGGGATTGTTACGAGGAAGGCTGAAGATGAACGTCATATGCAATTAGTTCGTGAAATGATGCGGCTCCCTTCAACAAAAGTTGTCGAGCATCCTGACATGTTCGTTCAGCACTCCGAATACTCAATCGAAGATTTTGATTACATTATCGAACTGCGTACAACACCCGAACAGGAGATTACATACGAGGTCATTCAAAACAACGGGATGATTTCTGGCCGTGATGGCGCGGGCGGCTTTGGAATGTTCAATTTTTAAAACAGGCAGGTGATAAAGTTGTCCGGTTTAGGCGATCGCCTTAAAGAGGCGAGAAAAGCAAAAGGATATACCTTGGATGACTTACAAGCAATTACTAAGATTCAGAAACGGTATTTGGCTGGAATTGAAAACGAAGACTACAGTATGATGCCTGGTTCATTTTATGTTCGGGCATTCATAAAGCAATACGCTGAAGCAGTCGGGCTTGATGCACAAGAAATGTTGTCATTATATCGTGAAAACGAATCCTCAGAACAAATGAAAGAAGAGGAAATTCAACGAAGTGCACCCCAGCTGTCACAAAAAGCAGGGTATATGAAATCCGGCAGAATGAATGAAGTTCTTCCTAAAATCATTGCTGCTCTGTTTATCATCGTCATTCTTGCTGTTGTTATTTTTCTTTATAAACACCAGGCAAATACACCGAAACCTGAAGTAGGAACATCCGATGAGATTACAGTTGATAACAACAAACCTGATGATTCTAAATCAGATGGAAACAAAGGTGAGGAAGGCAAAGATGCGGATTCTAAAGAAGATGCAAATAAGCCGAACGAGCCAGAAGAAGAACCTGAGGAAGAACCAGCTCCTGAACAGACGCTTACACAAGGCGCTGTAAACGGTGAAACAACAACGTTCACACTGGAAAATGCAGATACCTTCAATTTATCCGTCAAAGTGAAAGATGGCGGCGAATCATGGATTGGAGTAACCAATCAAAATGGGCAAGAACTTCTTCCTAACGGCGCACGCGTAATGAAAAACGGGGAAGAAGCTGAGCTTGACTTAGCGGACCAGCAATCTGTAAGAATTCGTGTAGCGCGTACTCAATTTACTGAGATTCTTGTGAATGGTCAATCACTAACTTATCCCAATGATAATATGATTCAAAATATCGTTATTGAATATAAAAAATGAGAATAGTCATCTGCGAAGATGACTTTTTTCTTTAAGCCCTGCTGGAAGGCAGGGCTTTTCAAAGAGTAAATCTAAGGAAAAGAGGGTGTATTACACTATGAACTTACCGAATAAAATAACCGTTTCGCGCGTCTTGCTAATTCCGGTATTTATCGTATTTATGTTGGCGGACTTTGGAATGGGACAGCTGACAATCGGCGGTGCTACAATGCCGATTGAGCAATTTATTGGCGGTCTTATATTCATATTTGCTTCTGCAACAGATTGGCTGGATGGATACATTGCGCGGAAAAACAACCTAGTTACCAATATGGGAAAGTTTTTGGATCCGTTAGCTGACAAATTGCTCGTCTCTGCGGCATTTATCATATTAGTTGAATTCGGATTAGCCCCTTCATGGGTTGTCATAATTATCATTAGCCGGGAATTTGCGGTTACTGGATTGCGACTTCTATTAGCAGGTGAAGGAGAAGTGGTAGCTGCTAATCAGCTGGGGAAAATTAAAACTGTCACTCAAATTTTAGCGATTTCATCTTTACTTTTGAATAATATTTTCTTTGAAGCTATTCACGTTCCTTTTGGAACAATCATGTTGTACATTTGTTTGTTCTTCACAATATGGTCAGGCTTAGATTACTTCATGAAAAACAAGAGCGTCCTTACGAAATCGATGTAAAGAGGGAGATTGTTCATGCGAGCAGAAATCATAGCAGTTGGATCCGAGTTATTGCTCGGTCAAATAACCAATACAAATGCAAAATTCATGTCTGCACAACTTGCTGATATCGGAGTGGATGTACATTATCAAACAGTCGTTGGAGATAATCCGGCGCGGTTGGAAGAAACAATTCGAATTGCTGAGGGCAGAGCAGATCTAATCATCTTCTCAGGCGGATTAGGACCGACTAAAGATGATTTAACAAAAGAGACCATAGCACGGCATGCAGGGGTTGAGCTAGAATCCAACAAACAGGCATTGCAGTCGATCGAAGCGTATTTTGAACGTACGGGCAGACCAATGACTGAAAACAATAAAAAGCAGGCGCTCGTTTTGAAAGATTCTGTTGTGCTGGAAAATCGATATGGGATGGCCCCTGGAATGGCAATTACGGTGAATGAAAAAACCTATATGCTATTGCCAGGACCTCCGCATGAAATGGAGCCGATGTTCCGAGACGAGGGAATCCCATATTTACAGCGACTGTCAGGCAGTAAGGAAATTATTGTTTCGACTGTTGTAAAGTTTTTTGGAATTGGAGAAGCAGAACTTGAGCATAAAGTGCAAGACTTGTTGGATTCTCAAACCAACCCGACCATTGCGCCTTTAGCTTCAAAAGATGCGGTGACACTTCGGATAACTGCCAAAGCTAAAACGGCTGAAGCTGCACACAGTTTAATTGAGCCGGTTCTATCTGAACTGCATAACCAAGCTGGAGAATTTATTTATGGAATAAATGAAGATACGCTGTCCTCCAAAGCGGCATCATTACTAATCAGTGCAGGTCTATCAATTTCAGCAGCAGAAAGTTTAACCGCGGGACTTTTCACTGCATTGCTTGCGGAAGAACCTGGTATTAGTGCCTCTTTAAAAGGCGGTATGACAGTTTATGATGTACAAGCTAAAATAGAGCAGCTTGGATTAGATAGAAAACGAATCGAAACTTACGGTACGGTTAGCTCTGAATGTGCGGAAGCATTAGCAGAAAGAATCCGTGAATATTTCCATACAGATATCGGAATCGGGTTAACTGGCGCCGCTGGACCGGATACACATGATGGAAAACCTGCGGGAACGGTTTGGATAGGTCTCGCCTTCAAAGATAGAACGAAATCGTATCAGCTTCGGTTATCTGGATCCCGTAACACCAATCGTTTGCGTGCAGCGAACTTCGCTTTATATTATCTCATTCGCGAGCTGGAAACGATAAAGAGTCAAAATTGAAATATACCTTGAATTCTCAATTAAAATTCAAATACAAGCTGAATTCTCAATTAAAATGAGAATCTATAATAAAAAGTCGAATACTCGTTCGCTTTTTTCTTGTTTATTTTTCTCATAAGGAGTATAGTAGAGACAGATAGAAAACACCTTGAAGGAGGAATTATTTTTGAGCGAACGCAAAGCGGCTTTAGATCAAGCACTTAAACAAATAGAAAAACAGTTTGGAAAAGGCTCTGTCATGAAACTGGGCGAGAAGACAGATAGAGAGATTTCCACATCATCGACTGGATCACTTGCACTTGACTCTGCACTTGGGGTTGGCGGATATCCAAGAGGACGTGTCATTGAAATTTACGGACCAGAAAGTTCAGGTAAAACGACAGTTTCACTTCACGCAATTGCAGAAGTTCAAGCTGCAGGAGGAACAGCTGCTTTTATTGACGCGGAGCATGCGCTGGATCCTGTCTATGCACAAAAACTTGGAGTGGATATCGATGAGCTTCTATTATCACAGCCGGATACAGGAGAGCAGGCACTAGAAATCGCAGAAGCTCTTGTACGAAGCGGTGCAGTTGAAATCATCGTTATTGACTCTGTTGCTGCTCTAGTACCTAAAGCGGAAATTGAAGGAGAAATGGGAGACTCCCACGTAGGTTTACAAGCACGTTTGATGTCTCAAGCTTTACGTAAACTCTCCGGTGCTATTAACAAATCGAAAACGATTGCTGTCTTCATCAACCAAATTCGAGAAAAAGTCGGAGTTATGTTCGGTAACCCTGAAGTCACTCCGGGTGGACGCGCACTTAAATTCTACGCTTCTGTCAGACTTGAAGTTCGACGCGGTGAAGCGATTAAACACGGAAACGAAATCATGGGTAATAAAACTAGAATTCGTGTTGTGAAGAACAAAGTGGCACCGCCTTTCCGTACAGCTGAAGTAGATATCATGTATGGAGAAGGTATTTCCAAAGAAGGCGAAATCGTCGACTTAGGTGTTGAAGTGGAAGTCGTTCAGAAGAGCGGGGCGTGGTATTCTTATGAAGGTGAGCGTATGGGACAAGGTCGTGAAAACGCGAAGCAGTTCTTAAAAGAAAACCCGGCGATTCGTGCGGAAATTTCCGATAAAATTCGCAGCAGTTATGGATTGAATAGTGATAATTATGTAATCGCAGCTCACGAGTCAGAGGATGAAGATGAGTTAGAGCTATTTGAAGAAAAAGAATAACACGATACTGCATGATCCAAAGCCGGCTTTCCTCTTGGAGGGAAGCCGGCTTTTCAAAAACTTTTTCTTTACCACTGCGTCCATTCGGCACTGTAGAATCATAGTGTCATCACTTCTCACGTCTTGACATGGGAATATGACACCGATACAATTAGAGTTGTATAATTCTCACCATTTGAAAAGAATTTGGCGGTATGTTGAAAGTTAATGTACAAGCTGACTGAAAATGAAAAAATAAGCAAGAGGAGGTGACCTGAATGGGTACTATTATCATCTCCGCTTTGATCGGTCTCATCGTCGGTGCAGTTGTTATGTTTGTGTACAACAAAAACGTGAATGAATCAAAAGTGACAGGTGCAAAGCACTCCGCCGCAACAATCGTTGAAGAGGCGAAGCGTGAAGCGGAGGCATTAAAAAAAGAAGCACTTCTTGAAGCGAAGGATGAAAATCACAAATTGCGCGTTGAGGCAGAAACGGATATCCGTGAACGAAGGACAGAACTTCAAAAACAGGAAAACCGTATTTTGCAGCGGGAAGAAAATATGGACCGCAAAGATGACTCACTCAACAAGCGAGAAGCAAGTCTGGAGCGTAAGGATGATGCGCTATCCGGAAGACAACAGCATATTGAAGAGATGGAACGCAAGGCGGAAGAACTGGTTGCCACACAGCAGACAGAGCTTGAGAAGATTTCAGCTTTGACACGTGATGAGGCAAAACGTCTAATCCTCGATGATGTAGAAAGAGAATTATCTACAGACATCGCTGTAATGACAAAAGAGTCCGAACAACGTGCCAAAGAAGAATCCGAAAAGAAAGCACGAGAAATTCTATCTCTTGCTGTACAGCGGTTCGCAGCAGATCATGTGGCTGAAACGACAGTATCTGTCGTCAATTTGCCGAATGATGAAATGAAAGGCCGTATCATCGGCAGAGAAGGACGGAATATCCGTACACTCGAAACCTTAACTGGTATTGATCTGATCATTGATGATACACCTGAAGCTGTTATTCTTTCTGGTTTTGATCCAGTTCGCCGTGAGATTGCAAGACTGGCACTGGAAAAGCTTGTAGCAGACGGAAGAATTCACCCAGCTCGAATTGAAGAGATGGTGGACAAGGCTAGACGTGAAGTAGATGAGCTGATCCGGGAAACCGGAGAGCAAACTACGTTTGACATTGGCGTTCATAATTTACATCCAGACCTGATTAAGATTCTAGGTCGCTTGAAATTCCGTACTAGTTATGGTCAAAACGTATTGAAACACTCAACTGAAGTAGCTTATCTTGCCGGATTATTAGCAGCAGAGCTCGGCGAAGATGTTACGCTGGCTCGACGTGCCGGTTTGCTTCACGATATCGGAAAAGCGATAGACCATGAAGTTGAAGGCAGTCACGTGCAAATTGGTAAAGAACTTGCAGTTAAGTACAAAGAACACCCCGTTGTCATTAACAGTATCGCTTCTCACCATGGTGACGAAGAAGCGACATCCGTTATCGCAGTACTTGTCGCAGCAGCAGATGCATTATCAGCTGCTCGTCCGGGCGCACGAAGTGAAACACTTGAAAACTACATCAGACGTCTGCAGAAACTTGAGGAAATCTCTGAGTCTTATGAAGGCGTTGAGAAATCATTCGCGATTCAAGCAGGTCGCGAAGTTCGAATTATCGTACGTCCCGATATCATTGATGATATTACAGCCCATCGTCTTGCTCGCGACATTCGGAAACGAATTGAAGAAGAGCTCGACTACCCAGGACATATTAAGATTACTGTTCTTCGGGAGACACGGTCGGTTGAGTACGCAAAATAAGGGGAAAGGCTTCCTGCTGAATGCTGGAAGCCTTTTTCTTTTTGGAAATGAGGAATAGAAATGAAAGTGCTGTTTATTGGAGATATCGTAGGTTCACCAGGAAGAGATATGGTTTTTGACTATCTGCCGCGTTTGAAACGAAAATACGAACCGGATGCAGTGATTGTGAACGGTGAAAATGCTGCTTCGGGCAGAGGGATTACGAAAGCGATTTTTGACGATTTGCTTCGTGCAGGAGTAGATGTAGTGACAATGGGAAATCACACATGGGATCACAAAGAGATTTATGATTTCATCGACGAAACGGATTCACTCATTCGTCCTGCTAACTTTTCAGATGAAGCGCCTGGTCAAGGCATGACATACATTGAACGCGGCGGAGTCACATTAGCAGTCATGAATTTGCACGGACGTACTTTTTTACCGCCTCATGATGATCCTTTTAAAAAAGCAGACGATCTTATTAAAGAAGCAAAAGAAAGAACTCCTCTTGTTTTTGTTGATTTTCATGCGGAAGCAACGAGTGAAAAGATTGCTATGGGCTGGCATTTAGATGGACGTGCATCTGCTGTAGTGGGAACACATACACATGTGCAAACTGCAGACAGCCGGATTCTGCCGGAGGGGACGGCTTATATTACAGATGTGGGTATGACAGGACCTTATGACGCTATTCTTGGCATGAAAAAAGAGGATGTCATTTATCGATTCCAGACAAATATGCCCGTCCGATTCCAGGTGCCTAAACAAGGCAGAGCCCAATTGAACGGTGTCATCATTGACATTGACAATCAGACGGGACGTGCGCGTTCAATAGAACGATTAATGATTAATGAAGATTCACCGTTTCAGTCGTGAAATGAGCGTCTAATTGTTCAATCTCCTTCATAGGATAGTGCATGGAGAACTGCATTCCATACACTATTCTTTACAAGGAGGAAATACCATGAATCCATTAAAAGTATCATCACGCTCAAATCCTAATTCAGTTGCAGGCGCTCTCGTTGCAGTCATTAGAGATCAGGGATTTGCAGAAATGCAGGCTGTAGGTGCAGGTGCCTTAAATCAGGCAGTGAAAGCAGTTGCAATTGCACGTGGCTTTGTAGCTCCAAGCGGGAGTGATTTGATATGTGCACCGGCTTTTGCAGATATTGAAATTAATGGAGAAGGTCGGACTGCCTTAAAATTATTCGTTGAGAAAAGAACGCGACAGCAATCATTGTGAAAACAAAACTGTGGAGAACTTTCCTCCGCAGTTTTTTTCTGTGACAATTGGGGGACAATCCCTTATGCTCGTATACAGACGTCAAACCCTTCAGTATAATGAGGGTACCTACTGTTTGGTTTCAACTAGATGAACAGAATCAAGAGAGGGGCTCATCACATGAACGAAGAACAACGGCTTGCTGGACAAGCACCTGCAACAAAAGAAAAGGACTATAGTCACTATTTCCAATCCGTTTATACGCCGCCATCTTTAAAAGATGCTAAAAAACGCGGCAAAGAAGCAATTTCCTATCATGACGATTTTGAAATTGATGAACACTTTTCCGGAATGGGAATCGGACGTAAATTTTACATAAGGACATTCGGCTGTCAGATGAACGAACACGACACCGAAGTCATGGCAGGTATTTTTGTAGGGCTGGGATATGAACCAACCGACACAGTCAAAGATGCGGATGTAATTCTATTGAATACGTGTGCAATTCGAGAAAATGCGGAAAACAAAGTGTTCGGTGAACTTGGTCATTTGAAATCTCTTAAACGTGAACGGCCGGATCTGCTGATTGGTGTATGCGGATGCATGTCGCAAGAAGAATCTGTAGTTAAAAAAATACTGAAAACATATGACCAAGTTGACATGGTTTTCGGAACGCACAACATTCACAGGCTTCCTGCAATTTTACGTGAAGCATACTTATCAAAAGAAATGGTCGTTGAGGTATGGTCAAAAGAAGGCGATATCATAGAAAACCTTCCAAGAGTGCGAAAAGGCAATATTAAAGGTTGGGTTAATATTATGTACGGCTGTGATAAATTCTGTACCTATTGTATCGTCCCTTATACTCGCGGAAAGGAACGAAGCCGAAGACCAGAAGACATTATTCTGGAAGTCCGTCAGCTAGCTGCTGCTGGTTATCAGGAAATCACGCTGCTCGGACAAAATGTTAACGCGTACGGAAAAGACTTTGAAAATGAGACCTATCGATTGGGGGATCTGATGGACGAGCTCCGTAAAATTGATATTCCCCGTATCCGTTTTACAACAAGTCATCCGCGTGACTTCGATGACCATCTCATCGAAGTGCTCGCTAAAGGCGGAAACTTAGTGAATCATATTCATTTACCCGTTCAATCCGGCTCTAGTGAAATTTTGAAGTTGATGTCAAGAAAATATACACGGGAACACTTCTTGAATCTCGTTTCGAAGATTAAACAAGCAATTCCGAATGTCACTTTGACAACAGATATTATTGTTGGTTTTCCAAATGAAACTGAAGAACAATTCCAAGAGACCATTTCGTTGTATAATGAAGTTGGATTTGACATGGCCTTCACATACATCTATTCTCCTCGAGAAGGAACACCAGCTGCTAAGATGACAGATAATGTACCAATGGAAGTGAAGAAGGACCGGCTTCAGCGACTGAACAAAGTCGTCAATGATTTCTCAGCCGCTGGGATGAAACCGTATCAAGGCGAAATAGTGAATGTATTGGTCGAAGGGGAGAGTAAACGGAATAAGGAAGTACTCTCTGGCTATACCGAAAAGAGTAAGCTGGTGAACTTCCGAGCGCCTGCAAATGTAATCGGTAAAATTGTTCAAGTTCGAATTACGGAAGCTAAATCCTGGTCATTAGACGGGGAGTTTATCGGAATAAAAGAAAAGGAAAAGGTGATGTTATAATGGAAAAGATGTATACAAAACATGATATTATTGAAAAATCAAGAGAGCTTGCACATATGGTGGCGAACACGGAGCAAGTGGAATTATTTAAACAAACAGAAGCCCATATTAATGAAAACAAAAAAGTAAGAGAAAAGATTGCAAGCCTGAAGTCATTGCAAAAACAAGCTGTGAATTTCCAAGAATACGACAAAGAACGTGCACTAGGCATCATTGAAAAGAAAATTGAGCAAATCGAAAATGAAATTGATGAAATTCCTTTGGTTCAAGAATTCAAGCAATCCCAAAATGATGTAAATGATTTACTGCAATTGATTGCGAATACCATTTCCAATCGGGTAACGGATGAAATCATTGAATCTACAGGCGGAGATGTACTAAAGGGGCAGACAGGTTCTTACGTACAAAGCACGCAGCATAAGCCTTTATCCTAACTTTTAAGTCGGGGGAGAAAAATTCTCCTCCGATTTTTTCACTTTCTGGGCTTCTGTTGCATAGGATGTAAAGAAGTCCACGAAGGAGGAAAAAAACTGAAGAATCTACGACAAGTCGTTACGAAGGCAGTAATTGCAAAAGGGAAGCAGCGTACAGAAAAGGAAGTCACGCTTCTCCCGCCTAATCGTCCTTCCAGTATTCTTGGCTGCTGGGTCATCAACCACACCCATAGCGCCAAAAAGGCTGGATCAACCATTGAAGTAACCGGTAAATTCGATGTCAACGTCTGGTACTCTCACCACGACCATTCCAAAACTTCAGTATTCACAGAGACAGTGAACTACAAAGACAAAATCCGTCTGCGCTATCGGGATGAACCCTCATCCTCTAAAGAAGAAATTCGAGTTGAAGTGTTACAACAGCCAAACTGCACAGAGGCAATCATTTCGGATTGTAAAGAGAAGTTCTTAATCAAAGTCGAACGCGAGCTTGTGGCGGAAGTGATCGGTGAAACAAAAGTCATGATTACAGTCCATCCTAATGATTTTGAAGAGGAATGGTCATTCGATGATGAGTCATCCCACCATCAAAGTCATGCCAATGAAGGCGGTTCGCGAGCAGGAAAAGACAACTCACAGTTTTAAAAGCCGAAGCATGTTTTCGGCTTTTTTCTTGTTTTTGGAATGGAAACCACGACGCTTTCATAAACGAATGGAAGCATCTTCTGTTATACTTAAGGAATACTATTTAGGCTGTGAGGGAAATAGAATGACAACACATACACCAATGATGCAACAATACTTACAAATAAAATCTCAATATGAAGATGCCTTTCTCTTTTTCAGATTAGGTGACTTTTATGAAATGTTTTTTACAGATGCGACAGAAGCATCGCATATACTTGAAATTACATTGACAAGCCGTGAAGGCGGAGCATCTGGGAGAATTCCAATGTGTGGCGTTCCATACCATTCTGCTCAAGGTTACATAGAAACACTCGTTGGCAAGGGGTATAAAGTGGCCATCTGTGAACAAACAGAAGACCCGAGAAACGTTAAAGGAATTGTAAAACGTGAAGTCGTGAAAGTCATCACACCCGGGACAATTACAGAAGGTAAAAATATCGATTCCAATTCCAATCACTTCATCGGGTCCTTCGATCGGATTTCTGAAAATCTGTGTGCATTCGCTTATGTGGATCTGGCTACAGGAGAAGGCACGGTGGAACATATTCAAGGAGACGAGAGTGCGCTTGCTGCTGCAGTGGAATCCCTTGGAATGAAAGAAGCGGTCGTGGATGAACAAATGCAGCTGATGCTTGGTGATATTAGCCACAATAAAGGCATTGTGTTATCCATTTGTGACCGGGATTTATATAAGCCTCATGGCAGAGAACTATTTGAAGAGATTCCGGAAATGGCAGCGGGTGCATGTGAGCGGCTCGTCGCATATTTGCAGCAAACACAGAAGACCAGCTTAGAACATTTGCAGCCATTTAACTTTCTGGCTCGGGAAGCTAAATTGACAATCGACGCAAACTCCATGCGGAATTTGGAGCTTGTCCAATCCATCCGTTCCGGCGGCAAAGAAGGAACGTTATTTTGGTTGCTTGATGAAACCAATACCGCAATGGGTGCACGGAAATTAAAGACATGGATTCGTCAGCCGCTTGCTGATCGCTTAGAAATCGAACATAGATTAAATACGGTTTCTGAATTGATAGATGCATATTTTTTACGGGATGATTTAAAGACAGCTTTGCGTGAAGTATATGACTTGGAGCGATTGGCTGGAAGAATTTCAATGGGGAGTGCAAGTGCACGCGATCTTGCGCAGTTGCGAAATTCGCTCCGATCAATTCCTGATGTAAAGCAGCAGCTTGCTGAATCTGGTAAGCCGAATTTAGTAGAGTTTTCAAAGCGAATTGACCCTTGCGGAGACCAATGCGCAATATTAGAAACGTCTATTGCTGAAGCACCGCCTCTTTCCGCAAAAGAAGGAGGCGTCATTAAAGATGGATACAATGAAAAATTGGATACGTATCGGGATGCTTCAAGAAACGGAAAGCTGTGGCTTGCAGAACTAGAGCAGAAAGAGCGTCAGAAAACGGGTATTAAAGGATTAAAAATCGGCTACAATCGAATCTTCGGATACTTTATCGAGATTACGAAGTCTAATTTGCATCTTGCAGATCTCACAAGATATGAACGTAAACAGACATTGGCAAACGCGGAACGTTATATTACTCCTGAGCTGAAAGAAAAAGAAGAGCTCATTTTAAGTGCAGAATCGGAAAGCTTGGATTTGGAGTACACATTATTTGCTGAAGTTCGGGAACAGATGAAACAAGGCATTGAACATATTCAGCAGCTCGCATCCATGCTTAGTGAACTGGACGTTCTGCTTGCGTTCGCTGAGATCTCAGAATCACAAAATTATGTGAAGCCGATATTCACAGAAGATAAGGCTCTTGATATCCGAAACGGGAGACATCCTGTCGTCGAAAAAATGATGGACCATTCACTTTATGTGCCGAACAGCTGCAAGTTAGCAAACGATGCCAATATGTTATTAATCACAGGTCCAAATATGTCTGGTAAAAGTACGTACATGCGCCAAGTCGCATTAACAGTCATCATGGCCCAAATAGGCTGTTACGTTCCGTGTGAGTTTGCATCACTGCCGATTACAGACCAAATTTTCACTAGAATTGGTGCAGCAGATGACTTAGCATCAGGTCAGAGTACGTTCATGATGGAAATGCTGGAATCACAGCAGGCAATTGCACATGCTACTGATCGAAGCTTATTGTTATTTGATGAAATCGGACGGGGGACATCCACATATGACGGCATGTCATTAGCGCAGGCGATGATGGAATATATTCACGATGAAATCGGTGCGAATACGCTGTTTTCAACACACTATCACGAATTGACAGCGCTGGATGAGCAATTGGACAGGTTAATGAATGTCCATGTTGCGGCAATGGAACAAGAAGGAAAGGTTGTATTTCTTCATAAAGTGATGGCTGGACCGGCTGATAAAAGTTATGGAATTCACGTCGCAGAACTTGCAGGTTTACCGTCTGAATTACTACAGCGGGCGAGAGAACTATTAGAAGGGTTCGAAAATCAAAAAACCTCAGAAAAGAAATTGCTTCCTTCTAGTGAACAAATTAGTTTCTTTGACTTACAATCCGAAGAACCAGTTGCCGAACAGCCAGCTGAAGAAATCGAAATTCTAGAGAATCTGAAAGCTATAGATTTAACAAATACTACACCGTTGCAAGGCTTGCAATTATTATTTGAACTAAAAGCAAAACTGAAGTAAGAAAGGAGCGAAACGATGGATATCATTAAGGTGATGGACGAACCATTAGCAAATAAAATTGCGGCTGGAGAAGTTGTAGAACGACCTGCATCCATCGTGAAAGAGCTTGTGGAAAATTCAATCGATGCTGGAAGTACGTCGATTGAAATTACACTCGAAGAAGCAGGGTTAACAAGTATTCGGATAACAGACAATGGCAATGGAATGACGACGACAGACGCTATGCGTGCATTTGAGCGTCATGCGACAAGTAAGATCGTCAATGAGCATGATTTGTTTAGAATTCGCACACTGGGTTTCAGAGGTGAAGCATTAGCAAGTATTGCAGCAGTATCTAAAGTGCACCTCTGGACGTCTGACGGAATCAGCGGCACAGAAGTAGATATTGAAGGCGGAAAGGTGATTACTCACCGTGCAGCAGCACTTCGGCAAGGAACGGATATTACTGTCTCACAAGTTTTTTTTAACACACCAGCCCGCTTGAAATATATGAAGACGATCCAAACTGAAATAGGTCATACAATCGACTTAGTCAATCGGCTCGCAATCAGCCATCCTGCAATTGCATTTCGGTTAGCTCACGGCCAGCAAGTGCTGCTCAAAACATCAGGTTCAGGCGATTTGCTTCGCGTATTATCTGACGTGTATGGAATCGCAGTTGCCAAAAAAATGATCCCTTTTCAAGCTGAAAACGCAGATTACAAAGTGTGCGGATATGTGACCTTGCCTGAAATGACCCGGGCATCTAAAAACTATATGACAGTGCTCATTAACGGCAGATGGGTGAAAAGCTATCCCGTCAACAAAGCTGTTTTAGAAGCGATGCACACGTATTTACCGATCGGCCGGTTTCCAATCATTGTTCTGCAAGCAGAGGCAGATCCATACTTAACAGATGTCAACGTCCATCCTTCAAAGCAATATATTAAAGTGAGTAAAGAAGGGGAATTGCTTGCAGCCGTCCGCGAAGGGGTGCATGCGGCAGTAAAGAAAGCAATCATTGTTCCTGATGCAATCATGAAGGAGAAGAAAAAGCCAAGCACCCCTAGTGTGCAGGAATCATTCTGGAAACATCCAGAACGCAGTGTGAAGCCAGTTCAAGATTTTCAAACGACAAGCGATTATCCTCCCCGGCAAAAGCCTTCTTGGACGGTTGAAGAAGTTCCGCCAAATGAAGACATGACGATCACTTCAGATGTTACAGCAGAACCTGTGGAGACAAATGAAACGTCTAAGCCAGACGTTGAATGGCCAGCAATTACACCTCAGGAAGAAGAAGTCCAATCTGAACAAAAAGCGTCATTCCCAACATTGTTGCCAGTAGGACAAGTCCATGGAACTTATATCGTTGCACAAAATGAGGATGGCTTTTATATGATCGACCAGCATGCGGCTCAAGAGCGCATTAAATATGAGTATTTCAGGACGAAAATCGCAGAAGTGGATCATGATGAACGACAAATGCTGTTAATGCCTTTAATCTTCCATTATTCAGCAGATGAACAGCTGAAGATTGAAGAGAGACTCGATGCGTTAGAAGAAGTCGGTATTTACCTTGAGCAATTCGGTCCTTCGTCGTACACAGTAAAAGAGTATCCTTCATGGTTCCCTGCTGCAGAAGCTTCTTCGATTATTGAAGAAATGATTGAACAAGTATTGCACACCCGTCAAGTGAACATTGCTAAACTGCGCGAGGACTCAGCAATTATGATGAGCTGCAAGAAATCTATCAAAGCGAATCATTACTTAACAATGGAAGATATGAATCGATTGTTAACTGATTTAGGAAATGCAGAAAATCCATATACATGTCCGCATGGACGACCTGTGTTAATCCACTTCACAACGTATGAACTTGAAAAAATGTTCAAGAGAGTGATGTAAAAGAGGAGGGAATGTAATGAAACAACAGGAACTCAAAATGTCTGATGGAGTAATTCTTGATGCCTATGTCATGGAACCTTCTGGAGCTCCGCGCGGACAAATCCATCTTGTTCATGGCATGGCAGAGCATATTGGGCGGTACGAAGCGGTCATGAATGATCTTTCTCAAGCTGGCTACTTAGTCACTGGATATAACCAGCGCGGACATGGACAACGGGCGCTTGACCAAAAGCAGCTAGGGGACTTTGGCGAAGGGATCACATTTGATAGACTCGTTGAAGATGTGCGGGAAGTAATGAATGCATTTAGTGCAGATGACTCTAACCAGCCGCGGATTTTGTTTGGACACAGTATGGGATCGTTTATTGTCCGTCGTTTTTCTCAGAGATACGGAAAAGAAATAGATGCCCTTATTTGTTCCGGAACTGCTGGGAAACCAGGTATGACAAGAGTTGGAGGCAGTATTCTAGCCTCTGTTTTATCCATTAAAGACGGTTCGCATGCACCAAGTGAAGTACTTGATAGGATTGGTTTTGGCGGATACAACAGAACTGTCGAAAATCCAGAGACGAAGTTCGATTGGCTTTCTACAGATCGGCAAACTGTGCATGATTATATTGAGGATCCTCTTTCAGGAGCGGTTTCAACGAATCATTTCTTCCATGTCTTATTTGACGGCTTGAAATTAATCAGTTCGACATCCGCATACGAATCGGTTCCTAAGAAATTGCCTGTCCTTTTATTTGCAGGGACAGAAGATCCTGTAGGGAACATGGGAAGCGGGATTTTTGAAGCAGCGGGAATGTATCAGGATGCGGGTGTTGAAAATGTACGGGTCCATCTATTTGAAGGTGTTAGACATGAATCCTTACAAGGGACTTCGAGAGACTCTGTGCTGACGATGATGAAACAGTGGGTGAATAATTTATGAATCAACCATCAGAAGTGATAGCAATTGCTGGTCCAACAGCTTCAGGGAAGACTGCCCTGGCTGTTGGTCTTGCCCATTGCCTAAACGGCGAAGTGATCAATGGAGATGCTATGCAAGTTTACCGCGGTCTCGATATTGGGACCGCCAAAATTACAAAAGACGAAATGGAAGGCATTCCCCACCACTTATTCGATATCAAATCTCCCAGTGAATCGTTTTCAGCAGCAGAATACCAGCAAATTGTTCGGGATAAGATTTCAGAAATACAATCCCGTGGAAAATTCCCGATCTTGGCAGGCGGCACAGGGCTGTATATGCAGTCTGTTCTTTTTGACTACCGATTCACGGAAGCAGCAGCTGATTTGGAAGTGCGAAGCCGTCTGGAAAGTGAACTTGAAGCGTCAGGGGCTTCTGTATTATACGAGCGACTTCTTCAGCAAGACCCGGTAAGTGCTGAAAAGATTCATCCGAATAATCATAGACGACTCGTTAGAGCCTTAGAGATTCTAGAAGTGAGCGGGGAGACAAAAGCGAATCATGAAGCGGACCAAGGCGCAACACCGATGTACCGGTCTTCTATTATAGGCCTTGAGCTGCCTAGGGAGCTCCTTTACGAGAGAATTGACAGACGTGTCGATTTGATGATGGAAAAAGGATTACTGAATGAAGTCCAAGGATTATGGGAGCAAAACATAAGGGACGTCCAGTCAGTTCAAGCAATCGGATACAAAGAGCTGTATCAAGCAATTGATGGTAATTTATCAGTAGATGAAGCAGTCGATCTAATTAAAAAGAATACTCGCCACTATGCAAAACGGCAGATGACGTACTTCCGCAACAAGCTGGAAGTCAATTGGTATGATGCAACAACAGAGAAAACGCTGCTGGTTGAGAAAATATGTGACGAAGTAAAGGGATTTAACCTGCATATCGCGAATACAAAAAGCAGGCATTAATTGCGAATATGAACTGTGGGGGGTAATTAGATGGCAAATGCCAATATGCAAGATACGTTTCTGAATTCACTCAGGAAGAATAACACGTTTGTAACTGTATTTTTAACAAATGGTTTTCAGCTTAAAGGGTTGATCAAGTCGTATGATAACTATACAGTTCTTCTAGAATCAGACGGCAAGCAGCAGCTGATTTATAAGCATGCAATCTCTACTTATGTTCCTGCAAAACCGGTTATATTGAAAGATGAACAATAAAAAAAGGCCATGACTGGCCTTTTTTATTTTGGCAATAAAGAGCGCTGCGGCAGCTGCCAGTGAAACTTAATGGATAACATGCGTAACGCGGCTGTAGCAATGAGCAATATATAAAGTGCAGCATCGTGTATATACGTATCGAATCCAACAATTAAACCAGCAAGTGCGGCCCATACTGCATAGATATCACTTTTAAAAACCAAAGGCTGACGTCCGGCAAGCAAGTCACGGATGACTCCTCCGCCGGCACCTGTCAACACCGCTGCCGCCACTACAGCGAACAGAGACATTTCCATCTCAACGGCCATTAAGGCGCCTTGAATGGCAAAGGCAGCTAACCCAACCGCATCAAAGTAAGATCCCCACCTATTCCACGTTTTCAGCAAGTATCCGGAAAAGAAAAAGATGACTGCTATAAGTACTGACGCAACTGTGAAAAACAGCTCTTGTCCCCATAAGACTGAAACGGGAACTCCTATAAAAACGTTCCGTACGGCGCCTCCGCCAAACGCAGTGACCATTCCTAATATATAGACTCCAAACATATCAAAGTCCTCTTCCATCGCAACAATCGCACCCGAAATTGCAAATGCGGCTGTACCAATCAGACTAAATACATCCCATGTCACTTCAAAGTTCCTCCGTTCAATACGTTTTAAAATTGTCAGGATGAGAATCCGTTTACCGAAAGCGTTCTACCTGTTAAAATGGGCAGTAAACCTATGGTACAGAATGGAGCATCCTGAATGAGTATACAGCAATTGAACGATGAAATCTTAAATCGTGCAGAAAAAGTTGAAAACGAACTACAACCTTATGCAAAAGCTGCCGAACGCATCGCTTTCCTCAATCAAAAGAAAGTATTGGCAGCGTTCAGAAAGAATCGTGTGAGTGACTTTCATTTAACCGGATCCACTGGATATGGATATGATGATGCAGGCAGAGAAGTGCTTGAGCAATTATATGCCGATGTTTTTGGAGCGGAAGCAAGTCTAGTGCGCGGTCAAATCATTTCGGGCACACATGCGATTGCGATTAGCCTTTTCGGGATATTGCGGCCCGGAGATGAACTGCTTTATATAACAGGGAAGCCCTATGATACGTTAGAGTCAATCGTATCCGGCGGAGATCAAGATACAGGCTCGCTGCAGGACTTCAATATCGGCTACCATCATGTTGATTTATTGGAAAATGGAACTGTTGACTATGAAGAAGTTGAACGTCAGATCAATCCCAACACTAAAATGATTGCCATTCAGCGTTCCAGAGGCTACGCGGACCGCCCATCGTTCACAGTTGCCGAGATTGGCGACATGGTGAAGCGGATAAAAGCAAATCATCCCGATATTATTATATTTACTGATAATTGTTATGGTGAATTTGTCGAAGAGCTGGAGCCGACGGATGTTGGTGCAGATCTGATGGCGGGGTCATTGATCAAAAACCCGGGTGGCGGTCTTGCTCGTACAGGCGGCTACATTGCAGGAAGAAAAGAATTGATTGAGAAATGCGGATACCGCATGACTTCACCTGGCTTAGGCGCAGAAGCAGGAGCATCACTGGATACGTTACGAGAAATGTACCAAGGATTTTTCCTAGCTCCGCACACTGTAAGTCAAGCCGTAAAGGGCGCACAATTTACGGCAGGCATGCTTGAATCCTATGGGCTAGTGACAGCCCCTCATTATTCTGCAGCCCGAACGGATCTGATTCAATCGGTATCATTCCAAAATGCCGAGCAAATGGTCGCATTCTGCCAAATGATCCAAGCCAACTCACCAATCGATGCACACGTGAGTCCTGTGCCATCGTACATGCCAGGCTATGCAGATGATGTCATTATGGCCGCTGGAACCTTCATCCAAGGCTCCAGCATCGAGTTGACAGCGGACGGCCCTATTCGTCCGCCGTATACAGCGTACATCCAAGGCGGCCTCACGTACGAACACGTAAAAGTCGCCATCCTATCGTCTGTTGAGCGACTAATCGAACTTGAATTAATCAAATCATAAGGTGGAAGTGATCATAAACTGCGGAAAGCGCTCATAACCCTGTAAAAGTGATCATAACCCGTGGAAAAGCGCTCATAACCCTGTGAAAGTGATCATAAACCGAGGAAAGCGCTCATAACCCTGTGAAAATGATCATAAGTCGCGGAAAGCGCTCATAACCTTGTGAAAGTTATCATAACCCGAGGAAAGCGCTCATAACCCTGTGAAAGTGATCATAACCCGCGGAAAGCGCTCATAGCCCTGTGGAAGTGATCATAAACCGAGGAAAGCGCTCATAACCCAGGGAAAGCGCTCATAAACTTGCGAAAATGACCATAGCCTATAGAAAGTGCCCATACCCGCATGCAAAAAATCCCCCACTAAAAAAACTGCGTATCCCTCAAAGTGAATGAGGAATACGCAGTTTTTATCTATAAAATTAATGAATCGTGCGATAAACACCGACCACTTTGCCGAGAATCGATACATTCTCAATAATAATAGGATCCATTGATGAGTTCTCGGGCTGCAAACGGAAGTAATCTTTTTCTTTGAAGAAACGTTTCACGGTTGCCTCATCTTCCTCAGTCATCGCTACTACAATTTCACCATTACTGGCAGTATGCTGCTGCTTCACAACGACGCGGTCTCCATTTAAAATACCAGCTTCAATCATACTATCTCCTACGATTTCCAGCATGTATAAGTTGTCCTCCGAAGTCCCGAACGTATCCGGAATGGGGAAGTACTCTTCGATATTTTCAATTGCAGTAATCGGAATTCCAGCTGTAACTTTTCCGACTAAAGGAACGTGAACGACGCCTGTTTTTAACTCGTCCATTCCATCTTGATCCAAAATCTCAATGGCACGGGGTTTAGTTGGGTCGCGTCTAATTAGTCCTTTACTTTCAAGTCGCGCGAGATGGCCATGGACAGTTGAGCTGGAAGCAAGTCCGACAGCTTCACCAATTTCCCGTACGGAAGGCGGGTATCCCTTTTTTTGCACTTCATCTTTAATGAAAGTCAGGATGTCTTCCTGTCTTTTGGAGATCTTTTTCAATATGTTCACCTCTTCACTTTTTTTGCAGGAGACGTCGCTCTGCGAAGTGTTTCTATGAAAATAGTATAACATGTGTTCGTACGCATAGCAAACAAAGGTTCTAATTTTTAGTGTTGACACACAAACCTTTGTTCGCATATAATAAAAGCATAGAAGCGAACGTACATTCTGAAAGGGGAAATCATCCATGACAATCATCCGAAAAAACAAAAATATCATAGCAGCCTTTACCTTATTTGCAATTTTAACTTTCGTCCTTATTCTTAAATTTTCAGTTCCTCAAGACATTATTGAAGTAACAGTCGTCGAAGGAGATACGCTTTATCAGCTAGCGGAGCGCTATGCAGGTGATGTGCCTGCAGACCGGTGGATACGAGAAGTGGCGACACTGAATAATTTATCTGACTCTGCTATTATTGCAGGTGAAGATCTCAAGTTGCCTGCACATTTTGGGCCGGAGGTTGACGATACTCGACTCGTCCTTGCAGAGGAGGGAGAATAATGGGGAATCGGGGTAGTTGCGTTTTGTACTGCAGAGTAAGTACTGAAAAAGATACTCAGGAGTTATCATTAACACGTCAGCATGAAGAACTGACAGCGCTGGCAAAAAGATTGGATTTCAGCGTGGCTGAATCATTCACTGACAAACACAGTGGATATGAATTGGATCGGGAAGGCCTATTGGATCTTCTTGATTATATTAAAGAGGATTCCATTGATGCTGTTTTAATCCAAGATGAAACACGTCTTGGCAGAGGGAATGCCCGTGTCGCAGTTTTACACCTGCTCGCAAAAACAAATACTTCTGTTTTTACGAATCATGACAGCGGCCCATTAGAATTGAATGAAATGGACTCCATGCTTCTTGAAATACTTGCAATAGTAGAAGAATATCAGCGGAAATTACATAATGCAAAGATACGAAGAGGAATGAAACGAGCTGTAGAGGCAGGGTACAGACCAGAACACAATTTACGAAACCAAGGTAATGCGGAAGGCAGGGAACGAATAGATGCACCCGTACTTGAAATTGTTTCTTTGCGCGATAAGGGACTGACTTTTGAAGAAATCACTTCTGTACTTAAAGGACTAGGTCATCAGGTGAGCAAGGCAACGGTCCATAGACGATATCAGGAATTTGTTGCAGAGCAGGAAGGCTAATTGGTTGCACTTCTGGCCGTTTTTGTTTACGTTCTAAATAATGAATGTGAACTGGAGGGAACGTTATGCTGGAAGAAAATAAGATAAACCGTATTAATGAGCTTGCAAAAAAGGCAAAAACATCGGGTCTTTCCATTGAAGAAGCGAAAGAGCAATCTCAATTGCGCAGTGAGTATTTGAAAACTTTCCGTTCAACAATGAGAGATACCATCGAAAATGTTAAAGTGCTGGACCCTGATGGAAATGACGTAACACCTGAAAAAGTAAAAGATGCTCAAAACAAGAAGTTTTTAAATTAAGTATCCGCATATCATCTGACCGCAGTTTGTATTCCTGCGGTTTTTTCATTACAATGGATGAGGAATCTAGTTAAAATAAGAGATTGTGAAAGGGTGTAATTACCGATGACTAACACTACTGATCAACTGGCGATTAATACGATCCGGACGTTATCGATCGACGCTATCGAAAAAGCAAATTCTGGCCACCCTGGCCTTCCTATGGGTGCTGCGCCAATGGCGTATGTACTATGGACCCAGCACATGCATCATAATCCGTCAAACCCATCTTGGTTTAACCGGGATCGCTTTGTTTTGTCGGCAGGTCATGGCTCAATGCTTCTATACAGCATGCTCCATTTAAGCGGATATGATTTGCCAATGGACGAACTGAAGAATTTCCGTCAGTGGGGATCTAAAACACCGGGTCACCCTGAATATGGCCATACAGCTGGAGTCGAAGCGACCACAGGACCGTTAGGACAAGGTATTGGAATGGCTGTTGGAATGGCTATGGCTGAAAAGCATCTTGCTGCTACTTACAATAAGCCAGGTTTTGATGTTGTGGATCATTACACTTATGCGCTGTGTGGTGACGGAGACTTAATGGAAGGTGTGGCGGCTGAGGCGATTTCACTCGCTGGACATCTTGAATTGGATAAGCTGATTGTTCTCTACGATAGTAACGACATCTCCCTAGATGGGGAATTAGATATGTCTTTCACAGAAAAAATTCAAAATCGATTTGAATCATATGGATGGAATTACATTCATGTTGGTGACGGCAATGACACAGCGCGCTTGTCTCAAGCAATTGAACAAGCGAAACAAAATACGGGCGGTCCGACAATAATTGAAGTGAAAACTGTTATTGGATATGGCTCACCTAACAAATCAGGTAAATCAGATGCTCATGGAGCACCGCTTGGTGAAGATGAGATGAAACTTACAAAAGAAGCTTACAAGTGGACTTTTGAAGAGGACTTCCACGTCCCTGAAGAAGTTTATGACCACTTTAAAACGTCTATACAAAAACTTGGCGCAGACAGTGAATCCGAGTGGGACAAATTATTCGCTGCCTACGAAAAAGAAAATGGGGAGCTTGCTGCCCAATTGAAAAATGCAATTGATGGAACTGATAAAGCTGCAGTTGAAGCGCAGTTGCCTGTTTATGAAGCAGGTAAGTCTGTTGCGACACGTTCAGCTTCTGGAGATGCAATAAATGCGATCGCGAAAGCTCTTCCATCATTCTTTGGCGGCAGTGCAGACTTGGCCGGATCCAATAAAACTGCCATCAAAGGAGCAGGAGATTTTCTTCCTGGCAGCTTTGATGGCCGCAATATCTGGTTTGGTGTGCGTGAATTCGCAATGGGTGCTGCTTTGAACGGAATGACCCTGCACGGTGGACTGAATGTATTTGGAGGAACGTTCTTTGTCTTTAGTGACTATGTACGTCCTGCTGTTCGGTTGTCTGCTTTAATGGGAATTCCTGTGACTTATGTATTCACACACGACAGTATTGCTGTTGGAGAAGATGGTCCTACACACGAGCCGGTTGAGCATTTAGCTTCACTTCGTGCAATGCCAGGACTATCTGTTATCCGTCCTGCTGACGCTAATGAAACTTCAGCTGCGTGGAATCTAGCAGTAACTTCAACAAACCAACCAACCGTTCTAGTATTGTCCCGTCAAAACTTGCCGGTACTGGAAAAGTCAGCTGAACTTGCATCTGCTGGTGTCAGCAAAGGTGCCTATACGGTATCTCCGTCCAACGCAGATCAACCAGAAGCAATTTTGATTGCGACAGGTTCTGAAGTTAGTTTGGCTGTTGATGCGCAAACTGAACTAAAAGAAAAAGGAATCGACGTAGCAGTCGTCTCTATGCCTTCATGGGATCGATTTGAAGAGCAAGACGCTGCGTACAAAGAACAAGTGTTGCCTAAAGCCGTAACAACGCGTCTTTCTCTTGAGATGGGATCATCACTCGGCTGGCATAAATATGTCGGCAATGACGGTGACGTCCTCGCGATCGATACATTTGGTGCAAGTGCGCCAGGAGAAACGGTCATGAAAGAATACGGTTTCAGTGTGGAAAATGTTGTATCAAAAGTATCCACTATGTTAGGCAAATAAAATAATAATAAATAAAGCAGAGACGAGAATTAAATTCGTCTCTGCTTTTATTTATGACAGAAAGATTTATACAAAATGTGACGGTACTGATAATCTAATTAAAAATCAAATTATTTTGACATTTCGACATAATTAGTGACGTTCCATTCCGCCAAGTGACAGCCTTTGCGAAATGTCTCCTGTACGATAATGTAAAGGAGTGGTCATACATGCGAACATATGGAATTTATAAAATCAAAGAAATGTACCAGACATTTGTCCTTGGACGTGAGCGGCTGCTATATGATTTA
Source organism: Sporosarcina jeotgali (assembly GCF_033304595.1). Lineage (NCBI taxonomy): Bacteria > Bacillati > Bacillota > Bacilli > Caryophanales > Caryophanaceae > Sporosarcina > Sporosarcina jeotgali. The sequence goes on from NZ_CP116341.1 coordinate 1,142,856, forward strand.
CTGAAAGCAGATGGTCGTGAAAATCATTTACAGGAAGTCCGATATTTATGCGATCAATTGGAAATTAAAGATGTTGAACAAGCTATTATGAGCGAACTCGGAAAGAACTTTCATACAGTAGAAGCTGGAGATATGAAATATACATTGACCCATCCTTTGAAGGGAACAATTGATATTGGATTTTCTTCGCATGCCTTGCATGCGGCCTGTCATGGTTCTAGAATGCTGGATTTGGATTTGTTCGTAGCTCTTTCCAGTGTGGAAGACCGGTATTTCGCAATTATGGATGAAGCAGGCGAGTGGGGCTGGCTGAAACCAGTCAGGTATACATCATCAGCGTTAGAACCACAATATGTATTCGTTTGATTGTTACCTCGAAGTAGAAAATTAAAGAGAACGCAGATTCCGCGCATAGTAAAACATGAATCTGACAACTGAGACGTTGCGTACTGGGGTTCGGATGCTGTATAATCCTTCTTGGTGGAAACACTTGGACTATTGCAGTAGGGGAGGTAGTACGTATGACTGTTTGGTGGATCGTTGGAATAATTGTTGCTCTCGCAGCAGGAGTTGCCCTTGGTTTCTTCTTAGCTCGTCAATATATGATGAAGTATTTGAAAGATAACCCGCCGATTAATGAAGATATGCTTCGAATGATGATGATGCAGATGGGGCAGAAACCTTCTCAAAAGAAAATCAATCAAATGATGGCTCAAATGTCTAAAGCATCTGAAAAAGATGCTAAGAAAAAGAAGGAAAAGCGTTGATATAATACGTATTTACAGCACTATGAATGATAAAAATAACAACACCCGTTCAATGCTTTGACATCGAACGGGATTTTTTAATTCAAAAAACCATATTTCCGCAAGAAACGCCGGACTGTCGCTTCGTATTCTTCCGGATTTTCATTGAAGGATCGAGCGTGTGCGCCTTTAGGAAACAGTTTAATAGACTTGGCACCATTTTTATGGTCAAACAATTCTTCCGTCATGCTCGGAAGGATGAAATCATCTTCCAAACTATGAATGAACAGCATCGGCTGTGCAACTTGAGCAATGACTTGTTTTGGTGAAACCAAAGAAGTTGTGTACCCATCGCGTATTTTCAAAAAGATGTTAGCAATCCGAATGACCTTAGGTGTGCGAAGCGGTGTCGTCGTTTTTAGTATATGAAAAACCTGTGCTGTGAAATCTGAAAAAGGGCAGTCTGCTATATAAAAATCCGCTTCTTCAGGATAGGTCCCCGCTGTCAAAATCATCGTTGCTGCTCCCATGGATTCGCCGTGTATTCCGAGCAGGGCCCGCTTGCCTATACGCTCACGGACGGCTTGAATGATTGCGCGTAAGTCCATTTTTTCATAGAAACCAAAACTGGTTGTTTTCCCGCCGGACTCTCCATGACGGCGATGATCGTACACAATCGAGTTAAATCCGAGACGTTCGAACATACGGGCAAACTTCATGGAATTTATCTTATTTTCCGTAACGCCGTGGCAAATAATCACAGTTCTTGTTGTATCGAGCGGTCTCAAATAAATTGCATGTAACAAATAGCCGTTAGGGGACTGAATGCGCAAGGTTGTTTTTGGAACGGTTTCATACCATTGCGCATCGAATCGCCGGGCGATGGATTCTCGTTTTAAAACAACCTCTGCATCTTTTATTTTAAGAAACATTAATCGATTGGTAGCAAGGATGCCGAAAGTTGTTACCAGAGCAGTCGCAATGAAAGTGACACCACCTGTAATTGCAAGCAGACGCTTTCTCAATAAATTCAGCTCCTTAGATCCTTCCGTTTTCAAATAAACGGTACATGCCGCTTTCGATAGGTCTTGACACATGAGGTGCAATTTTTCCGACAGCTTCGCAAACGTTTTTAACATCAATTCCCGTTGAAATTTTTAACGAATCAAGCATGTTGACTACATCCTCGGTTGCAACGTTTCCTGTTGCACCATCCGCGAATGGACAGCCGCCAAGGCCGCCGGCTGCCGTATCAAAACGATCAATACCTGCCTGTAAAGATGCAAAAATATTAGCAAGCGCCATTTTTCTAGTGTCATGGAAATGAGCAGTTAATAGTACTGAAGGGAATGATTGGCGAAGTCGAGTGAAAAGTTCATAGCTCTCGACAGGATTGGCCATACCAATGGTATCTGCCACACTAAGCTCATCGACACCTAATGCAACAAACTTCCTGCAAAGTTCAATACAATCCTCCACTTCAATTTTCCCTTCGTATGGACAATAAAACGCAGTAGAGATACAAGCCCGTACAAAAACCTGTTCTTCTTTCAGCTTGAGAATAACCGGAGCAAGTGCTTCTACGCTCTCATCCGTCGTGCGGTTAATATTTTTTTGATTAAATGTATTACTGACACCCACAAACACTGCAATATTTTTGGCGCCTGCTTCTTGGGCAAGTTCAACACCTTTTGCATTCGGTGCGAGGACAATCGAGCGCTCTGCTAAATCTGCTTTCTTCATTATACTTTTCGCATCACTCATTTGCGGTACCCACTTAGGGGATACAAAGGATGTGAGTTCCATTTCAGTTACACCTGAGTTTTTCAGTAAGTGGATAAATTCTAGTTTTACATCTGTTTCCACTAGGTTCTTTTCATTTTGCAGACCATCACGGGGTCCGACCTCGATAATTGTCACTTTTTTTGGTAAACTAAACATACAATCCCCTCCTACAGCTTATTCTAACGGACTGTAGCAGATGCAGGCAATGCATATGTGGGAATGTTCTGTATTTCAATTAGGGAAAAGTCTCATAAAGACAAATAGGGGGAGTTACAATGTCAGAACAAATCGTTATAGCGAGTGCTGTCAGAACACCAATCGGTTCATTTTTAGGCGCGTTAAAAAATGTAAGTGCGACCGAATTAGGTGCTTTGGTTATTAAAGAGGCAGTAAACCGTGCAGGCATTACAGCAGCAGATGTGGATGAAGTCATTATGGGGAATGTACTTCAAGCCGGTCTAGGGCAAAATCCGGCCCGGCAAGCGTCAATGAAAGCAGGACTTCCAGAACAGGTGCCGGCGATGACAATCAATAAAGTTTGCGGCTCAGGATTGAAAGCGGTTCAGCTTGCTCGCCAAGCAATTTTATCAGGAGATGCCGAAGTAATCGTAGCGGGCGGTATGGAAAGTATGAGTCAGGCACCCTATGTGCTGAATAATGCACGAGAAGGATTTAAAATGGGTGATCAAAAAATGGTGGATACTATGATTTCTGATGGTCTTTGGTGCGCATTCAACAATTATCATATGGGCGTCACTGCTGAAAATCTGTGTGACCGATATGGCTTATCCCGTGCAGAACAAGACGAATTCGCTGCGAATTCTCAGAAAAAAGCTGCAGAAGCGCGTGCTGCAGGGAAATTTGAAGATGAAATCGTGCCCGTTGAGATACCCGTACGTAAAGGTGATCCTATCCAATTCAAGGAAGATGAATACATTAAAGAAGGTACGACTGCAGATAAACTTGCAAAATTACGTCCTGCCTTTAAAAAGGATGGCAGTGTAACTGCGGGGAACGCTTCCGGACTGAACGATGGCGCTGCTGCTTTAGTTATCATGTCGAAAACGAAAGCGGATGCTCTTGGCATAACACCTCTCGCAACAATTACTGCGAATGCAAATGCAGGGGTAGATCCTGCAGTTATGGGGATCGGCCCTGTACAAGCTGTTACAAATGTGCTGAAACGTTCGAACCTTGCGTTGCAAGATATGGATTTGATTGAAGCGAATGAAGCGTTCGCCGCACAATCACTTGCTGTCGATCGAGAGCTGGAATTTGATACTGAAAAACTGAACGTTAATGGCGGTGCTATTGCGCTCGGTCACCCAATCGGTGCAAGTGGTGCCCGTATACTTGTAACATTACTGCATGAAATGAAACGTCGAGATGCAAAACGCGGACTGGCTACGTTATGTATAGGCGGCGGTCAAGGTGTAGCGATAGTTGTCGAGCGTCCTTAAGCAGAAAAGAGGAGAATCACTCATGGCAAAAAAAAGAAACCAACAACGTTCAGAGAACAAACCAAAAGAAGACGGAGCACTCCGGCTCGCAGATTCATTAGGGGAAGATGTTCTATCCAAGCTGAAAGAAGCGAAGCTGGAACTTTCTCAAGCCGAAGCTAAAGCTGAGGAGGCGCGTCAGGAGCAACTCATCAAAGAGAAAAAAGAGCGGGAAGCAAATAAAAGTTTTGCTGAATTGCTTGACGAATACGATGGGAAAACCCGTAAATATTAACAAACAAAACCGCATGTGTTTCTCACGTGCGGTTTTATCCGTAAAGAAAGGAATGATGTAATGATTATCCGTGATGTCATGATTAGAAGGCTGGAAATGACGATGAAGAATTCGTTTTCAACCAGCTTCGGAACGATGCAAACCCGCCAATTTCTTGTGATTGAAGTGATTGATGAAAAGGGAAATCATGGCTTTGGAGAAGGTGTAGCATTTTCGATTCCTTGGTATACAGAAGAGACCACAGTGACATCACTGCATATGATCCAAGACTTTTTAGTGCCAATGCTTAAAGGGAAAACGCTTCATCATCCTGACGAAGTTAATATAATCTTTAAATCCATTCGGAAAAATAATATGGCTAAAGCTGCAGTTGAGTGCGCAGTATGGGATTGCTGGGCAAAACGTCAAGGCATTACGTTAACAGAAGCAATAGGCGGAAAGAAAGAAAAAATCGATGTAGGAATCAGCATCGGACTTCAAGCAGACTTCGAAACGCTTGCTGAACGGATTAATCAGAGTTTGGCATCGGGCTTTAAACGAATAAAAGTGAAGATCAAACCAGGACAAGATATTAAATTACTCTCACAAATCCGTGAACGATTTCCTGACATTCCACTCATGGCAGATGCCAATTCTGCCTACACGCTGGACGACTTGGATTTATTAAAACAACTTGATCAATTTAACTTAACGATGATTGAACAGCCGCTTTCGTCAGACGATATCATTGACCATGCAACATTGCAACGGCAAATTCAAACACCTATTTGTTTAGATGAAAGCATCCTTTCTGCTGAAGATGCACGCAAAGCCATCCAGCTCGGCAGCTGCCGTGTCATCAATGTCAAAATCGGCCGCGTAGGGGGAATGACAGAAGCTAAGAAAATACATGATGTATGCCAGCAGTCCGGAATTCCAGTCTGGTGTGGCGGAATGTTGGAATCCGGTATCGGCCGAGCACATAACATCGCGCTTACTGCGTTACCGAATTTCACATTCCCTGGAGATACAGCTGGATCTGCTTCTTATTGGGAACGTGACATCATAACACCTGAAGTCGTTGTAAATGACGGTACAATCAGCGTTCCTAAATTGGATGGCATGGGCTTTGAAGTGGACGTAAGTGAGCTTGAGCGGCATACGACTCAGCGAATAGAAATTCATCTTTAGTAGAAAAACACATATTTTCTCTGTTTTTGTCCATACTGTCTGTAAACAGATATGGAGGAGAGACAAATGAAGAAATTTTGGATGGTATTCGCTGCTTGCTTGCTGATGTTATCGCTTGCTGCATGTGGTAAAAAAGATAAAGAGGCAGACAATCAGACGAACGATACTGGTGTTGTGGAGAATGAAGCGGATACAACGACAGACATGGATGGAACGAATGATGAAAATGAAGAGGGAACCGCTGACGAAAATGCGACAAACGATCAAAAAGTCGAAAATGCTGATGAAATTGCAGACGCTGTTTCAAGTCTGGAAGAAGTTGATCATGCAAGAGTCCTTAAGATGAACAACAGTGCTTATGTTGGCGCAACTCTGAAAGAAGGAACCACTTCTTCAAAAGAATTAGATGACAAAATTGCAGATAAAGCCAAAGAAGCAGGCGCTGACACTGATAAAGTATATGTATCTTCAAATCCTGACTCTGCAAAACAAATTGATGAGTACAGTGATAAAATTCGAGATGGGGAACCTGTTGAAGGGTTCTTCGAAGAAGTTGGAGATGCCATGAAGCGAATATTCCCGGACGCTCATTAAAATATGAAAAAAACCCGGCACATATCGTGTCGGGTTTGCTTTGTGTTAACCTATTTTTACGAATGAGGGAGTAAGTTCTGTTACCCATTGAAGGGCATCTTCTTCATCACCTAATTGAATTTTAGTTAACGTATCATATAATTTTTTAGAAAGTGCACCCGTTTTTCCTTCGTTGACTGTCATGATTTTACCATTCCAGTTCAATTCACCAACGGGTGAGATGACCGCTGCTGTTCCAGTACCGAATACTTCTTCCAATTTCCCGGATGCATGGGCTGCGGCTAATTCCTCCATTGAAATTTTTCTTTCTGTTACTGGAGTACCCCAATGTGCCAGAAGTTCGATAATGGATTTACGTGTAATTCCTTCAAGGATACTTCCGTTAACTGCCGGAGTGATGACTTCACCATCAATTTTAAAGAAGATATTCATACTGCCCACTTCTTCAACGTACTTTCGCTCGACTCCATCGAGCCACATCACTTGTGAATAGCCCTGGGCAGTGGCAGTCTCTTGTGCTTTTAATGCTGAAGCGTAGTTCCCAGCAGTTTTCGCACCGCCAGTTCCACCTTTTACGGCACGGACAAATTCATTTTCTACTAGAATTTTAACGGGATGGATTCCCTCTTCATAGTAAGATCCGACAGGCGACAGGATAATGTAAAATTGGTAAGTGGTAGCAGGTGCTACTCCTAAGAATGCTTCTGTCGCAATAACGAATGGACGGATGTAAAGTGAATTTCCTTCCAACTTGGGAACCCATTCTTCTTCTACTTTCAATAACTCAAGCAGTCCTTCAATCGCTTTTTCTTCGTCCACTTGAGGCATACATAGTCTGTCTAATGAACGATTCAGCCGTTTGAAATTCTCTTCTGGACGGAATAGCCGAATTGAATCATCTTTTGCACGATACGCTTTCAACCCTTCGAATACGGTCTGACCATAGTGGAATACGATAGCCGCGGGGTCGAGTGATATCGGTGCATACGGGACGATACGATGATTTTGCCATCCAGTTCCTTTTACATAATCTGCGATGAACATATGGTCTGTGAAGTGTCTGCCGAAAACGAGATTCTCTTCGCTCGGTTTTTGTTTACGGGAATCGGTAAGGTTGAATTCAATCTTAGGTGTCGTCATGGCTTATTTCCCCTTTACAATTTAAAGTCAGTTGCATTTGATATATCGAATACTGCAATTATACGCCATTATCGATGAAATGAAAGAATAGTTTGCATATTACTTTTGTTACAATTTTGAAAACGATTTCAGCGCCATTGGTTTGAGGAATATCGGTGCCCGTTGTACACTGTTAGGATGGAAAGGCGGGAATTAAATTGGAAAAAGTTATTATAATCGGATCAGGGATTTTAGGTTCATCTGCAGCATATGAATTAGCAAAAAGAGGAGCTGCTGTTACTGTTATTGATCGAAATGATCCTGGCAGTGCAACTAAAGCTGCTGCAGGTATTATATGCCCTTGGCTGTCGCAGCGCAGAAACCAGGATTGGTACAAACTTGTCCGAAATGGTGCCAGGCATTATAAAACACTAATTCCTGAACTTGAATCGCTTAGTGAGTCTGAAACAGGGTATCGGCAAGTGGGTGCGATCAGCTTGTTTGCAGATGAAGCTAAACTTGAAAAAGCCTTTGAGCGTGCATTCTTACGCAAAGAACAAGCTCCAGAAATAGGTGACATCGTTAAGCTGACGGAAGCGGAAACTAAGCAGTATTATCCTCCGATTGCTGGAGGATTTCAATCGATATACATATCCGGGGCTGCACGGGTCGATGGACGTCAACTTCAACAAGCGCTAATTCGTTCTGCGAAACATTACGGCGCACTATTTTTGGAAGGAAGTGCAGCACTTCACAAGGATACCAATGGCGCAATTCAAGTTCTATGCAACGAGCAGCTCTATGAAGCGGACAAAATTATATTGACAACGGGTGCATGGCCGCCTGAATTTGGTTCACTCAATATTCGTCTAAACGTTCGCGGCCAGAAAGCACAAATTGTGCATATGAATCCGTTCGATGAAAACAGTTCGAATTGGCCAGTCGTAATTCCGCCAGGCGATCAATATCTCCTGTCCCTCGATGACGGGAGGGTGATTGCAGGTGCAACTCATCAGGATGAGGATGTATTTCAGCCGGCAGTCACGATAGGCGGTGTTCAAGAAGTTTTATCAAAAGCCTTGAACGTAGCACCAGGTTTAGAAAACGCTGAATTGATAGAGGTCCGGACCGGAGTACGGCCGTTCACTCCAGGTTTTTTGCCAATCATTGGTCAATTGCCTGAACACCCGTCAATTTTAATTGCAAACGGTTTAGGGGCATCTGGACTTACGGCGGGGCCTTATTTAGGGAAATTATTAGCACAGCTGGCCATAGAAGAGCAGGCAGACCTTGATCTATCCCCGTATGCAGCAGAACAGGCCATTGAACACCTTTAAAAGAATCCGCTTACATTTTTCCGGTTTTAGAATAGGTCTTGTTTTCTCGCTTAGGCATGCTATACTAAAATCAAAATCGAATACATTCACTCATATAATAGCGGAGATATGGTCCGCAAGTTTCTACCGGTTTGCCGTAAACAAACTGACTATGAGGGCAACGGACTTGAGAGAATCTGAAGAAGGACCCAGATTTTCGCTTGTTTCCATCTGGTGAATTTTAAGCCGTGATGACCATTGCTCCACTCATAGTTATGACTGGATGCGCGGGTCATACGGCTTTTTTGTATGTCCGCCAGATCATTGAGGAGGAAATGCGATGCAACTGTTAAAAGATAAGATCATGAAAGAAGGAAACGTATTACCAGGAGATGTCTTGAAAGTCGATTCCTTTTTGAATCACCAAATTGATGCAGAACTGATGCAGGCAGTTGGAAATGAGTTTGCTGAGAAGTTTGCAGATGCAGGAATCACAAAAATCTTAACATTGGAATCTTCAGGAATTGCACCTTCAGTTATGGCGGCTCTTCAATTGAAAGTGCCGGTAGTATTTGCACGCAAGCGCAAGTCATTAACGCAAAACAGCAATCTTTACAGCGCATCTGTTTACTCATATACGAAGCAAGAATCAAACGAAATCTCGGTATCTGAAGCACACCTTTGTTCAGAAGATACGTTGTTAATAATTGATGATTTTCTTGCGAATGGACAAGCAGTTTTAGGTTTGCTCGAAATCGCAGAACAAGCTGGTGCAAAAACGGCTGGCATTGGAATTGTGATTGAAAAAGGTTTCCAGCCAGGTGGAGCTATGCTGAGAGAAAAAGGTTTGCGTGTTGAATCGCTGGCAATTATCGAATCACTTGAAAACTTGCAAATCACTTTCAAGGAGGCTGTCGAACAATGAAAACGACGCTTCTGGGAATCCAACATCTGTTAGCCATGTATGCAGGTGCAGTCTTGGTCCCCCTCATAGTGGGCGGGGCTATCGGACTTTCACCTAAACAGCTTACGTATCTCGTATCTGTTGATATTCTGATGTGTGGTGTCGCAACGCTGCTGCAAATTATGACAAATCGTTATTTCGGTATTGGACTTCCTGTTGTGCTCGGTTGTACGTTCACAGCTGTAGGACCTATGATTGCTATCGGAAATTCGTTTGGTCTATCTGCCATCTATGGTTCTGTAATTGCGTCTGGTGTAATTATCGTTCTCATCAGCGGAGTTTTTGGGAAACTAGTTAAGTTTTTCCCGCCTGTTGTTACAGGTTCTGTTGTAACTATTATTGGGATTACGCTTATCCCGGTTGCTATTAACAACATGGGCGGCGGGCAGGGAGCTGCCGATTTCGGCTCAATGACGAATATCGTATTGTCTTTCGGAACGCTTGCATTTATCGTACTCGTCTATCGCTTTTCAACAGGTTTTTTACGGGCGATTGCAATTTTAATCGGATTGGTGGGAGGAACAATTGCTGCAATGTTCATGGGTGTAGTTGACTTCTCAGCTGTGGGTGAAGCATCCATGTTTCACGTAGCGCAACCGTTTTTCATCGCAACGCCTACATTCCATTGGCAGCCCATTTTAACAATGACAATTGTTGCGATGGTTTCTCTCGTCGAGTCAACTGGAGTCTATTTTGCACTCGGGGATATTTGTGAAAAAGACATTAAATCGAAGGATCTTGAAAAAGGGTATCGCTCAGAAGGTCTGGCATCTGTGCTCGGAGGAATTTTCAATGCATTTCCGTATACAACTTTTTCTCAAAACGTCGGTCTAATTCAAATGTCTGGCGTGAAATCCAGGAAAGTTCTAGTAATTACTGCTGGTATGCTGATCGGCCTTGGTTTCATGCCGAAAGTCGCTGCGCTAGCTACGGTTATTCCAAATGCTGTTCTGGGCGGAGCGATGGTCGCGATGTTCGGAATGGTTGTATCACAAGGGATCAAAATGCTTAGCACAGTCGTTGTTAAATCACAGGACAATGCGATGATTGTTGCGTGTTCAGTCGGTATCGGCCTAGGAGTATCAGTTGTACCAGAACTGTTTGCAAAACTCCCTGAAGGTGTTCAACTGCTGACAAGTAACGGGATTGTCGCAGGCAGTATAACTGCAATTACGCTGAATATTATTTTCAATATGCTGCCAAAACGAAAGCGCAAAGAAGCAGTTGTATTAACTGAACAAGAAGCATGAAAAAGAGTGGGAGCTAATTTCTAGCCACCCACTCTTTTTAATTTATTGTCAAATCAAATTCGATGCTGGTCGTATTTGTGCAACTCAAGAAGTCTGGTCACCGCATCTAGTGTTGCACTACTAACTGGCGCGTCATAAGCGTGGATAGAATCCATCAGCTGGTCACGTGTACGTGCTCCTACCAGTGCAGTCGCAACGGTATCATGCTGAAGACAGAATTGAATCGCAGCTGCATGAAGATTTGACGCAGTAGCTGTCAAATTATGTACGACCTCCCTGAGCTCAGGCTGCTCATAGTGAACAAATGAGTCAGTTTGGCCAACCCGCTGCTTAGCTTCAGCAGTTAGCAGACCTTTTGCTAAAGTTCCCCGTACAATGACAGAAGCACTGTGTTTTTTAATCATTGGAAACCATTCTTCAGGGCGTCTGTCGAGCATGTTGTACTGCATCATAATAGAAACTGCTTTGTTATCATTCAGAAACTGTTGAATCACATTTGGCCGGATAGATGAAATTCCGTATTGGCGAATTACACCTTCGTCTTTTAACCGTTCAAACGCCTCCGTCACTTCCTCAAAATTATCATCCATCGTTCCGCCATGAAGCTGATACAAATCAATATAATCAGTGCCCAGTCTTCTTAAACTCGCCTTCACACCTTCGATGATATGTCCTTTCGAGGCATCCCAGTGCCATGTCTTTCCATCGGGGTTCATCTTATTGCCGACCTTTGTGGCTAAGATGATTTCCTCTCTTCGATTGCGGATTGCATGTCCGACAACTTCTTCATTCTTACCGCCCTCGTACAAATCTGCAGTATCAAAGAACGTAATGCCTGCATCTAGTGCGGTTGATACGATATTGTCTGCCTCATCACGATTAGTTGGCAGCGACATGCACCCTAGTCCCAATTCAGATACATAAAGTCCGCTATTGCCGAGTTCTCTTTTCTTCATGCAAACACCTCCATTATCCCTCATGGTATACTGGACCAAACCAGAAGGAAAGTGGGGAACCTTATGAAAAAATTTGAAGAGCGAACAATAGCCAGTGAGACCTTGTACAATGGAAAAATTATTGAACTGCGTGTCGATGATGTTGAATTGCCGGACGGCAAGCGTGCAAAGCGAGAACTCATCAAACACCCGGGGGCAGTTGCGATTATTGCCATTACGGATCAAAACGAATTGGTTCTTGTGGAACAATTCAGGAAAGCTCTTGAACGATCTATCATAGAAATTCCTGCAGGAAAGATAGAACCAGGGGAAGACCCTGAGAAAACAGCAATCCGAGAGCTTGAAGAAGAAACAGGTTATCGTGCGAACGAATTTACATATGTCCAATCTTTTGCAACTTCACCTGGCTTTGCAGATGAAATTATTCATCTTTATCTAGCGAGGTCTTTAGAAAAAGTGGAAAACCCTGCAGCTGGCGATGAAGACGAATTCATCAATCTTCAGGAATGTACGATTGAAGAGACAGAGGAAATGATGAAAGATGGACGGATTTTTGATGCGAAAACAGCTTTTGCTGTTCTGTTTTTAAAAGAACTATTAAAAAAATGAACTAATTATAACCGGACAAGCATAGAGTAGTACAAACTATTCGGAGGTGCTTGTCTATGGTTCGTTCGTTATCGTTTTTGCAGTTGTTTGTGATACTCGCAGTAGGTTACATAGGCGGCGTGTTACTCTATCGAGGTATTCCTGATGCGGATTTCTCTTTTATCGTTCAGATATACGATAGCCGTGCGGCGCAAATCAGCTCAGCATCTATGCTTATCCAACTGGCAACAGTACTCTCTTTTTACGCAGCAGCTTTTGTTTTGTCAATATCCAGGAGAACTAGATGGTCTGTTATGCTTGTAGGTGCGCTAAAAGCTGTACTGTTCGGGCTTGCCTCTGCGCATATTCTTGCTGGCGGTGTGAATATGCTTGCTTACACAGGATGGTGGTTTCCATTCAAATTTTTAGGGACATTTCTTGTGCTGCTATTTTGTTGGACACTTTCACCTCCTTTTTTCACTAAGAGATCGCCTAAAAGAACGCAAAATTTAAAGGTTCCTTTAATGATAGCCGGAGTTGGTCTGCTGCTATTCTTCGCTGACAAGGCTGTTTACAATCTCTTAGGAGGTTAAAAGCGCCATAGGGCGGTTTCCTTTCTATTGTCATAACGAATGACGATTTGCTATAATAGAATCATTCTTGAGGGGGGCGTCCTATGGAAAGCCGAATTGAACGCATAAAAAAACAATTGCATGGGGCCAGCTATAAATTGACGCCTCAACGGGAAGCCACAGTCATGGTGCTTCTGGAAAACGAGGCAGACCATTTAAGTGCAGAAGACGTATTTCTGCTCGTTAAAGAAAAAGCCCCAGAAATTGGTCTAGCTACTGTTTACAGAACACTAGAATTGTTAACTGAATTGAAAGTCGTAAACAAAATTAATTTTGGAGATGGCGTAGCTCGATACGATTTGCGAAAAGAAGGAGCTGCAAGGTTCCACCATCATCTAATATGTATTGAATGCGGAGCAGTCGATGAAATTCAAGAAGATCTTCTCGGTGAGGTAGAAAAAGTCGTTGAAAAACGATTTGGATTTACAGTCAAGGATCATTGGCTCACCTTCCATGGGATTTGCAAACGTTGTAAATCTGAGGGAGACACAAAGGGAAAGTGAGAGAGGGCGGCAGCATGCTGTCCTCTTTTAGCGTTTATGTAAGTAAAGGAGGGAAGGGATCCTTGTTTGCAGCATAATGTTGTTGAACTGGAGGTCCATATCATATGACAGATTTGCAATTCGCTCTGCAAGATTACTTGCACTTCTTAAAAGTTGAGCGGCAGCTGGCAGAAAATACAATCTCTTCTTACAAACGGGACTTAACCGCTTATATAAGCTGGCTTTCTAACAACCTAGCGTCTGCAGATAAGATTGACCAGCAATTAATTACGAATTATTTGCATCTATTGAAAGAACAAGGGAAATCATCCAGAACCATCTCAAGACATATCTCTTCAATCCGTTCTTTTCATCAGTTTATGCTGAGGGACAAGGTAACAGATACGGATCCTACGGTACACTTGGAGCTGCCTAAATTGGAGAAGAAATTACCGCGCGTTCTCTCCGTATCTAATATTGATAAGATCATTAAGGCAGTTGGTACTTCGACACCGCAAAGCATACGGGACACTGCGATCCTTGAACTGTTATATGGGACAGGAATGAGGGTAAGTGAACTAATAGGCATGGATGCCGATGATATCAATTTAACAATGGGATTTGTTCGCGTTTTCGGTAAAGGAAGTAAAGAACGGATTATTCCTTTAGGGAGCACCGCAGTGAAAGCGTGTACAAGCTACCTAAAAGACGTTCGGCCTGAGTTCGTTTCTTCTGGCGCAAGTAAAGAGGCACTTTTCTTGAATGCAAGAGGGGGGCGGTTAACACGACAAAGTATTTGGGGCCTTTTGCAAGACGTTTCTAAAAATGCTGGTTTAACACAAAAGTTGACACCGCACATGCTGCGTCACTCTTTTGCAACGCACCTCGTGGAAAACGGAGCTGACCTCAGAGCTGTACAAGAAATGCTTGGGCATGCGGATATTTCAACGACTCAAATCTATACACACGTCAGTCGAACGCGATTAAAAGATGTGTATAGTCAGTTTCATCCAAGAGCATAATTATATTATTATAGGAGGTAATTCAAATGAATAAACAGCCATTTAAAAGAATTCACTTAATCGTTCTTGATTCTGTAGGGATCGGTGAAGCACCGGACGCCCACTTGTTTGGGGATGAAGGCGCTGATACACTCGGTCATATCGGAGAACATATGGAAAATGGTTTACATATGCCGAACCTAGCTCGCTTGGGCTTGTCTAATATTAAGAAAATCCAAGGTATTCCTGAAGAGCAGGCTCCGATTGGGCTATACGGTAAAATGCAGGAAGCGTCAGTGGGAAAAGATACGATGACAGGTCATTGGGAAATGATGGGGCTGAATATTGATAAGCCATTTAAAGTGTATCCAAATGGCTTTCCTTCTGAACTGATAGAAGAGCTGGAAAAGCGGACAGGCCGTAAAGTGATTTGTAACCAGCCAGCAAGCGGTACTGCTGTTATCGAAGAATACGGAAAAGAGCATATGGAAACCGGAGCACTCATTGTTTACACATCTGCCGATCCTGTCCTTCAAATTGCAGCGCATGAAGGCATCATCCCAATTGAAGAGCAATATCGTATTTGTGAAATTGCTCGTGAAATTACATTGCAGCCTGAATTTTTAGTTGGGCGGGTCATTGCACGTCCCTTTATCGGTGAACCAGGCAGCTTTACTCGTACGACAAATCGACATGATTATGCACTTAAACCGTTTTCCCCAACTGTCATGAATGCTTTGCAGGATATTGGACGGGATGTAGTAGCTGTAGGGAAGATCTCTGATATCTTTAACAATGAAGGTGTCACAAAAGCAGTTCGTACGAAGAGCAATATGGATGGAGTCGATAAATTGCTTATAGAAATGGACACTGATTTCGAGGGGTTAAGTTTTACGAACCTTGTAGACTTCGATGCACTTTTCGGGCATCGTCGTGATCCCGAAGGCTATGGACTTGCTTTACAAGAATTCGATGCCCGTATGCCTGAAATAATGTCCCGTTTGAAATCGGATGATTTATTGATCATCACTGCGGATCATGGGAACGATCCAATTCATGAAGGAACGGATCACACTCGAGAGTTTGTTCCATTGCTTATATTCTCTCCGCGTTTTACAAGTGGCGGTTCACTCCCGCTTCGCAAGACTTTTGCTGATATCGGAGCAACGATTGCCGAGAACTTTGAAGCGAAAGCACCTGAATTCGGAGAAAGTTTTTTACAATCATTAAACGAAAAGGCACGGTGATCAGAATGAGAATGGTTGATGTGATTCAGAAAAAAAGAGATGGCGAGACGTTGTCAGAAGAAGAAATTCGTTTCTTCATAAATGGATACACAGATGGCACAATCAGTGATTATCAAGCAAGTGCTTTTCTAATGGCAATCTATTTCTCTGATATGAACGCAGAAGAACAAGGGTATTTAACGATGGCTATGGTGAATTCAGGCGACCAAATCGATTTGTCAGCAATTGAGGGGATTAAGGTCGATAAGCATTCTACAGGAGGCGTTGGTGATACAACGACGCTTATTCTTGCACCGCTTGTAGCTGCATGCGGGGTGCCCGTTGCCAAAATGAGCGGCAGAGGACTGGGACACACTGGAGGAACTCTTGATAAGTTAGAAGCAATCGAAGGTTTCCATATCGAAATCTCAGAGTCAGAGTTCGTGAAACAAGTAAATGATTTGAAATTAGCCGTTATTGGGCAAAGTGGTAATTTAACGCCTGCTGATAAAAAGCTCTACGCGCTTCGCGATGTTACAGCGACTGTGGATAGCATCCCGTTAATTGCCAGCTCCATTATGAGTAAAAAGATTGCAGCAGGTGCGGATGCAATTGTATTAGATGTGAAGACAGGTGACGGTGCCTTCATGAAAACAACAGAAGATGCCGAAGCGTTAGCTCAATCGATGGTGGCGATCGGCAAGGAAGTGGGCCGTAATACGATGGCTGTTATTTCGGATATGAGTCAGCCGCTTGGCTATGCGATCGGGAATGCCCTTGAAGTGAAAGAAGCAATCGATACACTGAACGGTAATGGACCAGAAGACTTGACTGAATTGTGTCTTGTCCTTGGGAGCGAGATGTTAATTGCCGGAGAAAAAGCGAAAGATACAAAAGATGCTCGAAAACAGCTGAACGCAGTCATTAAAGATGGTTCTGCTTTAGAGTTATTCGCTAAGTTCCTTGAAGCGCAAGGCGGGAATCCTGAAATTGTAAAAAATCCGGAACTCTTGCCGAAAGCCGCTTATCAAATTGAAGTGAAATCGACAACAACTGGATTCATAACAAAGATGGAAGCTGATGAAATCGGCGTTGCAGCGATGCTGCTGGGAGCAGGAAGGGCGACTAAAGAGGATGATATCGACTTGGCTGTCGGCATTGTCCTGAAGAAAAAGATTGGAGATGCTGTGAAGTCAGGAGAGACGATTGCAGTTGTCCACTCGAATACAGAAAATATATTACAAACTGAGAGATTGCTACTGAAACATATTCATATTTCACAACACGCTCCGAAAAGACCCAAGCTGATTTATAAAGTTATGAAATAAGATTGCCTATACATCAGTAACGCACCCATCACAATAATTGTGATGGGTGCTTTTTTGGTATTAAAAAAGAATAGCTGTCTAAAGATTGTTCTAATCGGACATACTGTGAGCAAGTTCTAATGTCGGTTCATGTAACGTTAACACTAGTTTTGTCATGAAGAAGGGTTCAGCTTTCCTGCCGTTGAATAGTTGGCGAGAAGGAGGGATTAACGATGACAGATATAGCAATTACAAAAAATGGCATCATAGTTGTGACGTTACGCGGAGAATTAGGAAATCATGAAGCCAATCGCATTCGAACACAAATTTCATCGGAGATCTTTAGTGGAAAAGTGCACGGGGTTATTTGGGATTTGACGTATCTTGGATTTATGGATAGTTCAGGGATTGGATTGATCTTAGGGCGAATGAGAGATCTCGCACCTGTAAATGGGAAGACACTCATACTTAATCCCTCAGCCACGATGGAGAAGATTTTTCAATTCTCAGGTCTTGGCGAAGTGGTGAGGCATTGCAATGCAGAAAAAGCTATAGGTGAAATCGGAGGGGTTTTACATGAACAATGAGATGACATTGTCATTTGTCGCAATCGAGGAGAACGAAGCGTTGGCTAGAATGACGATGACGTGTTTCATAACACCTTTAGATCCGACGATTGAAGAGTTATCCGAATTTAAAACGATAGTTTCTGAAGCTGTGACTAATGCAATTATTCATGGTTATGACTGTGATGGAAAAAGAGAAGTGACCATTCATGCAAAAATTGAAGATAGTAAAGTGACAATGACAGTTACGGATGAAGGAAATGGCATTTTCGACGTAGATCAGGCGATGGAACCGATGTTTACAACAAAACCCTTGTTAGAAAGATCAGGGATGGGCTTTACAATCATGGAAAGTTTTGCAGATAAGTTGTCAGTAGAATCCGCTATTGGACAAGGGACTGTTGTGCGGTTTGAAAAAACATTTTCTCCGGTCGCGGAAAAAAGCAGAATGAGGTGACCTATGGAAATGTCTGTTGAAAAAAATGGAGCACTTCTATCCCAAGAGGAAATGCGCATGCTGATTCAACAGTCCCAAGCAGGCGATAAGGAATCCCGCAGACGCATGGTGGAAGGGAATACACGCCTCGTCTGGTCAATTGTTCAGCGGTTCGCTTCGCGTGGTGCAGACTTGGAGGATCTGTTTCAAATCGGCTGTATCGGCCTCATGAAATCGATTGATAAGTTCGATCTATCCTATGAAGTAAAGTTTTCTACGTATGCGGTCCCGATGATTGTAGGAGAAATTCAACGTTTTCTGCGAGACGATGGAATGGTGAAAGTGAGTCGTTCCATTCGTGAACTCAGTTTCAAAATCAGGCATGCCACAGACAGTTATGTGAAAGAGCATGGTACCTCACCTTCAATATCCGAACTTGCGGAGACGCTGGAAGTTACTATTGATGAAATTATTTTGGCATCTGATGCTTTGAGAGATCCAGCATCCCTGCACGAGCAGTTATACGATAGTGATGGAGACAGCCTGACTTTAATGGATCAACTTAAAGATGATCGTTCAACGCGTTTGTTTGACCATATTCCGTTACGGGATGTAGTTTCAAAACTAAATAAGCGAGATCAGACAATTATTTACATGCGATACTATTTAGATTGTACACAAAGTGATATTGCAGAAAGAATTGGAATTTCCCAAGTACAAGTATCACGGTTGGAAAAGAAAATATTAGCCCAGCTGAAAACATGGATGGGTGCAACTGTAGAAGAAACGTTGGACAAAGCGAGGGCTGATCGGTAAATGAACTCATTATTTACATCTAAGACGGAAGCAGAAGCGTGGTTTGTAGATAAGTTTGGCACTGGGGAAACGTTTGATGCTGTTACAAGGGAAATTCATTTATGGGAAATGCCGATTCTTCTTCTGTACATCAACGGTCTTGTCGATGGGCAGACGATTACAACGTTATTAACTGAAATGCAAAATGCAGACAGAGGGGACGAAGCTTCTCACCATTCAGGTGAGAAGTTGCTCTCCTACTTCCCCTATCATGCAGTAGAACAACCAAAAAGCAGGGATGAGTTTTTAACATCTATTTTGAGCGGTCTTGCGGGATTCGTAACCGAGGATGGTTTCACATTCCTTATAGATATTAGAAGTTACCCGGGCAGACAACCGGAAGAGCCTGATAATGAAAAAGTAATAAGAGGGTCACGGGACGGGTTTACTGAAAATATTCTTCAAAATACAACGTTGATTCGAAGAAGGCTGCGGACACCGGAACTTCGATTTGAAATGCATAAAGTTTCTGCAATCGGCAAAACCGATGTGGCTATTGCCTATATTAAAGGGGCAGCCAATGAAGAGATGCTGGGCGGAATTCGTAAAAGAATGGATGAAATTGAAACAGATGGCCTCACGATGACTGATAAGTCTCTAGAAGAGTTTCTTTTCAAGCAGAGATTTAACCCAATGCCATTTGTTCGATACACCGAACGACCGGACATTTGTGCTGCGAACCTATTAGAGGGTCGCATTGCCTTAATTGTCGACACCTCACCATCTGCTATCCTCGTGCCGACTACCATCTTCGATCATTTGCAGCATGCTGAAGAATACCGACAGACGCCATTTATAGGAACGTTCATACGAATGATACGAATGACAGGTGCCCTCTTTAGTCTTCTCTTGCTTCCATTTTGGTACTTGCTGGCAACAAAATCGCAATACATTCCTCAATTTATGCAATATATCGGACCGGATGACCCGGGAGCAGTACCTCTATTTGTTCAATTGTTATTAGCCGATTTAGGAATCGAAGTGTTGCGAATGGCCGCCATTCATACTCCAACCCCGATGACGACCGCCATGGGGTTAGTTGCAGCAATAGTAATTGGGCAAGTAGCAATTGATGTAGGTCTCTTTACGCCAGAAGTCGTGCTTTATGTTGCAGTTAGTGCGATTTTAACATTTGCTATTCCATCTTATGAATTGAGTATTACCACCAAGATATTTAGGATTGCTTTACTAATTGGGGCTGCAGTCGCCGGTGCGCCAGGTTTTTTCATTATGCTTGCTCTGTTGTTCTTTTACTTAAGTTCGATGAAGCCTCTGAATGTTCCCTATTTATGGCCGGCACTGCCATTTTTCCCAAAAGCAATGTTGCGTGTCATCCTGCGCCAGCCAATGACTCAAGATTCACCAAGACCGTTTATTGTGGACTCTCCAGATCGTGATCGAATGCCGTAAACAATTGCCTGACCTCAAGAGTTGTGATAAATTTGTCCATAGACAACTCCCTTTTCCAAAACAGCAGCAAGGGGAGATTTATCGCAATTAATGGAGTGGAGGCGTGGACGATGGACTTATATGGAACTCAAAAAGTGAACGAAAAAGGGCATTTAGTTATTGGCGGGACAGACGCTGTTGACCTTGCTCATGTTTATGGTACACCGCTCGTCGTCTATGATACTGCGTTATTTCGGAAGCGGGCCGCAGGTTTTCAAGAAACGTTTAAAAAAATGGGGATCCAAGCTCAAGTAGCATATGCGAGCAAAGCATTCTCTTCGATTGCTATTTATGAATTGGCAGCTCAAGAAGGATTGTCCTTAGACGTTGTCTCTGGAGGAGAACTGTTTACTGCGGCGAAAGCGGATTTCCCGAGGGAACGCATTCACTTCCATGGAAATAACAAAAGCTATATGGAATTGAACTATGCTTTTGATGAAAAAATAGGCTGTATTGTCGTCGATAACTTCTTAGAACTTTCAATGGTTAAAGAAATCGCAGCTACAAGAAGACAACAAATGAAAGTTTTGCTGAGAGTCACACCAGGCGTTGAAGCGCACACACATGAGTTCATTACAACTGGACAAGAGGATTCCAAGTTCGGATTCGACTTGAAAAATGGCCAAGCAGATAAAGCCTTTGGACTTGCTTATGATGCACCGTACCTTCAACTGCTGGGGCTGCATTGTCATATTGGTTCTCAAATTTTTGAAACGGATGCTTTTACTCATGCAGCAGAAGCATTGATGGAAAAAATGCAAGTATGGAAAGAAAGTTATTCGTTTGTATGCACTGTTCTGAATTTAGGAGGGGGCTTCGGCATCCGTTACACCGAAGAGGATCATCCTTTGGAACCTGCTCAATATGTGGCGGAAATGGCTGAAGTAGTTCTGGAACTTTCGAAGAGCTGGAACTATCCACTCCCTGAAATTTGGATAGAGCCCGGTCGTTCTCTTGTAGGGGACGCGGGGACAACCCTTTACACAGCTGGAAGTGAAAAAGAAGTGCCTGGCGTTCGCACATACATTGCAGTTGATGGCGGGATGTCGGATAACATCCGTCCAGCACTATATAATGCAAATTATACGGCGGCAGTAGCAAATCGCATGACAGCGCCTCATGATACTACCGTTACAATAGCGGGAAAATGCTGTGAATCAGGCGATAAGCTCATTGTCGATGCGAAGCTCGCTAATGTTACGGAAGGCGATATTCTTGCTGTGTTTTGTACGGGTGCATATACGTACTCGATGGCAGGGAACTATAACAGGTTTCCCAGACCTGCTGTTATTTTTGCAGAAGAGGGGCAGCATCAGCTTGTCATTAGACGAGAAACGTATGAAGATATTACTCGTTTAGATCTCTCCTTGCAACAGAAGGTGAGGAAAGAATCGTAATGAAAAAGCGTAACCTTCTATTGTTTTTGGGAATTGTCATCATGGCATTAGTATGGGGAGCGGTCTATTGGTATTTTGTTGTTCCAATTATCGATCCTCGCTAAGACTATAGTTGATAAATGATGGACATTCCTGTAAAATCGAGCAGATAGTAATATTGAAAGTGAAGGGATACCCATGAAACTTGTTCGTTATAAAAAAACGTATCACAAAATAGCAATGGGATTTCTTTCATACAGTTCCGGTGATCAGCCTGTCAGACAACTTCAAGAAACAATGACGCGCTATGAAACAGACGATAACTGGGAAATGTATTTAGTAAAGGAACAAGAAGATCTCATTGGAATTGTCGGTGCTGAAGTTGCAGACCATTCTTTTGTCGTTCAACATCTTTCCATCAATCCCTCTTTCAGAGGAGAAGGAATTGGAAAAGAGATGGTTGCTAAGCTGCAAGAAGAATTTCCAGACAAAACGCCCTATGGGAATGAATATACGGATGCATTTGTCAGCAAATGTGTTCTGGAAGAAGCAAGAGCGGAACGCTAACGTCCGCTCTTCTTCTTTTCGTCTCGAAGTTTTAGAATATCACTTCTATCCCGTAGCATATGTTTATGAATAACGTCATCGCTTCCGCTTACGAGTAAATCTAGGTTTTGCTTAGTCCTGTTAATCGCCTCTTTTAGTTCCTGGGATTCGATTTTAATTTCGAATATGCCAAATGGCTGCTCATTTGAAATCTCTGATTTTGCGATAGTAACGTCTGAAATTAGTTGATCAAAATCAACGATGTTCTTATATTCATCGTATACAGGAGGCAGTGTGGTGAATCGGTGAAGCGCTTTTGAAATAGTTCTTGAAGCTCCATCCAGGTTTCCTCGTCTCCAATGATACATCCCGGTAGACAGAAGAATATAGGCCGTAAGCGGATGAGATTTTGAGTATCTGGGAATCGACTTCCAATACTCTTCTAATACTTCATGGCCCTCGAAATAGTCTTGGTTGTCATTAAAATAAACAAGAAACTCCACGAAGAGCGGATGAAAATAAGGGTGCATATCGTCACTCCTTTCATAAGTCCATCTGCTGTGAGCAGAAAAGGTGAAAAAATGTCTTATAATGTAAAGCTGGATGCATTTGAGGGTCCACTCGATCTATTGCTGCATCTGATCAATCGTTTGGAAATTGATATTTATGATATTCCGATGGCGCAGCTGACAAACCAATACATAGAACATTTGCATGCAATGCGTGTACTTGAACTAGATGAGCTAAGTGAATACCTGGTTCTTGCTGCTACGTTGATAGAAATCAAAAGCAAAATGCTGCTTCCTGTACATGAAGGCGATGTATTCGATGACGAAGGGCTAGAATTCGATATGGAAGAAGATCCTCGTGAAGAATTGATTGCACGAATTCTCGAGTACAAAAAGTTCAAGGAAGCAGCTGTTCAACTAAAAGAGTCTGCTGACGAACGCGCAGTTCACTTTACGAAACCGCCGACAGAAGTGGACGCATACGGGGTCATAAATCCAATTGACCCAGGAGATGAACTCAACGTGTTCGATCTTATAGGTGCATTCCAGCGTATGCTTCAGCGCAGAAGACTGAAAACACCTATGACTGCCAGTATAACAAATAATGAAATCTCTGTCGGTGATAAGATGGACGAAATCATGAGCCGGGTAGAACGTAAAGGCGGCACGTGTGATTTTGAAGAGTTGTTTGAAGAAGGTGACATCAGCGGGTTAATCATCACATTTTTGTCGATTCTAGAGCTGATGAAGCGAAGCGATATCATTGTAGAACAACACGGGAACTTTGACAGATTAAAGATACGAATGCAAATGGAGGAACAATCGCATGAATGAACGTGATACTCTAGCAGCTACCATAGAAAGTTTTCTTTTCGTTGCAGGTGAAGAGGGGCTGACGTTAAAACAACTTGCTGCATTGACTGTTTCTACGGAAGGGGAAGTGACAGATGCGCTGGAACAGTTGCTTAAAGGATACGAAGAACGGAAAAACAGCGGAATTACATGGCGTCAGTATGGCGGAGTCTTTCAACTCGTGACTAAAGCAGAATATGCAGAAGATATCAAGCGTTTGTTTGAAAACCCTCCATCTAAAATGATGACACAGGCAGCACTTGAAGTGCTGGCAATTATTGCATACAAACAGCCGGTCACTCGAGTGGAAGTGGATGATGTCCGGGGAGTGAAATCTGAACGAGCCATCCAGACTCTTTCCTCCAAAGGATTTATTATGGAAAAAGGCCGTTTAGAAGCTAGCGGCCGACCAATTCTTTATGCAACGACTGCTTATTTCTTAGATCGTTTCGGATTAAACTCACTTGAAGATTTACCGCCTTTGCTTCAAGAAGCGGAAGAAGATGAAGACACTGACTTATTCTTAACGAAGTTCCAGGACATACTAGAAGCACAAGAAGAAGGAGGAAATAGTGTTTGAAAAAAGTGCTGGCAATACTAATGCTTTGTGCTTCAATTGTACTCATGCCGATTCCGCCAGCGACTGCTGCGGTGAACACATCATGGGTGGTGATCGATGCAGACACCGGAAGACTATTGGATGGGGCTAATCCTCATGAACAGTTACCGATTGCGAGCTTAACAAAAATATGGACCGCACTGACATTTATAGAATCAGAGCCAGCGGAAGAAAAAACTGTAATCTCTTCTCAGGCAGCGTCAGCAGAAGGCTCATCCATTTACTTGGAGCCAGGCAGTGAGGTTTCTACAAATGAGTTATTGCATGGTCTTATGCTGAGATCAGGAAACGATGCGGCCATGGCCCTTGCTGAACATGCGGGAGGTTCAGAAGAGGGGTTTGTACACCTGATGAACGAACAAGCGGAACTTTATGGACTGACGAACACTCACTTTACGAATCCATCAGGTCTGCATGATGAAAAGCATCTGTCTACCGCGTATGATACTGCGATGATGCTTTATTTCGGAATGCAAAATGATGCGTTCCGGGACATTGCCTCTGCAGAACGGTACACCCGGACAGGTGAACAACCTGGCGTTTGGGAGAACAAACACCGTCTGATTACATCTGATACAGATGCGGTCGCGGGTAAAACAGGATTTACAAAAGCGGCTGGCAGGACATTAGCGACCTACTTTGAAAAAAACGGCAAGAAAGTGATTGTTGTGACATTGAACAGTGGAAATGACTGGAGCATTCACAAATCCCTTGCCTCTAAGGTTTTTAAAGAATACTCAATCGTAACAATTGCTAAAAAAGGCGAGTATGCGGTATTGCCCGGGATCACAGCACATCTCAAAAAACCCATAAAAGTGTTGCTGAATCAGGAAGAGAAGAGTAAAGTTAGTTCAGTCATGCGGATTCCGCGGAATGAGACGCAATCATCATTTGGTCAATGGACAGTTTCGCTAGATCAAGAGCCATTGGTGACTTCGGAAGTTGAACTTAAACGCGAATGAAATCTTTTTGTCTGAAAAGATACCTAGAACGTTGAAAACTTTTGCAGCAGAGGACTCTTTAAGCCTCTGTTTTTTCTATTTTTATGAAAAAGTGGATAAGCTAATGGAGAGAGATCGTTTTCCTTCATTTCTAGCCTATTAGGCGGTCTCCTTTTCATTTGTATAAAAATATGACATAATTTTTGAGACTGAAGAATGAGGTGACGGAATTGGAAAGACTACAAAAAGTATTAGCGCGTGCCGGTGTTGCATCCCGGAGAAAAGCAGAAGGATTAATTCTGGAAGGCAAAGTGAAAGTGAATGGATCCGTTGTAACGGAGCTTGGTACAAAGGTGTCGGCTTCAGATAGAGTTGAAGTTGAAGGCATTCAAGTTGTAAAAGAAACATTCGTCTATTATTTGTTATATAAACCAAGAGGCTATATCTCTACAGTGCACGATGAAAAGGGACGAAAAACAGTATTAGACCTTCTTCCGGGGGTTGAGCAGCGGATTTTCCCTGTTGGCCGTTTGGATTATGA
The DNA here is from genome assembly GCF_033304595.1 of Sporosarcina jeotgali. Classification (NCBI taxonomy): domain Bacteria; kingdom Bacillati; phylum Bacillota; class Bacilli; order Caryophanales; family Caryophanaceae; genus Sporosarcina; species Sporosarcina jeotgali. The sequence goes on from NZ_CP116341.1 coordinate 1,168,416, forward strand.
CACTTCAGGCGTGATTATCATGACAAATGACGGGGACTTTTCATACACAATGACACATCCAAAGTTTGGTATCCGTAAGCAGTACATTGCGAAAGTGAAAGGTGTCCCAACCCGGGAAGCACTGAAGAAGCTGGAGAATGGAATTGTACTTGAAGACGGCTTGACTGCTCCTGCAAACGTTAAAATGCGTTCAATGGATAAAAAAGCTCAAACTGCCCTTATTGAAATTACAATTTCGGAAGGCAAAAACCGGCAAGTTCGCCGGATGTTCGATGCTATCGGCTGTCCAGTGGTGAAATTGCGCCGTGAATCATTTGCGAACCTGACAACAATAGGATTAAATGCAGGGGAAGCGCGTGAGCTGACTACTCATGAGGTGAAACAACTCCGTGTTCTAGCGGAAACCGGTAAAATCGGCTAATTTGTGACACAAATGTTTCACAAAACACTCATGAACTAAGCCGATTAAAAAACACTTCTTTGTTATAATTAAGGATGCTATGTACGATTCGGAGTACCAATGTCAGGGGGTAGTGAAGTGGCTAAGATGGACAAAAAGAAGAAGCGCCTAATTGTTAGAGGAGCGATCTTACTAATCTTGGCGGCAGCCATTGTCTTTGCACTTACTTCTAAGAAAGAAACAAAAGTGCTTGCTGTCGGAGATAAAGCACCGAACTTTGAATTGTTGAATATGGATGGGGAAAAAGTGAAACTCTCTGATTACGAAGGACAAGGCGTGTTTTTGAATTTTTGGGGAACATGGTGCCCTCCGTGTAAAAAAGAAATGCCGTATATTGAAAAGCATTTCAAAGAATTCACGAACAAAGGAGTCCAAGTTCTATCGGTGAATATTGGCGAATCCGAATTTAAAGTGGATACGTTTATTAACCAATATGAATTGACATTCCCGGTCCTTATCGACAAAAACAAAAGTGTGAGCCGGAACAGTTATAATGTAGTTCCGCTGCCGACAACGATGCTGATTGACAAAAACGGTGTCATTAAAAAAATTATTACGCGTGAAATGAGCGAAGCTGAAATTGTGTCTCTTATGGAGAGCATTCAACCCGAATAAGGAGCATGGTATCCAATGAGCAAAATTAAATGCCAGTGCGGTCACGAAAATCCTTTCGGAACCGTCCTCTGCGAAAAGTGTGGCCGACCACAAACTGATGACGCTAAAAATAGTGAAATGGTGGACATGCGTTATGAAGGATCTGCCAGACGTTCGCAAACGTATAAGAAATCGATAATCGACAAGATTTGGAACTTCTTCTCGAGTGTTAAAATTGGTGTCAGCATTATTATTGCAGTTTTATCGACATCCGCAATAGGTACGATTTTTCCACAAAAGTTTTATGTTCCGGTAAGCGGGAATGATCCATCTGAGTACTTGGCTTATTATGAGCGCCTATATGGCACGTTCGGGAAAATTTACTATCAGCTCGGCTTTTATGATATGTATAATAGCTGGTGGTTTAAAATCTTAATTGGCATGCTTGGAACCTCAATCATTATTGCCAGTTTGGACCGTGTAATTCCGCTGTATAAGTCACTCAAAAAGCAACGGACAAAACGTCATCCGTCATTCATGAAGCGTCAGCGTATTTATGGGGAAAGTGACATCGCTAATTCTGATGAATCTCTTGAAAAAGCAGAAAAAGCCCTTAAAGACTTACATTATAATGTTAAGGTCGAAGATGGAGCAATTCTAGCTGAGAAGAACCGATTCGGACGATGGGGCCCATACGTTAACCATACAGGACTAATTATATTTTTATTAGGTGTGTTAATGCGCGGTATTCCTGGGTTTTATGTCGATGAAACGATGTGGATCCGCGAGGGAGAAACTCGGGAGATACCAGGGGCACCAGGATATTTACTTGAAAACGTCGACTTCTCTGTCGAAACTTATACGAAAGATGAAGCAGATGCTGTTTTCGGTGAAGCACTTGAAAAAAATGGAGATATCGTGAAGGAATTCAAGTCGGACGTAAAGCTGTATAAAGAAAAAGAAGGTTCTTTACCTGGTTCTTCTGACGTTGAGTTCATGAAAGAATATCCCATTATTGTTAACAAACCGTTGAAATTTGATGGATATAGTATTTTCCAAATGGATTATAAAACGGGTGAATTGAAAACGATGACGTTTACGTTAATGAACAAAAAGACAGAAAAATCGCTGGGCGAATTTACAATCGATCTTAACGAACCGGCTAAGGATTACGATCTTGGTAATGGATCATCCATTGAACTCATGGAATATTATGCGGATTATGATGGGATAGTTGATGGACAGCCTTCTTCTAAGTCCCCAATTCCTAATAACCCGGCCTTTATATTCAATATGAAGACACCTGAGCATCCCGATGGTGAGAAAAGTTTCGTTGCGATTCGTCAAACGCTTGAAGTGGAACCGAATGATTACGAAGCGAAATTTCTTTCTGCTGAAACTAGAGATGCTTCAGGTTTGACAATTCGTAAAGACAAAACCCTGTATATTCTCTTGCTAGGCGGTATTGTCTTTATGATTGGTGTGATCCAAGGATCTTATTGGCAGCATAGAAGAATTTGGATCCAAAAAGGATCAGGTTCAGAAATGCTAATTGCGGCACATACTAACAAAAACTGGTATACACTTAAAAAAGATTTGGATAAAGTAAAAGAAATAGCTGCTCTTCCAGCGTATACCGATAAACAGGACAAAGAAGCTGTCAATGATACGACGGAAGGAGATACAAACTAATGGATTACTCTGCATTAAGTGCGAATTTGCTGCTAGTGTCATTTATCGCATACCTCGTCGGCACCTTCTTTTTCGGAGGGGCTGTAAAAGTTTCAAAGACAGAAAAAACCTACAAAGATAGTATGTGGGGTAAAATCGGGATTGTTGTGACAATCATCGGATTTGTGTCTCAACTTGGATATTTCATTACCCGTTGGATAGCTGCGGGGCATGCACCTGTCAGTAATATGTTTGAATTTACGACTGCATTCAGCATGATGCTTGTCGGTTCATTCATTCTCATTTTCTTTATCTACAAAACGCCTTCTCTTGGGTTGTTTGCGTTGCCGATTGCAATTGTTATTATTGCCTACGCAAGTATGTTCCCAAGAGAGATAACTCCTCTAATTCCAGCACTCAAGAGTTATTGGTTAACCGTACACGTTATTACAGCAGCACTTGGTGAGTCCATTCTTGCGATTAGTGCGGTTGCAGGCCTGATCTATCTAGCTAAGAATGTAGATTTGACGAAGAAATCAAAAGAACGTTTTTGGCTGGAAGCTGTCATGTTCACTGTCGTTCTAGTTCTTGGATTTGTTGTTTCATCTACAGCATTCAGTCTCACAGGTTACGAGGCGGATTTCAATTATGTCGATAAAAATGGCAAAGCGTCTGAAATGACGTATAACATGCCTCCTTTGTTCGGGATGAGTGAGTACGAACAAGTTACAACAGATACAATGAAACCATGGTTCGAAATGCCAGCAATCGTCAATGCGAAAACACTTACGACATTTGTTTGGTCACTATTTACGGGAATCATTCTCTATATTCTGATCAGACTCATTTTCCGACGACCGATTGCAGCACTGTTGCAGCCATTCGCAAAAAAGGCCAATTCACAATTGATGGATGAAATCGGTTATCGGTCTGTACTTATCGGCTTCCCGGTATTCACACTTGGGGCTTTAATCTTTGCAATGATCTGGGCACACGAAGCTTGGTCACGATTCTGGGGCTGGGACCCTAAAGAGGTATGGGCATTGATCACGTGGCTATTCTACGCTGCATTCCTTCACCTTCGCCTATCACAAGGATGGGAAGGTAAGAAATCGGCATGGCTTGCTGTTGCAGGGTTTGTTATCATCATGTTCAACTTGGTAGCTGTCAACCTGATCATCGCTGGTCTACATTCATACGCATAAAATAACTGTGCAGCAAACCCGCTGCACAGCTTTTTCATGTCTAATTTCCTTAAATACCTGCATAATCTGCATTGCAATAGCGGTAAATAGGTATACTAGTTTCTTTTTTTACTCTGGACAAGTACAATGAAAGAAGTAGTTTTGAAAGGAGCAATCGTCAATGGATGAAAACGTAAAATTGCTCGTCGTGGACGACGAAGACCGGATTAGACGGCTTCTGACAATGTACCTCTCTCGTGAGGGTTATGAAATGGACGAAGCATGTGACGGCGCAGAAGCGCTTGAAAAAATTGAAGAAAATCATTATGACTGTATCTTATTGGATGTCATGATGCCTGAAAAAGATGGAATGGAAGTATTGGAAGAACTGAGAATAGCTGAAAATCAAACACCTGTAATTCTGCTGACTGCAAAGGGGGAAGAATCCGACAGAGTTTCTGGATTCGAAACAGGTGCGGATGACTATATTGTTAAGCCATTCAGTCCGCGTGAAGTTGTATTGCGTGTGAAAGCATTATTGCGCCGCACAGGATCGTTTAACGGAGCACCCAGCACAGCCACGTCTAAGGATTTAGTTGTGTTCCCGCAGCTTACAATCGATCACGATGCTCATCGGGTTACTGCTGAAGGAAAAGAAGTCAGTTTGACACCAAAAGAGTACGAACTGTTGTATTTCTTAGCAAAAGCACCGGATAAAGTATTTGACCGCGAGCAATTGTTAAAAGAAGTATGGCACTACGAATTTTTCGGCGACCTCAGAACGGTCGACACACATGTAAAACGCTTGAGGGAAAAATTGAACAGAGTCTCTGAACGGGCTGCTAAAATGATTGTGACCGTATGGGGTGTCGGTTATAAATTTGAGGTTCCATCAGAATGAATCGAATATGGAACTCAATCGTCGGGAAGCTATGGGCAACCATATTGCTTCTCGTTTCATTTGTCCTGTTTATTGTCACGGCACTGTTATTAGAGTTCTTTGATAATTTCCATACTCGGCAAGCAGAAGAAACGCTGGCACGAGAGGCTAAGACTGTCGGCAGTATTATCATCGATCACGAAAACGAATCGGCTATGAAGCTTGTCGTCAATGATATTCTGAACAACGGCACTCATGCAATGGTTGTCGGAGACAACGGTCAAGTTGCGTATTCATTCCATGATGGTATGTCAAATGCTCAATCGATTGAAGAAAAGATTTTAAGTGATAAATTATTCAGCAAACGAAATGATGAGAATGCCTCTAAACAAATGATTCTTCCTTCATTATCTGAAAAAGAAGTTTCAGAACGCTATATTGTATCATCCACTCCATTACCAAATGAAGGTAAAGGTTATGTTGTTTTATACCAAAGTTTTGAAGCCATTCACGATACGACTAAATGGACAACTCATATTGTATTGCTATCTGCATTTATCGCGTTCATATTGACAACATTTTTCGCTTTCTTCCTATCAACGCGTATCACAAGACCTTTACGTCAAATGAAAGAAGCGGCATTTGAATTATCTAAAGGGAATTTCGATGCTCGAATACCGGTGAAACAAAATGATGAAATTGGCCAGCTCTCTACAGCATTCAACCAAATGGGCCGCCAATTGAAATACAACGTGGAACTTATAAAACAGGATAAAGAACAATTATCGAGTATTTTAACGTCCATGACAGATGCGGTGATTACATTTAATCGGGATAACACGATCCTGCTAAGCAATCCGCAAGCTGAAAAAGTATTGCAGAAATGGTCATTTATCAATCAAGATTCAAAAGAATTGCTGCCACCGGAAATTATTCATATGTTGGAGCATGCTGTTATGTTCGCAGAAGAAGTAGATGCTGAATTAGAGCTTGGGAAACGATTTTTTGTTGTTAAAATCAGTCCGCTTTACAGTAAAAACAGCATCCGAGGCGCAGTAGCTGTTCTGCGGGACATGACTGAACAGCATCAGCTGGATAAATTGCGCTCAGACTTCATCGCGAATGTATCTCACGAACTAAGAACGCCAATCTCTATGCTTCAAGGGTATAGCGAGGCAATTTTAGATGGTGTTCCGGAGACTGTTGAAGAAAATCATGAAATGGTAAAGATCATTCATGACGAATCGCAACGGATGGGAAGACTTGTGACGGATTTGCTTGATCTTGCCCGCATGGAATCCGGACATATGCGCTTGTACAAATCAGAGATGGCAGTCGTACCTTTTTTGGAACGGATGCGAAACAAATTCATGCAAGTTGCGAAAGATGCTAAAGTCGATTTGGAAGTGGAGCCAAACGGGGCGGATACGTTGCATCTTCAAGCGGACGAAGATCGTATTGAACAGGTGTTCACCAATTTGATCGACAACGCAATTCGTCATACACCTGACGGAGGGCGTGTGAAACTTTCTGTTGAAAAATATCCGAAATCTGTTGCGATTTCTGTCATTGACACAGGGAGTGGAATACCTGAAGAAGACCTGCCATTCGTTTTTGAACGTTTTTACAAAGCTGATAAGGCTCGCACACGCGGTAAAAGCGGTACTGGGCTAGGTCTTGCCATCGCTAAGAATATTGCGGAGTCTCATGGCGGGAGTATTAGTGCTAAAAGAGGTGATATAGAAGGCACGATCTTCACTTGCGTCTTGCCTCTTCAGTAAATTACGTGTAACTAATAGGAAAGTTAGCCGTCAACTTATGTGAACGAGGAGGATGATTGTGGACGACTCCGTATTTCATCATTTATATGAAACGTATCATCATGATGTATTCAACTTCTTGACATACTTGACGAAGGACCGTCAGCTTGCAGAAGATTTGTCTCATGAAGTATATGTGAAAGCGATTCGTGCCTATTCCTCGTTCGAGGGACGGAGCAGCGAAAAAACATGGCTGTTTGCCATCGCCAAAAATGTATCCATCGATTACTTCCGAAAAAAGACCGTACGCAGTAAATATGACGCAACATTTTTTGACTGGGAAACAGATGAGATACAAGCGAAAGATAAGACACCAGAGCAGCAATCGATTGACAAAGAAGTGATGAAAGCGATTCTTGAAAATCTGGACACGTGTACAATCGATCAGCGTCTTGTCATCATTATGCGCTATTTTAATGACTTGTCGATTACAGATACAGCTGAAGTACTCGAATGGACAGAAGGGAAAGTGAAAACAACGCAGCATCGCGCTTTGAAAAGTTTAAGAAAAAAAGTGGCATTGGCAGAATTAGAGAGGGGGGAGCCAAGTGGATCACGAACGAAAAGATGATGATTTGGAGAAACTCCTGCACTCTATGCCAAAAATAGATGATACTCGTTCCAAGGACGAACTTCTGGAGCGGTTAAAAAACGACAAGCGGCTTACGGATATTTCAGTCACACCGGTACGGAAGAAAAGACGCATCGTTCCCGTTATAGCGGCTGTTGCGGCAATTATACTCGTTGCGATATTGATTCCTTCTTTCATGAACTCCATGAATCCAGGGAAACAATCAGCGGATCAGGCAATGCCGAAGAGTGATTCGAAGATAGCTCCTGCGGAGTCAATAGAAGAAGAGGGGGAGAACTTTGCGAGAGATGCTTCTTCAGAATCTGCCGCTTTAATGGGAGGGGCTTCGCAATATGCAGTGTTCCCTGCCGACTTGGATGGCGGTACTATAATGAATATCGGTTTGCAAGACGCACAAGCTGTCAGTATTCCTGTTTCTATACTTCTGACAAAAGAAGAATTAGAGTCTAAAGGGTTAACGGTCTCCTCAACAGATCTGGAGCTGTACAATGCATTTGCTGAGGAGTTGGATGAACAATCTTTAGGTTTTGAACCCATGCACCCCATAGATGCGACATTTACTGAAGATGGAGATCGATTGAGTGTTTTCCTGAATGACGAGCACGAATATGACCTTTCAGCTGCTAAACAAGAAGTGTTTCTGCATTCTCTCCAGCAAACGTTTCCTTCTTATCGCGAGATTAACATTTTAGATGCATCCGGGAACCCAGCAGAGTTTGACCAGGTTGGCCAGCTAGAGCCCATCCATATGCAAAGTGGTGAGTGGCACACGCCGTTTTACGTTTACCATCAGGAAAATGGCCAGGAGTTGCTTTCACCTGGCTTCATGCAGCAGGCGGGGTCGTTTGAAGAAGCCCTCCGTCTAATGCAGACGGCACCAAATGATTTGTTTGCTCCAACGATTCCTAAAAAGCTGAACCTCACTGTTAAGCTTAAGGATGGAATCGCAGAGGTAACATTCAGCGACACTGTCCAACTTGATTCGATGCCGATGAATGAAGCGAGTCAAATGATCGATGCGCTTTTGTTAACAGCTTCAAGTTTCAACGTTCAGTTAAAACTGGGTCATGTTGAACCGCTTGATTGGAATGGGTTGAATTTCAAAGAGACGCTGCCGCAGGCAATAGGTTCAAATCCGTTGCCATTCATTCATAAGTAAACCGCAGTCTGTAAACATACAAGTTTACAGACTGTTTATTTTTCTGTATACTAATGGTGTAACAAAATATTGATTCATCTTCGGGGCAGGGTGTAATTCCCGACCGGCGGAAATGGAAGCGAAAGCTTTTTAGCCCGCGAGCTTAACAGCAGATTCCAGTGAGATTCTGGAGCCGACAGTATAGTCTGGATGGGAGAAGGTGAAGGCGAAGCCGTCTTTTTGTCTGTTTGACAACGGCTTGTTTAAGTGCGAGCATTCTTTTGAATGCTGGTGTCTTATTTAAACGCGTCTACTCACTCCCTTTAGCATGTATTTGCTTTAGGGTTTTTTAGCGGGACAGACGAAAGATTAGGCAGAACCTTTCCTCTTTGTGAAGTGAATCGCAAAAGGAGAGAGTAGCATGAACAGCAAGAAATTACGGGTGATGATTTTAGTCGCAATTCTAGGCAGCATTTCAACAGTTCTTATGCAGTTTAACTTCCCGCTGCCTGCACTTCCAGGATTTCTAAAGATTGACTTCAGTGAAATTCCCGCAGTATTGGCGGTAATGACACTCGGACCGGTCGCAGGGATTCTTGTGGAGCTATTGAAGAATGTTCTACATTGGTTTTTATCAGGAAGTCCTACTGGGGTACCAGTTGGGGAAATCGCGAACTTTGTAACAGGCATCTTATTCATCATGCCGATTTATTTTATCTTCAACAAATTCCGTAACTCTCGCGGCTTAACTGCAGGGCTTATATCGGGTACAATTTCCATGGCGGTTGGCATGAGTCTCTTAAATTATTTAGTCTTCTTGCCAGCGTACACTTATTTCTTAAATGCACCGCCAGTAACAGGAGACGGACTTTACAAAATGATTGTCTTAGGAATCTTGCCGTTCAACCTTATTAAAGGTGCAATTCTAATGGCGATTTCACTGCTTTTGTTTAAGAGTATGCAAAATTGGATTTCTCAGCAGCATCGTAAATTATCAGTGTGAGAATAGAAAAAAAACAGGCTGTCCGCAAGTGCGGGCAGCCTGTTTTTTAGTCTTCATATTTAAGTGGATCGCCTTCGAATGGATCATCAGCAATTTTAATGGAGTCTGTGGGACATCCATCAAATGCATCTTCAAGGTCCTCCAGCAGTTCTTCTGGAACTTCAGTATTTCCCGTGTTATCATCGAGGATAACAAACGCAATTCCTTCATCATCATAATCATAAATATCAGGCGCTGCAGCTCCGCAAGCTCCACAAGCGATACATGTGTCCTGATCTACAATCGTAAACTTTCGAGTAGACATGTTCGTTCTCTCCTCTTTTCTTCGCACTAGCAACTAGGTACTTCATCCATTCTAAAACGGTTTTCTGCAGTTTTCAACCTTTAACCACTAGAAAGTAGGGATTCTTCGTGAAGTTGAGTTCAATAATTTTAAAGATCGCTGAAAAAATGGATGGGCAAAGGTCTTTAAATGCAAGTTTACATGTCTTGCGTGGAAAACGATCTGGGCAAACCCTTCAAGATGTAGATTATTTTTCAGTGAAACCGTACTTTTCAATTCTACCTAAACTGTCCGAATCCACTTTTACAGAAGCGATTACCTCCCTTCAGCGTTCGGAATTGATCAATGAAACAGAGGGGCTTGTCACTGTCACGGAAAAAGGAAGGCAACTAGCCAAAGAGTTACGGGAATATCACTTTGATGGCTGGCAATATCGAGGCCGGGAAGAAATCTTCTTTTTGCGATTGGTTTTACTCGTACAAACCCTATCCCAGTTACGAAACTCTCAAAATTCCTTTTATCCGATCACGAATGATCGGAAAATCCAGCAGTTTGTGAAAAAGGTATTACGAAGTCTGCAGGACACACGTCAAAATAGCGCGCGTTCATTCGCAGAGGAGCTGATACTTGCGGTGGAAATGACGGGAATATCCGACCTGCAAGCATCTTTGCTTACTCACCGTTTAACTGGTGCAGAAGCAACAGGATGGACGTGGGAACAGCTTGAGGAATGTACAAGGGAAGACGCCGATAGTTTACAACTGGAATTTCTAGAAGCGATTCATCGATTAATTACTGTGTCGGAATGTGAAAAAGCTGAAGAAACCCTGCCGATTTTAAATCAGCTTGCGGGTGGTATACGTATTGAATCGCCGCTGACAGATTCAACGGCCATTACAAAGAGGTTATTTGACCAGGGATTACCTATGGAAGAAATAGCATTAATTCGACGGTTGAAGGTAAATACAATAGAAGATCACATTACAGAAATTGCAACAAATGATGATAACTTTCCGATCTTAAGATTTGTAGATCAGGCGGATATAGAAGCGGTTCAGCAAGAAATTAAAAAGAATGATGTGAAAAGGCTGCGGGTATTAAAAGAAAAGTTTCCCCATTTATCCTATTTTCAACTGCGTCTCATTTTAAGTACAACGAAAGGAGAGCTCGTGTAATGGATCTTCATCATGAACTAAAAAAGCGATTCGGATTCGATGAATTCCGTCCAGGTCAAGAAGACGTCATTCGCTCTATATTGAAACGGAACGACACAATTGCCATATTGCCAACAGGCATGGGGAAGTCGTTATGCTACCAGCTGCCTGGTCAACTGCAGGATGGACTGGTGCTCATCGTTTCCCCTCTCGTTTCCTTAATGGAAGATCAAGTGGCCAGTATTCGAAAAAGAGGGGAAAAACGCGTTGCAGCAGTGAATTCATTTCTATCATCGGAACAAAGAAAATACTTATTCGATGAAATCCATACGATTAAATTCTTATTTGTTTCGCCTGAAATGATCAGCCGTCCGGATATGACGAATTTTCTAATGAGATTACCGATTTCAATTCTGGTGGTGGACGAAGCACATTGTATTTCTCAGTGGGGATTCGACTTCCGTCCTGACTATTTGCGATTGGGAGAGTTCATCCGCTTAGCGGGAAATCCCCCGGTTCTCGCATTAACTGCTACTGCTGATGCAAAAGTAGAAGCAGATATTATTCACTACTTACATATGTCTAACCCGAATGTAATCCGTCAATCATTAGACCGGCCGAACTTAACGTACACAGTTCAACAACTGGAAATGGAAGCCGATAAAACAACTTGGCTGAAACAACGATTGGCGACAACTAAGGGTCCTGGGATTATTTATGTTTCTTCGAGAAAGCGTGCTGAAGAGCTGACACATATACTTCAACAAGAAGGGATCTTAATTGCTTCTTACCACGCCGGAAAAGAAGCGGGAGACCGGAATATTATTCAACAGCAGTTTTTGACAGGGGAGTTGTCCTGGATCTGTGCAACGAATGCTTTCGGTATGGGCGTACACAAAGATGATATCCGTCAGGTTATTCATGACCAAATGTCTGCTTCTGCAGCGGCGTATGTTCAGGAAGCGGGCCGTGCGGGTAGAGATGGTAAACCCTCAAGTGCTGTCTTGTTATATGTAACGGATGATGAGCAGAAAGTTCGCTTCATTGTACAACGGGACCTGCCAGATGAGCCGCAAGTCCATCACTTTGTCTCCATGAGGGCATCTGGTGAGTCAGTGGAATCATCGGCAGAGCTTGCTGGTATTTCTGAAACGAGCTCAAGATTGATTCAATATTACCTGGAAACACTTTCGGTTGATGATGTTCTTAAAACGTTCACAAAGTTAAAGTACGACAAAGAAGAGAAGTTAAGAGAAATGATTGCCTATGTCCACGCAAAAACCTGTTTACGTGCACAATTACTCTCTTATTTTGATGAAATTTCGCAGGAACAGCACGATTCATGCTGTTCCGTATGCGGTACAGCTCAGGATAGCTGGCTTTTAAGTAACGAGAGCAGCGGGAATCGGAGAAGACTTCTGCAATGGGAGGAGAGAATTCGACTATTGCTTTGTTAGGAGACCGGATTGCCGTTTACTTTTACGACAAAATTCGTCATAATAAAGATATAGTAATAGGGGATAGGAGAATGCCACTATGACAAAAAGTGACTATAACTCAGAATTCGAAGATAATAGAAAAGAGATTGATTTAGATGACGATACTAAAGAGGATCTTCCCTCTCGTGTAAAACTGCGTCAGAATAAAAATGGGACACCTAAGCGTAAAAAGAAAGAATCGCGCAAAGGACTAACTTTGATCAATATTATTCTAGTGCTCTTCACACTTATACCGATTGGAATATTTGTGTATGTGCTTTCGGATTTGTATAATCCTAAAGAGGATTCAAACGTTAAGATTGACTCGTCGGACGTGACATATGAACTTGGTTCAAGTCAGTCACCGAATTCTTCTGACGATGTGACCGCCGATTCCAATGGAAGTAAAGAAGATGATGATTCAAAAGCGGAAGAAGACGCTGAAAAAGATGTGCCTGATAGTTCTGCAACCCCGGAACAGAAGCCTGTTGCTAAACCGAAACCGGATCCGAAGCCAGAGCCTAAGCCAGATCCGAAACCGGATGCAAAACCAGAATCCAAACCGGATCCTAAGCCGGAAACAAAACCGGATTCAAAACCAGAAGTAAAGCCAGCCGGGAAATCACATACCGTTCAACCGAACGAAACACTTTACCGGATTTCTGTGAATTATTATGGGTCAGGCAGCGGAGTAGAAAAAATCAAAGCTGCTAACGGGTTATCATCAAATTCAATCAGTGTTGGACAGATGCTGATTATTCCTTAATTACAAATTTCGAAAAGGCAAAGTACGCTGACTTTGCCTTTTTCATATGGCGGGTGAATGTATGAAGTTTTTCTGGATTAGTATTCGTACGCTGTTCATTTGTCTAAGCATATTGTTGGGAAGTATGTTTTACAGTGCTCATCGTATTTCTTTAAAGACCCATCGCATGAACGTGAAGTCCGTGCCGGAGAACGATGCGGAACTTACTGTGTTTTTCATAAGTGATGTGCACCGGAGACGGATACCGAAAAAATTATTGAATAAAGTTCAATCCAGGGCAGGTTCAGTGGATCTCGTTATTATTGGCGGTGATGTCGCTGAGAGAGGTGTCCCTTCAGATCGAGTGAAAAATAATGTCTTAAAACTATCTTCCTTAGGTCCGGTTTACTATGTTTGGGGCAACAATGACCGTGAAATAGGAGAATCTGCAATTCGGGATATTATCGCTGCTGTTGGAGGGGTAGTACTTGACAATAAAAGTGTTCGTATTCCTGAACATCCTGATTGGATTATCAGTGGTGCCGATGATCCTTCAAGCGGAAATACAAACTTGAAAGAAGCTGTAGGTTTTGAACAAGACTATATGTATCAGCTTGTGGCGGTTCATAATCCATCGCTGTTCAATAAGATTCTGCAACTATCCAAACCTGAGCTTCTAGTAGGAGGTCATACGCATGGCGGCCAAATTCGTTTCGGGCCTTTCGGGATGCAGCCTAGAGGGGAATTTAAAGAGCAACGGGAGTATTCACAACTAATTAGCAACGGATTTGGAACCACATTAGTCCCATTACGATTTGGTGCTCCGCCAGAAACGCACTTAATTACAATTCAGTATAAAAAAAGGAGTGGAGAAAGCTGATATGCTTAAAACGGATGCAATTATTATAGGGGCAGGACCTTGTGGGTTATCTGCTGCTATCCATTTACAACGGATAGGTCTCGATGTGCTGCTTATTGAAAAAGGGAGTATTGTTAACTCGATTCATCGCTATCCAACACATCAGACATTTTTTAGTTCAAGCATGAAATTATCGATTGGCAATATTCCATTTATCACCGCGAAAGATAAACCTCAACGCAATGATGCGTTAGTATACTATCGAACAGTTGCTGAGCTTGAACAATTGACGATTAACAGCGATGAGACAGTTCTATCGGTAGAAAAGACAAACAACGTGTTTCATCTTAGAACGGATAAGGCAGAATATGAAGCGCCATACGTTGTTGCAGCGACAGGTTATTATGATCAGCCGAACCGTCTTGAAGCAGTCGGTGCAGATTTACCGCACGTTCATCACTATTTCAAAGAGGCACATCCTTACTTCCAAAAAAATGTAGTAGTTATTGGCGGTAAAAACTCTGCCGTTGACGCTGCACTGGAACTTGAACGCGCCGGAGCTAACGTGACCGTCGTATATCGCGGATCCTCCTATTCACCAAGTGTGAAACCTTGGATTTTACCGGGATTTGAAAGCTTGGTGAACAACGGCAAAATCAGAATGATCTTCCAAGCGTCGGTTGATGAAATTACAAGTGAAAGTGTCCGTATTCGTTCAGGAGCAGGGATAGATGTAATCCCGTCTGATGCCGTATTTGCTATGATTGGTTATCATCCGGACTATAACCTTTTGGGGAGTATGGGGATCCAGTTGGAACAGGATAGCGGGTGTCCGATATTTAACGAAGAAACGATGGAAACTTCAGTTGAAGGTCTGTATATTGCAGGTGTAATTGCTGCCGGTAATAACGCTAATTCAATTTTTATTGAGAATGGCCGCCATCACGGTGAAGCAATCGCATATTCAATATCCGAAAAAATGAAAGCAAAGTGTTAACAGAATAGGAAATTCTTTCTGTATTTGTGATATAATCACCCTGATTGGGGGTGCGAAGCTTGATAATTTTGTTTACAGTTGCAATCGCTCCGTCACTGGCATTATTCAGTTATCTTTATTTGAGAAAAGAAATCTCAAGGGAACCTTCGCGCACTCTTTTTCAAGCGTTTGTTTACGGAGCGGTCATGACGTTTCCAATCTTGTTCATTCAACATGTTTTTGAACAGGAGCAAGTCTTCTCGAATGAATTTTTACAGAATACGGTGTTTACGGGTGCTTTAGAAGAATTTTTCAAATGGCTGATTTTATTAGTCTTTGTATATAAAAACTTTGAGTTTGACGATACCTACGATGGAATTCTTTTTGGGGCGAGTGTATCTCTGGGATTCGCGACAGTTGAAAATATCTTGTTTTTGTTCACTTTTGGTTTAGATACAGCTTTTATTCGTGCGTTATTACCGGTTTCCAGCCATGCGTTGTTTGGAGTCGTAATGGGGTATTATTTTGGGAAATCTAAATTTGCAGTTTCAACAAGTAAAAAGTGGAATTTAGCCATTGCACTTATTTTCCCTTTTCTATTACATGTTACGTACAATGCAATCTTGGAAATCCATGATTTATGGGTATATCTAATGATTCCATTCATGCTTTTTTTATGGTGGTTTGGGCTAACCAGAGTGAAGTATGCACACGTTTTTGCCATGAGACAATTTCAAAAGAGATCAAGATGAGACCATCCGTACCTAACGGGTGGTTTTTTTATGCTTTCATGCAGCAATTCGTCATAAATCCAGTAATTTAGGACAGTCTAAGTGTACTAGCAGAACGACTGGAGGAAATGACATGAACAAAACAATACGCACCTTGTTAATTGGCTTTTTCTTATTTGCAGGAATTCAATTATCACTATCAACTGATTCTCAGGCTTTTACAGACCGGGAACTTGCAAAAGGGACGAAAGGAGATGATGTTATTGAACTTCAAGCAAGACTTCAATATATCGGATTCTTTAAAGGGGAAATAGATGGAAACTTTGGATATCAAACGTATTGGGCATTGAGGGAATTCCAAGAGAAGTATGGAATGCCAATTGACGGAATCGCGGGATCTAAAACGAAAAAGAAGTTAACTTCGGTATCTTCATATGATAAAAAGTTTGTCATGGACAACATAAATAACGGCAAAGAATTTACCCACTATGGAGGAAAACCTTTGTCGTCTCAAGTTAAAGGCGGAACAGCTGCTAAAAAACCGAGCACACAAGTTCCTTCAAAATATAGCGGGGACGATTTGAAATTGCTGGCGAATGCTGTATATGGAGAGTCCCGCGGAGAACCTTATGAAGGCCAAGTTGCAGTTGCCGCGGTTATTTTAAATCGTATCGAACATCCTGATTTCCCGAATACAGTTGGAGGTGTGATTTTCCAGCCGGGAGCTTTTACAGCGGTTTCAGATGGACAAATTTGGCTGGAACCAAATGAAAGAGCAAAAGAAGCAGTAATTGACGCTATGAATGGCTGGGATCCTTCTGAAAACGCAATTTATTACTTTAATCCTGTGACAGCAACGAGTAAATGGATTTGGTCGCGTCCTCAAATCAAGAAAATAGGGATGCATGTTTTTTGTAACTAAAGAAAACGTATTTCCTTACTCCCTACCCATAACTTTTACAGAAAGCAGGTGCAGTACGTACTTATGAAAAAAATAATATTTCTCGCTGTATTCGCGATTGTTTCGTTATCAGTGTATTCCTATTCAATAGCTGGTCAAAATAAGGATCTGCAAAATGCGTTGTCCGTTCAATATGCCAAAAACATATCCGATGCCTCTTCTAAATTGCGTGACCTTGACGTGGCCGTTAAGAAAACGCTGCTATTCAATGAAGGAGAGGGTGATCTTGAGGCTCGTGAGGATATTTGGAGATTATCTTCTGATATTCAACAATCAGTCGCTTCACTGCCTCTGGATCAACGATTTTCGACAACATGGATGAACTACTTAGGGCGATTAGGAAAGTTTTCGAAAGAAGGGGATGAACGCACGGATCCTAAAGAGTTTCACAAAGTAATGGATCGCGCATCTGAAAATATCGAAAGCCTATCTGACCAGTGGTCGATCGCAACTGCAGATATGGCAAGTGGTAATCTTTCAATGGCAGAATGGCAAGACCGGCTGGATGGGGAGAAAGCGACTTTTGACTGGAAAGGATTAAGTGCCTCCATTCAGCAATATACAGAAAGTGATTTTCCGCTTACTGCCAGTGAATCAGATGCATTGAAGAAAAAGGAATTGAAACATATTAAAGATCCAGAGGTCACAAAAGAGGAAGCGCTCAACAAGTTCAAAAAACTATTTCCGGATGTATCTAAACAAGTCATTGACACAACAGACAGTAAGCCTGGTGCGGCCTATCCGTTTTACCATATTCGATTTGCTGACCAAGACTCAATAGGATATATCGATGTTACACAAAAAGGCGGTCATATTCTATCCTTCCTGACAGAGCGTCCTGCTGGCCCGGGTACAATGGAATTGGAAAGTGTTCGAGCTCGTGTCGAAACGTTTCTAAAAGATTCAGGATATACAGATGTGGTGTATGAAGAAGTTCGAGAAAATGATACAGCGTTCCATTTTGTTTATACACGAGTGGAAAAGATGCATCAGGCAAAAGTGTTGTCAGATACGATTCAGGTCAAAGCAGCTAAAGAAGACGGCCGCATTCTGGGTCTCAACGCAGCAGAGTATATCCGGAAAGAGCAGCTTAAAGATCAGCCGATGATAAAAATCGATTGGAAGACCTTTTTCCATCAGAACGTAAAAGTAAATAAGCAAGACCTGGTTTACGTTGAAAACGAACACGGAATCCAACGGCTCGCATATGCGTTAACAGTCACTTTGGAAGAAAACGGGCAAGTCGGCACCTACGTCGTTTTGGTGGATACAGAAACTAAAGATGTCATCAGAACCGAAAAGCAAGCGTAAATAAGGATTGGAAAATCCCGGTTATCATGTCATAATACTAGTATGAACTCATGACAGGTGGCGGTTTTATGAAGCTTGCACTAGGGACTTCAATCACAATAGACAAGGATTACACAGAAGAGGGCGAAAAATTTAAAAGTCGTGTCGTAGATATCGGGAAAGATTGTGTAATGATCGATTATCCCACTCATCTTGAAACAGGAAGAACAGCCTTTTTCATCGACGGCACACAGCTTCTGGTCTCTTTTGTTGACGAATTAAAAATGGCTTACGTCTTTAAGACAGAAGTAATGGGAAGATTGAACCGAGGAATTCCGATGCTTCAGCTCACGTATCCCGGAGATACGGAATTAATTAAAATCCAGCGCAGAGAATTTGTACGTGTAGATTCCCCTTTGGATGTAGCAGTCGATAAA
The DNA here is from genome assembly GCF_033304595.1 of Sporosarcina jeotgali. NCBI lineage: Bacteria > Bacillati > Bacillota > Bacilli > Caryophanales > Caryophanaceae > Sporosarcina > Sporosarcina jeotgali. The sequence continues at coordinate 1,186,672 of NZ_CP116341.1, forward strand.
GACGGCAACATTCATCAACTTGTTGCTGAGGATATTAGTGCAGGCGGTATGGCGGTCAATTTGGCGAAATCGAATTTTGAAGAAGATGATATCGTGAAGTTGACAATCGTCCTTCCGTACGCAAATAACTCGATTAAATACGTGCGTGTGAACGCGAGAATTGTTCGGATTTGGGAGAAAGATGGCCGTCGCATCGCATCGATGCAGTTTGACCAGATTGATCAAGAATCTCGTCAGCAAGTCATCCGCCTGTGTTTTGAACGACAATTGAAAAAACGGAACGAATAGGAAAAGGTCTTTGCAAATAAGACTTTTTCCTTTTCGCTATGGTACAATGTTCTCGAATTGAGTACGGGGGTAGTGGATATGGATAAAGGTATACAAATCGCAATAGATGGACCTGCTGCTGCAGGTAAAAGTACAATTGCAAAAATAACAGCAACAAAGTTGGGCTATACATACATCGATACGGGTGCAATGTACCGTGCTCTGACATATAAAGCATTGGAAGAGCATATAGATGTATATGACGATGAAGCTCTCACTCATTTATTAGAGCGGATCGACATTGAACTAACACCTACTGAAGAAGGACAAATTGTGCGGGTGGACGGAGAGGATATTACAGAAGCCATTCGTTCACAGGAAGTGACATCAAATGTTTCTGCGACGGCCGCGCAGCCGCATGTCAGAGAGCTGATGGTGGAAAAACAACGCCTTCTGGCTAATTCTAAAGGTGTTGTAATGGACGGAAGAGATATCGGTACGGCAGTATTGCCGAACGCTGAACTGAAAATCTTCATGACTGCATCCGTTGAAGAACGTGCGGAAAGACGTTTTGCCGAGAATACAAAAAGAGGCATCAATCGTTCAATGGCTCAACTCTGCAAAGATATTGCGGATCGGGACAAAGCGGATACAGAGCGTATTGCCTCTCCATTGAAACAAGCAAGTGATGCCATTTTTATCGATACAACATCTATGAGCATTGAACAAGTTGCAGATGAAATTATTCAGCATGCGGAAGAGAGGAAACGGCCATGAATCTATACCCTCTTGGAAAAGCATTATGTACTGCGGTATTAAAGCCGTTTTATCGGATTAAGGTGATCGGACAAGAGAATTTCCCTAAAGAGCAAGGTGTTCTTTTGTGTACAAACCATATCGATAATTTAGATCCGCCTGTTGTTGGCTTGACCGCACCGCGTCCTGTACATTTCATGGCGAAAGAAGAGCTCTTTCAGCTGCCTGTCTTGAAGGCAGTTCTGCCTAATGTGAATGCATTTCCGGTAAAACGCGGACTCAGTGACCGGCAGGCCATTCGCAAAGCACTCGAATTACTCCGCTCCGGACAAGTAGTTGGAATGTTTCCTGAAGGAACGAGGAGTAAAACTGGTGAATTAGGGAAAGGATTAACAGGAGCAGGTTTTTTTGCACTTAAAGGAGATGCCTTAGTCATGCCATGTGCGATTATCGGTCCTTATCGTCCATTCAAACAGCTGAAAGTGGTCTACGGGGAACCGATTGACATGACACCTATGCGTGAACGCAAAGCTTCTGCGGAAGAAGCGACAGAAGCGATTATGGACGCTATCCAAATGCTCATAGAAAAAAATTCCTAACAAATAAGTTCAATTTTTTGTTTTTGTGGGTATATTCCAATAGTATAGAACTATGATCAATATGGAGGAGGACTACATATGACTGAAGAGATGAATGTAGGAGCTATGGACGGATATAATGAAGGAGATCGCGTGACAGGTAAAGTAACAAAAATTGAAGACAAATCTGTCACTGTAGAAATTTCTGGAGCACCATTTGACGGCGTGATTCCAATCAGTGAATTATCTAGTCTTCACATTGAAACAGCATCAGACGCAGTAAAAGAAGGCGATGAGCTCGAGCTTTCTATCATTAAAGTTGAAGATAATACGTTCGTATTGTCCAAACGTAAAGTGGATGCGGAAGATGCTTGGGATACATTAGAAGAGCAATTTAATAATGCTGTCACAATTACAACTGAAGTGAAAGATGTTGTAAAAGGCGGTTTAGTAGTCGATTTGGGAGTACGCGGATTCATACCAGCATCGTTAGTTGAAGATCATTTCGTTGAATCATTTGAAGACTATAAAGGACGTACTATGGACTTTAAGATTGTGGAAATGGATAAAGAGAAAAACCGTTTGATTTTATCCCATCGTGCAGTTATTCAGGAAGAGAAGTCTTCTAAAAAAGAAGAGATTCTGGCGGATCTTCACGAAGGGGACGTGCTGGAAGGAACTGTACAGCGGATCGCTTCATTTGGTGCGTTTGTAGATTTAGGCGGAGTGGATGGTTTAGTACACATTTCACAAATCGCACATGGTCACGTTGAAAAAGTGTCAGATGTCCTAAAAGAAGGCGACAAAGTTGAAGTGAAAATTTTAGCTGTCGATCGTGATTCTGAAAGAATCAGTCTTTCTATCAAAGACACGTTAGCGGGACCGTGGGAAGGAATTGAAGAAAAAGCTCCTAAAGGTGCAGTTCTCCAAGGGACTGTAAAACGCCTCGTTTCATACGGCGCTTTTGTCGAAGTATTCCCAGGGGTCGAAGGTCTTGTGCATATTTCAAGAATTTCCCACGACCACATTGGCACGCCTAACGAAGTACTGTCTGAAGGACAAAATGTAGAAGTTAAAGTATTGGATGTCAATCCTAACGACAAACGTCTATCTTTGAGCATTAAAGATTTGACTGATAAAGAAGAAGACACATATGATGGCTATGAAATGCCTGAAGAGCCGTCTGGTTTCTCAATCAGTGATGTCATCGGAGATCAGTTAAAAAAGTTCTCTAACTAATAAGGTTCGCGAACCTGTAACAACTGCAAAGAAAGAGATGGCTCTTTTTAGAGCGCCATCTCTTTTTTTTGTGTATAATATGCAGAAGATAGCTTGGAAGGATGAATGACTAATGAGTAAACCAACAGTAGCCATCGTAGGACGTCCGAATGTCGGAAAGTCCACGATTTTTAACAGAATTGTCGGAGAACGTATATCGATAGTAGAAGATGTTGCAGGCGTAACAAGAGATCGGATTTATAGTGCAGCGGATTGGCTGTCTCACGATTTTAATTTAATTGACACAGGCGGAATTGATATTGGGGATGAACCATTTCTAGTTCAAATTCGTTTGCAGGCTGAAATTGCAATTGAAGAAGCAGATGTAATCATTTTCCTTACTAATGGAAGAGAAGGGGTTACGGATGCGGATGAGCAAGTTGCGAAGATTTTGTATAAAACGAAAAAACCAGTAGTCCTTGCTGTCAATAAAGTGGACAACCCTGAAATGAAGGACATGATTTATGATTTCTATTCACTCGGTTTTGGCGATCCGTATCCAATTTCAGGTGCACATGGTCTTGGTCTTGGTGATCTTTTAGATACCGTAGCAGAGAACTTCCCTGATCCTTCAGAAGAAGAAATTGAAGATGATGTGATCCGTTTTTCTTTGATTGGACGGCCGAACGTAGGGAAATCCTCGCTTGTCAATGCTTTGCTCGGTGAAGACCGTGTAATTGTCAGTGATGTTGCAGGCACTACAACGGATGCAATTGACTCTTCTTATGAATACGAAGGACAGAAATTCAAAATTATTGATACTGCAGGAATGCGGAAAAAAGGTAAGGTGTACGAGAATACGGAAAAATACAGTGTCCTGCGCGCCTTGAAGGCCATTGATCGCTCTGATGTTGTATTGATCGTCATTAATGGTGAGGAAGGTATCCGCGAGCAGGATAAACGAATTGCCGGGTACGCTGAAGAAGCAGGTAAAGGCATTCTCTTCGTAGTAAATAAGTGGGATGCACTTGAAAAAGATGAAAAAACGATGAATCGTTTTAATGAAGATATCCGTAAAAATTTCTTGTTCCTAGATTATGCGCCGATTGCATATGTATCTGCAAAAACAAAGCAGCGGGTCCGCTCATTGTTTGATTTAATCGTTAATATTAGTGAAAATCATTCGATGCGTATTCAGTCAAGTGTCTTGAACGAAGTAATTGAAGATGCGATTGCTAGAAATCCAGCTCCGACAGATAAAGGGAAGCGTCTTCGCATTTATTATTCAACACAGGTTGCTGTCAGACCGCCTGCATTTGTCGTGTTTGTGAACGACACAGAACTGATGCACTTTTCGTATGAACGATTCCTGCGCAATCGTTTGCGCGAGTCTTTCGGGTTTGAAGGAACGCCGATTCGAATTATTACTCGGGCTAGAAGTTAACGAAACTGTCGGAAAGGATGAGGAATCTTGAAAAAAGTCTCTGTAATTGGTGCGGGAAGCTGGGGAACTGCCCTTGCTTTTGTTCTTGCTGAAAACGGACATGACTGTCTAATTTGGGGAAGAAGACAAGAACAGACGGATGAGATAAACGAACAGCATACGAACCAAGCTTACTTGAAAAACTGTAAATTGCCTGAATCCTTGAAAGCCAGTTCGAATCTTGAACAGGTAGTCGAGCATGCAGACATACTTATAGTTGCGGTTCCGACAAAAGGGATGCGGGAAATCGGATCACAATTGAACGATCTTATCCAGCAGCCGAAACTGATTGTCCATGTTTCGAAAGGAATTGAACCGGATACGCTTAAGCGGATTACTGAAATGCTGGCAGAGGAAATCCGTCCTGAAGCACGTAAAGGGCTTGTTGTGCTTTCTGGACCGTCTCATGCTGAAGAAGTAGTACTGCGTCACCCTACGACTGTAACAGTTGCTTCAGAGGATACACGTGCAGCAGAAGAGATTCAAACCCTATTCATGAACTCCTTCTTCCGTGTGTATACCAACGAAGACGTTCTAGGCGTTGAGCTGGGCGGTGCATTGAAGAATGTCATTGCATTGGCTGCGGGAATTACGGACGGTTTAGACTACGGAGACAATGCTAAAGCAGCCTTAATCACACGGGGACTAGCAGAAATTACTCGTCTCGGTGTCAAAATGGGTGCAAATCCTGTGACGTTTGCGGGGTTAGCTGGAATGGGCGACTTGATTGTCACAGCGAATAGTGTGCATTCACGTAACTGGAAAGCAGGAAATATGCTTGGAAAAGGTCATTCGTTAAAAGAAGTGACAGAAGGCATGGGAATGGTAATTGAAGGTGTGCGTACAACTAAGGCCGCTCATCAGCTTGCTAAGCAGTATGACGTTTCTATGCCGCTTACAGAAGCTTTATACTCTGTATTATTTGAGGGTCACGAACCTAAAGAGGCAGTAGATTGGTTAATGAATCGCGGGAAAAAGAAGGAAACTGACGATTTTTCTAATTAATTCTGCATGACTGCCATGCAGGTTCCCTTATACTCATGTATAAATTTACGATTGGAAGGAATGACGTACTTTGTCCTCGTTGGATAAAATGTGGCTGTCTTTTTATGCCATGGGTTTCATGATGATCTCAATGGGGCTCATTCATGTCAGCCGTACCAAATTAACAAACAAGCTTCTTAAAATAGGTTTTGCTGTCGTTGCCTATGGGTTACTGATCTTCTCATTCTTTGCTATGATCTACCTAGTCTTTAACGGACCTACAGGAGGCGCATAAAGCTATGAATAAAGTGCAGCTGCTCCCTATAGTTATGATTGTTTCGCTCCTCTTGTCAGGGTGCATGTACCCTCAAGATGAAATGGAAAGCAAACAAAGACCTTATGAAGATCAATTGGAGACTGTACAAAAAGCAGTCGATACGTATCAAGAACAATCAGATGGATTATTGCCGATAAAGACTCGCGATATGAATACTGATCAATATATTAAGTACCCAATCGATTTTACGAAAATTGTTCCCTCTTTGACAGAGAAGATTCCATCAAATGCTTATGAACAAGGCGGTATTTATCAATACGTCCTAATGGATGTAGAAGAAAATCCAACCGTGAAACTTGTAGACTTACGTGTTGCAGAGCGGATCCGTGAATTAATCTTACGGAAAACGGTTAATGGGGTACTGCCTTTTAAAGACCCGGTTCAAGAAGGGGCAAACGTCTATGAAGTCGACTTCGAAAAAATGGGGCTGAAGAAACCATTGACTGTTGAAAGTCCTTATTCGGATGCGCATTTGCCGCTTGTGGTCGGCGGAGATGGCAAGTTCTATATCGATTACTCGATTGACTTAAATCGTATTTTGTCGCAAGAAAAGCCATCTGTTAAGCCGGGAGAAGACATCCGTTACTTGCTTGCGGACAATTATCCTATCCTTCCTGCCTATTCATTACCGTATACAGTGAACGAAAATAATGAACCTGTTTTCATGAAATCGTCTAACTGAACAAAAACGTTTCGTGCTTTTATGCATGAAACGTTTTTTGTTTTCATAAACTACTATGCGTAGAAAAGGAGGACGATGGAAATGAAAGAAGAACTATATGAAAACTTAGCGAGACGAACGGATGGCGATATTTATATCGGAGTGGTAGGTCCTGTTCGTGTCGGAAAATCCACTTTTGTTAAACGGGTTATGGAAGAAGTAGTTATCCCCAATATGAGTGAGCAGGCAGACCGGACTCGTGCGCAAGATGAGCTTCCACAAAGCTCTCCAGGCCCAGTCATTATGACGGCTGAACCGAAATTTGTGCCAGCACAAGGAACCGCAGTTTCAATTGGAGATGGCGAACTCTCTTTTCAAATTCGATTGGCAGACTGTGTAGGCTATGTGATTGACGGTGTGAAGGGCTACGAGGATGAGGATGGACCTAAATACGTCCATACCCCGTGGCATAATGAACCGATTCCATTTGAAGAAGCCGCCCGTATTGGAACCGATAAGGTCATTCGGGATCATTCAACAATTGGGATTTTGTTAACAACAGACGGGACAGTAAATAATATTCCGAGAGCTTCGGCGGAGGCCGCGGAAACTGAAATTGTGTCAAAACTAAAGGAAATCGGTAAGCCGTTTGTCATTGTGCTGAACTCCAAAATGCCGGCACATGAGAAAACGGTTCAACTGAAACAGAAATTACAAGAGGAACATGGAGTCCCTGTCATTGCGATTAGTGCGGATCAATTAAATGCCCAGGAAATTCAGCTGATCTTAAAGGAAGCTCTATATGAATTCCCAATCACTCATATCGATCTTCAAAAACCGGACTGGATGGATGTGTTAGGGTCAGAGCATTATTTGAATGCAAATATTGATGAAATAATTAATGAAGGGTTTCTGGAAGCGTCAAAAATCCGAAAGGTCCAGCAACTTGCGGAACGCCTGAATGAAGAGGATTATATTAAATCCGCTGAAGTTATTGAAGTAGATGCAGGCAAAGGCCGGGCCATCCTCGATTTGAAAATCGATGAACAAACCTACTTGGGTGTTTGTGAGTCATACATGGATACTGAGATGAAAACAAAGAAAGATTGGCTGGTGTTCATCCAAGAAGCGGTCAAAGCCAAAAAGTCTTATGATATGTTTGCAGAGGCGATTGAGACTGCGAAACAGGATGGATATGGCGTAGCGCTGCCAACAATTGCTGATTTCCAGCCGACACAGCCTGAACTGATCAAGCAAGATTCATTTTACGGTGTCCGCATGAAAGCGACAGCTCCAGCTTTACACGTGATTCGCATTGACATGGAGGCAGAATTCGCTCCTCTCATCGGATCAGAGTTCCATAGTCATCATTTGTTGAAAGAGTTGAAGAATGCCTACTTACATGATCGTGACGCGCTTTGGGAGACTCAATTGTTTGGAACACCTCTGCATGAAGTGCTAAAAGAAAGTATTCGATTCAAGACATCTGCGGTACCAAATAGTGCACGGCGAAGACTGCGCGAGACTATTGAAAAGATGGTAAATGAAGGGAATAAAGGTATGGTGACGTTCATCGTGTAACGTGTAAAGATCCGTCTACAGCGGGTCTTTTTTCTGTTTTTGGGATAAGTAAGCAATAATCGGATCACAATATTGTTGCACGGCAGAAATGGTTATGTTACTCTTTTTACAGTGTTAAAGAGGTTTACCAATGTTTGAGAGGAGGTGAACGAGATGAACAAAACTGAATTGATCAACTCCGTAGCAGAAGCAGCAGGTCTTTCTAAGAAAGATGCAACAAAAGCTGTTGAAACTGTTTTCGAAACAATCCAAGACGCTCTTTCAAAGGGTGAGAAGGTACAATTGATCGGCTTCGGTAACTTCGAAGTACGTGAGCGTGCTGCTCGTAAAGGCCGTAACCCTCAATCTGGAGAAGAAATTGAAATCGCAGCTAGCAAAGTTCCTGCATTCAAAGCAGGTAAAGCATTGAAAGATGCTGTAAAGTGAGTTCAATTACATAGAAGCTCGTCAGATATCCTTAACGGATAAGCTGGCGGGCTTCTTTCCGTTTTGCAGGTAAAATATTATCAGAGCCATCAACTGTACTGAACGCCGGGAGTATGCTACTATTTTGAAAGACTAGATGTGCATCAGAGGAGGTTCCACCGATGGAAGATGTGAATGTGGGAAAAATAGAACAGGCGGTCACGATGATCCTCGAAGCGATCGGTGAAGATCCAGAACGCGAAGGATTGTTGGAAACACCAAAGCGCGTAGCGAAAATGTATGCTGAAGTATTCGAGGGTATGAAGGATGATCCCCGTATGTACTTTGAAACCGTTTTTCATGAACAGCATGAAGAAGTAGTGCTGGTAAAAGATATTCCTTTTTATTCAATGTGTGAGCATCATCTCGTTCCATTTTTCGGTGTTGCCCATATTTCATACATACCTCGGGACGGTGTTGTGGCAGGACTCAGTAAATTAGCGAGAGCGGTTGAATCCACTGCTAAGCGTCCACAGCTGCAAGAACGAATCACGACAACGGTTGCAGACGCTATGATGGAGATGTTGAAGCCGCTCGGTGTTTACGTCATCATAGAAGCTGAGCATATGTGCATGACAATGCGAGGCATTAAGAAGCCGGGTTCGAAAACGATTACGACTGCAGCAAGAGGAATTTACGAACACGACGATGTGAAACGGTCGGAAATTCTTTCACTCGTAAAGTAAGGTCCCGGTCCTTTGCGGATCGCTGTTTAACTATGATATGATAGGTAAGATATGAAAGACGGGAGAGAGAACTATGACTGCACCAGATTACATCGTCATTAAAGCAAAAGAAGATGGTGTCAGTGTTATCGGGTTAACCCGTGGAAACGACACGAAATTCCACCATACGGAAAAACTAGACTGTGGAGAAGTGATGATTGCCCAGTTTACGGAACACACATCCGCTATGAAAATCCGTGGGAGTGCAGAGATAACAACTGCGCACGGGGTTGTCTCCAGTGAAGAGAGAGCATAACAGCAACCTGCATCGTTCACTTGTTAGATGCCTTGGAATGGAGAAACGGTGATGAATAAACACGATTTGAATTCAATTGTAGAAAACTATATAAATGACTTGCAATATGTACTCCGTGAATCCATTCTCAAGCGAGAAATTGGCCGTTTCCCTGTAGACTCCATGAAAGCTTTTTTTCTTTTGCTGCCTATTGTGAACGAAAAAAATGAGGAAGACAATCTTCGGAAGATTACATTGTCTATTGGTGCGATTCACGCTGCGCTTGATGTTCACGATCGCATTGAAAGTGCTCATGCGACGTCTGCTGAACAACAGCTGACAGTTCTTGCTGGTGATCATTTCAGTGGAATTCATTATCGGATTTTAGCTGGAATCGGGGAGTTTGCTTTTATTCGCGAATTGTCCCAAACGATTGCCCATATTAACGAGCAAAAAACGGCATTGCATCAAGAACGCCGTCCAACCGCTTCGGTTTTGCTGGAAAGATTAAAAGTCATTGAATCAGGATGTATTTCCACTTTCTATAACGCATACGGTTTTGGCGATTATCTGGCGTTAACCGAAACAGTGCTGACGTTTGTTAAACTGAATGGAATGGCTAATTCTGAAGAGCAGCAAGCATTTGTTATTGATAAATCCATTATTCAACAAGCAATGGACATACTTCTCCCAACGCTCAATCATGAGCTTGAACAAATAAGTTCATTACATCCGGTGCTTCAACAGGTGATTCAAGAGATTGTAACCCCTATGAAGTGCTAAGCTGACATTGAAAAGAGGAGATTCCACTTGAGTCAATCTAAAGAACAGAAAGTGCATTCTGTATTCGAATCGATATCAACGGATTATGATAAGATGAATTCTGTTATCAGTTTTAACTTGCACAAAAAATGGCGTGCAGACATTATGAAGCGAATGAACGTAAAAGCGGGATCGAAGGCTTTAGACGTCTGCTGCGGCACTGCTGACTGGACTATTTCTATGGCACAGTCGGTAGGAAGTGAAGGACATGTTACAGGGCTGGATTTTAGCAATGCGATGTTGACTTCAGCTGCTCCTAAAACGGACAAGCACCCGAATATTACTCTGATTCAAGGGAATGCGATGGAGCTTCCGTTTGAAGATCATACATTTGACTATGTGACAATCGGTTTCGGTTTACGAAATGTGCCTGATTATGAAAAAGCACTGAAAGAGATGTACCGGGTTGTTAAACCTGGCGGGATTGTCGCATGCCTGGAAACATCCCAATCAGAGATTCCTGGTTATCGACAATTATTCAGACTTTATTTTAATTATATTATGCCGGTTTTTGGAAAACTGTTCGCGAAAAGTTACAATGAGTATTCTTGGCTTCAAGAATCTGCTGATGAATTCCCAGGTCGTGAGGAATTAGCTCAGCTGTTTAAGTCTGCTGGATTTACTCAAGTCGATTATCGTCCATATAGCGGCGGAGTAGCCGCTGGACATATCGCGATCAAATAATAAGCAGGCGGGAGAAGGGAATCATTTTGGAAAAGTTGAAGGCAATGGCATTATATACAGATTTCCGAAAGGAACTCATCTATATTGAGAAAGAGCTTGAGAATGCCGTTCAATCGGACTCTCCGCTTATTCAGCAAGCATCTATGCATTTGCTGAGGGCTGGAGGAAAAAGGATCCGTCCAATTTTCGTATTTCTTTCTTCAAAGTTCGGAAATTACTCGATGGAAACAACCGCTAAAGTAGCTGTTTCCTTGGAGCTTGTTCACATGGCCTCTCTCGTACATGACGATGTCATTGACGATTCAAATATGAGAAGAGGCCGTAAAACTGTAAAATCTAAGTGGGATAATCGAGTTGCAATGTATACGGGCGACTTCATTTTTTCGCGCGCTTTGACGTCGATCGGTGAAATTGAAATGGCTTCTGTCCATCGATTGTTAGCAGATACCATGCTTGAGATTTGCAAAGGTGAAATTATCCAATTTGATTATCAGAGAAGAACGGATCAATCGTTCCGTGATTACTTACGACGTATTAAGCGGAAAACGGCACTTCTGTTGTCTTCTAGCTGCGAGTTGGGTGCTCTCATTTCTAATGCTGATGATGAAGTGGTGCGCAGATTAAGAAACTTTGGCTATTATGCGGGTATGGCATTCCAAATTGTTGACGATATATTAGATCTTACGTCTTCGGACAAACAGTTAGGGAAACCTGCGGGGTCTGATCTCCTTAACGGGCACCTGACGTTACCCATATTGTACATACGAAACGAACTGGCATTTCAGCCGTATTTGACGAAAGCATTTGATGGGACGCTGTCTGAGAAGGAACGTACTGAGATGCTGCGCTATATACGGGAAAGCGGCGCAATTGAAAAAGCCCACGAAGTTAGTGATTTGTATTTGGAGAAAGCTACAGCTGAGATTCGGTCATTACCGGATAGCGATGCGAAAAAAGCATTCGAACAAGTGGCTGACTTTCTTGCAAAGCGAACTTTTTAAATTCTCACGGAAAAAGAAAAAATTGAAAGATCGCTTGACCTTTGGTACGATCAGTAAGGGTAATCCCGATTTGTCACTATGAAGGAGTGTAATTGAATTATGGAAAAAACATTTTTAATGGTAAAACCTGATGGCGTTCAACGCGGTCTAATCGGTGAAATCGTAAATCGTTTCGAAAGCAAAGGATATCAGCTGGTTGGCGGGAAATTGATGACAATTTCTCAAGAACTTGCAGAGCAGCATTACGGTGAGCACAAAGAGCGCCCGTTCTTCGGCGAGCTTGTTGACTTCATTACTTCTGGTCCTGTATTTGCTATGGTATGGGAAGGCGAAAACGTCATCTCTACTGCACGTCTTATGATGGGCGCTACAAACCCTAAGGAATCAGCACCAGGAACAATTCGCGGTGATTTCGCAGTCACTGTTGCAAAGAACATCATTCACGGTTCAGATTCACCAGAATCTGCAGAGCGTGAAATCGGTTTGTTCTTCAAAGAAGAAGAACTTTCTTCTTACGAAAAAGCAGTAAACAGCTGGATCAACTAATACAAAGCAAAAACAGCCTAGCGGGTTCCGCCGGCTGTTTTTGTTATACATAATTGTTCGATGGATGGAGGTAAAAAATTGTCGGATTACACGAAATTTATCGCCAGTGTTAAGCAAAAAACAGGAATCGACTTATCTCTGTATAAAGAAGCACAGATGAAAAGACGCCTTACTTCGCTTTATGAAAAAAGAGGATGTAAAAATTTTACCGAATATTTTGAGGTGATCCGCAGTGATCGCACTATGATGGATGAGTTTCTGGACCGAATGACGATTAATGTATCTGAATTTTACAGGAACTCGCAACGGTGGGATGTGTTGGACAAAAAGATTCTTCCACAGCTTTTGCAGAAAACTAAAAAGTTGAAATGCTGGAGTGCTGCATGTTCTACAGGTGAAGAACCCTATTCCATGGCTATGGTTCTCTCCAATCATTTGCCACTGAAAGAAATTACAATTTCAGCCACTGACTTGGATAATGGTGTTATCGAAAAAGCAAAGGTCGGTTTATATCCGGAACGTTCCTTGAAAGAAGTACCTGCAGCTGTAAAACAAAAGTATTTTAAGCAAGAAGGCCAATTCTTCCAAGTAACAGATGAAGTGAAGAAAACGGTTATTTTTAAGCAGCATAACTTGCTGGATGATGCGTATGGAAATGACTTTGACTTAATCGTCTGCAGAAATGTCATGATTTACTTTACTGAAGAAGCAAAACACCAAATTTACACGAACTTCGCTAAAGCATTAAAGCCGGGTGGAATTCTTTTCGTTGGAAGTACTGAACAAATTTTTAGTCCCGAAAGGTATGGCTTGGAATCGGAAGACACCTTTTTTTATAAGAAAATATGAAAAATCCGGACTTTTCCGGATTTTTTTGTTTAAACAAGTAGTCAACGATGCTGTAGTTTGGTAAAGTGCTAACAATGGTTGCATTTCAGCAAGTATCAAAAGGGGGATTTCAAGATGAGAGTATTAACAGCAGGGGAATCGCATGGTCCTGAATTGACCGCAATTATTGAAGGATTGCCAGCGCAATTGCCGCTGACCGCTGAAATGATTACTAGAGAACTTTCGCGCAGGCAGGGCGGGCACGGACGTGGCCGGAGGATGCAGATCGAAAAAGATCGGGTAGTGATCTCGTCTGGTGTCCGACACGGAAAAACGTTAGGATCGCCTGTAACGTTAACAGTCGTTAACGATGATTGGAAGCATTGGACATCTATTATGGGAATTGAACCGCTTTCCGAGGATGTTCGGCCTGAGGATATAAAACGACAGATTACTCGTCCCCGACCTGGTCATGCAGACTTAGTCGGCGGCATTAAATATGGTCACCGGGATCTTAGAAACGTTCTGGAGCGTTCATCAGCGCGCGAGACGACGATGCGTGTAGCTGCTGGCGCGGTGGCAAAACAATTTTTACGCGAACTCGGCATTCATACAGTTGCACATGTAGTTGAAATTGGAGGTATTTGTGCTGATTCTGCTTCAACTGCTGACCTTTCTATGGAAGAGCTTCGTACACGTGTCGAAGCGGATGCTGTGTACTGTGCAGACCCAAAGGTTTCACAAGCTATGGTCGAAGCAATCGATGATGCAAAGGGGCGTGGGGACACTTTAGGCGGTGTCGTGGAAGTTGTCATCGAAGGCTGCCCCCCCGGAATGGGAAGCTATGCTCAATTCGATCGTAAGTTAGATGGGCGTCTAGCCGCTGCGATGATGTCGATTAACGCGTTTAAGGGCGTCGAATTCGGTATCGGGTTTGAAATGGCGAAACTCTTCGGAAGTGAAGTGCATGACGAGATCGCGTGGTCAGAAGAGAAGGGGTATTACAGAAAGTCGAATCGTTTAGGCGGATTAGAAGGCGGTATGTCCACCGGAATGCCGATTGTTGTCCGTGGGGTTATGAAGCCGATTCCCACGCTATATAAACCGTTAGAAAGTGTTGATATTGATACGAAGGAGCCATTTACTGCAACTATTGAGCGATCAGATCCTTGCGCGGTGCCTGCTGCTTCGGTTGTTGCAGAGCACGTAATTGCAACTGAGCTGGCTAAAGTAATTATTGAAGAGTTCCGTTCATTTGAAATGGATGGACTGAAACAAGATCTCGAACAGTATCGTCTATACGCGAAGGAGTTTTAAGTGATGGAGCAACTCACCGTGAAAACTAAAAGTACTTCATACGGCGTCCACATTGGCGAAAAGGTATATGATCTTTTCGCCACGGAGTATAAAGACTTACTGGACAATGCAGACAAAGTCGGGATTTTTGCAGATGCAGCGGCTGCCTCTTACCACCTCGGAAAACTTGAACAAGCGTTAAAGAAAGCCGCGATACCGTTCGAGGTACATGTCCTTCCAGCTGGAGAAGATTGTAAAACTGCAGATAATTTCTTCAGTTGTCACTCGTTTTTACTTCAGAAAAATTTCACAAGACAATCTATTCTGCTTGCGTTTGGCGGAGGAGCTTGCGGTGATCTGACGGGATTTGTAGCTGCAACGTATATGAGAGGGATTCCTTTTCTTCAATGCCCGACCACAATTCTTGCTCACGACAGTGCCGTAGGCGGGAAAACAGCGATTAACATGCCTGAAGGAAAAAATATGGTCGGATCCTTTCATCAGCCGGCGGGTGTTTTATTCCAGCCTGACTTATTTACGACGCTTCCAAAGAGAGAAGTGCGTTCAGGAATGGCTGAACTCATAAAGCATGCAATTATTTCGGATGCTGATTGGACAGAGTCATTGCTGTTGAATTCTGACTTCCCGTACTTTTCTGCAGAAGAGTTACCGGCCGAGCTGTTAAGAGGCATTCGAGTGAAAGCTGATATTGTTGCGCAGGATGAATTCGAACACGGGAACCGCAAATTTTTAAACTTTGGTCATACTCTGGGCCATGCAGTAGAAGCATATTTTGGGTTTGGCAAAGTCAGCCACGGAGAGAGTGTCATGATCGGCATGGCTTATGCTTTTCTGATGAGTGAGGCATATGGCGGAATCACTAAGGAATTCACAAATCGATTTATCCGTTTTGCAAATCATGCAGGTTATCCGATGCGAGCTATTCTGGATGTTGAATTCAAACCCCTGCTCGAATTCATGAGAAAAGATAAGAAAGTATCTTCCGGGGACCTGGTCTTTGTTTTGCTTCATAGTCTGGGGAACCCATTTACCGAAAAAGTTTCAGAAATTCAATGTGAACAGTCTTACCATGATTTTGTGTCGCGAATAAAGGAGGAAGTGTGAATATGACAGTGAGAGGTGTAAGGGGAGCAACAACTGTAAGTCAGGATGAACAGCAAGCTGTTTTAGAAGCAACCGGGCAATTAGTTCAAACAATGGCATCAGAAAATAAGTTGAAAGCTGATGATATTGTTTCTGTACTCATCTCTACTACAGTAGATGTGCAGTCTGCATTTCCCGCAAAAGCGGTTCGTACAATTGAAGGCTGGACATATGTCCCTGTGATGTGCATGCACGAAATGGATGTGTCTGGCGGAATGCCGCTTTGCATACGCGTACTTATGCACGTCAATACGGAAATGTCACAGCAGGACGTCGTTCATGTGTATCAAAATGAAGCAGTACAGCTAAGGCCGGATCTTAAGAGATAATTCAGCATTTAGGGGGAGTCCGCAAATGAATTGGAAACCAGCACTAGCAACTATGAAGCCATACAAACCTGGACGATCTATTGAAGATGTCCAAAAAGAATTCGACTTGGAAAAGATCGTCAAACTTGCGTCTAACGAAAACCCATATGGCTGCGCACCGTCAGTCCGGAAGCTTTTAATGGATTCAGGTGTTCAAGTTGAAATGTATCCTGAAACCTCCGCTCCTCCGCTCAAAACAAAACTGGCTCAAAAATTAGGTGTGGATGAAACGAATGTGATCCTCGGTAACGGGTCAGACGATCTTATTACAATCATTTGCCGTGCACTCTTAAATCGCGATACAAATACGTTGATGCCAACTCCATCATTTCCTCAATATGCCCACAACGCGAAAATTGAAGGTGCAGAAGTGCGTGAAATTCCGTTAACAGACGGGCAGCATGATTTAGATCGGTTTCTAAATGAAATTGACTCATCAACAGCTGTCATTTGGATCTGCAGCCCTAATAATCCAACAGGCGACCTCATATCATCTGAGCGATTAAAGAAGTTTTTGGATTCAGTACCTCCTGCAATCCTTACTGTTTTGGATGAAGCGTATTATGAATACATAACTGAGGCAAGTTATGAAAATCCAATTGAATGGCTATCTGAATACCCGAATCTCATGATTTTACGAACATTCTCTAAAGCGTACGGACTTGCTTCATTCCGTGTGGGATATGGCATCGCCTCAACTGAAGTCATTTCAGAACTTAACAAAATCAGAAATCCGTTTAATACAAGTTCCCTGTCACTCCTTGTTGCAGAGCATGCTCTGGCAGACCAGGCGTTCATTGACGAATGTCGCAGTGCGAACGCAAAACAGCGGAAGCGCTTTGAACAGTTTGCAGAAAAACACAACCTGCACATCAACCCGTCTGAAGCGAATTTTGTTCTGATAGAAGTGCCGATGGATGCAAATGAAGCAGCTGATAAGCTGTTGCAAAAAGGCTATATTGTAAGAAGCGGAAATCTGCTTGGAACCCCAAATCGGATCCGTGTCACTATCGGTTCCGAAGAACAAAATAATGGGTTCTTCAAAGCGTTCGAAACACTTATGACAAATAGAGGGTAATTATATGACAACTAATGTATCTATTATCGGACTAGGCTTAATTGGCGGATCTCTAGCGTTAGCATTGAAACGTAATCCTGAACTCATCATCACAGGATTTGACCGCTCCTATAAATCTGCCGATGAAGCGTATCGGCGAGGAATCATTGACTCCGTTGCTCCGTCGGTTAAAGCTGCAGCAAAAGAAGCAGACTATATAATATTCGCTGTGCCTGTTGCGGCCACGGTTCAACTGTTGCAGGAAGCTGTAACGTGGGACATGAAATCATCAGTAATCGTAAGTGATACAGGCAGTACCAAAAAACCAATTATGAGTGCAGCACAAGGATTGATTGAAAAAGGAATTACCTTTATTGGCGGACATCCGATGGCGGGTTCACATAAAAGCGGAATCTCGGCAGCCATAGGGCATTTATTCGAAAATGCCTATTATGTATTAACGCCTGCAGAAAATGGTCATCCAGATGACCTCGAGCGCATGAAAACTTTATTAACCGTGACGCGAGGGAAGCTGGCTGTGTTAGATGCAGCTGAACATGATCAAATGACTGCAGTAGTCAGCCATTTTCCACATATCATCGCGTCATCGCTTGTAAATATGCTGTCTTCACAAGAACAGGGGCAGCCTTTCGTGCGACGATTGGCAGCTGGCGGTTTCCGTGATCTCACACGAATTGCTTCTGCGGACCCGGTTATGTGGAGAGATATCACAGTTCAGAACAAAGAACAGCTAGTGGATCAGCTGGATCGATGGCTATCCGAAATGCACTCTGTACGTAAAATGCTTAATGAGAGTGATCCTGATTCGATTCAACAGTTCTTCGATGATGCAAAACATTTCCGAGACAATCTTCCATCGGTTGCACAAGACGCAGCACAAGGTGCATTATATATGCAATTTGATCTTCATATAGATATCCCTGATCATCCAGGTGTGATTTCTGAAATCACACGGATCTTAGCTTCAAACGAGATTAGTTTAACGAATATAAGAATTGTTGAAACGCGCACAGATGTATATGGAATTCTCGTTATTAGCTTCCGTTCTGCAGCAGAACGAAACAATGCTGCACAAGTACTCGAGAAAGAAACCGAGTACTCTATGCAAATACTTTGACGGAGGTGCTTTTTATGGAGAAAATAGACATGATCACAGCTGCCTTTAATGGAGAAGCTTTGAATGGAACAATTCGAGTTCCAGGTGACAAATCAATTTCGCATCGTGCTGTCATGCTCGGCGCAATCGCAAAAGGGAAAACAACGATTAGTGGCTTCCTAGCCGGTGAAGACTGTCTTTCCACCATTCGGATTTTCTCTCAGCTCGGAGTGGAGATTGAAAGAAACGGTTCGGATGTAAGTGTCACAAGTCCGGGCATCAGCGGATGGAAAAACCCTGTAGAAGCGCTGGACGCTGGGAATTCGGGAACCACGGCTAGATTATTGCTTGGTATTCTAGCGGGATCATCAGTTACTGCTGAAATTACGGGAGATCGTTATTTACGTAAACGGCCAATGCGCCGTGTAACCGCCCCGTTAAATGAAATGAATGCTAGATTCAAAGGGAACACTGAAACTGAGACGTTGCCAGTGACAGTGGAAGGTACTAAGCTTAAAGCCATGTCCTATGAGATGCCTATTGCAAGTGCACAAGTTAAATCAGCTATTTTGTTTGCCGGTTTATCTGCAGAAGGAACGACACTAGTTACTGAAAAAGCTGTTTCCCGTGACCATACAGAAAGAATGCTTCGCCAGTTCGGTGCCAGCGTCCAATCTGAAGAAACTTCAGTCTCCATTGCTGGCGGTCAGTCTTTGCAAGCGTGTGACGTAAAAGTACCGGGAGATATTTCTTCAGCAGCTTTTTTCATGTGTGCTGCAGCAATGGTTCCAGGGAGCAAGATTACTTTTCTTGAAGTAGGTCTCAATCCTACCCGTACTGGGATTATCGACGTTTTGCAAGAGATGGGGGCGAAAGTATCCTTTGGTGAAAGGGTTAATGGAGAAGGCGAGCCATATGGCGAGTTAACGGTAGAATCATCTGATTTACATGCAATTGAAATTAGCGGCGCAATGATTCCGCGGCTTATCGATGAATTGCCTGTGATTGCATTACTCGCAACACAAGCAACGGGTACAACGGTCATTAAAGATGCTGAAGAACTTCGAGTGAAAGAAACAGACAGAATCGAAGCAGTTTGTTCAGAATTACAAAAGTTAGGCGCCATCATAGAGCCAACACCTGACGGCATGCGCATTACAGGTCCAACCAAGCTGACTGGCGGAATGCTGCGTTCACATGGTGATCATCGATTGGGGATGATGGCTGCGATTTCATCTGTAGTAGCGGATGGACCGGTACAGATAGAAGATGCTTCTTGTATAAATGTTTCTTATCCGGGATTCTTTGAACATCTGGATTCATTGACTCGTTCGAAACACTAATCGATTTTTGTATACAACGTGTTAAAAAAGGAGAAACTATGGAGCAGGTACAACAGTTAGAAAACATGATTACGAATGGCAATCTGCAAGGGATTGAAGAGACAGTAAAGCAACTGACAAACAGCACTGAATTTGATGCGGTTTATGACAGCGCAACTCTTCTTATGGAGTACGGTCTCGTTCCTCAAGCGGATCAGTTATATGATGCGTTACTTGCTCATATGCCAGATGCAGGGCAACTGAAAATAGATCGGGCAGAAGCTATGATGGCGCTGGGAAGAGAAGATGAAGCGCTCTTACTCTTAACGGATATCCATTCAGAAGAAGAGGAATATCTTCAAGCACTCTTGTTGTTAGCTGATTATTATCAAACCATTGGAATGGCGGAAGTTGCACTTGCTAAAATTGAAGAAGCATCAGCTCTCGCTCCTGAAGAGCCGGTCATCCGTTTTGCAAAAGCAGAACTTCTGCTGGAGAGTGGCAAATATTCAGAGGCCGCCCGTCTTTATTTGCAGCTGAAAGAGCGCGGGGTGGATGAAGTTGGCGGAGCATCCATAGAAGCGCGCATTGCTGAGGCGTATAGCGCAGGTGCTGCATACGAAGAGGCGGTTCCTTACTACGAATCCTTATTAAAACAAGGCGATGTACTACCAGACACGCTTTTCGGGGCAGCTTACAGTCAGTATCAAAGTGGAAATCCGCAGCCGGCTTTGCGGCACTTGGATCAGTTAATCGATATGGATCCTGATTATTTCTCCGCATATATGCTTGCAGGTCAGGCAAGTCTGTTACTAGAAGAAAATGAAAAAGCGTTCACATTCTTTACAGAAGGAATACGCAGGGACGAATTCGATAAAGAACTTCATCTTGCTGCTGGTAAAGCGGCTTTGAAGTTAGGAAAATCCGATGCAGCAGAGCGGTACTTGGGTGATGCACTTGCATTAGATCCTGAATACGTAGAAGCACGAATCTCTCTGGCCTCTTTGTTTGAACAACAAGAGCAATACGAAAACTTGCTTGAACTCCTTCGGGATACATCCGAAGAGCAATTGGAAATTCCTTTACTCGCTGCATTTAAAGCATATGCTGAGGAAAACTTGGAACGGTACACAGAGGCATACCATTCTTACGTTCTGGCATACACTGGCATGAAGGAAGATCCGGAATTTCTGGAAAGATACGCGAAATTCTTGCTAGAAGAAGGGAAACGATCGGAAGCGATGAACATTGTAAAGGAACTGGTGGCACTTGTACCGGATCATCCTGAATGGACATCATTTCTAGAGGATCAGGAAGAAGAGGAGGCGTAAGATGGAAGCCATGATTCCTGTCGCTGCCAAAAAAGATTTCATTAGGTGGTTTTTAAAGCGCTATCGTTTAAAGCGCCGGGAATGTGTCTGGATTTTGAATTACTTATTAAGCCATGAGAAGATTTTGAGAAATGTCCATTTCACAGACGACGCACATTTTTGTCCAAGGGCGATGGTGATTTCGACAACAGACTCGAATGGTGTGCCTTTCAGATTTTACAAGGGGAGTCTGATGACAACGGATGCGGAGAAGTCGTTTCACGATTTGCGATTGCATCCGGATGAAAAAATGTTCATTCAGCTTAACTTCCTAAAGAGCAATAGTTCACCGCAATATGCGAGTGTACTTGAAGAGAATCCGTATTTTCCAATGGATCAGCAAGTCAGTGAACGGGATCGCCAAATTGCTCAGCAGCTGTTAAAGGAAAGTGTAACAACGATGACGAAAGAAACACTAATGAAGCATGTGGATGAAGCACTTGATGCTAATGATGAAGAGCAATTTTTGGCACTATCTGCTATGCTGAATGAATTGAAAGTATTTGAAGAGCGCTGACTCCATCTACTATGATGGAGTCATTCTTCTCTAGGAAAGGTCGGATATAATGAATTGGAACGCTTCTGACATGAATTTGTTTCTGCAGCAAAAAGAGTACATAGATACATTGGTAGTTCCGCTTCTAAAAGTGGAGACTGTTGAAGAACGCATGAAGGCGAGCGCATCATCAACTGATTTCCTCATGAATTTAGCGGACTATTTAGAACTGCAATTTAAAGGACGAATTATGGTTGCGCCGCCTTTTGCATACACACCTTCCATGGAGCTGCAACAATTTGGTGAAGTGCTGTCAGATGACCTCTCCAAATCTTCTTTTAAACATATTTTTTATATGACAACGGATTCTCAATGGACAAGCATTGAAATGCCAGGAAAAGTATTATGGCTGCCCGCCATTCCAATTGAAAATATGGATGATCGGCTAAAACAATCTATTTTAGAGGACCAATTGAAGCAGCTGTTACCTCAATTAACTGAGGAATGGATAAAATAGGTAATCAGTAGAAGGAATTGTGAATTGTAATTGAGAAAAATTCATTATTTGTTCACAAACAGAAAACGCGCACAAATGCAACGTTGAATTTCAAGTGACGGTAGGATATTATAGATATGTCCTAGTATTAACAATTAGCAAAAGTATGTCCGTTGGACTGACTTTGGAGTAAGAGGAGGGAAATGAATGAGCAGCAAAGTGTCTAGACGCCAATTCCTTAACTACACATTGATGGGTGTCGGCGGATTCATGGTCTCAGCAGCAGCAATGCCAATGATTCGCTTTGCAATTGACCCGGTTTTAGCATCATCAGAAGGTGGCGATTTTATCCCAACGGATCAAAAAGCAGATGATGTTACAGAAACGCCAGTACGCGTCGATTATACGATCAAAGACCGTAAAGATGCTTGGTACAAATCAGACGTTTCAAACACTGCTTGGGTCTATAAAGATGGCGATAAAATCATCGCACTATCTCCTGTTTGTAAACATTTAGGTTGTACAGTAAACTGGGCAGGCGATGATACACACCCTAACGAGTACTTCTGTCCTTGTCATGGAGGCCGCTATGAGAAGAACGGTAAGAACGTTCCCGGTACTCCGCCAACTGGTCCACTTGACCAGTATGAAGTTGAAGTTATTGACGGCCTTGTCCATCTCGGTAAAACAATGCCGAACACATTAGTCTAATTAGTCAGGGGGTACAATCAAATTGATGAACAAAATTTATGATTGGGTCGATGAACGGCTTGATATCACCCCGATTTGGCGCGATATCGCTGATCATGAAGTACCCGAACACGTAAACCCCGCACATCATTTTTCTGCATTCATCTATTGTTTCGGAGGATTGACATTCTTCGTCACGGTAATCCAAATCTTATCTGGTATGTTCCTTACAATGTATTACACACCGGATATAGAAAATGCTTGGAAATCCGTTTATTATCTTCAAAACGAAGTTGCTTACGGAGAAATCGTGCGTGGTATGCACCACTGGGGAGCCTCTCTCGTAATTGTAATGATGTTCCTACATACATTACGTGTATTCTTTACAGGTGCTTATAAGAAGCCTCGTGAATTGAACTGGGTTGTCGGCGTTCTTTTGTTCGTTGTCATCTTAGGTCTTGGATTCACAGGATACTTATTGCCATGGGATATGAAAGCTTTATTTGCTACAAAAGTAGGAATTGAGATTGCAGGTTCTGTTCCGTTTATAGGTGAGTGGATTAAGATCCTTCTTGCAGGAGACGCGACGATCCTTGGAGCTCAAACGTTAACGCGATTCTTTGCGATCCACGTATTCTTCCTGCCTGCAGCACTTCTTGGATTGCTTGCAGCACACTTTATCATGATCAGAAGACAAGGTATTTCCGGACCGTTGTAAAACACGGGAATCCTTGATTTCTCACTAAGGAGGGAACAAGATGCAGCACGGAAAAGGTATGAAATTCGTTGGAGATTCACGTATTAAATCGAATCGAATGTCCAACACACCTAAAGACTATTCCGAATATCCGGGTAAGACGGAAGCCTTCTGGCCAAACTTCCTTTTGAAAGAGTGGATGGTTGGAGCAATCTTCTTAACTGGATATTTGATTATTACACTTGCACATCCATCTCCGCTTGAGCGTCAAGCGGACCCTACGGATACGACATACATTCCTCTTCCAGACTGGTACTTCCTATTTATGTACCAGTTGCTGAAGTATGAATTTGCGTCTGGTCCATTCAACGTCATTGGAGCAATTGTTGTTCCAGGACTTGCAGTGGGTGCACTTATGCTCGTTCCATTCATGGATACTTCGAAAGAACGCCGTCCATGGAAACGTCCATTGCCAACTGGCTTCATGCTACTGGCATTTGCAGCAATTTTCTATCTGACATGGGAATCTGTAGTGAACCATGACTGGGAAAAAGCAGCGGCACAAGGAGCAATCGTTGAAGAAGTTGAATTCGACGAAACTGCGCCTGGCTATGAGATTTATACGGGTTCGTCCTGTATCGGTTGTCACGGTGATCAGTTCCAAGGCGGATTGGGTCTTCCGCTGACAGATACTGGCCTTGCACCTGAAGATATTGAAAAGATCGCTCATGACGGGATTGGTTCAATGCCTCCAGGTCAATGGGATGGTTCTGATGAAGATTTGAAAACGATGGCTGAGTTCATCTCGAATCTTGGAAAAGAATAACAAAGAGGGAGTCAGGAAACTGGCTCCTTTTTCTATACATAGAAACGCATTCTGCAACATATGGAGTGATAGAATTGCAGCTGGCAATAACTTGGGTACGCATGACGTTGTTTCATAAATCATTCTTATGGATTCTTTTATTCATCAATATTGTTGGAACGGTATACGGTTACGATTGGTACATGTGGCAGCTGGAAATTACAGAACCGATTTTTTGGATATTTGTACCGGATAGTCCAACAGCGAGTCTATTCTTCTGTTTTGTCATTATTGGCTGGCTGTTGAATACACACTTCAGATTATTCGAAGCTCTTGCACTCATTACCTTAGTGAAGTATGGGGTGTGGGCAGTTGTGATGAACTTGCTCACACTGAACGAAACAGGATCAATTGGAGCAGCCGGATGGATGCTTGTCATTTCTCATGGGGCTATGGCTCTGCAGGGAGTGCTATATTGGAGTAACTATAAATTCGGGTTCCTATCAATAATGATTGCTGCTATATGGACGTTGCATAATGACATCATAGACTATGTGTTTGGGCAGATGCCTATTTATGGGGACTTGATGAAGGTTATGGACAAAATTGGCTACTTCACTTTTTGGTTATCCATCGCTTGTATAGGACTCGCGGTATGGAATTGGAAGCGCCGTCATAAAATTGTAACAGAGACTAGTCAGCTAGTATCTTAAAAGTTGCGAGTCACTTTCAAGCACATTAAAATAGAGAGTAGAGAAAGGGTGAGAAACCGTTGAATTTCTTAGTGTATTTAGGCATCATTATTTTGCTGCCATTGTATGCACAGTTCAAAGTTAAAAGTACGTATAACAAGTATTCAAAGGTACGTTCTACATCTGGGATGACCGGTGCTCAAGTTGCTCGTCTAATTTTAGATCACAATGGATTGCAAGATGTAAAAGTCGTTGAAACACAAGGAGTTTTAAGCGATCACTACAATCCGGTCACTAAAATTGTTGCGCTGTCGAGTCAGAACTATCACGAAGCATCTGTTGCAGGAACAGCTGTAGCCGCACACGAAGTGGGACACGCGATTCAAGACAAAGAAGCGTATGCATTCCTTCGTTTTAGACATCGTCTAGCTCCTGTAGCCGGAATCACTTCGAATGCCAGCTGGTTCTTTATCATGGCGGGGCTGATTTTCTCGAGCATGAACAGTTTACTTGGAATCGGGATTATTATGATGGCAGTTGGAGTTGTTTTCCAGGTTGTCACATTGCCTGTTGAATTTAATGCTTCCAGCCGTGCTATGACTCAAATTGTGGAACTTGGAATCATTCGGAACGAAGAAGAACCCCATGCGAAAAAGGTATTAAGTGCAGCCGCAATGACTTATGTTGCAGCGACTGCCGTAGCAGTGCTTGAATTGCTTCGTCTTGTTACGATTTTTCTTAATCGGGACTAAAAAAACGCCCACGCTGATTGTCAGCGCTGGGCTTTTTTTTATCGGGGAATCGGTTGTTTCTTATCATCTAAGGTAAAGCCTTCTCCCATAACATCATGAACGTCTGATACAGAGACGAAGGCATGCGGGTCTATTGAAGTGATGATATTTTTCATTCTCATAATTTCGTTTTTTGCAATGACACAGTATAAAATACTGCGATCTGCTTTTGTAAAGTGTCCATAACCTTTGAATACGGTCACACCGCGATCCATTTCAAGAGCGATTTTGGTGGCTATGGCATCTTGATGATCTGAGATGATGAACGCACCCCTTGCAGCGTAGGCACCTTCTTGTACGAAGTCAATGACACGAGCACCGACAAACAATGCAACCAGTGTGTACATAACAGAACGATGGTCAAGATAGACATACCACGAGACTAGGATAACTGCAGCATCAAACATAAACATCGTTTTACCGATGCTCCATCCCCAATGAATTTGTGCAAGGCGTGCGATAATATCTACACCGCCTGTAGTGCCTCCGAATCTGAAGATGATCCCGAGACCGACACCGACAAAAATCCCCGCAAATAACGAAACGAGGAACATGTCCCCTTCAAGATGGATATCGATCTGGTATTTCATAAACACTTTTAAAAATACAGAAACTGCGATTGTTCCTACTACCGTATAGGTAAATATTCGTTTACCAAGCATTTTCCATCCGATAATGAACATAGGAACATTGAGCACTAAGTTCATAATTGCAGGATCCCATTTGAAAGCGAAAAATAGAATCAATGTAATTCCTGTAAAACCGCCTTCGGCTAACTCGTTTTGAATATTGAAATGAACGAGACCAAAGCTGAAAATGGCTGCACCGAGGACGATGAAAAACAAATTTTTAATCTTAATATCCTTGAACATATCCTTAAACATCCCATCACTCTCCTAAAAGCACTAGTGTTATTATCAGCCATCCAATATATTTTGACAATAGGAAGATGAATGAATACGATAAGTAAAGAAAGGTGTGAGCGAGTTGAGTGAACCAAAAACAATGTACACAATGCAAAAAGAGGTGGATGCATACATATCCAGCTTTAAAGAAGGATACTTTCCGCCAATGGAGCTCATCGCCCGTTTAACTGAAGAATTAGGTGAATTATCTCGGGAAGTACAGCACGTGCATGGGATGAAGAAAAAGAAAAGTTCCGAAAGTGCCAGCACGTTAACTGAAGAGACCGGAGATTTGTTATTTGTCCTTATCTGTTTTGCGAACGCACAAGGAATCGAATTGACAGAAGCACTGGATACGGTTTTGAATAAGTTTAAAACACGGGATGCAGATCGCTGGACTAAAAAGGAGGAGATCGAATGACAATCCGGGTTGCAATCGCAGGTGCCAGAGGACGAATGGGAAGCACTGCAGCAGCAGCAATCACTGAAGCACCTGACATGGTGTTTGCAGGCGCTCTAGATTATAAATACGATGGCTGGTACATAAATGGGGGTACACTGATAGAGCAGCCATCAGGTGTTCGTGTATATACTTCCATTGCTGAACTGGCAGAAGCAGAAAAACCAGATGTTTTGCTCGACCTAACGGATCCGGAAGCAGTATTTCCGAATGCTCAAAAAGCGATTGCACTCGGTATTCGCCCTGTTATAGGTACGTCGGGCCTTACGCTGGAAGAGATTGATCATTTGAAAATAATGAGTGAACAAAAAGGATTATCTTGTATTTTGGCTCCGAACTTTTCAATCGGTGCAGTATTAATGATGAAATTTGCTGCACAAGCTGCACATTATCTTGGAGATGTTGAAATTATTGAAATGCATCACGATCGAAAGCTGGATGCTCCTTCAGGTACAGCAGTTAAGACAGCTGATATGATTTCTGACGTACGAACACCGCATTTACAGGGACATCCTGATGAACAAGTGAATGCATACGGAGCAAGAGGCGCAGACGTACAAGGAATGAAAATCCATAGTGTGCGCTTACCGGGCTTACTTGCGCATCAGCAAGTACTGCTTGGAGGAGAGGGCGAGCTGTTAACTATACGACACGATTCGTTTGATCGTAAAAGTTTCATGCCAGGCGTTCTTCTAGCTGTCCGCGAATCTGTAAGTCATCATCAATTTGTCAATGGATTGGAGCAACTTATCTAAGTAAGGAACTTTTTATAGTAAGGGATGATGGGATGGAACGATTAAAAATAGGAGTCATTTGCTATCCATCCTTAGGAGGATCCGGGGTGGTAGCAACCGAGCTTGCTATAAAGATGGCGGAAAAAGGTCATGAAATTCACTTCATTACGTCCAGTCTGCCATTTCGGTATAATGAGCCGCATGAAAATATCCATTTTCACGAAGTCCGGATAGATGGATACGCAGTTTTTAAATATCCGCCCTATGATATCGCGCTCGCGAATCGTATCGGCCAAGTTATAGAGGAACAGCACTTGGATTTGCTCCACGTTCACTATGCAGTGCCGCACGCCGTCTCGGCGGTCTTGGCAAAAGATATGATCCAATCAGATATAGGAATCATTACCACCTTGCACGGAACCGACGTGACGATCCTTGGTCATGATCCAGCACTTCGTAACACAGTCAAATATGGAATCGATAAATCGGATATTACTACTGCCGTTTCGGACTCTCTTCGAAAAGAGACGATTGAGCTGATAGAGCCCGCTAAAGAAATCTTGACGATTTACAATTTCATTGATGAAGAAACGTATCACCCAGTAGCGGCAGGATCTGTACGGGAGGAATTCGATATTCAGAAGGATGAAAAAGTAATCATCCATATTTCGAATTTCAGAAGCGTCAAGCGCATTCCGGACTTGATTCGGGCCTTTGCGAAAATTACAGAGAAGGTTCCTGCTAAGCTTCTATTGGTAGGTGAGGGCCCTGAAATGCCTAGAATCCGGAGACTGGCGGACATGCTTGGTGTTACGGATGAAGTGGTATTCACAGGCAGACGCGACGACCTGCCTGAGCTTTTGTCCATTAGTGATGTCATGGTGCTCCCTTCGGAAAAAGAGGCATTCGGGCTTGTGTTATTAGAAGGGTTTGCGTGCGGGGTTCCGGCAGTAGGTACAACGGCTGGAGGTATCCCTGAAGTGATTGAAGAAGGCGTTAATGGGCATATAGTGCCGATTGGCGATCCAGATGCCATTGCAGAAAAAACGCTTCGAATTTTATGTGACAGTGAGGTTCATCAAATGATGAAAGAAAATGCGTTGGAAACTGTGAAAGGGAAGTTCGCATCGGACCATATCGTAGGCCAATATGAAAAGCTGTATTATGATTTGAAAAAGAAGGAATGCTAATATGTTTGGAACTCATCAAAGTCGTAGAGTAATTACCCGATTGAACGAAGCAGGTTATGAGGCAGTGTTTGTAGGAGGAGCCGTCAGAGATTATCTGCTTGGAAAAGAGCCGACGGATATTGACATTGCTACTTCCGCCACCCCTGCACAAGTAAAATCCGTATTCTCGAATACAATCGATCTAGGAACGGAACATGGCACGGTACTGGTCATTGAATCAGGTGAACCAGTTGAAGTGACAACTTACCGGACTGAAGGTACGTATTCAGATAATCGAAGACCGGATGAGGTTCAGTTTGTAACATCTTTAGAAGAGGATCTTAAAAGACGTGACTTTACCATCAATGCCCTTGCGCTGCGAATTACCGGAGAAGTGGTAGATCCCTTTAATGGCCGTGCAGATTTGTCTGCAAAAACCATCCGGGCTGTTGGGAATGCCAGCGAACGTTTTAGTGAAGATGCACTAAGAATGATTCGCGCAGTCCGGTTTGTGTCCGTTTTAGGTTTTACCTTGGAGTCTTCGACACGGGCTTCCATCTCAGAACTGGCGGGCACCATAAAAAGTCTTTCAATTGAGCGGATTAAAGCGGAATTTGACAAACTGTTTCGAGGAATGTTTGCCCAGCAAGCATTGAAGTTATTAGCAGATACCAAATTATCACGGGAACTTCCATTATTCCCCGCACAACATGAGGCGTGGTTACAATGTGCCCCTTTCCAGAATTCACTTGATGGATGGGTGTCTCTAATGCTTGCAGGGAATTTTGATGTATCTATAGTGGTAAAAGCATACAGATTATCAAACAAAGAACGTATGTATTTAAAAACGGTACAAAAGTTCTTTGAAATCAGACAGCAGCGCACTTACACAACCGATGATTATTACGAAGCGGCGTATTCGACATTAGTATCTGTTGAGAAGATGATTGCTGCATTCACCGACCTAATGCCAATCAGTAATAGTGCGATTAAGGAGGCAATGGAGAGCTTGCCGATCCATTCCAAGCATGAGTTATCGGTAAGAGGTGAACAGCTAATGGATTGGACAGGCAAAAAAGCGGGAAAATGGCTGGGAGAAGCGATTCAAGCTATTGAACACGCTGTGCTGCATCAAGTAGTTCCGAACGAACAGAATGCGATAAAGGAATGGTTTTCACATGAATACGAATGTAAAGAGTGAGCTGCTGAAACGGATGTCAGCAGGAAAAGACAATCCCGTGTCAGGACAGCAAATTGCAGATGAGTATGGTGTATCTCGCACTGCTGTTTGGAAATATGTAAAAGAACTTGAGAGTGAAGGATATGAGATTGGCACGATTCGAAAACGAGGATATTATTTGATCAGTTCACCTGACACTGTAGCGCCCTCCGCAATACAACAGTTTCTTCAAACTGAAAACTATGGACGCAGCATGCGTCATGTTGAAACGTGTCCTTCAACACAAATCCTGGCACACGAAGAAGCTCAAAATGGTGCACCGAATGGGACTGTTATTATTGCGGATGAACAAACCGCCGGCAAAGGCCGGCTTTCACGCCCTTGGTCATCTGCAGCTGGAAAAGGGATCTGGATGAGTGTCATTACGCGGCCTGAGCTGACACCGCAGCAAGCCCCGCAAATGACGCTTGTGGCTGCTGTTGCCATTGTCCGTGCAATTGAAGAACTGACAGAAGTCACACCTGCAATTAAATGGCCGAATGATATCTTAGTGAATGGCCGGAAACTGACAGGGATCCTGACTGAGCTTCAAGCAGACCCTGATCGGGTTAAGGCGATCATCCTCGGTATTGGCATGAACGTCAACCAGCAGCTGGAGGATTTCCCGGAAGAGATCCGTGCAATTGCCACATCACTTTGTATTGAAGAAGGGCAGCCTCTCAGCCGGCCGAAGCTTGCAGCTAAAGTATTGGATTACTTGGAGCTGTATGTAGCGCTGTATGTAAAAAAAGGATTTGCTCCCATTAAAATTTTATGGGAAAGTTATGCGGACTCCATTGGCAAACGTGTACGCATTTCTACATTGCAAGATACGTACGAAGCAACTGCCAAAGGCATCTCTGAAGATGGCCGTCTGGAAGTCGTGCTTGACGACGGGTCAATACGGGGAATCTATTCAGCAGATATTCATATTATCTGAACAGTGAAAACCATTTGGCAAGTAGCCGTCCGAGATGTTATAGTATTTTAGAAGGGCGATATCATTTTGAATCGCACCCGTAAGATCAGCACTGCACCGCCAAATGAATATTTCTGCCTTGATCATATTGACAGGGACGGAGGAAACCTATGACGATATCCTACACAACCCTTCTGTCTTTTTATGACTAGAAGGGTTTTTATGTTTTGGTTTTCTCCTTAAGAGGAGAGGAGAAGAACAATGAAAACGATTACTGAAATGAAACGTATGAAAACTGAAGGTGAAAAAATTGTCATGATGACAGCATATGATTTCCCGACAGCTGTTTTTGCTGAAAAGTCGGATGTTGATATTTTGCTGGTGGGGGATTCTCTTGGAATGGTTGTTTTAGGATATCCTTCAACTGTGTATGTGACTGCTGATGACATGGTACATCATGGGAAAGCAGTTCGACGCGGAGCAAAGGACACGTTTCTTGTTGTCGATCTGCCCTTTGGCACATTTAGAGGTTCACAAGACCGTATCTTGTCTGAAGCAATTCGTGTCTTCCAAGAAACTGGGGCTGATGCATTAAAGGTTGAAGGGGCTGATGAAGTATTAAATACGATTCAGCTGCTAACAAGCACGGGTATCCCAGTCGTTGCTCATTTAGGACTGCTGCCACAATCTGCATCTGTAAGCGGAGGATACAAGGTACAAGGAAAAACTGCAGATGCTGCAAGGAAGCTACTGGATGATGCAGAGTTATGTGAACAAGCCGGTGCATGTATGATTGTTGTGGAATGCATACCTCATCAGTTGACGAAACAATTGACTAAAGCGGTGAATATACCAATCATTGGTATAGGTGCGGGGGCAGCAGCAGACGGGCAAGTTCTCGTTTTCCACGATCTTGTAAAATATGGAGAACATCGTTTGCCGAAATTTGCAGAAAGCTTCAGCGATGCGGGAAAAGTAATTCAAGAAGGAATTTCAGCATATACAAACGCTGTGCGAACAGGGATATTCCCTGACATGCGGCATCAGTTTACGATGAAGGAAGAAGAACTAGTGAATCTGTATGGAGGCGCAAACAAGTGAATAAGACAACACCTATGCGATCTGCAACTACAATTTCAAAGATGACTGAGTGGCAAAAGTCTGTTAAAGAAACAGGCAGAAATATCGGATTTGTACCGACGATGGGTTTTCTGCATGAAGGTCATTTAACTTTAATACAAGAAGC
This sequence comes from Sporosarcina jeotgali, assembly GCF_033304595.1. Lineage (NCBI taxonomy): Bacteria > Bacillati > Bacillota > Bacilli > Caryophanales > Caryophanaceae > Sporosarcina > Sporosarcina jeotgali. The sequence goes on from NZ_CP116341.1 coordinate 1,218,856, forward strand.
GAAAAAGAATAACGATTGTGTGGCCGTCAGCATATTTGTAAACCCCGCCCAATTTGGACCAGATGAAGACTTTGATGCGTATCCTAGAAATTTAGATGCTGATATCAGGCTGGCAGCGAAAGCGGGTGCAGATATTGTATTTTGTCCGGAGGTGGATGAAATGTATCCGTCAGACGGGGGGATTCGCATTGTGCCGGGTCCTTTGGCAAACCGCTTATGCGGGGCATCCCGGCCAGGTCATTTTGACGGCGTTTTAAAAGCGGTGTTGAAACTTGTAAATATTGTGCAGCCGGATTCTGTGTACTTTGGTATGAAAGACGCCCAGCAACTTGCGATTATTGAAACATTTTTCCGGGATTTCAACTGTCCGGCAACTGTTGTCCGCGTTCCGACCGTCCGAGAACAGGATGGTTTGGCAAAAAGCTCTCGTAATGTTAACCTATCAATCTCTGAACGCAACGAAGCACCGGCAATTTATGAAGCGCTGCAACAGGCGGTAATCTTATTTCATGAAGGTCTGGAAATTACAGCAGTCGAGCAATTTGTCGCAGAGCAGATAAAGAATAAGACATCAGGAACCATTGACTATATTTCAATGCTGACTTACCCGCAACTGGAAGAGCCGGATGCTATGTCAGACGAACTGATCCTTGCATGTGCCGTACAATTTTCAAAAGCACGTTTAATCGACAACATTATTTTTAAGAGGGAAGGCTAAAACTATGTTTCGTACTATGCTCACAAGCAAGCTGCACCGCGCGACAGTTACAGAAGCAAACTTGAATTATGTAGGAAGCATTACCATCGACGAAGATTTACTGGATGCAGCTAATATTTTAGTGAACGAGAAAGTTCAGATCGTTAATAATAACAACGGGGAGCGTTTTGAAACGTACACGATTCCAGGAAAACGAGGCAGCGGCATGATCTGTGTCAACGGTGCTGCGGCAAGACTCGTCCAGCCAGGAGATATCGTCATCATCCTCGCATATGCCCTTATGTCGAACGAAGAAGCACAGCGGCATGCGCCTGCTGTTCTTTTAATGGATCAGCACAATAACATCGAACAAATTATTCAAGAATCTCACGGAGTAATTGTTTAAACAAATTATTACCGGGACAAAAAAATTGCAAGTACTAATTAAATTCGTCAATTTAAGCTATCCAGAAATCAGTTTCCACTGGCTTTCTGGGCAGCTTTTTTATTTATGGTCATCAGGACAGCCTTCCTTTAGAGCCTTCCTTGAATATATGGTACAATCTGCAGTAGGAAACCGATACAGGAAGTTGATGAAACCATGGAAAATCTAAAATTTGCAGTAGTCGATTTGGAAACGACTGGTCATTCACCTGAAAAAGGAGACCGGATTATTCAAATTGCCATCATGTTCATTGAAAACGGCATACTTACAAATGAGTATGTCCGCTTTGTCAATCCCGGTCAGGAAATCCCTGTCTTTATACAAGAACTTACTGATATCACAAAAGACGATGTGAAAGATGCCCCGTTATTTGAAAAAATTGCTCATGAAGTAAGAGACTTATTAGATGGCTGGATGTTTGCTGCACACAATACGAACTTCGATTTGACTTTTTTGCAAAAAGAATTTCAACGTTGCGGCATTCCTCGCTGGCAAGGTAAGCAGATTGACACAGTTGAATTCTCGAAAATCATGTTTCCTTCAGCTGTTAGCTATCGGCTAAAGGAATTAACGGAAGAACTTGGCATCGAACTTTCCGCTGCTCATCGTGCAGATGACGATGCTAGAGCAACAGCTAATTTACTCCTCAAATGTATTGAGAAAGTGACATGTCTTCCAGAACAAACACTTGCTCGTTTACATAAGCGTTCTTTTTCGATGAAAACGGATCTATCGGTGATTTTTTATTTAGCTTTGGTGGAAAACAGAAAGAAGACCTTAAACCCGCACTTTTCACAATTCCGCGGTATTCCATACCGTCAAGCTATATTAATGAAAGAACTGAGCCCGAGAAAAATAGTCTATCCAACAAGCCTTGACGAAAAAGACCAGTTGCTCATACAAGCGTATCCTTCCTACGAATCCAGGAGCGCACAGCTGCAATTCATGGACGCAGCTTGGGAGTCCTTGAAGTCAGGTACGGAAATAATGGTTGAAGTCCCTACAGGAATCGGTAAAACAGTGTCCTATTTACTCCCAGCAACTGTACGCGCAGTTGAAACTAAAAAGGCAGTCATTGTGAGTACGTATACGAACCATTTAGCAGATAAAATTATGGCGGAAGAAATTGATGTTGTATCGAAAGCGTTATCTATTCCAGTTCGAGCTACTGTACTGAAAGGCCGGTCGAATTACATCTCGCTTATGAAGTTTGCAGAGCTCTTGCTTAGTGGTGAATCGAGCTATGATAATATATTCACTGAAATGCAGCTCCTGGTCTGGCTTACAGAAACCATGACAGGGGATCTTAATGAGCTCAATCTTTCTGGCGGGGGCATGCTCTATATCGATCGAATCCGTAAAAGGTCTTCTGTTCTTGCAGAAGATGAAATCGGAGTGGATTATCACCAGATTGCTTTAGAAAATTGCCGTCATGCAGATATTGTCATAACGAACCATGCATTACTTCTAAGCGATGGTTCCAGTAAGCAACAAATTGTAGGAGAATCGAGCGGACTCATCATCGATGAAGCCCATCAGTTTATTCATGCTGCGTATAAGACAAATGAAATCATTTTCTCTTATACAAATTGGAAATATGTTATGGGGCAAATAGGTTCTGAAGCAGACGATCAAATCAGTCGCCGCATTGAAGAAATCCTTATACGAAAAAGGTTACATCGATCACGTGAGCGCTCGAACCTATCGTCCGAATTCGATAAGTTCACTTCTGCATTTGATGCTGCAATTCAACTGCTAACCGGTTCGGAATCAGCACAAAGGGGTCATGTGAAAGGGAGTCGAATTCATATCGCTTTAGAAGACATCTCTGCAGATTCAACCCTATTTAAAACAGTTTTTCAATCGATGAATGAGTTCATTGAAACAGCTTCGGCCTACGTAAAACGATTAGACCGGGAAGTGGAAAGTCTATCCAATAAGGAACAGGCAATTCTTGCAGAGTGGCACTATTGGATAGATGAGTTCCGGGTGAAAGTTGGTGAGTGGGTTGAATTATTCCTTGATCAGGAAACTGGCGGTACCGTTTGGATTGAACAAGATCAAAGAAGTATTCCAGGAAGCCTCACAGTCATAAAAAGTCCAATTGACAGTGCACCTGTTATCCGCAAAGCGTTGGATTCATTCTTCTCTAAGGAAAAAGGCGTGATTTGGACATCAGGGACGCTGTCGGTGAAAAGTGATGAGCGTTTTGTTGCTCGGCAATTAGGTGTGGCCCCTGAGGTGCCCGTAATGAAATTGCTTGCTCCCGAACACTTCTATACAGGAGCTCAAATTTTTCTAATCGATGATATGCCGAACATTCAACAAGTTGCACAACAGGAATATGTGGAGGAAGTAGCTGAGGCGATTGTCCAAACAGTCATGGTAACGGAAGGAAGACTGTTTGTTCTTTTCACGTCGCAAGATATGCTTAATCAAACACATGAACTTATTTCAGACAGCGGATTGCTGGAAGATTATGCACTAATCGCCCAAGGGATCAGTTCAGGCAGCAGATATCGGCTGCTAAAATCCTTTCGACAATACGAAAAAGCGGTATTGTTCGGTACAAACAGCTTCTGGGAAGGAGTAGATGTCCCTGGAAATGCATTATCTGCGATTATTATCGTGCGTTTGCCATTTTCGTCTCCCACTGAACCTGTTTTTAAAGCAAAGACTGCTCAATTGAACAAGATGGGGAAGAACGCTTTTACGGCTTATGCTTTACCTGAAGCGATTCTAAGACTTCGACAAGGTTTCGGTAGACTGATTCGCTCCTCTTCAGACACTGGTTTTTTCATCATTTTGGATCGTCGAATTGAAACGAAATCATATGGGAAGAAGTTTCTGGAAGCACTGCCTGATGTACCTGTTAAAAAAGTGTCACTTGCACGTATGGTAGATGAACTTAATAATTGCTATAATAAATGAGTGTATCGGACTTGATGGATCGCAATCTGATTGCGTATCCAAGTCAATAGAAACCCATTTAAGCGGGATGTGAAATCATGGTTAATTGGATAAAGTTTTTCATCATTTTTCTATTCACACTTACGCTTGCATTGACATCATTTGTTTTTTACAAAGCATATGAACCAGCTTCTTCTCTTAAAGAGAATGCGACCGGCAAAGTATTGGATGCCGGTCTGTTAGCGGAAGTGGATCGTGCGGAAGTGTATAACGGTACAACCTCTCTGACAGTCGTCTTTGGAAAGGATGACAAGGACGTTGCAAAAGCCGTTTTCGTAAATGAGAAAGCAAAAACGGAAAAAGATTTTAAAGTGCTTGTCCTGAAAAAGGGCATCACATCGAAACAAGCCTTAACTTCCGTGAAACAAGAAATGGACGTCAACAAACTCATCCATGTTAAACTAGGTATGGAAGATGATGCTGCTGTATGGGAAGTCGCTTTCAAAAATGAGGCAAACAAGCTGAATTACGTATATGTCTCATTTTCAGACGGTCAGTGGCAAAAGCGAATATTAAACTTATAGGAAGTGCATGAACGCACTGGTAAAGGGAGCGATGGACTTGGCGAAGCAATTAGCATCCAGAGTTATGACACTTTCACCTTCAACAACTTTAGCGATTACAGCTAAGGCGAAAGAGATGAAGGAATCTGGAATCGATGTAATCGGTCTTGGAGCAGGAGAGCCTGATTACAACACACCTGAACCTATACTCGAAGCAGCATGGCGTTCGATGAAAGAAGGCAAGACGAAGTACACACCATCCGGCGGTCTGCCTGCACTTAAGGATGCTGTCATCGGGAAGTTGGAAAAGGATCAAGGCTTAACGTATACACGGACTGAAGTCATGATTGGAATTGGTGCAAAACACGTTTTATACACATTGTTCCAAACAATTTTAGATCCAGCGGACGAAGTGATTATTCCTGCACCGTATTGGGTGAGTTATCCGGAGCAAGTGAAACTTGCCGGCGGAGTTCCTGTGATCGTTCAAGCAACGGCTGAAGCAGAGTTTAAAGTGACGGCTGGCCAAATCGAAAAAGCCATCACATCAAAAACGAAAGCACTTATTTTGAATTCACCTGGCAATCCCACTGGGATGGTGTATACAGAAGAAGAACTGAAAGCAATTGCAGAAGTTTGCGAAACGCATGATATTTGGATCATTTCAGACGAAATCTACGAAAAACTTGTCTATGGCACTGCGAAGCATGTTTCAATTGCGACGCTGTCTGAAGATGCAAAGACGCGTACTTTTATCATCAATGGAGTTTCAAAATCTCATTCGATGACAGGGTGGAGAATTGGTTTCATTGCAGGGAATGAGCAAGTCGTTAAAGCAATGACGAACCTTGCGAGCCATTCGACATCTAATCCTGTAACTACTTCACAATACGCAGCAATTGAAGCGTATAATGGTTCCCAGGATGCGGTAGAGATGATGCGGAAAGATTTTGGTTCACGCCTGGAGCGGATTTATCCGCAAATTCAAGCAATCCCTGGTTTCCACACGGTTAAGCCTCAAGGTGCATTTTATTTACTTCCGGATGTATCGGAAGCTGTAAAGCATACTGGATATGAAAACGTGGATGCTTTCGCGAAAGCCTTACTGGAAGAAGCAAATGTGGCGGTCATTCCAGGCAGCGGATTCGGTTCAGAGGAAACAATCCGATTATCGTATGCGACTTCTATTGATTTGCTGGAAGAAGCGGTGCGCCGTATTGACAAATTTGTAAAAGAGAAATGGAACGATTGATTGAAAACTGACTAGGTGGATGTACACGTACCTAGAGAAAACTTGGAGGCTCTTATGAAAACGATTATGATTCACGAAATGCCTGATCATGAAGGCGAAACAGTACGTATGGGTGCATGGCTTGCCAATAAGCGCTCGAGTGGTAAAATTGCATTTTTACAATTACGTGATGGCTCTGGATTTGTTCAAGGAGTTGTAGTAAAAGAAGATGCGGGTGAAGAACTCTTTGCAACTGCAAAAGGGTTAACTCAAGAGACATCTTTATATGTAACAGGTGAGGTTACTGTAGATGAGCGCTCGAGCTTCGGATATGAGCTCCAAGTCAAAGGGATTGAAGTAATTAAAGCTGCAGAAGATTATCCAATCACTCCTAAAGAACACGGAACTGAATTCCTGATGGATCACCGTCATCTGTGGTTACGTTCTCGCAAGCAGCATGCGGTGATGAAAATCCGTGACGAAATCATTCGTGCGACGTATGAATTCTTCCACATGAATGGATTCATCAAAATTGATCCGCCTATTTTGACAGGATCTTCTCCAGAAGGAACGTCAGAACTATTCCATACGAAATACTTTGATGAAGATGCGTATCTTTCACAATCAGGTCAGCTGTACATGGAAGCAGCTGCTATGGCACTCGGTAAAGTATTTTCTTTCGGTCCGACGTTCCGTGCTGAAAAATCGAAAACTCGCCGTCACTTGATCGAGTTTTGGATGATCGAGCCTGAAATGGCGTTCGTAGAACATGCGCAAAGTTTAGAAGTACAAGAGCAATATGTAGCTCATGTTGTTCAATCTGTCCTGCAAAACTGTAAACTTGAGCTAGAACGTTTAGGCCGAGACACTTCAAAATTAGAAAAAATTCAAGCACCCTTCCCGCGTATTTCGTATGACGATGCAATTGAGTTCCTTCACAAAGAAGGATTCGACGATATTCAATGGGGAGACGATTTTGGAGCACCTCACGAATCTGCAATTGCTGAAAGTTATGATTTACCGGTATTCATCATGAATTATCCAATCGGCATTAAGCCATTCTATATGCAGCCGCACCCTGATCGTGATGATGTCGTGCTTTGTGCAGACTTAATCGCTCCTGAAGGCTATGGAGAAATTATTGGCGGATCTGAGCGTATTCATGATTATGAACTCATGAAACAGCGTATTGAAGAGCACCAATTGGATGCTTCTGCTTACGAGTGGTATTTGGAGTTAAGTAAATACGGCGCAGTGCCGCACTCTGGTTTCGGTCTTGGACTAGAACGTACAGTCGCTTGGATTTCAGGCGTAGAGCACGTGAGAGAAACGATTCCGTTCCCACGTCTTCTCAACCGCTTGTATCCTTAATAATGCAACAAGGAAGGAGTTCGCCATATGCAACAAGATGAACGGCTCCGGATGTGGATCGAGCAGGGGAATGTTACAATTCCCCAGCTTTTTTTTAACTCTTATAAAAAACTGGGTATCCAAGATTCAGATGCCATGCTCATTTTACAAATGGAAGCCTACCACGCCCAACATATTGAATTTCCGACGCCCTCCGATTTTTCATCGCGGATGAACCTTACCGAAAATGAAGTTTCCCAGGTATTGCAGCGTCTTATGCAAAAAGGATTTTTAAAAATTGACCAAGCCAGTGATTCCAACGGGGTTCTGTTTGAACAATTTTCGCTGCTCCCGTTATGGGAGGCTGTTATTGACTGTGAGCTTACCATTCGGAATAAAACAGTTGAAGCAACAGAGAAAGAAGAAGAAGGACAAATTTTTCACGTTTTTGAACAGGAGTTTGGCCGTCTTCTTTCACCAATGGAATGTGAAACGATTGCCATGTGGATTGACCAGGATCATCATGGAATCGACATTATTAAGGCTGCGTTAAAAGAAGCGGTCATTGCTCAAAAACTTAGTATGCGTTATATCGATCGTATCCTATTTGAGTGGAAGAAGAAAAATGTAACGACACTTGCAGATGTCGAAAAACAAACCAAAGCATTCAGGTCACCGACACAATCGATACGCCAAGGAAAAGAACAGGGAACTGTGAAACGTGTCCCTTTATATAACTGGCTTGAACAGCGGGATGGGTGAGGGGAATGTTAACTAAAACCGAATGGAACCATTGCTTGGACGAAATCGATAAGATGTTCCCAGAAGCGCATTGTGAACTTGTACATGATAATGCGTTTGAATTGGTAGTGGCCACCCTCTTATCCGCACAGTGTACAGATGTGCTGGTCAATCGTGTAACTGCTGAGTTATTTAAGAAGTACAAAACGCCAGGCGATTATTTAGAAGTGCCAATTGAGGAATTACAACAGGACATTCGTTCAATTGGACTCTATCGCAATAAAGCAAAAAATATTCAAGCATTGTCGCTTATGCTTCTCACTCAATTTGGCGGTGAAGTACCTGAAGATCGGGACGTGCTGACAACTCTTCCGGGAGTTGGCAGAAAAACAGCAAATGTTGTCGTTTCAAATGCTTTTGGTGTGCCTGCACTTGCTGTCGATACACATGTTGAGAGGGTCTCTAAGCGATTGGGAATGAACCGATGGAAAGACTCTGTCCTGGCAGTTGAAGAGAAGATTATGAGGTGGACACCAAGAGAACGGTGGACACAGACACATCATCAACTAATTTTCTTCGGTCGATATCATTGTAAAGCTCAAAAACCGAACTGTCCTGAATGTCCGCTGCTTTCAGTATGCAGAGAAGGAAAGAAGAGGATGAAATTGAATGGATAATTCAAAACCCGCTCTATCGAAAGAGGAAATAATGCCTTACTTTGATAAATGGGAGGCTTTAAAACCTGGAATTCAAGAACTTTATGACCAGAAGCAATCTGAGGCATCGGAGTCAATGGCAGCTGCAATTGCAAACTATGAAGAGCTGCTTGAAATGTGTGCTCCGGCAGGCGGTTCTGATCGTCGTACGAAGATGGAACCGTTGAATGGGGAAGAGCGACTTCAGTTCATAAAGAATAAGGTCGTAAGTCCTTTTGCGCTGATTCAGTTGAATTTGCTCTATACCGAATTAAGGAAGAAGATTGCCCGATTTATCGCCAATTAAAAAACAGCGGCTTCGATTATCCGAAGTCGCTGTTTTTGTTATCAGTTACCGTCTGAAGTTGTTGTATCATCCGGTTTGGTTGCAGAAGGTTTCGAAGAACTGGCTGTATTGGAATTGGAATTATTCGAAGAGTTGCTGCTGACATCACCAGAGTCGTCATCCCCGTTACCATCGCCATTATTTCCTGAGTTATTTCCGTCTGAGCCATTTCCGTTATTTCCGGAGTTGTTGCCATTGTTGCCATTGTTGCCGTTATTGTTATTGCCGTTATTGGTATTGCCGTTATTGGTATTGCCATTATTGCCATTGTTGCCGTTGTTACCATTGTTATTATTGTTGTTGCTGTTATTTTCTCCGTTACCGGAGCCGTTATTTTGTCCATCATCCACATTGTCCTGATCTGAGTCGTCTTGATCTTGGTCATCAGGTTCTTCTTCAGGCTTTTCTTCGGTTGCCTGAATCATTAGAGTTGTAGAGGCAGGGGAGCTTACAAGACTGCCTGCTTTTGCAATAACAGAGAACGTATACGTATGACCAGGTTCAACGTTTCCAAAAGTGAAGGAGTCATCACTTGTTTCAGTAAGTGATTGTGATCCTCCGCCATCTACTGAAACAGAAATTGCGAATGTGACATCATCATCAAAATCATCAGAATCAGGTTCATTGTGTTTCCAACTCAATTCGATCTCTTGATTATCCGCGTCATATTCTGCTCTTAAATCAGTAGGTGCTTCCAGTTCCGTTACTTCTTCTGGTTCTTCCTCTACATAGGTACTCTCAGGAAGTGTACCGCGAACAAATAATTCATCACTCTTCAGATATAGCGGTGTTGAATGACTAGCTAATTGAAGAGGCTGTGAACCTATTACAATAGGTGCTTCTTCGACTGAGCTTGGTTTTTTAAATTTCTTCGGACTGTTGCCAGAAGTAATATCCCGCATCACTTGACGGAAGAGGGACTTCGGCATATCGCGTCCGCCAGGGAATCCGACAATTGGTTCATTCCGCTTCTCATGTCCGCCCCAAACAGCGATCGTATAATCAGTTGTATATCCGGCAAACCAAGAATCAGGCACGCTATTTTTACCGATATTTAATCTCTTTTTATCGTCCGCAGAATAGTTGGTTGTACCAGTTTTTCCTGCGATGTCCATACCAGGGATAGCTGCAGATTTACCAGTCCCCATAGTTAACACATCACGAAGCATATCGGTAATCATATATGCAGTAGAATCTTTCATTGCTGAGACAGGATCTGGCGATAAGTTGATTTCCGTTTTTCCATCACGCAAAATGATTTTTTTCACCGCATGGGGTGCTGTATAGATTCCTTCGTTTCCGAATGCAGCAAATGCACCAGCCATTTGCTGGGTAGAGACATCATTGCCGCCTCCGCCAATCGCATCTGATTGGTTCAATTTCTTAATTGGCAGCCCTAATGAATTGGCAAATTCGGCAGCGTTTTTAGAACCGACTTCCTCAAATGTTTTAATCGCTGGAACGTTACGCGATTCGTACACGGCTTGTCGCATAGTAATAGGACCTTTGAATCTATCGTCAACATTATTTGCTTTTATGCCTTTTGTTTTTTCATCCACGATAGTTTGACCGGTCGACCAGTTCAAGTATTCAATGGCTGGACCATAGTCTAAAATTGGTTTGATGGATGAACCTGGCTGTCGTTTTTGGTCACTTGAGTAATTGTGGTTAAATAATTTGTAATCTCGTCCACCGCCAACAGCAACAATCTCGCCTGTTTTCGTATCGACAACCGTCATACCTGCTTGAATTGTGTCAGATTCGAAGTTACTGCTATCTGCAAGTGCTTTTTCAACTGCTTCCTGTGCGTTGGGATCGAGAGCCGTTTGAATAGTAACACCATCGGCCTCAATGTCTTTGTAACCGGCTTTTTGAAGCTCATCCATAGCAATATCAATATATGCTTGGAATTTAATATCCATAGGTTTCTCACGTTTTTCTTCAGGAAGAAGTGAAGCAGTGACTGGGATTGCTTTTGCTGTATCCATTTCTTCTTTTGTAATCTTGTCATGCTGGTTCATAAGTCTTAATACGATGTCGCGGCGTTTTTGTGCGCGTTCAGGATGTTTGAATGGATTATAGGCGTTTGGTGATTGGGGCATCCCGGCTAACATCGCCATCTCGGGAAGTTCCAATTCATTTAACTCTTTACCGAAAAAGTATTCAGAACCCGTACCGAATCCATATTTGTTTCCAGACATTAGAACTTTGTTAAAGTACATTTCAAAAATTTCTTCTTTAGAATAATTTCTTTCAAGTTTAAAGGCGAGCCATGCTTCTTGGGCTTTTCGCTTCAATGTTTTTTCATTCGTGAAGAAAGAGTTCTTTATAACTTGTTGTGTTAATGTTGACGCGCCCTGCGAGCCGAAACCGCTTCTAAGGTTAGCTAAGACTGCACCTCCAAGGCGCCATAAGTCAATTCCGTGGTGTTTATAAAAACGGGAATCTTCGGTTGCGAGAATCGCATTTTCCAATTCTTTTGGAATTTGGTCGTAAGGTATATATTTACGCTTTTCATTGCCTGTCGTATAGATGACATTGTCGTTTCGGTCTAAAACTTTAGAAGAAAGCGGATCTTTTAAAAGACTTTCATCTAATTTAGGCGCTGTACTAGCATAGTAAGCAAATAATCCTGCCCCTGCTGCGAAGAATAGCAATCCAATTATGACGACTGCTTTAAATATGGTCTTAATGAGACCTTTTTTCTTTTTAGGTTTTTTGTTTTGTTTACGTGATGATTTTTGTTCCGCCTCTGCTTGTTGTCTGCGTGCGGTCCTTGAATTTGGAGTATTATTATCCATTAGGATTCCTGCCTTTCGATTCGTTCGCCGGTTGTTTGTTCAACAATGCCGGTTAAAGCTTGTAAATAATCAAGACGCGGTTGATAGCCAGGCTGAATTTCGACTGACATCTCTTCAACTTCGGCAAGTGTAATTGATTTTCTGCCGCCATCGATCATACGCGTCCATTTTTCAATGAACTTTTTAAATGGCAATACGAAATAACGATCTAATAGGGAAAATCGTATGATTAAAAATGCAATTCCGCCTTGTTCGTGTACTTGAGACATATGGTCAACTTGATGATCATGTATATTTTGTAAAGGAAAAGAAGTTTTATTTTTCGTCTCCTTTGCTTCAAAATCGACATACTTTCCCTGCCACACGCCATTATAATCCGTTGTGGAGGCAGTTTTAAAATAGGCTTCCGTAATAACTGCCGCACTTCTCGCTGGATAACGGACGTTGACTATTTGGATAGGTACGGGTTTTTTATGAATGACTGCAATCCCTCTGCTTGTATAATACTCGTTGCTGTCGTTCAATTCATCTTCCAGCGTTTTCCCGCGATTACTGAAAGATAATGACGCTGGTTTGGCAACTGCATTCGCTGTAGCAGGTGTATATTTTTTGCCATTCGGATAGCGTATCGCCAACATAATCACCTCACATCATCAGTGTATCATACCACAATATTGAGACGTTAAAACGTTGATTAGGTTGCAAATTGAAAAATGACCGTCCTTTCAGAGAAGAATACACGTTCGTCAATGTTGGAACTGAAAGCACTAATTTGATAAACTTAAAATAGAAGCAGTAGAAAGGTGACAAGCAGTATGAGGTTACAGCAGTTAACAGAAAAGTTGCTAGAAGTATGTGATGAATGCTTAGTTCGGCACAGTGATATGAGGAAAGAAAATCGCGAACCCGACTTTTATACAGAAGTAAAACCATATGCAGACCATTGCCATCAAATGATCGACGAATGGGACGAGCTTGTGAAGCAGTGGATTCGCACTAATCGTCCTAAATATGTGAGACCCATTCAAATATCTACATTAAATGATTTAATGAAACAATTTACCGTACAGTCTTTTTATCAAAAAACAGGAAAGAAACGGTTTGTTCAATCGATTCAATCTGCAAGCTATACGTTGAATACTGTTCGGATTGCGCTGGAAAAAGAAAAAGAGGAGGGCGAAGATGCGAACTAACTCGAATCTCCAATCATTTATTGACGACTTGAAACAAGATCCCGATTTTGCAGCCAATGTGAAGCATTATAAAGTTACCGAGGGAAAAGATGCCACGTATGCGCCATTTCCCGACAAATTGCATGCTTCACTAAAGGAAGCGCTTGCCAGTAAAGGGATTCACCAGTTATACAGTCATCAGCGGGAAGCATTCGACTTCGCTCAGCAAGGAAAATCATATACTGCGGTCACTCCAACCGCCTCAGGTAAATCACTTTGCTATCATCTGCCAGTCTTGCAAAGCATCTTAGAGAACGAAGCTGCTCGTGCATTGTATCTATTCCCGACAAAGGCCCTGGCACAAGATCAGTTAGCCGACCTGCATGAACTAATAGAAGCTAGCGGTGAATCGATTCTGAGTTATACGTATGACGGAGACACAGCACCTGGACTCAGAACGAAAGTTCGTAAGTCTGGGCATATCGTGTTAACAAATCCGGACATGCTGCATTCGGGAATTCTGCCTCATCATACAAAGTGGGTATCACTTTTTGAGAACTTGAAGTATATCGTGATTGATGAATTGCATACGTATAAGGGAGTGTTTGGGACTCATGTTGCTCATGTGCTAAGACGCTTAAAAAGAATTTGTGCGTATTATGGAAGCAATCCGGTGTTTATTTGTACTTCGGCAACAATCGCGAACCCTCAGCAGCTAGCGGAAAATCTGACGAATTCTTCGATGGAACTCATTGCAGAAAACGGAGCGCCTGCGGGGAAGAAGCATTTTTTGTTTTACAATCCGCCTGTTGTCCATGAAACGTTCGGAATTCGCAGAAGCGCTGTCTTGGAAGTTCGGGATATTGCTTCCCGCCTTTATCGAGAAGGTGTTCAAACGATCATTTTTGCGAAAAGCAGAGTGCGTGTAGAAATGCTCGTAACGTATATGAAAGAACTCACCAAAAAGAAATTGATGGATGAGACAATTATGGGTTATCGAGGAGGTTACCTCCCTTCAGAGCGGCGTAAAATTGAAAAGGGACTGCGTGACGGCACGATTAAAACAGTCGTCAGTACAAATGCGCTGGAGCTTGGAATCGATATTGGCCAATTACAAGCATGTGTGATGACAGGTTACCCGGGAAATATTGCGAGTGCGCTCCAGCAAGCAGGCCGTGCAGGAAGAAGACAAGATGATGCGCTCATCATTTATGTTGCGCAGTCCATGGCGCTCGACCAGTACATTATTGAGCATCCTAATTACTTATTAGGCGGATCTCCAGAAGAAGCACATATTCATCCTGACAATATTGTCATTCTGATGGACCATTTAAGGTGTGCATCGTTCGAACTGCCTTTTTCGAAGAACGACCAGTATGCGGAGTTCGATGTCCAGCAGCTGTTGGAATTTTTAGCGTCCGAAGGGGTACTCGTTTTAGCGGGAGAACACTGGCATTGGATGACGGAACGTTTTCCAGCTAGTGAAGTGAGTCTGCGTTCCGCTTCCCAAGAAAATGTAGTGATTATCGATAAAACCCGTCCTAAGGAAACGACGGTCATTGGGGAAATGGATCGATTCAGTGCCATGACGCTGTTGCATGAAGAAGCGATCTATTTACACCAAGGCACGCAATTTCAGGTTGAAATGCTGGATTGGGAAGAAAAGAAAGCATATGTAACAGAAGTGGATGTCGACTATTTTACAGATGCCAATTTAGCTGTTGAGCTGAAAGTAATCAGTGAAGATAAAAAACACGAAGATGCATTCCAGACAGTGGCATTTGGTGATTTAGCTGTTCTTGCCATTCCCACGATATTTAAAAAGATCCGTTTTGATTCTCACGACAATATCGGTTCTGGTCCAATACATTTGCCGGCAGAGGAGCTGCATACAGCTTCGACATGGCTGTCATTTGATATACCTGAAGGATGGACGGAAGCAGTATTGACTGATGCGATGACGGGTGCAGCGCACGCGGTGCAATCGTTTATTCCTTTGTTTGTGCAATGCGATAGAACGGATATTCATGTAGTTCCTCAAGTGAAAGCAGTCCATACCGGGAAACCGACATTTTTCATTTACGATAGTTATCCCGGAGGAATCGGGTTGAGTGAAAAGATGTTTGATCAATGGAATGCATTACTGCGTCAGGCAGCCGCGCATGTTAATTCATGTGAGTGTGAGGCAGGGTGCCCGATTTGTACAGGTCCGCCCGAATCTGATATGAATTTAAAAACAGGTGCAGCACAACTTTTAAAGAGTTTAGCGGGCGGTGACAGGCGTGTCGTATGAACAAAATTTAATGAAGATGAAGGGCATGCTGAAAAAATCGACATCGGAGACTTCGATACAGAAAGAAACTTCGAAGATTGTTCAAGCGTCCTCTCCTAGTTACGAATCGAATTGGCTGGCAGCCGGTCTTGAAAAAGAGACCAATCAATACGGGACTGTTTATAAGAAAATTGTGGACTATGACGAAACGTATTCTCATGGGAACTATCAACTAACTGAATTGACGGCCACGCTGCAAAAATGGAAGAGTTCAGGGGAAAGACATCCGTTAGCACCTGATCCGGATAAACGACTTCTCTTTTTTGACACAGAAACCACAGGGTTAAAAGGGACCGGTACTCTCATTTTCTTAATTGGTTTAATCGAACAGCATGGAAATGGCTTCAGAATGATTCAATATGTCCTGCCTGGCCCTGCTCATGAAGCAGCGTTCCTTTATGCAACTGGGTTATGGGAAAAGCCGGTTACACTAGTTATGTATAACGGAAAGAGTTTCGATATGCCTCAATTGGATACTAGATGGACAATGAATCGCAACTTACTCCCGCCATTGCCGAAACACGATCAAATAGACTTGCTCCACGGCTCCAGACGTATTTGGAAACATGAGATGGAGTCGTTCAAACTGCCTGCAGTCGAAGAAGAACAGCTTGGATTTGTACGGGAAGACGATATGCCCGGACACATGGCACCGATCATCTATCAAGATGCAGTGAAAAATGGCCGTGCAGAAATGCTGATGAAGATTTTGCTGCATAATGAGTACGATATTTTATCACTCGTTACGTTGTATATCCGTTCGACAGACCTTCTTTTGCAAGAAGAGTTATCAGGAACTGCAATCAGTCAAACAAATATCGGCAAATGGTATGCTGATTTAAAGTCTCACAGCCGTGCAAGTGCTGTCTTAGAGCAGGTAATTGAGGAATATGGGACGCAGCACCCAACGACACACTTTCATTTTGGATTTCTTTTAAAAAGGGAAGGGAAATATAGCGAGTCAATAGATGCTTTTGGTGTGTGTATGACGAAGTCCGCTGGGCGGGAACGAATTATTGCACTTGAAGAAATGGCGAAGCTATATGAGCACAAAAATAAGGATTGTACAAAGGCATTGCAACTTTGCGGGGTTGCTAAAGGTCTGCTAGCACGTGATTCATCGCTGACGGGTTCATTTTCTATCCGCATGATTGCAGAATTCACAAAACGGGAAATGAGACTGAAAAGAAAATTATTTCCCGGGCAAGCGCAGAAGTCGACAAAATAACACTGTTAAACTTGACGCAAGCAGACAGACTTGGACAGAATATGCTATACTTAGAGCAGTTACCACTGATGGAAGGACGTTGTTGAATGGATATTAAATTGGATTCAAAAACGATTCTTGAAAAAGAGTTTAAAACAGGAATGCGCGGTTACAACCAAGAAGAAGTCGATTTGTTTTTAGATAGTGTAATTCATGATTATGAAAGTTTTAAAAAACGGATCGCTGAACTTGAACGCGAAAACGGAGAACTTCAGAACGAATTATCTACTGTACAGAAACGCCCGGCATCAAGTGCACCTGGTACAACAAACTTCGACCTGTTAAAACGTATTTCTAATTTAGAAAAAGCAGTGTTTGGAAGTAAACTTTCAGGAAACGAATAAAACGGACCCCGCTTTTCCTTGCGAAAAGCGGGGTTCTCCTGTATACTTATCAAGCCATGACGGAAATTCAGGTAATTGCTGCAGTGCTAGACACTGGAGAGGAAAGTCCATGCTCACACGGTACTGAGATGTCCGTAGTGTTCGTGCCCGGCCAAAAAATAAGCCGGGGCGCTGTTTACTCAGCTGACGGCGGAAATAATTCCTAAGTCCTTTTAGGATATGGAAGACGTTTCCTGAAAAGTGCCACAGTGACGGAGCTGTATCGGAAACGGTACAGGTGGAACGAGGTAAACCCCGCGAGTGAGAAACCCAAATTATGGTAGGGGCGCTCTTCCGAAGGAAATGAACGGAGGAAGGGACAGACAATCGTCTGTAGATAGATGATTACCACCCTGAGTACGAGGTGTAAACCGTTTGAGTACAAGGGAACAAAACATGGCTTACGAATTTCCTGATGGTACTTACATGTATACATTCATGCTCTCCTGTATTTATGGAGAGCATTTCTGCGTTAGTAAACAGGTTTACTCATATATTGGACGTACATAAGAGATGAAACAATGGAGAGGAAGTGTGCAATTCATGAAAGAATACAAATTGGTAGCAACTGCTGCGATGGGTCTTGAAGGACTCGTTGCAGAAGAAGTGAAAGCACTAGGATATGAAACAATGACTGAGAATGGAAAAGTTTATTTTTCCGGAGACGCACATGCAATTGCAAAAGCGAATATGTGGTTGAGAATTGCAGACCGAGTGCGCATTATTGTAGGAGAATTCAAGGCGGCTACTTTCGACGAGCTATTTGAAAAGACGAAAGAGTTACCGTGGGAAGATTACCTTCCTGTGGATGCGGCTTTTCCAGTTGCAGGAAAGTCCGTCAAATCGATTTTATACAGTGTACCTGATTGCCAAGCAATTGTGAAAAAAGCGATTGCGGAAAAACTTAAAACTGTTCATGGCCGTGTTGGGTTTTTAGATGAAACAGGTCCTTTATTCAAATTGGAAGTATCAATATTAAAAGATAAGGTGACACTGACTATCGATTCCAGTGGTGCAGGTTTGCATAAACGCGGTTATCGTATAGGACAAGGGGATGCGCCTTTAAAAGAAACGTTAGCGGCAGCCCTTGTAAAATTGACAAAATGGAACCCGGATCGGCCATTTGTAGATCCTTTCTGCGGATCTGGAACGATTCCGATTGAAGCAGCGATGCTGGGTCAAAACTTAGCGCCGGGGTATAATCGGGAATTTTTAAGCGAACAGTGGCCATGGATGGCAGAATCCGTATGGGATCGCGTGCGTGAAGAAGTGGAAGATGTCGCTGATTATGATCGAAAACTAATGATTTCAGGTTCAGACTGGGATCCGGCAATGATAAAAATCGCAGAAAAAAATGCGGCTGAAGCAGGATTCTTAGATATCATCAATTGGGATGTTTGCAACGTTGCAGACCTTGCACTCGAAGGCGAAAACGGAGTCCTAGTTGGTAATCCGCCATATGGGGAACGACTTGGTGAACTTGAAGAAGCTGAAGACATCACGGCTACACTTGGGAATGTAATGAAACCTTATCCGTCGTGGTCAGTCTATATGCTTTCTTCTCTTGAAAACTTTGAGACGATGTACGGCAAAAGAGCTACTAAGAAACGTAAACTTTTCAATGGTTTCATACGCACAGACCTTTATCAGTTCTGGGGTAAACGAAGCTAACCGAAATAGATTAAAAAGAGAGGGTTCTCCTCTCTTTTCTTATGGAATAGAAAGGGGTTCACTATGACTGGAAAGTTACCATTTGCACTTACGCGTGACAAAACATTCTACGAATCACTCAATGAGTGGATCGGAGATACTCTGTATGATGACCTTACCGAAAAAGGATTTGACTGCAGGGATGAACAAATCTACATGTCATTTCAAATCGAACAAGCGCTGCGTGAAAAAGAAGTATTATTTGCAGAAGCAGGAGTTGGAACGGGGAAAACGATTGCATACTTACTTCCTGCGATCGCCTATGCCCGCTATACGGGAAAACCAGCTCTAATTTCTTGCGCAGACGAAACGTTAATTGATCAACTTGTAAAAGAGGAAGGCGACATTCGTAAAATTGGTGAAGCGCTGGAACTTACCATCGATGTCCGGCTAGCAAAATCTCGTGATCAGTATCTTTGTTTGAAGCGTCTAGAAGAAATGAATCGTATTGGGGAAGAATATGCCGAGAATGTAGAAGATAGTTTGCCGGATTTCGTCTATGGTCCTGCTTCTTTATCTGAAGTCTATCCATACGGAGAACGCTCATCTTACCCGGATCTAAGTGATGGTGAATGGGAAACGATTAATTACCATCCAATCCAGCAATGCGGCGGATGCGACTTACGGAACCGATGCGGTCAAACAATACACCGCAGCGAATATCGAAAAGCAGCTGATCTGATCATCTGTTCTCACGATTTCTTTATGGAACATCTTTGGACAAAAGAGTCAAGGAAACGGCAGGGGCAGCTTCCGTTATTGCCTGAAGTTTCAATGGCTGTTTTTGATGAAGGTCATTTATTAGAATACGCTGCTCAACGAGCGCTCACGTATGAAGTGCAAGATAGTACACTTCTTGGTCTGCTGGAACGTGTCATGACGGATGGTGTTCGTGAACAAACACTGCAGCTGATGGAACAGCTAATGGAGTGCCATGAATTATTCTTCGATTATTTATCTGAATGTGCACAAGAGGATGGAGAGGAAAGACTTGCGATTTCAAAATCTGCGGAACTTGTGAACACAGCCCGCGAAGCAGTTCGTCTTTCAAATGCATTGCTTGAGGAGTTTGTTTTCGATAGCGAGCTTTATGTAATACCGGAGTATGACTTGAGAATGGTAGAAGAGTATCTGGAACAATATATATTCTCGTTAGAATTGTTCTCAGACAATGCGGAAGCTGTTGACTGGGCAGAAGATCGTGAAGGGGAGCTGACTCTCGTTATAATGCCTCGATTGGTAACTGACGTTTTGCAAGAGCGTCTGTTTTCTGAAAAACTGCCAATCATTTTCTCGTCTGCAACATTGTCTGTACAAAATGATTTTTCGTTTTTAGCGAACAACCTTGGTATTGAGCATTCGGTTTCGTTTTCAATTGAATCTCCATACGATTATGAAGAAGTCATGGACCTCACTATCGAGTCGTTACCTGAAGATGGGAAAATGAACCGGCTTGTCGAATTATTGAATGATGGTGAACAGACGCTGGTACTGTTTAAGTCGAAGCAATCGATGGAGAATTTCCGGGCGCAATTGCCAGAGGGGCACCTCCCGTTTACAGCATTTGAAGGGGATCGCGAACTCTCTTCGATTGTTAAGGAATTCCAAGCGAAACAATGGTCTGCGTTCTGTTCGTATCATCTCTGGGAAGGGCTGGATATTCCTCATGATGCCTTAACACGAGTTGTCATATATGATTTGCCTTTACCTCCTGCTGACCCATTATTCAATGCTAAGCGCAGCCATGCCGAGTCTCCGTTTGAAGAAGTGGACTTGCCTTATATGCTGCTCCGTTTACGGCAAGGCGTCGGCCGGCTGATTCGGACTGCGACTGACTCAGGTTCTGTTCATATATTGCTGAACCCGGAGGAATCTGAATTAGTTCCTTCTTTTGAATCGATATTTCCTGTTGCGCCAAAAGTGAAATCTTAAATAAAAAACAAAAAGCAACAGGCATCTGCCTAGCTGCTTTTTGTTTTTTTATTTGTAATTTAACAGCGTTTCTACAGATCTAGTCAAGCTTCATCGATTGTGAGCAATACATTTGAAGGGGGGGCGTTGTTAAAGTTCAGCGGCAGTTTAAATGCCTGCTGGAAACCATAGAACTTCGTTTCTCCGGTTAAAACAGTAGGTGGCGATATATCCAGAGTCAGTGCGTCCTTTTCGAGGAGAGTGCACAGATTTCCTGCGACCATATTTCCGAGCTCTCCGGTGAATGACTCAATCATCTCTCCTTCTATCTTCATTCCAAACATCGCTTCTCCAATCTGAGAAATTGTCGATTCGTTCGTATCGATAATTAGTCTTCCACGAACATCCCCGAGCAGTGCGATTAATACACTTAGTTCTTTTTGTTCATAAGGCTGGGTAGTGAGTGAAGGTGGAAGAACTTCGAATTGAATGGGAATAACAGTAGTTAAGGATTGGATAGTACTATTTAATATGTGTTGAATCGTTTTTGCATCAGTCATTTAGACACCTCTTCGTCAGGTATTAATAGTTCAATGATACCACTCATCCAGATAATTGTATAGAGTATTTCTTTAATTTACAATGCAGAATATATGAATAGAGTGTGAACGAGATATAATGGTATGATAGACAAAGCTCTAGGAGAAGGGATCGAAGTGTTTATGACTCAACATAAAGATTTTTTAGACGAAACCGCTATACTTGGCCTGCTCTGTAAAGAAGATGGAGATCAGGAACGGTTTCAAAAAGCAGCAATGCTCGCACAGAAACTCGTAAAAGATGACTATACCATAGCATTTGCAGGGCACTTTTCAGCAGGGAAATCATCTATGATTAATGCACTGACAGGAGAGGATTTGTTGCCATCCAGTCCTATTCCGACAAGCGCAAATATCGTTAAAATACATAAAGATGTCGAAGACTTTGCCATCGTGCATCGACAAGATGGGACTTCCGTTAAAGTTATTGGTGAAGGATTCCCCCAAGCCGTAAAAAAGATGAGCAAAGAAGGGGCATCCATTGCTTCTTTGGAAATTGGACATACCGCGTCAAAACTGCCCAAAGGAATTTCCGTAATGGATACTCCTGGTGTCGACTCAACAGATGATGCGCATCGGCTCTCTACAGAATCTGCACTTCACTTAGCGGATGTGGTGTTTTACACAATGGATTACAATCATGTGCAATCTGAATTGAATTTCCGGTTTACTAAAGAACTGATGCGGTATAACCCGAATGTTTATTTAATCGTCAACCAAATTGACAAGCATCGCTCGAATGAGCTGTCGTTTGATGAATTCAAGGAATCTGTCCGCCACTCATTTTCTTTATGGGGAGTTGAGCCAAAAGGAATCTATTTCACATCCCTTAAACAGCTCGATTTAGAAGGCAATGACTTTAACGCTGTAAGAGATATTGTGAATGGCTCGATTGAGCACCGTGATGAGCACTTTGATCGGAATGCGCAAAATGCACTTGCGCAATTAACTGCAGAACATATTGATTTCTTAAAAGAAGAAATTAAAGAGACCATTGATGCTCATCCTGAAATCTCTAGCGATGAATTCTCTGATCCAGACGAGCTTATACAAGAACAAGAAGAACTGCAATTGCGGCTGTCTCTCCTGCAAGGAGATGCATTTCATCTGCATTTCGAAAAAGAACGGAAAGAACTTTTGCAAAGTGCATCCTTGACCCCTTATGAAACAAGAGAGTTACTGAAAGAGTATCTTGAGTCACAAACAAGCCATTTTAAAGTCGGACTTTTCTTCAGTTCGAAAAAGACCCAGGAAGAAAGGGATCGGAGACTTGCTGCTCTTAGTGAATCGCTGGAAAAGTTAGCACATACCCAAATCGAAATTCACCTGCGTTCACTTATGAAGAGCGTGCTGAAACAAGCAGGACTGTTAACGGATGATCGGTCATTGGAGATCGATGAAATGGATTTAGCGTTCCGTTTTGACGAAATCGCAAACACGTTGACCACACCTGACATTTTGACAGGCGAGCTGATTTTAAATGCAGCGAGTCAAATGCGTGAAGCTGTTCTGAATGTATACAAACGAAAAACAGATGAGTGGAAAGTGCGTTTTTCAGAGGCTGCAAAACGTGAAGGGGAGCATGCTTCAGCGAAACTGCAAAATCAACTGGAAGATATGAAGATGAAACTAGCTTCAATTCATCTCGTGTTATCACGCACTGCGCATCTTCAGTTATTTGAGAATGATCAGCCTCATGAATGGTCAAAGGAAGAACTTGCTTCTTTGGATCGGCTAAAAGCGGAATGGAAAGCTCAATCTGAGCCCGAGGTTATGAATGTTCAACATCAGCAA
The DNA here is from genome assembly GCF_033304595.1 of Sporosarcina jeotgali. Taxonomy (NCBI): domain Bacteria; kingdom Bacillati; phylum Bacillota; class Bacilli; order Caryophanales; family Caryophanaceae; genus Sporosarcina; species Sporosarcina jeotgali. The sequence goes on from NZ_CP116341.1 coordinate 1,241,803, forward strand.
GACACTGAAATCGAGAAGGAAGTATCTGTGCAAAAAGACCATGAATTAGATAATAGCGATGAAATCTTTAATGGAGACCTTGAGTTAATCGTTAAGCGGGCGCAGCAAGTGGCGGACGATGTTGTTCACATACCAGGGTTTAAAGATCTTTCTGTATATTTAAAGTCAAAGTCAAAAAGACTGGAACAGCAAGAGTTCACGGTGGCGTTATTTGGAGCTTTCAGTGCGGGGAAATCATCCTTCTCAAATGCTTTGCTTGGAGAAGCGGTATTGCCAGTATCTCCGAACCCGACAACTGCAGCCATTAACCGGATTCGCCCCATCTCTGAAATTCATGCTGATGGTACAGCAGATATTCACTTCAAAGCACATGAGCAGCTGACTCAAGATACGGTAAATGCATTTGCCATGCTTGGATTATCAATTTCTACGCTTGAAGAAGCGTTTGAACGTGCAGAAGAAGCGCTGCAACTGAAATTAGTTGAAGAGTCTCTTCATATCCATAAATCGTTTATCCGTGCTTTCCATAAGGGGTACCCGGCTTATCGAGATTTACTTGGCACTGTGCTGACTGCAGAGCGCGACGAATTCGTTCGATTTGTAGCGGAAGAAGAGCGGAGTTGTTTTGTTGAGTCGATTGACTTATATTATGACTGTGAACTGACACGCCAAGGAATAACGCTAGTAGATACTCCGGGTGCAGATTCTATAAATGCCCGGCATACAGATGTAGCGTTTGAGTATATTAAAAATGCGGATGCGATTTTGTTTATTACGTATTATAACCATGCATTTTCACGTGCGGACCGGGAGTTTTTAATACAGCTTGGCCGCGTGAAAGATGCCTTTGAAATGGACAAGATGTTTTTTGTTGTTAATGCAATTGACTTAGCTGCTAACGAGGAAGAGGCACAGGAAGTAAAAGGGTTTGTAGCAGAAGAACTTGTGAAATTTGGTATTCGGAATCCGCGCGTTCATGGGATCTCCAGTTTGCAAGCGCTTGAAGCGAAGCAACAAGGACAATCCGAAACAAATATGAAAGACTTTGAAACTCGTTTTTATTCGTTTTTGGAAAATGATCTAAATGCATTAGCTGTTCAAGCATTGGATGAAGAGACAACAAAAACAATCGGCCGTCTAGCTGACCTTATTGAACGGACTGAAAAAAATCGTGAGCGTAAAGCGGAGCGGCTGGATGAGCTGGATGTTTTTGAACAGCGTGTCCGTGAACATTATCAGGAGAGCTTTGCACCCGTCCTGAAAAAATCCGTTCAAGAAGAGTTGAGAGAGTTAGTCTTCTACATTCATCAGCGTGTCTTCCTAAGATTCCCGGATTTCTTCAAAGAAGGCTACACACCGTCGCTATTTGTTCGCCACCAAGCTTCAGAAGCACTTCGTTTAGCTTTAGAAGAAACTATAGGAATGACAGGTTTCGATTTTGCTCAAGAACTCAAGGTAACAAACTTACGAATGCTGACATTCATGAAAAAACAAGTAGACGCGCGGCAACGGACCGAACAGCGCTGGTTAGCTGAAATGGACAGTGCGCTATCACCTTCTCCGTTCGATTCTAAAGATGCAGAGATGTTGAAGTTTGCCCCGCCATTCCAAAATACAGAACGCTACAGTATTGTGAACCGGCATTTCAAAAATGCGAAATCATTCTTTGAAAAAGGCGATCGAAACACCCTTCAAGAACAACTGACCGAACTGCTGAAAAAAGATGCAACGAATTATTTAGTGTCACAGCAGGAACGATTAGGAGAATGGACGAATGACTGGATTGACGATTCTGCTGCAGAATTGACAGCCCATTTATTACAAGAAACTTTGGCTCAATTGGCCGCTGAACGCGGTCTTTTAGAAAGTCATGAACAACTGTCTGAATGGCGGGCAGTCTATGAACAAATCCGACAGAAGGAGCTGGTATAAGTGCACGTTTTCAAATCTATGGCGGGACAGAATAACGGCCAGAAACGTAAATGGATTGATGCACGATTCTCTCTTCAAGATCCTAAAGCTGGTAAGGATTCTTATTGTCAACGTCATATTCAACATGCAGTTCATTGGGACTTGGAAAAAGATTTGTCTGATATGAAAAAAAGCGGCGGTCGCCATCCGTTGCCTGACCATGCTACTTTGACGGAGTTGTACCGTAAAAGCGGTCTTCATTTGGATGATGAAATCATTATTTATGACAATGGCGGTGAGCCATTCGCAGCACGCGCTTGGTGGATGTTGAAATTCGGGGGATTTAAAAATGTTTTCATTTCACTAGAAGGATTTGAGGACCTTGAGAAATTAGGGTTCTCGATAGATGAAAATGTTGTAACTCCTGAACGTTCATCAGTAGAACCCATGTGGAATGAATCCATTCTTGCCTCAAAAGAAGATGTAAAAAATCAGGTTGCAGCACGGGGTGAAGATTTACTAATAGATGCAAGGGCCGGTGCGCGTTATCGGGGAGAGCATGAGCCGCTGGATGCTATAGCAGGGCACATTCCCGGAGCACAAAACTTTGATTGGGCACAGCTAACGGGGAATGGCCGCTTTGAAACATCTGGTGAGGGAGTTCGTGATTTACAAAGGATGGCGGATCCGGAACAACCGATTACCGTTTATTGCGGAAGTGGTGTGACAGCTGCACCCCTGTACGCTATGCTGACTGAAAAAGGGTATTTAAATGTCAGACTATATGCAGGAAGTTATAGTGATTGGATTGCTGGAGGAGACTTGCCGATTGAAACCGGGGCTTATAAAAAGGATGATTCGTTGTGAAGATTGCATTTATTAGTGATATCCATTCTTCCATAGAAGAACTCAAACTGGTACTTAAGCAAATTGAAAAGGTAGCGCCAGATGCAAAAATAATCGGTGTCGGAGATTTGTTCGAATGTACAATTGGTAAGAAAAAACTGGATGGCACGACCTATCCGCTACTTAGCGAGGTCATGCTCAATCCAGTTGGGTTCGAACAGCTTCTTGACTTTCCATCGATTAGAGGGAATCAGGAAGAGCGGATTCTACTCATCTCCAGGTCATCTGAGCCACTGCTGCAAAAAATTTCTCAACTGCCAGAACAGATGCGGGTCGGTGATGCACTGCTGATCCACGGTCACCAATGGCCATACAATGAATTGCCTCCAGAACACATCACACAGGGTGAAGATCTGGTTGTGCATGGTCATACTCATACTTCCACGTGGGCTGTTGAGGGTAAATTGAAGGAATTCGAATTCTCTGTGCCGATTAAGCTTCCTCAAAAGGCTGTGACGGTTAACGTAGGCTCAGTAGTCGATCACAGAGAATGGTTGTTATACAATGACAATGAACGGATGATAACATTCATGAAGGCGGAAATGGAATAGATTCATTGTTGCTTATGAATCGCCTGGCGGGCAAGTGCATCGGCTGCCCGATTCATATCGTCTGCAATCCATTTGATGAAAAAGTACTCGAAGTTCCTAGTGAGCTCGAGTGCTTTTTTTAAGTGTGGTTTATATAGTTCATTTTTAACAAATTCCTTTTCTACTGCCTGGACAACGAGTTGTGAATCACTGCGAACAGAAAGAATTCCAGTAGTAAGCCGTACAGCTTCTTCTAGACCTCTAATGAGCGCTAAAAATTCTGCTGTATGGTTATCACATGGTGGAATCGGCTCTGAAATCTTGAGGGAGTGACCTTCGCCTGTTATGTATATTCCGATGCCGCTTTTCCCGGGGTTTCCTGCACTTGCACCGTCTGTGTATAATTCAATCATCTGCGCATTCCTCCTGTATAGTTGCATCCTTCCGACAGAAAACTTACAATTAACACAGGGTCTGATTGGAGGGACTTATGATGAAAACAACTGTTATTACTGAAATTGATGAACTACTCGATATGTATTGTGAAGGATGTCTAGTGAAAAAACAATTAACACAAGAACGCGGCAAGACAGAAGCGCACAAATTTTGTATACGCGAATGTACAGTGGGTGACCAGCTTCGATTTCTCGGGTCTGAAATGAATAAATTAATGAAATAAGATCCCGCTGAATAAATCAGAGGGATCTTTGCATTCTATAAATAGTGATCATTGGTCGGCTGTAGATACATTTGCCGCTTGAGGACCACGATTACCTTCTATAATTTCAAAAGAGACAAATTGTCCCTCATCCAGCGTTTTAAAACCTTCTGCTGTGATGCCTGTGAAATGGACGAAAACATCTTGTCCGTCATCCGCTTCAATGAAACCGTATCCTTTTTCATTACTGAACCATTTGACTTTACCGTGGTACATAATTATTCCTCCTCGGCGTTAGATGTCTTCCCACTTTAACCATGGTTAAGTTTACTATACCCCAACCTTTTATGAAGGTCAAACGCACTATCAGATTTTTTGAACTATAAAAAGGAGTGATTTTGAAAATGACATACACTGAACAGTGTGCGATAGTAGCGAAAGAAATATACCAAAAGTTTGATGCAAGTCATGATTTTGACCATATATTACGGGTTTTGCAAAATGCCTTTGAAATAATGGAAGGAATGGAAGGAGTGAATCGGACAGCTGTAGAATTGGCGGTCTATCTTCATGATATTGACGATCCGAAGTATTCGGAAGTCACTGGTACATCCGCCGCAGCATTATTACAAGGATTAGCTGTACCACAAGATCTTCAGGAACTTGTTTTAGCTGCAATTGAATCCGTATCGTTCAGCGGCGGCAATTCAAAAGAACTTGATTCCATTGAAGGTGCAATTGTTCGAGATGCGGACCGATTAGACGCAATTGGAGCGATCGGCATTGCGCGAACTTTTGCTTATGGCGGTGCGAAAGGACGTAAACTTTATGACCCGACAGAGAGTATACGCACAAGCATGTCAGAATATGACTACCGTTCTAAAAAAACAGCATCGATAACCCATTTTCATGAGAAATTATTTTTATTAAAAGATTTAATGGTCACAGAACGAGGGAAACAACTTGCGGAAGATCGCCATCAATTCATGAAACAGTTTGTGAAACAATTAGAAATTGAAACAGGACTATCATTATAAAATCGAACGCATAAAAAAGCAGGCATCACTCAACAAGGATGCCTGCTTTTCGTAATGCTTCAAACGCACGGTCGAGCTGTTTTTCACTATCCGCCATCACAGTATGTAAGTGTGTGTGATCATCTGACAAGGCAGATAGATAAACGGCATTGGATGCTGTAATTTTATCGAGGAATTCCTTCACTTCCATACGATTGGCAACCATAATGGAGGCAGTTAAGTCGCCATATACAGGATGTTCCACCCGAACATCTTTAACGGTCACACCATGATCTACAAAAATCGTCAATTCCTCTTCGGTTTGGTTTGCAGCATGCTGACACACGGCGATTCGTTCGATTTGGCCAGAACCTTCAGAGTCATTCATGTACATATACCCTCTGCTGGTGGCAACAATGGGTTCATCCACTGCTTTTAGCAAATTAATATCACCTACTACTATTTGTCTGCTGACACCAGTTCGTTCGCCAATCTCTTTTCCGGTCAATGGAGTATCCGCATGTTTTAATAGCTCGAGAATTTGTGCTCTTCGTTCTTCACTTGCTGTCCGATTTGTCGACATTGTTCCGTCATCCCCTTTTACCTGTCATTCATTTTTTCTTTCTGAAATCTTTTAAACGCTCGTAGATAGCGGCTGACTTTTTCTCTTCCCCGGCTAAAACGGGTGTGTAAAACTGCAGGTTAGCTATAGCGTCCGGTAAATAAGATTGGTTCACCCAGCCGCCAAATGAACCGATAGGATGATCATGGGGATAGATGTAACCTCCATGTCCTAGTTTTTCAGCCCCCGCATAATGCGTATCGCGCAAGTGCATAGGTATATCACCAGTTTTCCCTTGATGGATCGCAGCAATTGCGGCATCTAATGCTTGATAGGCGGAATTAGATTTTGAAGCCAGGCACATTTCAATTACAGCATTCGCTAGCGGGATTCGTGCTTCGGGCATCCCTAAACGGATTGCGGCATCTGTTGCTGCAGCTACATGAGGGCCGACTTCTGGTGCAGCAAGTCCGATATCCTCATAAGCCATTACGAGCAGTCGGCGGTTCACGGCGACCAAATCTCCAACTTCGAGTAAGTGTGCTAAATAATAGAGAGCGGCATCCGTATCACTGCCTCTAACCGACTTTTGCAAAGCAGATAAAAGATTATAATGATGTGAACCGTTTTTATCTCCAAAAACACCGATTCGCCCGATTAAGTTCTCGATGAGCCAATCTTCGATAAGCACGGTACCGTCTTCTTCATCAGAAGCTGATATAAGGGATTCGAGTAAAGTCAGTGCTTTACGTGCGTCTCCGTTGACACCTTCAGCAATTTTTTCGATTTGTTCATCTGTGATTTGAATGGTTTGTTTTCCAAGACCTCGGGCTTCGTCAGTGAGTGCACGGTTAAGCAAAAGAATCAAATCTGCTTTTTCAAGCCGGTTAAGCTGAAGGATTTCACCGCATCTTGAACGTATAGCGGGATTGACGTCATGAAAAGGATTTTCTGTCGTTGCTCCGATTAAAACGACTGACCCATTTTCAACATGAGGCAGAAGTGTATCTTGCTGTAATTTATTAAACCGGTGGATTTCATCCAAAAACAAAATGACTTTCCCTGTAATACGCGCTTCGTCTACAACCCGTTCAATATCTTTTTTACCCGAAGTGGTTGCATTTAAGGGAATGAACGTCAAATTGGTTGAACCGGCAATTGCATAGACAAGAGAGGTTTTTCCAATACCCGGTTCCCCGTAAAGTAACATGGAGGGCACATGGCCGTTTTTAATCATCCGATAAAGCGCCGTATTTTGGCCGATGACGTGCTGCTGACCAGCAATTTCGTCAATCGTACGCGGCCTCATTCTAAATGCTAGAGGTTCGTTGTGCATGGTATCCCTGCTTCCATTCAAAAGTGTTCTGTAGGATTTAGTATACATGTGCAGTCGCATGAAGTCATTTCAAGGAAGCCGAGTGTTCGAATATGATATACTATCTGAAGCAATTTCAAAAAAAGGACGATGTCTTATGAGAATATCAACAAAAGGAAGATATGGCTTAACCATAATCGTTGAACTTGGCAAAAGATACGGAGAAGGTCCGGTTCCGTTACGGAAAATCGCGGAAGAACAAACTTTGTCAGAAGCGTACTTGGAACAACTGATTCCGTTGCTTCGAAACGGCGGTTTGGTTAAAAGTATCAGAGGGGCATATGGCGGCTACAAATTATCAAAAGAACCATGCGAAATGACAGCGGGGGATGTCATCCGTCTTCTCGAAGGTCCCATTCAGCTTGTAGAAGGACTCGAAGAAACAGATATCCCGCAGCAATCACTATGGCTGAAAATCAGTGAAGCAGTCCGTGAAGTACTCGACACGACTACCATAGAAGATTTAATTCAATCCGAGCTGAACCAACCAAAATCAGACGGTTATATGTTTTATATTTAAAGGAGTTATCATCATGAAAACACCTATCTATTTAGATCACGCAGCGACAACGCCGATACGGCCGGAAGTCGCACAATTATATATGGAAACAATGCAGACAGTTCCCGGCAATCCTTCCAGTATCCACAGCCATGGAAGGATTGCGAGAAAACAGGTTGACGATGCGCGGCAAATACTTGCCCGCTCGATTCACGCTGAACCAAGTGAGATTATTATAACTTCGGGGGGAACAGAAGCGGATAATCTGGCGGTCACGGGAACAGCAATGAGCAGAAAGCATCTTGGAAAACATATTATTACAACAGTGATTGAGCATCATGCTGTGCTGACAACTTGTGAAACACTTGAAAAAAACGGATTTGATGTGACGTATTTACCGGTAGACCGGAATGGACAAGTGACTGTTCAGCAAGTAGCTGAAGCGCTTCGCGAAGATACAATTCTTATCTCCATTATGTACGGAAATAATGAAGTGGGAACTATCCAGCCCATCGAAGAAATCGGGCAATTAGTAAAGGAGCACCAAACATTGTTTCATACTGACGCTGTCCAAGTTTATGGCGTTCTGCCGCTCAATGTTTCCGAGTTGCATGTTGACTTACTGTCCGTTTCTTCGCATAAAGTGAATGGCCCTAAAGGAGTGGGTTTCCTTTATCAACGTAAAGGAATTGACCTTTTACCACTTATGCATGGCGGTTCACAGGAACGAAAACGACGTGCAGGAACTGAAAATGTTCCAGCCATTGCTGCTTTTGCAAAAGCTGTACAACTTTCCACTGAAGAGCAGCTTGAAAAAGCGGTGCGTTATACATCATTTCAAACGAATATGAGAGAAATGTTCAAAAAGCTGGGGGTCAGCTATGAACCCACTATTGAAGAAGGAACTCCTGTGCTCCCTCATATTTTCAATGTGTACTTTCCTGGAACGGATATTGAATCGCTTCTTGTCAATTTAGATTTAGACGGCGTATCTGTATCCAGCGGTTCTGCTTGTACTGCAGGTTCTCTGGAGCCTTCTCATGTTTTGCTTGCGATGTTCGGAGAAAAATCACCGCGTCTTCGAAGTTCTGTGCGTATCAGTTTCGGCTTTGGCTTAACAGAAGAAGACGTACAGCACGCGGCAGAACGGATTGCACGTATCGTAATACGGACTGTGAAATAACACCTAAAAGGAATGAATTATAAATGAGAATCGATAAAGCTAAAAAAGATACAAGAGTCGTTGTTGGCATGTCGGGTGGCGTAGACTCATCTGTCGCTGCATATCTGCTGAAGCAAGAAGGCTATGAAGTAATAGGAATCTTTATGAAGAACTGGGATGATACAGATGAATTTGGTGTCTGTACAGCTACAGAAGATTACGAAGATGTGATTAGCGTTTGTAACCAAATAGGAATCCCTTATTATGCAGTGAATTTTGAACAGCAATATTGGGACAAAGTTTTTACGTACTTTTTGGATGAATACAAAGCAGGCAGAACGCCAAATCCAGATGTAATGTGCAACAAAGAAATTAAATTCAAAGCATTTTTAGAGCATGCGATGAACCTGGGAGCAGACTTCCTTGCAACGGGTCACTACGCACGGATTGCTGAAACGGAAGACGGCGTTGCGATGCTCCGCGGGGTCGATACGAACAAGGATCAGACATATTTTTTGAACCAGCTGAACCAAGAACAGTTGTCTAAAGTGATGTTTCCAATCGGTGACATGGAAAAAAGCCGTGTTCGTGAAATTGCAGAAGAGGCCGGCCTTGCTACTGCCAAGAAAAAAGACTCCACAGGGATTTGTTTCATTGGAGAACGGAATTTCAAAGAGTTCTTATCAAATTATTTACCGGCACAACAAGGTGATATGAAAACAATGACAGGCGAGAAACAAGGACGTCATGACGGATTGATGTATTACACAATCGGACAGCGTCACGGTCTTGGAATTGGCGGTTCCGGAGAGCCCTGGTTCGTAATTGGAAAAGATCTCAAAACCAATACATTATTGGTCGGACAAGGCTTCCATCATGACGCACTCTATTCGGATAGTTTGACAGCTACAGAAATGAGTTTCACGACTGCACGGGTGCTGCCAGATGAATTTACATGCACAGCTAAATTCCGTTACCGCCAAGCGGATACCGGTGTAACTGTTAAAATGACAGGACCTGCAACAGCTGAAGTCGTATTTGACACTCCAGTACGCGCGATTACACCAGGGCAGGCGGTTGTCCTTTACGATGGAGATGTATGTCTAGGCGGGGGAACCATCGATACAGTCATAAAGAATGGAAAAACACTCGATTATGTTGGATAAGGGAGAACTGAAAATGGGACACAATGAACAAGCGATAGAAGCGCTGCAATCCGGTAACTTTGAAAAAGCAGTGGAAGAATTCATTAAAGCGGCAGAAGAAGCACCGGACGATCCAGTCGGTTATGTAAATGTCGGGAATGTATTTGCTTCCATTGGAGACATTGAAAAAGCGGAACCGTTTTTCCAAAAAGCACTTACGTTAGATGGTGAAATGGGAACTGCGTTTTATGGATTAGCCAACCTATACTTTAACCAAGAACGATATGAAGAAGCGACAACTCTTTATGAGAAAGCAATTTCATGCGGTGTTCAAGAATCGGATGCCTATTTCATGCTAGGGAAAAGTTTGGAGCGTGCAGAAAAAGGACGCTTGGCACTGCCGTATTTGCAGCGTGCACTTGAATTAGCACCTGACGATCTGGAAGTACGTCTATCTTATGGGATTTTGCTGGCAAATGAAGGTGTCTATGACCTTGCGGAAGACCACTTCCAATCGATCTTGGAAGTGGAGCCTGAAAACTCTGATGCTCACTTCAACTTAGGATTCTTATTTGCGGTTTCTACAGAAGACAAGGAACAAGCGCTGCATCATTTAGAGCGTGCTTACACGATTGACCCTGAACATGTCCAAGCTCGGTATATCTACGACATGATTCAAATGGGAGAAGAAAACGAATCCGCTGACGAGTGAGGTGACGCTAGACTATGGAAAAAACCGATTCAGCAGTTCAAGAAGAACCTTTTTTAATTGGCAGAGCGGTCGTAACGATTTTCCATAACCCTGATAGTTTGTTTACAATTGCCAAACTGAAAGTGCGAAAAACAAATTGTTCGTTTGAAGGGAAAGAAATTGTCGTCAAAGGGAACTTTCCGAAACTATCTGAAGAGGAAGAGTACCGGTTTACCGGAAGACTTATCAATCACGCAACGTATGGTCAGCAATTTGATGTAAAGACGTTTCAAAAAGAATTACCGGCAACTGAAACAGGGTTAATTCACTACTTGTCAGGAGACATGTTTCCTGGAATTGGACGAAAAACCGCTGAAACGATTATTAATCATTTGGGCCCGGAAGCGATTCGCAAGATTATGGAAAATGAAGATGTTTTGGATGAAGTTCCGCGTCTTAACGCTGAAAAAAAAGAGACACTTGTTTCCGTTCTTCGGGATAATCTTGGTTTAGAGCGGACCATTGTCAAATTGAATGAATGGGGATTTGGACCGCAGGTTGCGATGAGGATTTATCAAACATATAGAGAAGTAACGATTGAAAAGCTGACTGAAAATCCATATCGGCTTATTGAAGATGTGGAAGGAGTAGGATTTCAACGTGCGGATGAACTTGGCAGACAGCTGGGAATCACAGGTACTCATACTTCTAGAATTCAAGCTGCAATCCTGCATACAATCAACACAGGGATTCTCTCTAGCGGTCATGTGTACTTGGAAGCTGTTCAAGTGTTACCGGAAGTCAAACGTCTTTTGGAATCCAGTCAACCTGAAGAAATTCCCTTCAAACTTATTTCAACAGCTATTATTGAATTAGTAGAAGAGAGCCGTTTGAGTGCAGAACAGCGCAAACTCTATTTGCCTTCCTTATATTTTTCAGAACTGGGAATTGCTTCGAAGATGGAACGTATCTTGGACCAGGATCGAGAAAATACATTTCCGTCCTCAGAAATGAGAAAAGCCATCGGAGAAACGGAAGAACGTCTGGACGTTAACTATGCAGAAACGCAAATTGCGGCTATTGAACAAGCGCTTAATTCGCCTGCCATGATCTTAACGGGGGGACCGGGAACAGGGAAAACGACAGTCGTAAGAGGTCTCGTTGAAGTGTACGCAGAGCTTCATGGCTTGACGCTTGATCCGAAAGAGTATGCCAAAAAGGAAGAGCCGTTTCCGATCATCTTAGCTGCGCCTACTGGGCGCGCTGCAAAGAGACTATCAGAGTCTACCGGTCTGCCAGCAATGACAATCCATCGGCTTCTAGGCTTTACCGGGCAAGAAAAAGAAGAAGAAACCGAACGTGAAATCAAAGCGAGACTGGTTATTATTGACGAGGCATCTATGCTGGATACGTGGCTCGCGCATCAGTTATTGAAAGCAATCGATGATGATGCTCAAATTTTGTTTGTCGGAGACCAAGACCAGCTTCCTTCTGTAGGCCCTGGGCAAGTGTTGCGTGATTTTTTAGAGTCCGGCACAATACCTGTTGTTGAACTGACTGAAATTTATCGCCAAAGTGCTGGTTCGACAATTATTGAACTGGCGCATGCCATCAAAAAGTCTGAACCGCTTGGTGATTTAGCGATGAAAACATCTGACCGTTCATTTATCCGGACTGATGCAGACCAAGTAACGACCGCAGTCAGCCAGATTGTTAAAAATGCATTAGCAAAAGGTCAAGCGATTAAGGATATTCAAGTGTTGGCACCAATGTACAAAGGTCCTGCAGGCATTGATGCGCTGAATTCGATGATTCAGGAAATGGTGAATCCTGCTTCTTCCGGCCGCAAGGAAGTGACGTTCGGAGATGTTGTATACCGAATCGGAGACCGTGTGCTGCAACTCGTCAATCAGCCAGAAAGCAATGTCTTTAATGGGGATATGGGTGAAGTGATCTCAATCCTGAAAGCCAAAGAGACGATTGAGAAAAAAGATCTGATGATTGTCTCGTTTGACGGGATTGAAGTGACCTACGAACGATCGGATTTAAATCAGTTAACGCTGGCCTATTGCTGCTCTATTCATAAGTCACAGGGAAGTGAATTCCCTACAGTCATTATGCCGGTTGTCCGCAGTCATCGTAAAATGCTTCGCCGCAATTTACTGTACACAGGGATTACTCGAGCCAAAAACTTTCTAATTCTTTGTGGCAGCCCTAACGAATTTGCAGAAGGCATCGCTCGGATGGACGAGCGTGAAAGGCAGACGACTCTTAAAGAACGGCTGCGCGGGGAAAGCCTGGAGCCTGTTGCATCTGATACACCTAATGCTGAGACGACTATCTCTGATCGAGAAGTATCCGCTAATACAGCTGATGCTTTGACTGATGCATCCGTTCAAACAGGTCCAGCAGGTGAAACCGTGGAAGTTGTTCAATCCCAAAAGGAACTGCCGCATGTTTTATCTATTGAAACGATTTTGGATGTGGACCCGATGGTAGGGATGAATGGTGAAAGTCCTTATGATTTTATGGTGAGTGTGGATTGACAACACTTTCCGACTTCCTTATAATCCAAGTATAGCTTGAATACAAAACACATTGATGGAGAAAGTATGCATGATGGCGTGTGGAAAGAGAAGTTCCCCCTGGCTGAAAGGGAGCTCGCACAATGATTGCAGAAAGCTGCTCCGGAGTGCGGGTGAACCCTGCCGTATGCCGCGTTAAGGCAACTCAAGATGCTGAGGTCTACGTTTTCGGCAATGAGGGTGGTACCGCGAATAACACTTCGTCCCTTTCCAGGGGCGGAGTTTTTTTATTTTCAGCTAGGTAGAAATAGATATTTAAGGGCGCAAGTTTAGCTCATATTCCATTTTCACCATTCGCACCACATGACGCTATGCATGTACTAATAAACGCTTATCTCCAAGGAGGAATTGTTGATGAAATCACTGACAGCATCTGAAATACGCAGTTTGTTTTTAGAGTACTTTAAAGAAAAGGGCCATAGTATCGAGCCATCAGCACCACTCGTTCCAATCGATGATGCTTCGCTTTTATGGATTAATAGCGGTGTCGCAACACTTAAGAAATATTTCGATGGTCGTGTTGTTCCAGAAAATCCGCGGATCGTCAACGCTCAAAAGTCTATTCGTACAAATGATATTGAAAACGTCGGAAAAACTGCGCGCCACCATACGTTCTTCGAAATGCTCGGGAACTTTTCTATTGGCGACTATTTCAAAGAAGAAGCAATTGTTTACGCATGGGAATTCTTAACGCATCCCGATTGGATTGGATTTAATCCTGAGTTGTTATCCATTACGGTCCATCCGGAAGATGAAGAAGCATATACAATCTGGAAAGAGAAAGTTGGTTTGCCTGAGGAGCGGATCATTCGTCTGGAAGGAAACTTCTGGGATATTGGAGAAGGACCAAGCGGACCAAACTCTGAAATTTTCTATGACCGCGGACCTTCTTACGGAGATGACTTCTCTGATCCGGAACTTTATCCAGGCGGAGAAAATGACCGCTATTTAGAAATTTGGAACTTAGTATTCTCGGAATTTAACCACAATCCAGACCATACGTACACACCGCTGCCAAAGAAAAACATTGATACGGGAATGGGTCTGGAGCGAATGGCTTCTGTATTACAAGAAGTTCCAACAAACTTCGATACGGATCTTTTCTTGCCGATCATTCATGCAGTTGAAAAAGTTTCCGGCGAAGCTTATGGTGAGAATGCTGTAAAAGATACAGCGTTTAAAGTAATTGCAGATCATATCCGTACGGTTGCATTCGCTATCGGTGACGGTGCGCTTCCTTCAAACGAGGGAAGAGGATACGTGCTTAGACGTCTCTTGCGACGTGCTGTACGATTTGCAAAACAACTTGGCATAGATCGTCCGTTCATGTATGACCTTGTTCCTGTTGTGGCTGACAAAATGGCTGATTTCTATCCGCAGGTAAAAGAAAAACAAGAATTCATCATGAAAGTCGTGAAAAATGAAGAAGATCGTTTCCATGAAACATTAACAGAAGGCATGAGTATGCTGAGCGGTATTTTAGCAAAAGCGAAAACTGCGCAACAGCCAACTGTATCTGGTGCAGATGCATTCAGACTGTATGATACTTACGGATTCCCTTTTGAGTTGACTGAAGAATTTGCAGAAGAAGCAGGAGTCGCAGTGGACGAAGCTGGTTTCCGTAATGAAATGGAAGCACAGCGAAAGCGTGCACGAAGCGCCCGTCAGGATGTAGACTCTATGCACGTTCAATCCGGAGTACTTGGCGATATCCATGAATCCAGTGAATTCATTGGGTATGATCAGTTGGAAAGTGAATCCAAAATTGTTGTCCTCTTAAAAGATGGAGAACTGGTTGAGCGCGCAATTATTGAAGATGAAATTCAATTTGTTCTCGACCGCACTCCGTTTTATGCTGAAAGCGGGGGGCAAATCGCAGATAAAGGAATGATCGCGAATGATTCATTTTCTGCAGAAGTCCTATCCGTTAAGAAAGCACCAAATGGACAGCATTTGCATACGGCAATTGTCCGTTCAGGTGAAGTAACACCATCAACGTTTGTCCGGGCACAAGTGAATAAAGCAGATCGTTCATTGACTGTTAAGAATCATACGGCAACACATTTATTGCATAAAGCATTGAAAACTGTACTTGGAGATCATGTTAACCAAGCAGGTTCTTATGTAGGGCCAGATCGCCTTCGCTTTGACTTCTCGCATTTTGGACAAGTCACGAAAGAGGAATTAGAGCAAATCGAACAGATCGTGAACGAAAAGATTTGGGAAGATATCGCGGTTTCAATTGAACAAAAAGGGATTGAAGAAGCGAAGGAAATGGGTGCAATGGCGTTGTTTGGAGAAAAGTACGGTGACGTCGTACGTGTCGTGTCTGTAGGGGACTACTCGCTAGAGCTCTGTGGCGGATGTCACGTTCATTCTAGCGGAGAAATCGGTGTCTTCAAGATTGAATCAGAAGGCGGTATCGGTGCAGGAACCCGCCGAATTGAAGCTGTGACTGCAAAACAGGCATATCGTTCATTTAAAGATGAAGAGGCGGTTTTAATTGAAACTTCGTCACTTCTTAAAACCAATCCGAAAGAGCTTGCGGCTAAAGCAGCATCTTTCCTTGGTGAATTGAAGGAATTGCAGCGTGAAAACGAGTCACTTTCTGCAAAACTGGGAAATAGCCAGTTGACCGACGTGTTAGCGAACGCAAAACAGATTGACGATATGACAGTTATTGCTGCGCGTGTCGATACAAAAGATAATAATGCGCTGCGTCAAATGATTGATGAACTAAAACAAAAGGTAGAAAAAGGTGTAATCGTATTAGGTGCAGCCTCTGAAGGCAAAGTTATGCTTGCGGCAGGAGTTACTGATGACTTGAAAGGTCAACAGCATGCAGGAAAAATTGTCAGCCATGCGGCTTCATTATGCGGAGGTAAAGGCGGCGGCCGCCCTGATATGGCAATGGCTGGAGCGAAAGACGCCTCAAAACTTGATGAAGCGCTTCTTTCCGTGTATGATTATGTCAAATCTGTTTAACTGAATCCGGCTGCTGAAAGTATGGCTTGTAAGGGTCATAATATTGGTCAGCCGATCGGACAAATTGAAAGCGGGGTGTCGATTGTGAATTCATATGACAAAACGATGAAGTTCAATTTTCCTGAGGAATCGATGGAGCAAGAGGTCAAACAGGTGATGCTCCACGTGTACAAGGCATTAGAGGAAAAAGGATACAACCCCATTAATCAGCTTGTTGGCTACTTGCTCTCAGGCGATCCTGCTTATATCCCACGCCACGAGGACGCGCGTAATATGGTCCGTAAATTGGAGCGGGATGAAATTTTGGAGGAACTTGTAAAGTTCTATGTCCGTGAAAACGGAGGCAGTAAGAAGTGAGAGCGATGGGCTTAGATGTAGGATCTAAAACAGTGGGCGTCGCAATTAGCGATGCCATGGGCTGGACAGCTCAAGGAATTGAAACTGTCCAAATTGACGAAGAATCGGGTAATTTAGGTATGAAGCGGATCAAAGAACTGGTCAAAGAGTATAATGTCAGTTCGTTTGTTGTCGGTCATCCTAAAAACATGAATAACTCGATTGGTCCTCGAGCAGAGGCTTCTGAAAGATATGCCCAGTTACTAGAAGAAAAATTCAATATGCCTGCCATCCTTTGGGATGAACGGATGACTACAATGGCCGCAGAACGGATGTTAATCGAAGCGGACGTAAGTCGTAAAAAGCGGAAGACTGTTATCGATAAGATGGCAGCAGTCATGATTCTTCAAGGATATCTTGACTCAAAAACTACATGAGGTGATCAAATGGAACACGGTATGGAAACAATGACAATTGTAGATGAAAAAGGACAAGAACATGTATGTGAAGTGATTTTCACATTCGAATCAGAAGACTATGGTAAATCATATGTACTTTATCATGTACTTGGTGACGAGTCTGAAAACGAAGACGAAGAAATTGAAATCTTTGCTTCCAGCTTCGTCCCTTCTGAAGACGGAGAAGATGGGGATCTAATGCCTGTCGAATCAGACGAAGAGTGGGAAATGATCGAAGAAGTTTTCGGTACATTCTTGGACGAGCAAGACGAAGACGAAGAGTAAGCCATATGCGCACGTACGGAACGGTGCACACCGTTCCGTTTTTTTCATTGCAGACGATTGGTTGCGCTAAGTCAGCTGGCCAGTGATACAACGAGAAAGAGGTGACCTTCCATATGGCGAAGGGTTCAAAAAAAGAAGTGATGTTTGAACGCATGCAAGAACAGAAAAAGGAAGTTAAAGTCGTACGCAAAATTGTCTTTTGGATTGCGATTGCATTGATTCTAATTGTTGCTATTGGTGGATTCTTCACTTATCGATACATAAAAGGTGCCTTGGAACCAATGGAAGCAGATTCCGAAAAAACGGTTGCAGTGGAAATTCCTATCGGTTCAGGATTGGATACAATCTCTCAAGTTCTTGAAGAAAAAGGGTTGATTAAAAACGCTAAAATCTTCAAGTATTATGCGAAAGTGAACAACGAAGCAGACTTTCAAGCAGGTACTTACGAATTGTCCAAGGCCATGACCCCTAATGAGCTACTCAAAAGTTTGAAGACGGGAAAAGTCTATCGCACACCTGTGTTCACCATGACGATTCCTGAAGGATTAACAGTCGACCAAATCGCGGAACGCGTAGAAGCAAAAACCAAAATACCAAAAGAAGAGTTTATCACTTATATTGATTCGGATGAGACAATCGCGAACTTGCAAGCTGTCTATCCCGAAATTATTTCGGATGAAGTGAAAAACGAAAATATCCGTCACCCGCTAGAGGGCTACTTGTTCCCTGCGACGTACCCATTCTATGAAGAAGAACCAACCGTGCAAACGGTTGTAGAAACACTTATAGAAGGTACAAAGGCTAATGTCACACCTTATCTAGCCGCTCTTGAAGAGAATGGGAAGTCGGTTCACTGGCTGCTGACGTTTGCATCATTGCTTGAACGCGAAGCAACTGCACAAGCGGATCGTCAGACAATCGCAAGCGTCTTTAACAATCGTTTAGAAGAAGGCATGCCTCTGCAAACGGACCCAACCGTTCTTTATTCATTAGGAGAGCATAAAGACAAAGTGTCTTTGAAGGATCTGGAAGTTAAAAATGCTTACAATACGTATCAGAACAAAGGATTGCCGCCTGGTCCGATTGCAGCGCCCGGTGCAGCATCGATTGAGGCTGTAATCGATCCTTCTCATACAAAGTATTTTTATTTCCTAGCAGATGAAACTGGGAAAAACCACTTTGCTAAGACGTATGATGAGCACTTGAAGCTAAAAGCGCAATATATAGATGGTAAGTAAAACAGCAGGATGGAGTTAGGAAAATGTCGAATTATGAATCATACAGGTTGAACTTCGAGAAGGAATTGGATCCAATTGTGCAAGAAATGGAAGAGGATGCTCAGGAGCATTTTGTTCCGATCATGGAGCGCAGTGGAATCGAGACGTTTATCGGCTTATTGAGTATTCAAAAGCCGACTGCGCTGCTTGAAATCGGAAGCGCGATTGGCTATTCTGCGATTCGTCTTGCACAAGCAAATCCAGAGTTGCATATCGCCACAATTGAACGCGATGAGGAAAGACATGCGAAGGCAGTGCACTACATTCAACGTGCCAATTTGAATGACCGGATTTCACTGTTTAAGGATGATGCGTTGACTTTTGACACATCTGCACTTCCCTTTGATCACTTTGATGCTTGCTTTATAGATGCTGCCAAGGGTCAGTATAAGCGCTTCTTTGAGAAGTATGAACCACTCGTGAAGACTGGCGGCATCATTTATTGCGACAACATGTTTATGCATGGAATGGTGTTTTTAGAAGAACAGGAAGTGCCGAAACGCAATCGGACAATGATTCGTAATCTAAAAGCCTTTACAGAATGGATAATGGGAAATACCGCGTTCGAAACTTCCTTGCTTCCTGTAGGAGACGGAATTTTAATCGCCCGTAAAAATTCATAAATTCGCATCAGCTACAGAGGAGGAAAAAGTAAAATGGGAACGCAAAAACCATTGGTCATCGGTATCGCTGGAGGCTCAGGTTCAGGGAAAACAAGTGTTACTAAAAAGATTCATCACGTTTTTCAAGAGCACTCTGTTGTCGTAATCGAACAAGATTTTTACTATAAAGATCAGTCACACTTGGAATTTGAAGAACGCCTGGCGACGAATTATGATCATCCGCTTGCATTTGATACGGACTTATTGATTGAGGATTTGGAAAAACTCCTGATTCGCCAGTCAATTGAAAAACCTGTCTATGATTATGCTTTGCATACACGATCAAGCGAAAAAATCGCTATTGAACCGAAAGATGTAATTATTCTAGAAGGAATTCTAATCCTCGAAGACAAGCGCTTACGAAACCTGATGGATATTAAGCTATTTGTCGATACAGATGCAGATTTACGCATTATCAGAAGGATTTTGCGCGATATTAATGACCGGGGAAGAACTATCGAATCGGTTATTGATCAGTATATGAGTGTGGTTAGACCCATGCACAATCAATTCATTGAACCTACCAAGCGATATGCAGACATTATCATTCCTGAGGGCGGCCATAATGAAGTCGCGATTGACCTAATGGTAACGAAAATAAAAACAATTCTTGATTCTGGTAATGATTTGTAATATGATGTTGTCAGATATTCATATAGTAAACACTATGTCGCATACCTTTTTCGAGGTGCGACATATTATTTTGATGATTTTGCAAAATGAGGAGTGAGGAAATGGTTTCTGAAAAAAAATATCCAATGACTGTTTCAGGCAAACAGAAATTAGAAGATGAACTAGAATTTCTTAAGACAGTAAAACGTAAAGAAGTTGTGGAGCGCATTAAAATTGCTCGCAGTTACGGAGACCTGTCTGAGAACTCTGAGTACGATTCAGCGAAAGAAGACCAAGCATTCATTGAAGGAAAGATTTCGTCTCTTGAATCGATGATCCGCAACTCTGTAATTATCTCTGAAGATTCACGTACTGAAGAAGCACAACTCGGCAGCACAGTAACGTTTAAAGAAATCCCTGATGGGGAAGTTGAAACGTATACGATTGTCGGATCCGCTGAAGCTGACCCGTTAGAAGGGCTGATTTCCAATGATTCACCTATTGCCAAGGGGATTCTTGGCCGAAAAAAAGGAGATCAGGTGAAAATCATCACACCTGGCGGCGAGATGCAAGTTGAAATCACAGAAGTGAAGTAACACAGAGATGCCGCCTTCAAACTAAAGGCGGCTTTTTTTGTGAAACATCCCACATGGAGAAACGTCCAATCGGTAAAGCGTGGAACTAGAGGAGATGATTTCAAATGAGTGAACAAAAACCTGAACTTTCAAGGGTGCGCCGGAAGCGGCAGAATAATAAGGGCAATAAGATGTTGAATTGGATGATTGCAATCGTTGTATTGCTAATAGTACTTGTAGGTGTCAAAATCCTATCAAGTGACAGCACACCAGAAAACAAAGAAGCAGCTATAACTGAAACAACTCCGGATGATGAAACGGGCAGCATTGTAAGTAGTGATGATGAAACTGAGGCTGAAAACAATTCAGGGAGTTCAGATCAAGCTGATGACTCTGAGGACGATGACTCATCTAAAGAAGGAACAGTCAGTGACGAATCTGGTGACTCTGAGGATAGTGGCGATTCATCACAAAAGAAAGAGGACAAAAAAGAAGGAACAGTTACATATACTGCCAGTGAAGATGCTGTTGTGGATGAAACAGTTTCAAACACATCGTGGGAGCCTGTAGGAACGTCGCAGTCGGGGAATCACGTTTCCCAGTATGATGGTAAGTCTATTGACTGGAAAGAGAAACAGAAAGCGCTGGCGTATGCGACAGGTATGTCTGAAAACGAATTGATTTTCTGGAAGATTAAAAATGGGGGGAGCCCGCAAAAGTCGATTGGGATTGTTTCTTCAAAAGATAAATCTAAAAAATATCGAGTCTATTTAGAATGGGTTGACGGCGAAGGCTGGAAACCAACACAAATGGACGTATTGAATACACTAGACTTTGACTACTAATTGGTGAAGAACAGATGGGGGACAAAATGATGAAGGTTGGAATAATCGGTGCAATGGAAGAGGAAGTTACAATCCTTAAAAATCAGTTTCAGTCAGCACGGCACACAGAAATTGCGGGCTATGAATTTAGTGAAGGGACGCTGGATGGCCGGGAAGTGGTCCTCGTAAAAAGTGGCATTGGTAAAGTGAATGCCGCAGTGGCAACTACTTTATTGCTCCAATTGTTCAAACCTGACGCTGTATTGAACACAGGATCTGCAGGGGGGATAGGTGAAAACTTAGAAGTCGGAACAGTAGTGTTGTCAAAAGACGTTACACATCATGATGTGGACGTGACAGCTTTTGGGTATGCACTCGGTCAAGTACCAGGAGGCCCAGTCACTTATTTGGCAGATGAGCAGCTGCTCCTTGCAGCTGCGAAAGCAGTTGAAGACATTGGAAAGCATGCACATGCTACTGGACTTATCGCCTCAGGAGATGTGTTTATGAGCGATCCGGCACGAGTATATAATGTGAAGCAGCAGTTTCCTGAACTTATCGCTGCAGAAATGGAAGCTGCAGCT
The DNA here is from genome assembly GCF_033304595.1 of Sporosarcina jeotgali. Lineage (NCBI taxonomy): Bacteria > Bacillati > Bacillota > Bacilli > Caryophanales > Caryophanaceae > Sporosarcina > Sporosarcina jeotgali. The sequence continues at coordinate 1,263,441 of NZ_CP116341.1, forward strand.
GTCGCACAAGTGTGTCAAGAGTATAAAGTGCCATTCGTTGTCATTCGAGCACTTTCAGATATTGCTGGAAAAGAATCATCGTTATCCTTCGATGAGTTCCTTCCGGCAGCTGCACAACATTCTTCAGAAGTTGTTCGCCAAGTCATCTCGAAACTTTAACACATTCGTGGTAAACTGAACATAAGTAGTAGAACCTAATTCATGGAGCGAGGAGGCAACTAGTATGTTATTTTTAATGTTAGGCGCATTTGTCGTCACGACCGCTCTTACAGGCGTGATCTACTTTGAAGTAAAAGCTGATTGAGGATAATCAGTGTAGACGTCTCCAGCGAGGGTACGAATGCTGGAGATGTCTTTTTTTCTATGGAGACCGCTGTTATTTTGAGTCTTGTTCTCGTTTAAACAACTGATACAATTTAACAATCGCTCTTTTTTCAATTCTTGAGACGTAACTGCGAGAAATTTGAAGCTGATCTGCAATTTCTTTTTGTGTCATTGGTTTGTCGTTCAGTAAACCGAATCGCTTTTGGATGATTTCAAGTTCACGACCTTCTAATTTGTGCAAGTGGCGATAAAGCCGCTCTTTACGTTCATTTAGTTCTACTTGACCATGTGGAGACTCTTCGTCTGTTTGCAGCAAATCTGCAATTTCCAGAGACTGACCTTCACTATCCGTTCCGATCGGTTCGTATAAAGAGATATCTTTCTGTGTTTTTTTCTGGGTGCGCAGAAACATTAAAATCTCATTTTCAATACAGCGTGCAGCATAAGTGGCTAGTTTGGTTTTCCGGTCCGGCGTAAAGCTGGCGATAGCTTTCATTAGTCCGATTGTGCCTATAGAAATGTAATCGTCAAGCTGTTCGTGTTTTGGATGGAACTTCTTAACGATATGAGCAACGAGCCTCATATTGCGCTCGATCAGTTCATCACGGGCATCTTCGTCCCCTTGCGCCAGACGTTCGAGACAATCGGCTTCTTCTGCTTTTGATAGTGGGCGTTTAAATGCCTGACCGCGAATGTATCCTAAAACTGCCGGGATTTCGAGCCATAGTTGGACTAGAGCCATCACAAAGCCGCTCAAATGATCCACCTCCTGTGTCGTTGTCTGACATCCTATGCGGTATTAAGATGGCGTATCACCGCTGAATTTGACGGACAGGCAGTTTTTGAATATTGCTGAAGCCCTCTCTGTGTCTTCAGGTATTCTTGCTCGGATATGGTATAATAAGTGCGAATCAGCACAGTAATGGAGTGGATAAGATGTACAATTATTTCTTACCGGATGAATATGTAAAAGACGTTTATCAGCTTTCACCTTCTGATTTTATAAATAGAGGCATTAAAGGAATCATTACTGACCTCGATAATACGCTTGTGGCATGGGATCGTCCCGATGCAACACCCGAAATTGCTACTTGGATAAAAGAAATGCAGGATGCCGGTTTACAAGTGACGATCTTATCGAACAATAATGAACTTCGAGTTAAAGCATTTTGTGATCCGATTGAAACACCTTTTATCTTTTCAGCGAGAAAACCACTGTCAAAAGCGTTTAAAAAAGCTCTTAATCAGATGGAACTGAAAAAAGAGGAAGTTGTGATGATTGGGGATCAGTTAATGACGGATATACTTGGGGGCAATCGATTCGGCTTACACACGATTCTGGTTGTACCTGTTGCGAGTTCTGATGGCGTCATGACGAAATTTAATCGTCAGCTGGAACGGCGCATTATGAAAACGCTGAAACGAAAAGGAATGATTTCGTGGGAGGAATAGATTTGGAACTTACTTGCATTGGATGCGGAATTGCTATTCAGACAGAAAACCCTCAAAAAGAAGGGTACGCACCACCCGCTTCACTCGAAAAGGAAGAGGTCATTTGTCAACGGTGTTTCCGACTGCGCAACTATAATGAGCTGCAGCCGGTGTCACTTTCTGGAGATGACTTCCTAGCAATTTTAAACGGTATTGGTGATCGAAAAGGATTAGTCGTGCTCGTAGTCGACATATTTGACTTCAATGGCAGCTGGATTCATGGATTGCAGCGTTTTGTAGGTAAAAAAGATATCGTCCTGATTGGAAACAAAGCGGATGTATTGCCGAAATCCGTTAACCGCAACAAACTGATTAACTGGATGAAAGAACAATCGGCTAAACTCGGATTGAAGCCTGTTGATGTCATGTTGGTTTCTGCTGTCAGGGGCCAGGGAGTTCCTGAAGCGCTAAAAAGAATTGATGAGTTGCGTAAAGGTCAGGATGTTTATGTAGTGGGGTGTACAAACGTTGGTAAATCTACATTTATTAACAGAATCATCAAGCAGGCTACAGGTACGGGTGAAGTAATAACGACTTCTCATTTCCCGGGCACGACATTGGATCTTGTTGAGATACCACTGGATGACGGCAAAGCAATTTACGACACGCCTGGTATCATAAATAACCATCAGATGGCTCATTATTTAGATCCTAGTGAACTGAAAGCCATAACACCCAAAAAAGAAATCAAGCCAAAGATATTCCAGTTGAATGCCGAGCAAACGCTTTTCGTTGGCGGGTTAGCACGTTTTGATTTCATAAAAGGCGAACGTTCATCGTTTAACGTGCACACTGCGAACGCACTGCCGCTGCATAGGACGAAACTTGAAAATGCAGATGCATTATACGATACACATTTGGGTGATATGCTTTCGCCTCCAGGCCAACAGTCGCTTGCGACATTCCCTAAACTCGTCCGTCATGAATTTTCAATCAAAAAAGCGAAGACGGATATTGTCATCTCAGGTCTGGGTTGGATTACTGTTCAGCATGCTAATGTCGTAGTTGCTGTGCATGCGCCTCGTGGCGTAGACGTGGTCTTGCGCCCGTCATTAATCTAACAAGGGGGAGTTAAGATGAAGAAGTGGTTTGCGGTCATTGGAGACCCAGTTGCACAATCAATGTCCCCTGGTATGCATGATTATTGGTTTAAAGAGAACAAAATCGATGCAGCCTATCTCCCTGTTCATGCAAAATCCGAGAAACTTCAGTCCGTCATTTCCAGTCTGCGATTGTTAGGCTGCAGTGGTTGGAATGTGACGGTGCCGCATAAAAGTGATATACTCCCTTTTCTAGGCAGTGTTGACGAAGCTGCAGCTCATATGGGGGCAGTCAATACAGTAGTGATTGAAGGCGAGGGGACACTCGTTGGATACAATACGGATGGTATTGGTTTTGTTCATGCACTGGAAGAAAAGTATGGAAATGATCGTAAGGCAGAAGAGATATTAATAATCGGTGCTGGCGGAGCTGCAAAAGGAATCGCCTTCGCATTACGCAGTGCTGGATATGGATCGATTACGTTTACGAATCGGACAATGACGAACGCTTACGAGTTAAGCAAACGGTTATCTGACTCGACATGTCTGCCGATTGCTGAAGCAGAGCTGCAGCTGGCGCGCTTCGGTATCATTATTCAAACAACCTCTGTAGGAATGGCATTCTCTACGGAAGGGATGCCACTCGACCCTTCCAATGCTGCGCCTGGGACCGCAGCCGTTGATATTATCTATAATCCTCTGGAAACAGATTTTTTAGCAGCCGCCCGGCACAGCGGCGCGGCAACAGCAAATGGAATTGGGATGTTTGTCCACCAAGGAGCACTTGCTTTTGAGAAATGGACAGGCATTCATCCAGATACTGCCGGAATGATGGAACAACTAACACAACAATTGGAGGATCAACATGATAACAAGTAAACAAAAGAGTTTTTTGCGCAGTGAAGCGCATCATTTACAACCTATTTTTCAGATTGGTAAAAGCGGCTTGACCGATGCAATCATTAAACAAATCGAGGAAGCGTTAGAAGCTAGAGAACTTATTAAAATATCTGTTCTTCAAAACTGTGAACAGAATAAAGAAGAGATTGCTGAAGTTCTTGGACAACAGGCGGGACTCGAAGTTGTTCAAATCATTGGCAAAACAATTGTTCTCTATAAAGAATCAGCAGAAAAGAAAAAGATTGTATTACCGTAAGGAGTGAAAGAATGCGGAGAGTCGGGATTCTTGGCGGCACATTTAACCCGCCGCATATCGGACATTTAATTATGGCAAGTGAAGTTCGTGAACAACTGAATTTGGATGAAGTCAGGCTAATGCCGACTGCAATCCCTCCCCATAAGCAACTTTCGGACACAGCGACACCCTGTCAACGACTTGAGATGACAGAACGTGCAGTAAAAGGAAACAACTATCTGAGCAGCTGTGATGAAGAAGTCCATTTTGGAGGCGTATCTTTCACGTTTGATACGATGCAGCGTTTACTGGCCAAAGAACCTGATACTGAGTTTTATTTCATTATCGGCGGGGATATGGTGGATTCTCTTCACACTTGGCACAAAATTGACGAGCTCATAAAGCTGGTCCGTTTTGTAGGTGTTCATAGACCAGGTACTCTGCGGAAGACAGACTATCAAATTCAATATATTGATACGCCTTTAATCGATGTCTCTTCAACGTTACTTAGAAATAAGTACGCCTCGGGTAAAACTACCGTCTATTTAGTACCAGACTCTGTAGACCGCTACATTCGTCAGGAGGGCTTATATGGAACCTGCTAACTTAATTCAAGAATTACAGCAGCGAATGCCCCAGCAGCGTTTTCAGCACGTGTTACGAGTAACCGAGACAGCTAAATCTCTCGCCGGTATGCATGGCGAGTCGATTGAGTCCGCTGAAACGGCAGCGCTATTTCATGATATTGCAAAGTATATGGACGCGAAAGAAATGCGAGAGCTTTTATCCGCCCATCAAGAAAATCCTCTTTTGTTTGAATTTCATAAAGAACTTTGGCACGCGCCAGCGGGTGCACTCATTGCCCGTGAGGAATTCGGAATACAAAATGAAGACGTTTTAAATGCAATCCGTTTTCATACAACCGGACGGGCGAATATGACTAATTTAGAAATGATTATATATATCGCAGACATGACAGAACCCGGACGTGATTTTCCTGGAGTCGATCAATTACGACTTTACGCTGAAGGTCCGTTAGACAAAGCAATGCGTGCCTGTATTATACACACGGTTACACATTTAATTGGAAAACAGGTACCAGTATACCCAGACTCCATTGAGTGCTACAATTATTTTGTGAAGTGAAAGGAAAGTGAAACAATGCCAACATTATTAGAGGTAACATTTAAAGCAGCTGACGACAAACGTGCTGAAGACATTGTCGTACTAAATATGGAAGGCGTCTCATTAATTGCGGACAACTTTGTAATCTGTCATGCGAATTCTGAGCGTCAAGTGCAAGCGATTGCGCGCGAAATTGCTGACAAAGCATCTGAAGAAAATTATGAAGTAAAACGAATTGAAGGAATGGATTCCGGCCGCTGGGTTCTAGTTGACCTTGGAGACGTTGTTGCTCACGTGTTCCATAAAGATGAGCGCGGTTTCTATAACTTGGAAAGACTTTGGGGCGATGCGCCAATGATCGAAGTTGGAGACAGCTCCGTTCAATGATGTATGCTCAATTTGCGTCTGTATACGATGAGCTAATGTTAGATATTCCATATCCGGCATACGTGGATTTGGTGGATACAGCGCTGCATGGGTTATCAGGTAAAAAGATCCTGGATGTCGCTTGCGGCACCGGGATTCTTTCCGTTCTTCTTGCAGAAAGAGGTGCGGAAGTCACGGGAATTGACTTGTCTGAAGAGATGCTTGCTGTCGCCAGCTCACGAGCGAGTGGGCGTTTTCCGTCCATGACATTTGTTCATCAATCTATGCAGCAGTTACATGTACCTGGACAATTCGAAGCGGCAGTGATCCCAATTGATTCACTGAATTATTTGGAGGATGAACACGACGTTGAGCAAACGTTTAAAAGAATTCATCGTGCACTTGTACCTGGAGGCTTGTTATTATTTGATGTCCATTCTACTTTCAAAACAGACGTTCTCTTCTTGGAGGGCCCGTTTACATACGACAGCAGCACGATTTCGTACATATGGGAAACTGAAGAAGGAGAAGAACCTCATTCGGTCCATTCAGAACTCGCTTTTTTCGTAAGGGAACAAGATGGAAAGTATGCCAGATTTGATGAAGTACATTATCAGCGGACATATCCTGTCATGAAATATGCAGAGTTGCTGGAGAAATCCGGATTTTCAGTGGAGAGAATTTTTGCGGATTGGTCAGATGAAGCGCCTGATGAAGAAAGTGAAAGAATATTTTTTCAAGTCCGCAAATAACAGTTTCCCTTCCATTCGGCATACGGTATAGTATAGGGGACTCCATGTGCAAACAGTTATACGAAAGGGTGACCTAATCTGTTTTCTGACTTGATTTTTGGAAAATGGCGGAAAATCACCACTCCTCTTGCAATAGCGGCAGTGATCTCAGCATTTTTGTTCTTTCCCCGAGGACAAGGAGATGACGAGCTGCTCCCTGACGAAAGTTTGTACGATGAATTAGAAACACCGACTGAGAATGAAGTGATTGAAATGGCTGCGGACACGGTCGTCCAGCCTCCTAAAGTTATTATTGTAGATGTGAAAGGTGCAGTTCTTCGTCCTAATGTGTACTCTTTGCAAGAAGGGCAGCGTCTGATAGATGCAATTACTGCAGCTGGAGGATACACGGCTGACGCAGATAGCAGACTGTTGAATCACGCCCAGCGCTTAACGGATGAAGCGGTCATCTATGTGCCGCTTATAGGTGAAGAGATGCCGGTTTTCGAATCAGTTATAAGTGAAAATGGCAATCCAAACGAGCCTGTATCTGTGCTCATTAATATTAACACTGCTGATGAAACGCAGTTAATGACTTTAACAGGAATCGGTCCAGCTAAAGCTGCAGCTATCGTGAAATATCGTACTGAACAAGGAGCTTTTCAGTCTGTTGAAGATTTGATGAAAATTTCCGGAATCGGACAAAAGACATTTGAAGTATTATCTGAATCGATCACCGTAAATTGATTGAAAGTTATAAGATGCTTTACGGGTTTGGAGGCGACTGTATGGATAGACTTACGTGGGAACAATTTTTTATGGCTCAGTGCAGCCTGCTTGCTGTTCGAAGTACGTGTACACGGTTATCGGTAGGGGCAGTAGTTGTTCGCGATAATCGGATTATTGCAGGAGGCTACAATGGGTCTGTATCAGGTGGAGATCACTGTATTGACAAAGGGTGCTATGTGGTTGACAATCATTGCATCCGTACGATCCATGCTGAGATGAACGCCCTCTTGCAATGTGGTAAATATGGTATTCCAGCTGCCGGCTCAACATTGTATGTTACGCACTTTCCTTGTTTGCAATGTTCAAAAGCAATTATTCAAGCGGGGATTTCCAAGGTCTATTATGGAACGGATTATCGCAATAATGAATACGCTATTGAATTATTTGAACATGCAGGAATAGATGTGGAACATATTCCTTTTGACGGACGCACGTTGGATTTTGAGAAAGCGTCGAAAGAAAAATTATTTAATGATATGATGCAAACGATGCAACTCGCGGATGTTTCAGAAAACGACCTGAAAAGTTTTTCGGAACGCGCACAAGTACTATTTGGAAATTAGTCCCTAAAACTCGCTTGATGTACTGGACAATCTCAGTAGCCGTATCAGCGCTGGCTGCATACGGTACTGCTGAATTGTTATGGCTTAACCTTCTTTTAATCCCCCTCATTTTGACAAGTAAAAAAGACTTCCCCAATTTATTTATTCTACTGGCAATTAGTTCGCTTTCCTTTTGGCATTTCCAAAATTATATTTCAATGCATACGCCTGTCCCTGTAGATGATTCAATCACCCGGTCTATGAAATGGACAGAGACAGTTAAGATTGATGGAGGAAAAGTGAAAGGTTTTGCTGTAGATTCAACAGGCATTCCTTATTACGTCCTATATACCATTCAAACTGAAGAAGAAAAAAATCGTCTGTTGAAGATTTCCTTAGCGGGAAGGGAAATAACTGTGCATGGTACGGTTGAATTGCCAGAACCGCCAGCTCATGAGTTTTCTTTTAATATGAGTTCTTATCTGCGCATGAATGGTGCGGCCTATCTCTTTCGCTCAACTGAAATGGCTGTCCATGAAAAGGAGAATCGACTATCATCTCGTTTAACCGAGAGACGTGCAGCAGTAAAGAGTCATATTGAACGAGTTTTTCCTGCATCCTTGCAAACCGAAGCGGAAGCATTGCTGATTGGTGATCGCAGTGGAATGGATGCGGAACTTTCTTCGGTATACAGGACGCTGGGAATCACTCATTTGTTCGCAATTTCTGGGCTTCATGTAGGTTTGTTAACGGTTATGATGCGTATAACTGCCAAACGGTTGCGGATCCGTATGGAAACGATTGATACGATGCTGTTGTTCCTATTGCCTTGCTATGCACTGCTCGCAGGAGGTGCCCCTTCAGTCTGGCGTGCTGTCTCTGTTACGATGCTGCTGCTTCTGTCAGCTTCAGGCAGGCTGAAATTGAAAATGGACAACGCGTTGGCGTTGAGCGCATTAGGTTTTATACTCTTAAAGCCATATGTTTTATATCAGCCTGGATTTCAGTTATCTTATATAGCAGCTTTGTCATTGCTTTATTCCGCCAAGTATCTACAGAAACAACAATCGGCTCTTTTAATTTCAGCTAGCGTAACAGCAATCACACAAATTGCATTAGCCCCGATTTTGCTGGTCCACTTCTTCGAGTTATCGCTTTCCTCCTTTCTTGTGAATTTACTGTACGTACCGTTATATTCGTTAATTATTCTTCCAAGTAATATTGTCCTGTTAGTTGTTTCTTTACTTTCTAAAACAGCGGCTGGGCCCCTGTTTTTCATATATGAACCATTTCGAACTATCGTTGCGTTTCTTACAACTTGGATGGCTGGAGTGCCGGGGCAAGTGTGGATTGCAGGAAGACCAGGAACCGTATGGCTGATAGTGATGGTAATAAGTATCGCCTGTGCTTTTATCGTGGTTGAGCGCTGGAATAGGAAACTGACAGGGCTTGTAATTGTCCTTATTCCAGCGATACTGATCCAAGTCAAGCCCTATTTGGATCCTAATACGTATGTTTCCTTTTTAGATGTTGGTCAAGGGGATAGCATAGTTATTGAACTCGGCTATCGAAAAGGCGTATATGTTATTGACACAGGTGGAACTGTTTCCATTGGTCCTCCCACATGGAAAACACCAGAACATCCATTTGAGGTAGGGCGGCAAATTGTCGTTCCCTATTTAAAAGGTAAAGGTATTAGTAAAATTGACAAGCTGATCATTTCCCATGCACACGATGACCATATGGGAGGAGCTCATGAAGTACTGCAAGAACTCCGTGTTAAAGAAGTGCATGCACCTGCTGGGAGTTTTTCAGAAGAGAATATGGTTCCGGTTTTAACAGAAGCAAACCGCCAAAAAACACAAGTTCTAAGCAGGATTGCAGGAGATGAGTGGAGTAGAGGACAAACGAAATTTACTTATTTATCACCATTCGATGACAACTACTCACACAATGACAGTTCACTTGTATTACTAATGAAAAATGATTATGGCTACTTGTTGTTAACGGGTGATTTGGAACGTGAGGGTGAGCAGAAAGTCATTCGGAAATATGGACAGTCAAAACTTTCCCCGCTCATTTTAAAAATTGGCCATCACGGAAGCAAGACATCGACAACACAAGAATTTTTGGATTTCCTGCAGCCGGATATCGCAGTTATTTCCGTTGGCCGTACTAATCGATACGGCCATCCGAATGAAGAGGTCTTAGCTAGACTGCATGCTCAAAACGTGAAGGTGTTTCAAACGGGAGAACATGGGACTGTAATTTTTGAGATGGATGGAAGGAAAGTGAAAAAGACCATATCGAGATAAAAAAAGAAAGACTCCTATGCTGGAGTCTTTCTTAAGTTCAACTATTGTCTGATCAGCGTGAAGCGACTTCGACAATCGTAGCAATTACCCAAATTAAAGAGAAACCTACGAAAGATACAATGAAGCCAACACCTGAGTCAAGAAGATCATTACGTTTGGACTGGACGTCCTTTTCGAATTCGTTCATTGCTACACCTCCTGATTCAACTTCAAGTATAGAACAAAGGAGCATAAAAATCCATAGCAAAAAGGAGATATGGCAATTGCGTTTCAATTTGTCACAAATTCTCCATACACAACATTCGTCATGTATAATTAGAAACAGTGAATGAGGTGAAGAAATATGGTATCAGCAGCATGGAAAGAGATTAGAAAAAATCCAGAACAACCAATTTACTTATTAACTGGAACGGAAAGTTACTTATTGCAGGAGACGTTAGCTAAAATTATTTCCGAAAGCCCCGGGATAGAGCAGCATGATGTCCTTAACTTTGATTTAGAGGAAACCTCCGTTGATCGTGTAATTGAAGAAGCAGACACGCTTCCTTTCTTGCAAGACCGAAAAGTGATTGTGGCTAAAAATGCGTCATTCTTAAAAGCGAAAGAGCGGGGGAAAGAAAAGATTGAGCATCCGATCGACCAGCTGGAGGCTTGGCTGCAAGACCCATCCCCAACTGCGACGGTTATCTTTACAGCGCCATATGAAAAGTTGGACTCTCGTAAAAAAATCACAAAAGTGATGACGTCTAATGCGGTAGTCATTGAAGCGAATAAGTTGACTGGCAGTGACTTGACAGTTTGGGTACAACAGCAAGGGGCGGCGTTCGGAGTAACTATCGATCGGGAAATTGCGGACTACCTGGTGGAAACAACAGGTGAAAATATGATGCAGTTATCAAGCGAAATTGAGAAACTTGCTGCGTTTTTAGAAGGGGCAGGTACGGTAACAAAAGAGATTATTGATCGCTTAGTTCCGAGATCTCCAGAGACTGAAATTTTCAGACTGACGGATACGTATATAGCGGGAAATCGAGCGCAGACGCTGGCGGTGTATCATGATTTGTTGAGAAGCGGAGAAGAACCGATTGCGATGACTTCGTTAATCGCCGGACAAGTCCGACTGATGCTTCACGTGGGGACCCTGAAGAAAAAAGGGTACCATCAGCAGCAAATCGCCAGTACGCTGAATGTGCATCCTTATCGGGTGAAGCTCGTTATGAATAATCGAAACAGTCCTTCTGAACAACGATTGCTGCGAGTGTTAAATGAACTTGCGTCAATCGATTTGAAATTGAAATCCACTTCAGGCAGCCGGGAAAGAGTTCTTGAACTGTTCTTTATGGAAAAGTTGTAACAAAAAAGCTGTCCGTCTAATGACGGACAGCTTTTTTAAAAATTACAAAGCCTTTTTTGTAAGACGTGCTTTTTGACGTGCAGCTGTGTTTTTATGGATAAGGCCTTTACCGGCAGCAGTGTCCAATGATTTAATAGCAGCGCGCTTTAATTCCTCTGCATTGTCAGCTTTGTTATCGATTGCAACATCAGCTTTACGCAAAGCAGAACGCATTGCAGACTTTGTGCGTGAGTTTTGTTCGTTAATCGCGTTGCTTTGCTTAACGCGTTTGATTGCACCTTTAATGTTTGGCATTTCATTCACCTCCAGAAATCAGGTAAGAAGAGTGTTTCCACGATCTCTCGGATATCTCTTTATAACAAAAATAATTTTATCAAATTCACACCATTTATGCAACAACAAAACGCAGACAAGAAGAATATCCTGTCATAAAATCGACAAAGCATAAAAAGTAACCATCGCGTACACACTTGTAATAGAGGTGATGGTCATGGAAAACTACGACTTTTACAGGACGGATTTAGTCGTTGAGAGTGAAGAGATGGTGAGACACCGGACTTCCGAGGAAAAAGAAAAGCTTGATGAGTCAACAGGTATTATGTTCAATGAAGAAAAAAAGGGCAGAACAATTTTAACGACAGTTGTAGTGGATGAGGAAGGAGAGAAACGTATAGGAAAGAAAAAAGGGACGTATATAACGCTGACAGACCCTTTGTTACATGCAGATGATCACGAGGGCTTGACGAAATTAGCGAAATCGATGACATCTCAGCTTAAAAAATTGACGGAACCTTTGCAGCTGAACCAGGATAGCAAGATTTTGTTTATCGGTCTCGGAAACAAAGACGTTACACCCGATGCTGTTGGTCCGCTGACCATGGAACGTCTTAATGCGGTTGTCCCGGACTACTATAAAGAGGATGGCGCTGATATATATGTCTATTCACCTGGCGTAACGATTCAAACCGGTTTGGAAACAGCAGACTTCATCAAAGCCGTAGTTGACGTTGTACGTCCGGATTTACTTATCGTTATTGATGCTTTGGCAGCACGCGACAGTTCAAGGTTATGCCGTACGATCCAACTCACAGACACGGGAATTCATCCGGGATCCGGTGTGGGGAATAGTCGTAAAGAAGTCTCACAGGAATCACTAGGTGTTCCTGTCGTAGCGATAGGAATTCCCACTGTGGTAGATGGACCTGTACTCATTGCGGATGCAATTGATACATTATTTGGATACATGGCTGCTAAAATTGAAGAAGACAGTAAACCGTCTTCAAGATTATCGGTGACCCCATGGCTGCACTCGGATACTAAAAGTGCGGACCGCAAGAATTTAATTCCTGTATTCGGAGACTGGGCATCCTGGCCGCATGAGGAGCGCGTGCAATTGTTTGAAGAAGTCCTGTCCAATCATCAGCTGAAGACGTTTATTTCACCAAAAGAAATTGATGGCTGGGTGCAGCATTATTCGTCTGCATTGTCAGATTCACTTGAGTCTTGGATCCATAGCGTAAAAGAAAGTTCTTGAGTTCCTTCTCCCCGCATATAGTAGCTGAGACGGGGGGATGACTGTTGAAAAAAACACTGAAAATCTGGACTCTTGCTGTACTTATCTTATTTCTATTCCCGATCTTGCTTCAATTGCTTCCCGCAAAAGAATCGGACAGTTCTTCAGTAATGCTGAAACAAAAAGCCTACATCGTTTACGCATCGAATGTACTTGAAGCACCGAAACCAACGAGCGACAAGAAGGTCTTACTTCATTTTACGCATTCTGAAGAAGCTTATGAACCAATAACTCTAGCAACAGGAGGAAAAGTTGCAGTCTCTCACAAAACAGAAAACATATCTAAATTAGGCGAGAAACTTCAACTGCAATTTGCAGCATACGGAATAGAGACAGATATATTGCCGGTAGACATTCAAAAGATAATGGCGAAAAAGGGAATTCCTTATCATCGCTCCTATAAAGCGATTCGGCCGTATTTACAACAAACACTTGCAGATAAAACTTATGATATTGTATTGGATATCCATCGTGATTCGTTAACTGCAGACAGAACGACCGTCACAGTGGACGGGGAGCGATACGCGAAAGTAGCATTTGTCATAGGGAAAGAACATAAGAATTATACGAAGAATTATGATGTAGCCAAAGGATTGACTAAGCAAATGGAAGCAAGAGTTCCTGGAATAACCCGCAATATCATTGTTAAAGGCGGTGCGGGTGTGGATGGGAAGTATAATCAGGATCTTCATCCTGGATTTGTTCTGGTGGAACTTGGCGGAATCGGGAATAATGAAGAAGAGTTGAATCGAACGATTGCTGTGATTGCAGAAGCAGCCGCATCGTCATTTACAGAGGAGTAAAAGAGTGGAATAGACAGGATATAATTGAATACAGTTTTCAACAAGGAGAAGCGAATGCAGCTTCTCTTTTTTTTATGGGTCCGCATATGGTGCCGAAACATCGAATAAATCCATTGTTGAAAGGAAATGTGTAACACCCCTGCTCGGTTTCTGCTATAATTCATACTAGCCGAATTAGGAGTGAAAATTATGATGAATCATCAACAAAAATTGGATCGACAGAAAAACATACGAAACTTTTCTATTATTGCTCATATCGACCATGGGAAATCCACTCTCGCGGATCGCTTGCTTGAAAAAACAGAAACCATTACTGCGCGAGAAATGAAATCTCAAACCCTCGACTCGATGGATCTCGAAAGGGAACGTGGAATTACCATTAAACTGAATGCGGTTCAGATTTCATATACTGCAAAAGATGGAGAAGATTATACCTTCCACTTAATTGATACACCAGGTCACGTCGACTTTACGTACGAAGTTTCACGGAGTCTTGCTGCTTGTGAAGGAGCCATTCTTGTGGTCGACGCGGCTCAGGGAATCGAAGCACAGACGCTTGCGAATGTATACTTAGCTCTTGACAATGATTTGGAAATCTTACCGGTCATCAATAAAATCGATTTGCCTGCAGCTGATCCAGAACGTGTGAAAGACGAAATCGAAAATGTAATCGGCATCGATGCATCAGAAGCAGTCCTGGCATCAGCAAAATCAGGAATTGGGATTGAAGATATCCTCGAACAAATCGTTGAAAAAGTACCAGCGCCAATTGGGGACCCGAGTGCACCGTTGAAAGCGTTGATTTTCGACTCTCATTATGATCAGTACAAAGGAGTCATCGTTAACATACGTATCATGGAAGGTTCCGTTAAACCGGGCGATACCATTCGTATGATGGCAACTGGGAAAGAATTCGAAGTTGTGGATCTTGGAGTCTTCACTCCGAAAATCTCTCCACGCGATGAACTGACTGTTGGGGATGTTGGGTATTTGTCAGCAGCTATTAAAACAGTCGGGGACACACGAGTGGGAGATACCATTACTCTTGCAGAAAACCCAGCGGACAAAGCATTAGAAGGATATCGTAAGATGAATCCAATGGTGTTCTGCGGATTATATCCGATTGATACTTCAAAGTATAATGATTTACGTGAAGCGCTGGAGAAGCTGGAGCTGAACGACTCCGCGTTGGAGTACGAAGCTGAGACTTCTCAAGCCCTAGGTTTTGGGTATCGCTGCGGATTCTTAGGATTGCTTCATATGGAGATTATCCAAGAGCGTATTGAAAGAGAATTCAATATCGACTTAATCACAACAGCACCGAGTGTAATTTACAATGTTGTTCTGACGGATGGCAGTGAAATGAAAGTCGATAATCCATCAATGATGCCAGATGCACAAAAAACGGAATACGTGGAAGAACCTTATGTGAAAGCATCTATTATGGTACCGAATGATTATGTAGGAGCAGTTATGGAACTTTGCCAAAAAAAACGCGGTAATTTCCTAACGATGGACTACTTGGATTCTTCACGTGTCAATATTTTATATGAACTGCCATTAGCGGAAATCGTGTATGATTTCTTTGATCAGTTGAAGTCCGGGACTAAAGGTTACGCTTCACTTGATTATGAATTGATTGGCTATAAGAAATCCAAGTTGAACAAGATGGATATCTTGTTGAACGGCGAAACAGTTGACGCACTGAGCTTCATCGTACACCGTGATTTCGCATACGATCGCGGGAAAGCAATTGTTGAAAAGCTCAGATCTCTGATCCCGCGCCAGCAATTCGAAGTTCCTGTACAAGCTGCGATTGGACAAAAAATCATCGCTCGTTCGACGATCAAGTCGATGGGTAAAAACGTTCTTGCGAAATGTTATGGCGGTGACATCTCACGAAAGAGAAAACTTCTTGAAAAGCAAAAAGAAGGTAAGAAGAAGATGAAACAAGTAGGATCTGTAGAAGTGCCTCAAGAAGCATTCATGGCAGTCCTGCGTATGGACGAAGAATAATTGAATTACAAGCTGCACGAGCAGAGGGCCTATAGCCCTCTGTTTGGCGTTTACAGGAGGGAAAGCAACCAATGAGAGGTATCTACATCCACATCCCATTCTGCCACCAAATCTGCCACTATTGCGATTTCAATAAAGTGTTTTTTGAAAACCAGCCAGTGGACGAATACATTGAGACGATTGACAAAGAGCTAACGATCCTAAAACAAAGCGGTACCGATTTTACTAAAGTTGAAACGGTATTCTTTGGAGGAGGCACTCCTACAGCACTATCCGCAAAACAGCTGGATCGATTACTCGAAATAGTTCACAGCCATGTAAGTGTCATGAATCTGACAGAGTTTTCAACTGAGGCAAATCCCGATGAGTTAACATTGGATAAACTGAACGTATTGAAAAATGGCCAAGTAAAACGTTTAAGTCTTGGTGTGCAGTCCTTTGATGAAGACCTTCTTAAAAAGATAGGACGTTCCCACAGTCCGAAACAAGCGATAGATGTTGTCAATAATGCAAGACGAACAGGGTTCGAAAACATCAGTATAGATTTAATCTACGCATTGCCTGGCCAGACACAAGCTCAATGGCAAAACACATTAGACCAAGCATTGGCACTTGAGCTTCCTCATTATTCCGGGTATTCACTAATTATAGAACCGAAGACGGTATTCTATAATTTGATGAACAAAGGACGGCTGCCGTTACCAGGTGAAGATGAAGAGACAGTCATGTTTTCAGAACTAATCAATCAAATGGAGAAGTCCGGCAGATCACAATATGAAATCAGTAATTTCGCAATTCCTGGCCGGGAGTCTATTCACAATATGATTTATTGGGAAAATGATGAATACGCTGGAATCGGCGCTGGTGCACATGGTTATCTTGGCGGAGTGCGCTATGCAAACATTGCACCGCTTAAACGCTATATGGAACATGTAGAAACTGGAGACTTGCCGATTATAGAAAAGAACACTGTGACTCCCAATGAAAGCATGGAGGAAGAAATGTTCCTTGGCCTGCGAAAAACTGAAGGGGTATCCATAAAACATTTCGCAGAAAAGTTCGGGGTTACATTAGAAGAAAAGTATGGAGCAGTCATACAGGATCTTATAAAAAAAGACTTGGTTGAACGGCATGAAAATCGAATACGTCTAACGCGAAATGGAATTTTTAAGGGCAATGAAGCGTTTCAACAATTTCTTGGCTAAATCAGATTCAAATGTTTGACACTTCTCTTTTGATTTGATAAATTATGAGTAGTATTAGCACTCATTCATAAGGAGTGCTAACAGGAGTGATGATTATGTTGACAAACAGACAATTGCTTATCTTGCAACTGACGGTTAACGACTTCATCGAATCCGCTCAGCCTGTGGGCTCCCGGCAGCTTTCCAAAAAGGAGGAAGCTCCTTTTAGTCCGGCGACCATCCGAAATGAGATGGCGGATCTTGAAGAAATGGGTTTTCTTGAGAAACCCCATAC
The DNA here is from genome assembly GCF_033304595.1 of Sporosarcina jeotgali. Taxonomy (NCBI): domain Bacteria; kingdom Bacillati; phylum Bacillota; class Bacilli; order Caryophanales; family Caryophanaceae; genus Sporosarcina; species Sporosarcina jeotgali. The sequence goes on from NZ_CP116341.1 coordinate 1,280,524, forward strand.
ATCTTCCGGAAGGGTTCCTTCTGAAAAAGGATATCGATTTTATGTCGACCACTTGCTGACACCTCAAAAGTTGAAAATGGAGGATAACCTTCAATTACGCTCAATCTTTCAGGAGAAAGTGCTGGAAGCGGAAGTACTCATTAGAAATTCAGCATCTATTCTTTCGGAACTGACAAACTATACGACTGTTTTACTTGGTCCGGATACTACGGCTCATAAAGTGAAGCGGTTTTCAATAGTTCCACTGTCAGGGACGAAAGCAGTTGCCATTATGGTAACAGATAGCGGAAGAGTAGAGAATCATGTTTTCGATGCATCTGACGGATTATCGCCATCGGATATTGAGAAAATGGTCAATCTCTTGAATGAGCGGCTAGTCGGAACACCGCTGTCTGAAATACCGCGCAAACTAGCTACTGAATCGAAAATGCTATTTGAACGTCATGTCAAAAATGCAGGTAATATACTTACCTCCATTCAAGGCGCAATGGCAGGGAAATCTGAAGAACGGCTATTTTATAGCGGTCAGATGAACATGATGAAGCAACCGGAATTTAATGATGTACAAAAAGTGAAAACGTTTTTAGAAGCTATTGAACAAGGAATGCCGCTCACATTGTTCAAAAATGATCTTGCTGGCATACAAGTGCGTATCGGCTCTGAAAACAATGAGCATACATTAGATGACTTTAGTGTAATCACAACAGCGTACGCAGTTGGCACCGATATGACAGGCTCGATTGCAATTATCGGGCCAAAACGCATGGATTATGGAAGAGTGATTACATTGCTGGATATTTTAAGCGATGATCTTTCTAGCGCACTGGCAAGACTCACAATTGATGCAAGAACGGACAGGAGGAACGAATCATGACAGAAAAAAACCAAACATCTGAAGAGCTGGAAACTGAAACTTCTGTACATCAGGACGAAGCAGTGACTGCTGAAACAGTTGAAGAAGACTCAGTTGAGGTGGAAGAACAACCTGCACTTACAGCAGAAGAACTTAAGGATGCTGAAATTGAAGAGTTAAAGACAAAGTTGCAGGAAGAAGAGAACAGACGACTGCGTGTCTTAGCAGACTTGGATAATGCACGCCGAAGAGCAGCGCTGGATAAAGAAGCCTTGCAAAAGTACCGGTCACAGGAAGTATTGACGAACCTTGTTCCTGTACTGGATAACTTCGAACGCGGACTCTCGGTGAAAGCCGAAAGCGATGATGCGAAGTCACTTCTAACTGGAATGGAAATGGTCTTCCGGAGTTTGGAAGAAGCCTTGAAATCATCGGGATTAACTGAAATTGAGGCAGCTGGAATCGAATTTGATCCAAATTTCCACCAGGCAGTAATGACGGATTCCGATGACAATTATCCATCAGGATCTGTGCTTGAAGTTCTACAAAAAGGGTATACGTTGAAAGATCGCGTACTCAGACCGGCAATGGTTAAAGTAAACGAATAAGCATTCAACTAACAAACTTTGATGAACAAACATTAGGAGGAATTTTAATATGAGTAAAATTATCGGTATCGACTTAGGGACAACAAACTCAGTAGTATCTGTATTTGAAGGCGGAGAAGCAAAAGTAATTCCAAATCCTGAAGGTAACCGCACAACTCCATCCGTTGTTGCATTTAAAAATGGAGAACGTCAAATCGGTGAAGTAGCGAAGCGCCAGTCAATTACAAACCCAAACACGATTATGTCAGTTAAGCGTCACATGGGTACGGACTATAAAGAAAAAGTTGAAGACAAAGAGTATTCACCACAAGAAATTTCTGCAATGATTCTTCAATATATGAAAGGTTATGCAGAAGAGTATCTTGGAGAAAAAGTTTCTAAAGCAGTTATAACAGTTCCTGCTTACTTCAACGACGCTCAGCGTCAAGCGACAAAAGATGCTGGTACGATTGCTGGATTAGAAGTAGAACGTATCATTAACGAGCCAACAGCTGCAGCACTTGCTTACGGGTTAGATAAAACAGATGAGGATCAAACAATTCTTGTTTATGACCTAGGCGGCGGTACATTTGACGTTTCTATCCTTGAACTTGGAGATGGAGTATTCCAAGTCCGTTCAACTGCAGGAGATAACAAACTAGGTGGAGATGATTTCGATGATGTCATCATCGATTACTTAGTACAAGAGTTCCGTAAAGAAAACGGAATCGATCTTTCTAAAGATAAAATGGCAATGCAGCGTTTGAAAGATGCTGCTGAAAAAGCGAAGAAAGATTTGTCAGGTGTTACATCTACACAAATCTCACTTCCGTTCATCACAGCAGGAGAAGCTGGACCGCTTCACTTGGAGATTTCGTTAACTCGTGCTAAATTCGACGAATTGACAGCTTCACTAGTTGAACGTTCAATGGTTCCAACTCGTCAAGCTATTAAAGATGCAGACCTTTCTCCATCTGAACTGGATCGCGTAATTCTTGTAGGTGGTTCTACACGTATTCCGGCAGTACAGGAAGCGATTAAGAAAGAAACGGGTAAAGAGCCATTTAAAGGCGTAAACCCTGACGAAGTAGTTGCAATGGGTGCGGCTGTCCAAGGTTCAATCCTTACTGGTGATGTGAAAGACGTAGTATTGCTTGACGTTACACCGCTATCACTTGGTATTGAAACTATGGGCAGTGTGTTCACAAAACTAATCGACCGGAATACAACGATTCCAACTAGTAAATCACAAGTATTCTCAACTGCTGCTGACAACCAGCCAGCTGTAGACATCCACGTACTTCAAGGTGAGCGTGCGATGGCAACTGATAACAAAACGCTTGGTCGTTTCCAGTTGACTGATATTCCGCCAGCTCCACGCGGCGTGCCGCAAATCGAAGTAACTTTCGATATCGACAAAAACGGTATTGTTACAGTTAAAGCGAAAGATATGGGCACACAAAAAGAGCAAAACATTACAATCCAATCGAGCTCAGGTCTTTCTGATGATGAAATCGATCGTATGGTAAAAGACGCTGAAGCACATGCGGAAGAAGATAAGAAGCAAAAAGAAGAAGCGGACCTTCGCAACGAAGCTGACCAGCTCGTATTCATGGCTGAAAAGACTTTGAAAGACTTGGAAGGAAAAGTTTCTGAAGAAGAAGTGAAAAGTGTGGAAGATGCGAAAGAAGCATTGAAAACAGCTATCGAAGCAAACAACCTGGAAGAAATGAAAGAGAAGAAAGATGCTCTTGAACAAGTCGTTCAGCAAATGACGATGAAAATGTATGAGCAAGCTCAAGCAGAAGCAAATGCACAAGGTGAAAATGCAACTGATTCTGATGACGGTGTTGTTGACGCTGATTTCTCAGAAGTAGAAGACGACAAGAAAAACTAAATCAGTAACTGATTGACGGAAAAGTCAAAGTCCGATATTCCGGCTTTGGCTTTTTCGTTTGTTACCAAACTTACTCAAAAAGTGTTACAATGCACACAATGCTAAATGAGTTTCGGGAGTGTAGACAATGAGCAAACGCGATTATTATGAAGTGCTTGGTGTGCCGAAGACGGCTACCAAGGAAGAAATCAGGAAAGCGTATCGTAAGCTTTCCAAGCAATTCCACCCTGACTTGAACAAAGAGGAAGGCGCGGAAGCGAAATTTAAAGAGGTAACAGAAGCATTTGAAGTGTTAAGTGATGAAAATAAGCGTGCATCCTACGATCAGTACGGTCATGCAGATCCGAACCAAGGCTTTGGCGGTGGAGGATTCAGCGGCTTTGGCGGCGGTGATGGATTTGGATTTGACGACATTTTCAGTTCTTTCTTTGGGGGCGGAGGCGGCAGCCGACGTCGCGATCCGAATGCACCACGTAAAGGAGATGACCTGCAATATACGATGACCGTCGATTTCATGGAGGCCGCGTTCGGTAAGGAAACTGAAATTGAAATACCGCGAGAAGAAGTTTGCAGCACTTGTGATGGATCTGGTGCGAAAAAAGGCACTTCAGTAAAAACGTGTACAAATTGTGGCGGTTCAGGACAAATTTCTGTTACTCAAAATACCCCGCTTGGTCAGATGGTGAACCGTAAAGTGTGTAACGTCTGTCAAGGTACAGGTAAAATCATCCCTGAAAAGTGTGAAACTTGTCACGGAAGCGGAAGAGTTAAAAAACGCAAAAAAATCAAAATCACAATTCCGGCAGGTGTCGATGATGGGCAGCAATTACGCGTAGCGGGCCAAGGTGAAGGCGGCGTGAATGGAGGGCCATCAGGCGACCTGTACATCGTATTCCGCGTACGGCCTCATGAGAAGTTCATCCGTGAAGCCGATGATATCTTGTTGGAGGTCGCACTGACATTCCCTCAAGCAGCTCTTGGAGATGAGATTGAAGTGCCAACGATTCACGGATCTGTGAACTTGAAAATTCCTGCAGGTACTCAACCGGGTACTACATTCCGTTTACGCGGAAAAGGAATTCAGAATGTACATGGTCATGGAATTGGAGACCAGCACGTAATCGTGAAATTACTGACACCTAAGAAAATGACGGAAAAACAAAAAGAACTTCTTCGGGAATTCGCTTCCATAGATGGGGATGCACCAGGAGAGTATTCAAGTTCACTGTTTGATAAAATCAAACGATCGATTAAAGGTGATTGAAAGGACTGAGCGTACGTGAAATGGTCTGAAATAGCGATTCACACGACAAATGAGGCGACTGAAGCAGTTGCCAATATCCTGCATGAGGCAGGGGCAAGCGGTGTAGTCATTGAAGATTCGGGCGAACCAGAGCGCACTCATGAAGATCGTTACGGAGAAATCTATGACTTGGATCCCCAAGACTTCCCTACTGAAGGCGTTTTAGTGAAAGCCTATTTACCAGCAAGCAGTTTCTTAAAAGAAACGGTACAGGAAATCAGTGAATCCATTGATAAATTAAAGCAATTTAATTTGGATACAGGGAAGAAAGCCATCACGACAACTGAAGTGGATGAAGAAGATTGGGCAACTGCTTGGAAAAAGTATTATCATCCAGTAAAGATTTCAGGCCGTTTCACGATTGTTCCAACATGGGAAACCTATCAGCCAGTGGAATCCGATGAGCTCATCATCGAACTGGATCCAGGCATGGCGTTTGGTACGGGGACTCATCCGACAACCGTCATGTGTCTGCAGGCACTTGAAAAGTATGTGAAACCAGAAGACTACGTGATTGATGTTGGAACAGGCTCGGGTGTTCTCGCAATAGGCGCGACCTTGTTGAATGCTCAACGAGTATTAGCTTTAGATTTGGATGAGGTTGCCGTTCGCTCAGCCAAAGAAAACATTGAGCTAAATCATTGCGATGAAAAAGTAGAGGTTGTGCATGGCAACTTGCTGGATTCTGTAAAAGAGCCGGCAGATTTAATCGTTGCGAATATTCTGGCTGAAGTGATTGTCACATTCTCTCAAGATGCCTATCAATTATTAGCAGAGAATGGACTGTTTATCGTTTCCGGAATCATCGGTGCGAAAAAAGACTTTGTAAAAGAAGATCTCATTCAAAAAGGATTCGAAATCGTTGAATCTGTTGTAATGGAAGATTGGGTTGCTTTGATTGCCCGTAAACGGGGGGAATAACGTGCAGCGCTATTTTCTTGAAATGCCGTTTGCTGAAGATGGTTGTGCAACGATAACGGGTGAAGACGAAAAGCATATTACACGTGTAATGAGAATGCGGGAAGGCGAAGAGATTTGTTGTGTGTATGAAGGTGTTGGTCACATTGCAACGATACATCGGATGGATGAAAATGGGGTAACTGTTCAAGATACTGGCACGATTTCTTCCCATAGTGAGCTTCCGGTTCAAGTCACCTTAGCATGCGGTTTACCTAAAGGGGATAAGCTGGAACTAATAGCCCAAAAAGGAACCGAACTCGGTATGTCCGGCATCATTCCTTTTCAAGCGGAGCGCTCGATTGTAAAGTGGGATGAAAAGAAGGGAGATAAAAAAACAGCAAGGCTTCGTAAAATTGCAAAAGAAGCGGCTGAACAATCTCATCGAACTGTCATTCCGGAAATTACCGAGCCACTCACTTTTAAAGAGATGTTGAAACAAGCAAAGGCCTTCGATGTTTGTCTTTTTGCAGATGAAGAAGAAGCAAAAGAAGGAGCTTCGAAAAAAATTGCAGTCCGTCTTGAGAAGGTGTATCATGGACAATCGATACTGGTTTTATTTGGTCCTGAAGGCGGTCTCTCAAGAGCTGAAGCTAAAACTTTAACGGACGCCGGGTTCTTACCTGTATCTCTTGGACCCCGTATTCTTCGCACGGAAACTGCGCCATTATACGTGTTATCCGCTATGTCTTACGAATTCGAATGAAAGAGGTGAGCAGCTGATGTCATTGGTTGCCTTCCATACATTGGGCTGTAAAGTGAATCACTATGAAACTGAAGCAATCTGGCAGCTTTTTAAAGATGCCGGTTATGAACGTACTGATTTTGAAAAAAACTCCGACGTTTATGTCATCAATACATGTACCGTAACGAATACAGGTGACAAAAAAAGTCGCCAAGTCATCCGTCGTGCAGTTCGTCAAAACCCAGACGCGGTTATTTGTGTAACAGGTTGTTACGCGCAGACATCGCCTGCTGAAATTATGGCAATCCCTGGCGTCGATATTGTTGTTGGTACGCAAGACCGTACGAAATTGCTAGGATTAATCGAAGAGTATCGTGAAGAACGGCAGCCGATTAATGCTGTCCGGAACATCATGAAAAATCGTGTGTATGAGGAACTGGATGTACCCGCATTCACAGACCGTACTCGTGCATCTTTGAAAATCCAAGAAGGATGCAACAATTTCTGCACTTTCTGTATCATCCCCTGGGCCCGCGGTCTAATGCGATCACGTGATCCGGAAGAAGTAGTTCGCCAAGCCCAGCAGTTAGTCGATGCGGGATATTTGGAAATCGTTTTAACGGGTATTCATACAGGCGGCTATGGTGAGGATTTGAAAGACTACAATCTAGCTAAATTGCTGATTGACCTCGAAACGAAAGTGAAAGGTTTAAAGAGGCTTCGGATTAGTTCAATTGAAGCAAGTCAACTGACGGATGAAGTGATTGAAGTGCTAAATAACTCATCCATTATTGTGCGCCATTTGCATATTCCGATCCAGTCAGGTTCTAATACGGTTCTAAAAAGAATGAGACGTAAATATACGATGGAATTCTTTGCAGAGCGATTAGATCGACTTCGTGAAGCGCTGCCTCATCTTGCGATTACTTCTGATGTGATTGTCGGATTCCCAGGTGAAACGGAAGAAGAGTTTATGGAAACTTATAATTTCATTCGTGATCATCGATTCTCCGAATTGCATGTCTTCCCGTACTCTAAGCGTACAGGGACACCTGCAGCGCGAATGGAAGACCAAGTGGATGAAGACGTGAAAAACGAAAGAGTCCACCGTCTAATCGAATTGAATGATCAGCTCGCGAAACAATACGCGGCTGAGTTTGAAGGGGACGTTCTTGAAGTCATTCCTGAAGAAAAATTCAAAGAAGATCCTGAAAGTGATTTGTACGTAGGATATACGGACAATTACTTGAAAGTGGTTTTCCCTGCTGATGAAGAAATGGTCGGTAAAATTGTCCGAGTGAAATTATTGAAAGCTGGCTATCCTTACAACGAAGGGCAATTTGTCCGTGTGCTGGAAGAGGAACTAGAACAAGAATTAGTCCATTAATGGAAACTGCCGGGCATTGCGCCTGGTGGTTTCTTTTCTATTGTGCCTGATTCTGATATGATGAAAGAGGTACGTACATCCTCCAGGAGGTTATATCTATGAATTCAATCGCAAAAATGATCGATCACACGTTATTAAAAGCAGATGCAACGAAAGAGCAGGTTTTAGAATTGTGTAATGAAGCGAAGCAATATGAATTCGCATCAGTATGTCTGAACCCGGTTTGGGTAAAAACAGCAGCAGAATTACTTAAGGGTACTTCTGTAAAAACATGCACAGTTATTGGGTTCCCTCTTGGTGCAACAACGTCTGAAGTGAAAGCATTTGAAACAAAAAATGCAATTGAGAAAGGTGCTTCGGAAATTGATATGGTCCTCAACATCGGTGCTCTGAAAAGTGGAGATACCAAAACAGTGCAAGAAGATATTGAAGCGGTTGTAAACGCGGCTGCAGGGAAAGCTATCGTAAAAGTAATTATTGAAACGTCATTGCTGACGGACGAGGAAAAGCGCACTGCCTGTGAATTGTCTGTTCTTGCCAAAGCGGATTTCGTGAAAACTTCTACAGGATTTTCGACGGGCGGAGCAACAGTGGACGACGTGAAATTGATGCGAAGCACGGTTGGACCTGAGATGGGCGTCAAAGCATCAGGCGGAGTTCGCAGTCTGGAAGACTTAACAGCTATGAAAGAAGCGGGTGCAACACGCATCGGTGCAAGTTCCGGCGTTGCGATCATGAATGGTCTTCAGTCAAAATCCGACTATTAATTTCAACTTTTATATTGACCGTTAGAAAATAATACGTTATAATTTTCAAGTACATAGCAGTATGCTATGTTCGAAGTGTGTTCGGAGGGAGGGACAAGAGATGACTAAAACAACTGTTCGTAAGAACGAATCACTTGAAGATGCTCTTCGCCGCTTCAAACGTACTGTATCAAAGAGTGGTACGATACAGGACGTAAGAAAGCATGAGTTTTATGAGAAGCCAAGTGTTAAGCGTAAAAAGAAATCTGAAGCTGCTCGTAAACGCAAATTCTGATTAACTCCTATATTGTTTGCTTAAAGCAACGTTAACCCAGTAAAATGCGCGTAAGCCGGAAAATCCAATGGATTTTCTGGCTTATTTTTTTGTTCTTTAATTGTCTTGTATAATAGTGTACTACTGTCCCGTTACTGAAATACAAACTATCTAAAGGTAAACAAGTTTTTTGAAAAACTTTTCGGATAGTGAAACTTACGTGTGTTTCGTTCGTATAATAGGTATACTTGAAGGACAATCAACTTAGAAAGCAGGTGAGATTTTTGCAGAAGCTCATAAGAGGATTTCTGCTAGTGACACTTATTGTATCAGCCATTGCAATTCCGTTTTCGACTCCATCACTAGCGAAAACTGGAACCGTTTACAAAGTTCCGATTCATAATGAAGTAGAAAAAGGCTTGTATGCCTTTTTGAAGCGCTCTTTTAAAGAAGCTGAAGAATCAGGTGCAGATGTTATTGTGCTTGATATCAATACACCAGGCGGCTTTACAGACGCTGCTGATGAAATCGCGAAGTTAATGGATGAAACCGAACTGGATATTGTCGCATACATCAACAAAAGGGCATTATCAGCTGGAGCGTTTCTAGCTCTGCATGCAGACAAAATCTATATGGCGCCAGGATCGACAATGGGTGCAGCCGCAATAATTGACGGCTCAGGCAATGCGGCGGAGAAGAAAGCGCAAAGCGCATGGTCTGCGGCTATGATAAATGCGGCGAAATCGCATAACAGAAAACCGAAATATGCGTTGGCAATGGCGAATCCAGAGGAGGACATTCCAGAGTTTCGCGCAGGTAAGGGTGAGCTGTTGACATTAAGAGATGAAGAAGCTGCATTACCCGAAGTAGGATACAGTGAAGGTACAGTTGCCAGTTATGATGAATTGCTGGTGAAAATCGGCAAAAAAGATGCAGCAACTGTATCTACAGATCCGACATTCAGTGAACAAATCGCCCGGTTCATTACTAATCCAGTTGTCGTGCCAATCCTGCTTTCAATTGCAGGTCTCGGTTTAATCGTAGAATTGTACTCACCAGGTTTTGGAGTCGCGGGCACAATGGGAATCTCGGCGCTATTACTCTTTTTCTATGGACATCTGATAGCCGGTTTAGCAGGCTATGAAGCAATTCTCTTGTTCCTTCTGGGTGCGGGGTTAATTGTCGCAGAGTTATTCCTGCCGCATGGAATCGCAGGAATAGCAGGTGCAGTTGCTGTCACCGGTAGTATTATAATGGCAGGTGCGAATCCTGCATATATGGCACTTTCAGTGCTCATTGCAATCGTGATTGCTATAACGGGGATGGTGGTTATTATGAAATTCTTTGGAAAAAAACTGCATTTGTTAAACAAAATGATTCTTATGGATGCAACGGATACGGAAAGTGGATACGTTTCTAATGTAAACCGTATTGATTGGCTTGGTAAAACAGCAGTCACATTGACGCCGTTACGTCCTGCTGGAGCAATTGTGCTGGATGGAGAACGAATCGATGTCGTTTCTGAAGGAAACTACATTGATAAAGGAAAGCATGTTAAGATAGTGAAAGTTGAAGGATCCAGGACAGTTGTCAGGGAACTTCAAGAAATGGAGGGGAATGAATGATGATCAGTGGTAGTCTTATCGGGATCGTAGTAATCGCCGTCGTTGCGATTATCGTGTTGTCTGTGTTCTTTACATTTGTACCCGTTGCATTGTGGATTTCCGCAATATCAGCAGGAGTCAGAGTCAGCATCTTTACACTTGTGGGAATGCGTCTTAGAAGAGTAATTCCAAGTCGTGTTGTAAATCCGCTCATTAAAGCACACAAAGCAGGAGTGGACGTTTCAATTAATCAGCTGGAGAGTCATTACCTTGCTGGAGGTAACGTTGACCGTGTTGTCAACGCACTAATTGCAGCTCAGCGTGCAAATATCGAACTGACATTTGAACGTGCTGCAGCAATTGACCTTGCAGGCCGTGACGTGTTACAAGCTGTACAAATGTCTGTAAATCCCAAAGTTATTGAAACACCATTCATCGCAGGTGTTGCGATGAACGGTATTGAAGTAAAAGCGAAAGCGCGTATTACTGTACGTGCAAACATCGACCGTCTTGTCGGTGGTGCTGGTGAAGAGACAATTGTTGCGCGTGTTGGTGAAGGTATCGTATCTACAATCGGTTCTTCAGTAGACCACGCAAAAGTATTAGAGAATCCAGATTTGATATCTCAAACAGTCCTTACTAAAGGGTTGGATTCTGGAACTGCATTTGAGATCCTCTCCATTGACATCGCCGACGTTGATATCGGTAAGAACATTGGTGCAGAACTTCAAACAGAGCAAGCGCAGGCTGATAAAAATATTGCACAGGCAAAAGCTGAAGAGCGCCGTGCTATGGCCGTTGCGAGCGAACAAGAAATGAGTGCCAAAGTAGTAGAGATGCGCTCTAAAGTTGTGGAAGCGGAAGCAGAAGTACCACTGGCTATGGCTGAAGCTCTACGTACAGGCAACATTGGTGTAATGGATTATATGAATTATAAGAATCTCCAAGCGGATACTGGTATGAGAGATTCCATCGGGAAAATTAGCGGTTCTGGGGATCAGGACCAAAAACCTAAGAACTAATAGATAGCCGCAACTTCCCGGAAAGGGGATGTGCTGATGGAACAAATTATAATTCTGATTGCAATTGGACTTCTCAGTACGTTATTCGGTAAAAAGAATAAGGGCGGAGATCAAAATCAGAAACAAGGGACACCGCAGAAAACAGAAATGCCTCAAAAGCAGCCTGTGACAGAGAGAAGGCCGATGCCGCAGCGAGCTCAACAGACTCAAGCCCGCCAAGCATCTTCCTCTGAACAGATGGACCCTTTTAAGAGATTAAAAGAGCTAACAGGTGAAATTTATAAGGAAATTCAAGAAGACCAGCGGAAAACGGTGACGCAGCAAACAGCACCGATTGAACCTGTTTCAATTCCTGAAGTTCCTGTGAAGAAACCTGCAAATTTAAAACCTGCTCGTCCGGAAAGACAGGCGAGCACTCGATCTTCAGGGAGATTATCCACACATAACCCAGATCAGCAGCGGTTTGTTAAAAGTGAATCTCTTAATGTGGATGTAACAAGTAAACAAGATATACTTAGAGGGATCGTGTTTTCAGAAATTCTGGGACCGCCTAAATCTAAACAGTAAACCAATACGCATTGACCCCCTGTACCGAGCATAAGAATGGTATAGGGGGTCAATGCGTTGAGAAAACTATTTGAAATGGGATCATTAATTTCACTGGAAGATTTAACTTCACTCAAAGTACTTGGTGGCTATGAGCTGGTAATTATTTCTGAAGGGTACGCGAAATTACGTAAGGAAGGTTATGTCATCCATATTAAAGGTGCTGACATTCATTTTGACATGCTAATGGAAAAGTCTGCGCTGCTCTCCTTCACTGAGTTACATGAACTTCGGATCACGAAAGACACGATGGAAGGAGAGATGTATGAAGCGTAAGCAGTTTGACGTAGAATTGAAAGGTGAAGGAAAACCAGCCCATCTTGTGAATGACATGATTCGAAATAAGAAACGTGTTTCGAGACTTGAACACATAGATGGTGCAACTTGGTTCCGCACAGACGCAAGCGGTTTAAAGTACATTCGATCAAATAGACGGCGATTTAAATTAAAAGTCCATGTAGAGCGCTTAGGCGATGGAACCCCGCTCAATCGATTATTCCATTCCTGGGTTGCTTTGCTATTATGCATCATCCCTTTTCTTGCTTCATTGTTTCTGTGGCAAGTGGATGTTGATGCAGAACATCCTGAAATAGCAGAAAGAATTGAACAAAAGCTGAAAAAGTCAGCAGTAGTCCCGATGAAATTGCTGCGTCAGCTGCCAGATGAGGGTACGATTCGCAGTCAGATCATGACTGATGAGCCTGACTTATCTTGGGTACGCTTTGAAAAAAAGGGCGCAACTCTTTCGGTAATCCCAATGATTTCTCCTAAAACTACTAGCAAGGTTGAAAAAACAGGGAAACCAGGTGAACTGGCAGCGCGCACTGGGGGCGTCATTACAGGCTTTCAATTGAAAAGCGGCGAGAGGGTCGCTCGGCTTAACCAGACCGTTAAAAAAGGGGATCTGCTGGCGACAGGCGTATTAGAACAAGGCGACAAAGTGGCAATCGTTGGAGCTGAAGGAGCTGTCTTTGCAGATTACTGGCTGGAATACAAATTCTCGCTGCCGAAAACAATTCAATACCGTGCTGCAGGTGAAAAAAGTTTAGTGATTGAATGGCACTTGCCCTGGGACAAAAAGGATTCAGCCAATTATCCATTTTGGAAGATTGTCGAGTGGCATGAAGAAGCGGATGATTCAGTAAAAACGATTACGTTAGAAGAAGGAATGGAGAAAAAGTTTTTGATCCCATTACTAAAACATAAGTTATTATCTGAAACCTCATTTGAAAAGGATATTAAGGATGAAAATATTTTACAGGTGACGTTTGACAGTGATAAAGTAACAGGGACTATCCTTTTTTTGATAAACGAAAACATTGCAGTAAAAAGACCATTATCCCAAGGGGGAGACGATTGATTGAGTGAACAACAACTTCAACTACACCTAGAAGATCCAAACGAAGCGATCATGTTGCTTGGCATTTCCGACCAGAACATTCAGCTCATTGAAGAAAATCTATCCGTTGCAGTACTTTCACGAGGTGAAACGATTTCTCTAAAAGGGTCGGAAGAAAATACTGAGGCAGCAAAACAGCTCCTCGAACAATTATTAAAAGTGATTCGCAAAGGAATTCAAATAAACCAGCGAGATGTTGCAACTGCAATTGAAATGGTGAATAATGGTACTATTGAATACTTTGCCGAATTATATGACGTAGAAATCGCTCGTAACAGTAAAGGCAAAGTGATTCGCGCTAAAACGATCGGACAACGTGAATATGTTCAAGCAATCCGGCAGAATGATTTAACATTTTGCATCGGGCCGGCAGGAACAGGGAAAACGTATCTGGCTGTTGTACTTGCCGTTCATGCGATGAAAACCGGATCTGCGAAACGAATTATTTTAACGCGTCCAGCTGTTGAAGCCGGCGAAAGCTTAGGGTTTTTACCTGGCGACTTAAAAGACAAAGTTGATCCGTATTTGCGTCCGCTCTATGACGCGCTCCATGATATGTTAGGTGCTGAGCATACGGAACGTCTCATTGAACGCGGAACGATAGAAATTGCACCGCTTGCATACATGAGAGGTCGGACGCTTGACGATGCCTTTGTCATTCTTGATGAAGCTCAAAATACAACCCACGCTCAAATGAAAATGTTCTTAACCCGTTTAGGTTTCGGATCAAAAATGGTAATTACTGGGGATAAGACACAGATTGATTTACCAAAAGGTGCAAAGTCCGGACTCATTGCTGCTGAATCCATTTTATCGAAAGTCCGGGAGATCCACTTCCAATATTTAGAGCCTGCTGACGTAGTTCGACATCCTATAGTCGCAAAAATTATCGATGCATACGAAGAAGAGCAGTCCTGACCGGGCTGCTCCTTACATACTTTCTTACTTTTGACTGAAAGGGGATTCAAGGGATGTTTAAGCCGTTGGTCCAACTTATCAAGTCCTTAAAATTTCAGGTTACAGCCTGGTTAGTTATTGGATTGTCTGCAGTTCTTTTATTTTTCTTTATCTATGACGATGTGAAGCAAGAGACCTATGAGTTAACACCTTTTCAAATTGCTCCAAGTACGATCCGTTCATTAAAGACCGTTGAGGATACTGTGAAAACTGAAGAAGAGCGTGATCGTGTTGCAGAAGAGCAGCCTCCTGTTTATCAGTTCAATGAAGAGATTTCGACGAATCGTCAGTCAATAGCAACCTCGCTGTTCGACTATATTCTTGAAGTGAAAAAAAGTACATTAAGTGAAGAAGAAGAGATTTCAGCGTCTAAGCTAAAAGCTGCAATTCGTGAAATGAATAAGAAACTCAAAGAATTAAAAGAGACTGAACCAGACTTTTACCTGAGTGAACCTGTATTAGCAGGACTTCTTACTGAAGATGAAACCGTATTGCTGGATATGAGAACGGAGCTTACTAAAATAGTTTCCGATGAACTATCGAAACCGATAAAAGCAAAAGATGTAACGGTCATTCAGTATGATGCTGAACGCAAACTGAGAACTTCTTCGAAAATTCCGGATGGACAAGTTCAAACGATGATCCAGCTCGTGCGACCATTAATTGTCCCGACAGAAACAGTGAACGAAGAGTTGACAGAACAACGTTTGAAGCAGGCAAGAGAAAGCATCGAGCCTACTAGAATACTTCAAGGTCAAGTCATCGTGCGGGAAGGTCAAGTGATTGATAAGGAAATTTATCGGCAGCTTGAAGTGACTGGATTACTGACAAACCAGACATCGGCTAAACCGATCCTTGCTTTGATTTGTTTGATTGTTCTCTTATCAGGACTTGTCTATATACATTTTATGTCCAGAAAAGAAGACAAACAATCATTGAAAAAATCGCTGCTTATCTTTTACTCGATTTTCTTTTTAGTTATTGTGATGATGAAGTTTACTGGTGTCTTGGAAAAAGAGTTCGATGTACAAGTTTCATTTCTTTTCCCGGCTGCCTTAGCTCCTTTACTCGTGAAAATTCTTACGAATGAACGATTAGCAATTCTTTCGGTTGTAATGATTTCCGCTGCCAGCGGACTAATTTTACAGGAAGGCGTTTCGTCAGTTATGCAAATGGAAGTAGTATTGTATTTCCTTCTGAGCGGTGTTACAGCATTGCTTGTCTTGGGGGAAAGCGGAAGACGTCTGACGATAATGAGGACCAGCTTTGCAGTTGCGATCGCAAATTTGTTGTATGTTTCATTTTATCTGCTAATGACACAATCAACGTACACGCTGTCAGAAATAGTATTCTATGCAATAGCTGCTATCAGCTCGGCAATTCTTTCAGCAGCGCTGACAATCGGTTTGCTGCCATTCTTTGAATCGATATTCGGAATTGTTTCGGATATGCGTCTCGTTGAGTTGTCTAATCCAAACCATCCCCTTTTGAAAAAGGTCTTGACTGAAACGCCAGGAACCTATCACCATAGTGTAATGGTTGCCAATTTAGCCGATGCAGCATGTGAGGCGATTGGAGCAAATGGATTATTAGCCAGGGTGGGCAGTTATTATCACGATATCGGGAAAACGGTTAGACCTATGCATTTTATTGAAAACCAGCATGGTGTGAACCCTCATGATCAGCTGACACCTGAAGAAAGCCGCGACATAATTATTGCACATGCTGCTGACGGTGCGGATCTTCTAGCTGCAAAGAAGATGCCGCAGCAAATCGTGGATATCGCTCGTCAGCATCACGGAACTAGTTTTTTGAAGTTCTTTTATTATAAAGCAAAAGAACAAGATGAAGATGCAGTCGAAGATGACTTCAGATATTTCGGACCTAAGCCGCAAACTAAAGAGATTGCAGTTATTTCAATAGCAGATAGTTGTGAAGCAGCGGTGCGTTCTATGAAGGAACCAACACCGGATAAAATATCAGGACTGGTAAAGTCGATTGTGAAGGATAAAGTAAATGATGGTCAATTTGATGAATGTGAATTGTCCATGAAGGAAATACGTATTGTAGAAAAAGTGATATGTGAAACACTGAATGGTATTTTTCATAGCAGGATTGAATATCCGAAATAAGGTGAACAGAGGTGGGAAATATGTTAGAAATCGATTTTATCGATGAAATAAATGGAGACGGGAAAGTTGCGGAGTCTCTCATTCAAACGCTTTTATCTTTCGCTGCAGATGCGGAAGGGCTTGAGGCAGGAACAGAGCTCTCTGTCACTTTTTTAGATGACAGCGCAATTCAGCAGATTAACCGGGATTATCGTGGAAAAGATCAAGCAACTGACGTTATTTCATTTGCGCTTGAAGAAGAGGGTGAAGGCGAAGCGGCTGTCATCGGAGCGGATGATATACCTCGTCATTTGGGAGATTTACTGATTTCAGTAGAAACCGCAAAACGCCAAGCTGAAGAATACGGACATAGTATTGAAAGGGAACTTGGTTTCCTTGCTTTGCATGGTTTTTTGCATTTGCTCGGTTATGATCATATGACAGAAACCGACGAAAAGAAAATGTTCGGCCGACAAGATGAGATTTTACAGTCGTACGGACTAGAGAGATAATAAAGTGAAAACATTTTTCAAAGCATTCACTTACGCTTGGATGGGAATTGTCCATGGGGCTGCTCGAGAACGTAACGTAAAGTTTCATATAGTGGCTGCGATCATTGTAATCGCTGCAGGATGTTGGACAAGGTTAAGTCAACTTGAATGGATAATTATTACCGCTGTTATTGCGCTGATGATTGCATTAGAATTAATGAATGCAGCAGTTGAGCGTGTGGTAGACTTAGTTACGCAAGAAAGGCATCCTTTAGCGAAACAAGCAAAAGACCTCGCGGCCGGGTCTGTGCTTGTTTTTTCTATCGCCAGTGCGATAATTGGATTGCTCATCTTTTTACCTAAATGGCTGATGTAAATGAATGGAGTGAAACTTTTGGATAAACAACAATTAATGAAACATGCAAACCATGCGATGCAAAATGCATATGTACCTTATTCTAAATTCCCTGTAGGAGCTGCTTTACTGACAGAAGAAGGAGTTGTCTTTGAAGGATGCAACATCGAGAATTCTGCGTACAGCATGACAAATTGTGCTGAGCGCACCGCGTTTTTTAAAGCTATCTCAGATGGCAATCGTACTTTCAAAGCGCTGGCTGTGACAGGGGATACAGACGGCCCGATTTCACCATGCGGTGCATGCCGCCAAGTGATTTCTGAGTTTTGCTCAGTAGATATGCCGGTCTATTTAACAAATCTTAAAGGGGACGTACAGGAAACAACTGTTGGAGAATTGATACCTGGTGCGTTTCGCAAGGAGGACCTCGAATATGGCGCAAAGTGATTTTAAATCAGGTTTCGTCTCCATTATAGGCAGACCTAACGTAGGGAAATCAACATTCTTAAACCGAGTTGTCGGTCAGAAGATCGCAATTATGAGTGATAAACCGCAAACCACACGCAATAAAGTTCAAGGTGTCGTGACAGGAGATTCGTCTCAAATTGTATTCATCGATACACCGGGAATTCATAAACCTAAGCACAAATTAGGCGACTTTATGGTTAAATCCGCAAAGAATACTCTAAAAGAAGTAGACGTCATTATGTTTATGGTAAATGCTAACGAGAAAATCGGTCCTGGAGATCGCTTTGTTATTGAGATGTTGAAGAATACGGACACACCTGTATTTTTAGTCATCAACAAAATCGATCTGGTGCATCCAGATGATTTGCTTGGCATCATCACTTCTTACGTGGACGAGTATGATTTTGCTGAAATCATTCCGTTGTCCGCGTTAAACGGAAACAATGTGGATCGTTTGATGGAGACCCTTAACAAATACCTTCCAGCAGGTCCTAAGTATTATCCGGATGATCAAGTGACGGACCATCCTGAACGGTTCATTATTTCTGAATTGATCCGAGAAAAGGTTCTGCATCTTACACGGGAAGAAGTGCCTCATTCCGTTGCAGTTGTCATTGAAAAAATCGCTCGAGATGAAGATAAGAATATCGTCAATGTGATGGCGACAATCATCGTCGATCGTGATTCTCAAAAAGGAATTGTGATCGGAAAACAAGGAGCTTTGTTAAAGCAAATTGGCACAAAAGCCCGGCGTGATATTGAAATGTTGTTAGGCTCGAAAGTATTCCTTGAATTATGGGTGAAAGTTCAAAAAGACTGGCGCAACAAACCTGGACAGCTGAAAGAATTCGGCTTCCGCGACGACGAGTATTAATCGTCCCGCACAGCAGTGGAGGCGAACGCCATGATGAACAAATGGGAAGGTATTGTACTGCGTACGATGCCCTATGGTGAAACCAACAAAATTGTTACGATTTTAACGAAGGAAGCAGGAAAGTTGACCGCAATGGCTCGTGGAGCAAAAAAACCTGCAAGTCGTCTGTCCTCAATTACTCAACTGTTTGTTTACGGGTCCTTTTTACTGAGAACCGGAAAAGGGATGGGTTCCCTCGAGCAAGGTGAACCCATCGATTCCATGAGGCACATTCGTGAAGATTTGGAAGCCACTGCGTATGCGAGTTACATCGTTGAGTTAATTGATAGACTTACAGAAGATGGTCAGCGGTCATCCGGTATCTTTAATCTGCTATTTGAGGCATTGCACGCGATTAATGAAGGCTATGACCCGGAAGCGATTGCGCTGTTTGTTGAGTGGAAGATGCTTCCGGTCGCTGGAATCCACCCTGTGCTGCATCAGTGTGCATCTTGCGGTTCGGTTGAAGGGGAGTTTGCGTTTTCATTTAAGGAAATAGGATTCTTGTGTCATCGATGTTTCCATATCGATCCCTATATTGTTAGAATTACACCAGCGCAATTGAAACTTATCCGCACATTTGCAACAGTTCCAATCACACAAGTAGGTTCCCTGACATTAAAGAAATCGACAAAGCAATTCATGAAAAAACTGGTCCGTCAGGTGTATGATGAACAAGTAGGATTGCGATTGAAGTCACGGTCTTTTCTGGATCAGCTTGATCGGACTCCCAGTCTGCTACCACCCAAAGAAAAACCGGCAGAATCAGATGAGTAATCTGATTCTGCCGGTTTTTTGTTAAAAGGCAATACGTTCTTCGATATAAGCTTTCAGTTCTTCAATCGGCAAGCGAACCTGCTCCATTGAATCCCGGTGACGAACGGTTACTTGACGATCCTCTTCAGAATCAAAATCGTACGTAATACAGAATGGCGTTCCGATTTCATCTTGGCGGCGGTATCGTTTACCGATGGATTGTGAGTCGTCATACTGTACTGGGAAGTGTTTGCAAAGCTCTGCGTATACTTCTCCTGCACCTTCAGCTAACTTCTTGGACAATGGCAATACAGCAGCTTTGACAGGCGCCAGGGCTGGATGGAAACGCATGACTGTACGCTTGTCGTCCCCTTCTAGCTCTTCTTCGTCAAATGCATCACATAAGAACGCAAGAGTGACGCGATCTGCACCAACAGATGGTTCGATACAATAAGGAACGAACTTTTCGTTTGTAATCGGATCCTGGTAATGGAAATCTTCATTGGAATATTCCATATGACGCTTCAAGTCGAAGTCTGTGCGGTTAGCGATTCCCCATAGTTCTCCCCAGCCGAACGGGAATTTGAACTCGATATCGACAGTCCCTTTTGAGTAATGGGAAAGTTCGTCTTCGTTGTGCTCGCGAAGACGCATATTCTCTTCAGTCAGTCCAAGATCAAGCAGCCAGTTCTTAGAAGCATCACGCCAGAAAGCGTACCATTCTTCGTCTTCGCCTGGTTTACAGAAGAATTCGAGCTCCATCTGTTCGAACTCGCGAGTACGGAATGTGAAGTTCCCCGGAGTAATCTCGTTACGGAAACTTTTACCGATTTGCGCGATACCGAATGGCAGTTTTTTACGCATTGAACGCTGGACATTTTTGAAATTCACAAAAATACCTTGAGCGGTTTCAGGGCGCAGGAATATTTCATTCGCAGAAGAATCGGTTACACCTTGAGTGGTTTTAAACATCAGATTGAACTGTCGGATATCCGTATAGTCCAATGCGCCGCATGAGGGGCAGACGATATTGTGCTCGATGATCAAGTCCTTCATCTTTTCAAATGGCATGCCGTCAACGACAATTTCCATCCCTTTTGCATCTAATGCATCTTCAATTAATTTATCTGCACGATGACGTGTTTTACATTTCTTACAGTCGATCATTGGATCATTGAAGTTCCCGATATGACCGGACGCTTCCCATACTTTTGGATTCATTAAGATGGCTGCATCTAGTCCTACGTTATGCGGAGATTCTTGTACGAATTTTTTCCACCATGCCCGTTTAATATTGTTCTTAAGTTCAATTCCAAGCGGGCCGTAATCCCAAGTGTTCGCAAGACCGCCATAAATCTCGGAGCCTGGGAAAACAAATCCCCGTTGTTTTGACACGTTCACTATTTGTTCCATTGTATACATAATTAATCCCTCCAATTAAAATAAGCACCCATCCTCGGACAAATGTCCGAGGACGGGTGCGTAATGCCCCGCGGTTCCACCTCGATTGACTGTACAAAAAAACAGTCCTCTTTAAACTTACTATGGCTCCAGGCTGCCTTTTCTTGTCATCTACGGGCTTTCACTATCCCCGATCGCTATGGCTGACAATACTTATAGACCTTTCTTTGCCTATTCAAATGTTGAGTTTAGTTTAGCATGGTTCGCGATTCTTCGCAATAGAACTGAGTTTGTTATATACTGAAGACAGATATGTTTAATTGAACGCTTAGGACGGTGACACAGATGGAACTCAATAAGCGCCAGACGGAGATCCTCGAGATCGTCAAGGCGGATGGACCGATAACGGGAGAACACATTGCCGAACGGTTAAATTTAACCAGAGCTACCATACGGCCGGATCTTGCCATTCTTACCATGGCAGGCTATTTGGATGCTCGTCCTCGTGTCGGCTATTTCTACTCAGGCAAAAAACAAGTGCACTCAGTGGGAGATGAAATGATTGGTATGCAAGTGGGGGACTTTCAATCCACTCCAGCTGTTGTAACTGAACATAGTTCGGTCTATGATGCTATATGCCAGATGTTTTTACAAGATGTTGGTACCTTATTCGTAGTAGACGAGAAAGCCTGTTTAACAGGGGTTCTTTCTCGAAAAGATCTATTAAGGACGAGTATTGGCAATACAGAACTCGAGAAAATACCTGTGCACGTCATAATGACTAGAATGCCGAATATCGTATACTGCCACAAAAAAGACACACTTTTATCTGCTGCTCGGAAGATGATCGACAAG
This sequence comes from Sporosarcina jeotgali, assembly GCF_033304595.1. Lineage (NCBI taxonomy): Bacteria > Bacillati > Bacillota > Bacilli > Caryophanales > Caryophanaceae > Sporosarcina > Sporosarcina jeotgali. The sequence goes on from NZ_CP116341.1 coordinate 1,302,151, forward strand.
CAAATTGATTCATTGCCTGTTATTGGAACAGCGACAGAAGGATTAGAAGTAGTAGGAAGAATTACGAAAACAAATATTACAGCAGCATTTTTAACACTGGCACAAGATCATGAGCTATGAGGTGAGTCCTATGAAAAAACTCAAGTTTTTTATTGTTTCAGATTCTGTCGGTGAAACTGCAGAACTAGTAGCGAAAGCGGCGGCCAGTCAATTCCGTCAAGACTTAGATACAGTATCCATGAAACGGTTTTCTCATATCGAAGAAAAAAGTCAATTAGAAGAAATTGCATGGCTGGCGGAACAACAGCAGGCAGTTATCGTCTATACACTTGTTCGAAGCGATATGCGGGATGCTCTCATTGCATACTGTGGACGGCGTGATGTCCAGTGTATCGATCTTTTAGGTCCTATAATGCACTCTATTGAACATGTACTCGATGAGAGGCCGACTGAAGAACCAGGGCTTGTTCGGCAGTTGGATGAGGACTACTTCCGAAAGATTGAAGCGATTGAATTTGCCGTAAAATATGATGACGGACGCGATCCGCGCGGTGTATTGAATGCTGATATTGTGCTTGTGGGTATTTCAAGAACTTCTAAAACTCCACTTTCCCAGTACTTGGCTCTCCAGCGGTTTAAAGTTGCAAATGTCCCTTTAGTTCCAGAAGTTGAACCGCCTGCTGAACTCTATGAAATCGATCCCGATAAATGTTTTGGTTTAGTTATATCTCCAGAAATTTTGAACTCAATTCGTAAAGAACGGTTGATTGCACTTGGATTGAAAGATGACGCCAGTTATGCAAAAGTCGATCGGATTGAGCAAGAAATCATCCATTTTAACAAAGTAGTAAATAAAATCGGCTGTACAGTCATTGATGTTTCAAACCGAGCAGTAGAAGAGACAGCGAATGTCATTATTTCAAAAATGAATAGTAGAAAATTCGAGCGAATTCGGAAGGACCTCCAGCGATAAGGCGGTCCCTCTTTTTTCGTTTAATAGTTACTTAATCGATTTAGCTAGTATTACCAGAAGCTTTCCTGTAAAATAGCAGTTTCGGAGAAAAATAAAAAAATTGTCGAATAAGAAGGATTTTCAAAGGATACATCGAATCTATAGACAGTGAAGATGGTGATAGCATGTCAAAAATACCTGAACAGACGATCGAAGAGATTCGAACAAAAACAGATATAGTCGATCTAATCGGTGAACATGTCCGTCTTACAAAAAGAGGGAAGAACTGGTTTGGTCTTTGCCCGTTTCATGGAGAAAGCACACCATCTTTTTCAGTATCTGAAGAAAAACAGCTCTTTCACTGTTTTGGCTGCGGGGCCAGCGGGAATGCCATCACTTTTGTAATGGACATTGATAACCGTCCATTTACAGAAGCCGTTGTTCACCTCGCAGAGAGGCTAGACATTCCAATTGACGCATCTGTTGAGATGGGAAGCCAGTCAGAAAAAGAAGTAGCTCATAAACAGATGTATGAAGCCCATGAATTCGCGGCAAACTTCTATAATCACCTTCTGTTAAATACGGTAGAAGGTGAAAAAGCATATCAATATCTTGAACAAAGAGGATTTACAAGGGAAAACATCGAAAAGTATAATATAGGGTGGGCATTGGATGACTGGGAAGCGTTATCTTCGCTTTTACAGCGCCAAGGTTTTGACATGAATGAGATGGAACAAGCGGGGCTTGTTATCCAGCGAGATAACGGAACTGGTTTTTTTGATCGTTTTCGCGGACGAGTCATGTTTCCACTTTATGACGATCATGGTACAATAGTTGGGTTCTCCGGCAGAGTGCTTGAGAAGTCCGATAAAGAAGCTAAGTATCTAAATAGTCCAGAAACCCCGATTTTCGAAAAAGGACGATTGTTGTATAATTTTCACCGCGCACGTCTTAATGTTCGAAAAAAGGGTAATGTAATAGTATTCGAAGGATTTATGGATACGCTGACTGCAGATCGTCACGGGCTGGAAAATACTGTAGCGGTCATGGGGACGGCGTTATCAGATACTCAGCTTATCAAGTTGAAGCGAATCACGAACGACCTGATTATTTGCTGTGATGGGGACAACGCAGGATGGGAAGCTTCAAAACGATTTGCAGAACTGGTCATGCAAAAAGGATTTTCACTTAAAATTGCAGTGCTGCCTAATAAAATGGATCCTGATGACTACATTTCTGAAAATGGAATTGAAGCATTTCAAGAAAAAATAATAAATCGTCCTCATACGTATATGTCTTTTATTTTGGCATATGCAAAAAAATCTAAAAACCTGTCACATGAAAATGATGTACTCCAATATATTCATGAAGTGATGGAAGAACTTTCCGGGGGTTTAACCCCGGTCGAAAAAGACATGATGTTAAGACAGTTATCGATGGATACAAACGTATCCGTTGATGCACTTGAACAGCAGTATGCAAAGGCTGCAGGAAAAGCAGTCAGGAAAACACAGTCTGACAACTTCTCCGAGCCGTCTGTGCCAATTATACAGCAGAGGAAGCAAAGCATTTCTGCGACCGGACGTGCTGAGCGTTTACTGCTAAGTCACATGTTAAACGATGGTTCCTTATTTGACACAATTCAAAATCACCATGAAGAACTGTTTGTTCATGATGACTATACTACAATATATATCCGATTAGCAGGATTCTATGAACAATATGGTGCTCCAGATTTTCATCGATTCGCAGAAACTATTGAAGATCGCGGGTTGAGAAGGATTGTGCTGGAGGCTGCTGTAATGGAAAGGGATCCCGAACACGCGGAGCAAGAAGTGGAAGATTGTGTAGTGCATTTAAAGAAACACAGAATTCAACAACAGATTACTCAAAAAATGCATGAATCAAAAGATGCAGAAAAAATGAACGATCTACCCGCAGCACTTCAGCTGGCGAGAGAGATCATACAGCTCCGGAAATCATTATCGGCAATGTAAGCCGACCGGCGTACTAAGGAGGAACAGGTTATTATGGCTAAAAAAGAGGAACTAACTGGAGAAACAGAGACAACGTTGGAGGAAGTCAAAGCTGCTTTACTGGAAACCGGTAAGAAGAGTGGCGAGTTGACAATTGAGGAAGTCACTGAAAAATTGGCTGCTTTTGAAATGGAGCCCGACCAGTTTGAAGAGTTCCTCGATCAAATCGAGGCAGCTGGTATTGAAATGGAAGGTAAGGAAGAAAGTTCTGAGGAAGCGCCAGGCAAACCTGCTGCAGATGAAGAACGATTCGATCTAAATGACCTGAGTGTTCCACCGGGAGTTAAAATTAATGACCCCGTCCGCATGTACTTAAAAGAAATCGGTCGAGTTGATTTGCTTACCGGTAAAGAAGAAGTAGCCCTTGCGAAGCGAATTATCGCAGGCGAAGAGGAAGCTAAGAAACGTTTAGCTGAAGCAAACCTGCGTCTTGTAGTAAGTATTGCAAAACGATACGTCGGCAGAGGCATGCTGTTTTTGGACTTAATCCAAGAAGGAAATATGGGTCTTATTAAAGCTGTTGAAAAGTTTGACCATACAAAAGGATTTAAATTCAGTACGTATGCAACGTGGTGGATTCGTCAGGCGATTACCCGTGCAATCGCAGACCAAGCAAGAACTATCCGTATACCAGTGCATATGGTGGAGACGATTAACAAACTCATCCGTGTCCAGCGCCAATTGCTGCAGGATCTTGGACGAGAACCTTCACCAGAGGAAATCGGGGAAGAGATGGAACTGACACCTGAAAAGGTCCGTGAAATTCTAAAGATTGCCCAAGAACCAGTGTCACTCGAAACACCTATTGGTGAAGAAGATGATTCTCATTTAGGTGATTTCATTGAAGACTCGGAAGCGCAATCTCCGTCAGATCACGCAGCTTATGAATTATTAAAAGAGCAGCTGGAAGATGTGTTAGATACACTTACAGATCGCGAGGAAAATGTTCTTCGACTGCGATTCGGATTAGACGATGGACGTACGAGAACTTTGGAAGAAGTCGGAAAAGTTTTCGGAGTCACACGTGAGCGGATTCGACAAATCGAGGCGAAGGCACTTCGTAAATTGCGGCATCCTTCTCGCAGCAAGCGTCTGAAAGACTTTTTAGAATAAGAAACTGGCACCGGGCAAATTCCTTGCCGGTGTCTTTTTTCAGTAGAAGGAGAGAGCGTTTATGAATGTACAGCGTAAACGAATCATTATTTCAGAAATACATTATTGGAAAAAGAATCGTCTGCTGCCAGAGCATTATTGTGACTTTTTAATTACGTTATATGCTCAAGGGGAAACTGAAGCTGCAACAAGCATAAAGAATGAAAGAGGTATTTTGGAAAAAGAAAGGTCCTCTATCACCAAAAAAATGATTTTATTGGCAATCTTAGCTGCAGGTCTTTCCGCTTTGATGTTTACAATCGGCAATTATCCTATCATTATGATTTCGGCAGCTTCCATTTTTGTCCTTGGTTTACTAGTAAGATTACTAATGAGTAAACCATTTCGTTCTGCCCTGATTCCTTTTACATATATTATTTCCGCTTTTATGCTGCTCGGTATTTCTCTCAAAGTATGGTTTGCTTTCTTTGAAGGTGAAACGATGTTGTTGTTGGGAATTCTAATGTTGAATAGTATTTTATGGCTTTTCGCTGGACGATTGTTAAAGCTTCTGTATTTTACGATTTCAGGTGCCGCAGGCTTACTGATGGTTATTGGATTTTTACTCATTTCCTATTGAGTAAAAGTCCTTTTTTTCTGTTAAACTATCCGCTAATTCTGTATAATGAATTATGTAAGCGTTCACAGAAAAGGGGATGTCATAATGGATTTCAATTTAACATCAGAACAGCAAATGATTCAACGGACAATTCGAGAGTTTGCAAACGAAGTTGTTGCACCAGGAGCGATTGAGCGGGATCGTACGAATGAATTCCCTGTCGAGATTTTCAAACAGCTTTCTGAAATGGGAATGATGGGGCTTCCATTTTCAGAAGAGTATGGAGGAGCCGGTGCAGATACGATTAGTTTCGCGATTGTTACAGAAGAATTGAGCCGTGCTTGTGCGTCAACCGGAATTACTTATTCTGCGCACATATCGCTTGGGGGAGCGCCGCTCAGCTTATTTGGAACAGAGGAACAAAAGCAGAAATATTTGCGCCCGATATGTGAAGGTACTTCCTTTGGAGCTTTTGGTCTGACTGAACCGAATGCCGGATCGGATGCAGGGGGCACGCAAACTACTGCTAAGCTTAAAGATGGAAACTATACAATCAATGGATCAAAAGTATATATAACGAATGCGAGTTACGCTAAAAATCTAGCGCTGACCGCTATTACAGGTCAGACAGAAAATGGCGGAAAAGAGATTAGTGCGATCATTGTCCCTACAGATGCAGAGGGATTCAAAGTAATTGATAACTATGAAAAAATGGGATTGCACGCATCCAATACAACAGAACTCGTCATGGAGAATGTACAAGTACCTGAAGAGAATCTTCTTGGTAAAAAAGGGAATGGATTCCGTCAGTTCTTAGTGACATTGGATGGAGGACGGATCGGAATTGCGGCAATGGCTGTAGGGATTGCTCAGGCGGCCTATGATCGTGCTATGCAATACGCTAAAGAACGAAAGCAGTTTGGAAAGTCATTATCTGAGTTTCAGGTGACACAATTTAAACTTGCGGATATGGCGCTGAAAATTGAACTTGCAAGAAATATGGTCTACAAAGCGGCTTGGTTGAAAGATGAAGGGAAACCATTTACTAAGGAAGCTGCCATGTGTAAGCTATATGCATCTGAGATGGCTATGGAAGTAGCGGATGAAGCGATTCAAATTCATGGCGGGTATGGGTATATGCGTGAATATGAAGTTGAGAGATACATGCGTGATGCAAAGCTATTGGAAATTGGCGAAGGAACTTCAGAGGTTCAGCATATGGTGATTGCCCGTCAAATCGGATGCTGACGAAATAAGTTCACAAAGTATGTCCAAATTGTCACAAAAGAGAAAAGTCTATTGATAAGTCTTTCGGTTTTAGCCAGAATACAGTACAATAAGATATGTGCACTATATACTACAGAATAGTTTCTGGTGAAGGAGGTTAAATTCGTTGAGTAAAAATCCTGTTGTTCCTTATATTTTGATTTTCGCACTAGGAATTGGACTCATTTTCTTCATGTCCCTTTATGGTATTGATCAGAAGAAAGAAATTGCCGATGCTGATGGCGAAGCAACTGAAGAAGGTACGAAAGAAGATGCAGGCGCATCCTCTGAATTCGATGCTGAAGCTGTTGCTCAGCAAAAATGTATCGGATGTCACGGTGGAGATTTAGAAGGCGCTGTTGGTCCTAGCCTTCACGGTGAAGACAAAGATGCTAAAGAGCTTCACGAGATCATCAAGAATGGTAAAGGCGGAATGCCTGCTGGACTCATCCCTGATGAGAACATCGACGCAATGGTCGATTACATTCTTACACTAAAATGATAATCTAGAGAGCAATCAGTGTGGCGGATTCCCGCCGCCTGATTGCTCTTTTGTTTGATACGTGCAAAAAGGTCTTATTTTCGATAAGATTAATGGAAGAAGCGACGTAAGTGTGTACGTCTGCTGAAAGGTGGAACAAAGAGTGAACGCTAAAAATTTATCAGAACGATTGCGATTAGTCGCATCATTTGCAGAAACAGGAACTGTCCTTGCGGATATTGGAAGTGATCATGCATATCTGCCATGCTGGCTCATCCAAAATGGCCGAATCTCGCGTGCAATTGCAGGAGAAGTTGTAAGAGGTCCATTTGAATCAGCTAAACGTAATGTGGCGAAAGAAGGCTTAACTGATCAGATTACAGTGCGTCTTGCAAATGGACTGCAAGCTATTTTACCTGAGGATCGGGTTGAAACAGTAACGATTGCGGGGATGGGCGGGTCGTTAATTGCTTCTATATTGAAAAGTGATTCAAAAAGGCTATCTGGAGTCAAGCGGATAATTGTTCAGCCGAATATACATGCAATGGCTATACGGGAATGGGCAGTCGATTACTCATGGATGATCGTGGATGAAACGATTCTAAAAGAAGATAATAAAATATATGAAATTCTTGTACTCGAAAGAGGCGAACAGTCTTATACCTCAGAAGAGCTGCTAATGGGACCGATTCTTTTGCAGGAGCGTACTGCTGTTTTCCAAGAGAAGTGGCAAGGGGAGTTAAAGGAGATAGAACGTGTTATCCATGTATTAACGCAGTCTGCACAATCTGAAGAAGCAAAATCAAAGCGCCAGCAACTGAACGCAACGAAGGATATGATTGAAAGGGTGTTGAAATCATGAAAAACGTAAATGGTCATGAAATCATTCAATTATTTGAAGAGTGGGCACCGAAAAAGTTGGCAATGGACGGGGATCCGATTGGTTTACATATTGGGCAATTGAATCGTCCAGTTGAAAAGGTCTTAATTACATTAGATGTGAATGAAGCGGTTGTCGATGAAGCGATTGAGCTTGGAGCGACGCTTATCATTGCACATCACCCGCCATTATTCAGACCGGCTAAACACATCTGGACCGATACACCTCAGGGACGAATGATAGAAAAGTGCATCAAACACGATTTGTCCGTGTATGCTGCTCATACGAATCTCGACATTGCGATTGGCGGAGTGAATGATTTACTCGCTGAAAAACTTGAGCTGACTGAGTTGAAAATCATTGAACAAACTTCTGTCCAAGGGGATCAAGAATATGGCTTAGGACGGGTTGGCAGGCTGACTTCACCCATGTCGCTTGAACAGTTTGCTCGATTTGTGAAAAAGAAATTAGACGTTCCTGCGGTTAGAATAGTAGGGGATAAAGAACGTTTAATTCAGAAGGTTGGTGTTTTAGGCGGGGATGGCAACAAATACATCTATGCAGCAAAACGTGCCGGCGCAGATGTGTTAGTGACAGGTGATATGTATTACCACGTCGCCCAAGATGCAGAAGCAATTGACTTGAGTATTGTGGACCCTGGTCATAATGTTGAAAAAGTGATGATTCAAGGAGTAGCAGATTATATGACTGCAAAATGTGAAGATCGAAAATATAAAGTGATTTTTTTACAATCTAAACTAACTACTGAACCGTTCACATTTCTTTAAATAAAATCCCCCAACTTCTCCGGTGAGAGGTTGGGGGATTTACTCATTTAAGCATACGGTTCGATTCGAGTCACGGGTGTTGGATTTTTAATTTTCGGCAAAAGTCGATTCAAGTCAAACTTGCGCTCTGCCATGTGTGTCGAAGAATCGTCAGGATCATACTTAGTCAGGAATTCGATGACTTCACGTACAATCAAAGTAGGAGTAGAAGCGCCTGCTGTAACTGCAACGCGTTCGACACCTTCTAACCAGCTTAACTGAATTTCAGAGACGTCTGAAATTCGATAAGATGGGGTATTAGCAATTTCAACTGAAACTTGAGTTAACCGGTTTGAGTTATTGCTCTTCGGATCACCGACAACAATTAACAGGTCTGCTTCGCCCGCTTGCTCTGCAACGGCTTCTTGTCGAACTTGTGTCGCCATGCAAATTTCTTTATGAACTTCAATTTGGGGATATTTTTTCTTCAAGTCTTCCATGAGATGGATTACGTCCCACTGACTCATAGTTGTCTGATTTGTGACAAGTAACTTATCGTTTTGAAGAGTCAGCTGTTCAATATCCTCAGCATTTTCCACTAGATGGACTCTTCCGGGTGCAACGCCAAGAGCGCCTTCAGGTTCCGGATGATGGGCTTTACCGATATAGATAATGTCATAGCCTTCAGCTGTTTTCTCGCGAATCAAGTCATGAGTGACCGTTACGTCAGGACACGTAGCGTCAATTGAAACGAGTCCTTTTTTTCGTGCCAGTTCCCGAACTTCAGGAGATACGCCATGCGCTGTGAATATTACAGTACCCGTCTCAACTTGATTGAGAATTTCGAGACGATTATCTCCTTCTAATGTGATAATGCCATCTTCTTCAAAGGCATCCGTCACATGCTTGTTGTGTACAATCATGCCCAATATATAAATCGGTCTCGGCAATGATTCGTCGAGTGCCGCATTTCTAGCAATCACCATTGCATCGACGACCCCGTAACAATAACCCCGCGGGGAAATCTTCAATACTTTCATTTTTTCGCTCACTCCTCTAAAGGGATCTACCCCTATTATAGCGGAGATGGATGAAAGGTTCAAAGTCTTAGATTGGCGGCTGGAACACTTTTGGTACGGAAGGCAGCGGACCTGCTGCTGAAGGTGCTGCTGCCCGTGCAACTGAAGTTGCGGCGGATGCTCCTGCTGCTCCTGCATCCGGAAGAGATTGAAAACCTCGATATAATTTCCACATGGCGGGTATGTTTTGAAGCATTGGTGCAAACTGTTGTACCATAGGGGCATATTGTTGCACAGTTGTCATAAAACGATTGGCGGTTTCCATATACATTTCAGGTTTCGAAAGACCAGCCCCTGCAGGTGTTCCACTTTGCGGCTGCTGTTGACCGCCAAACCCAGGATCCATTCCAAATGGGGAAGGCTGCTGGTTCGCCTGGCCTTGTGAAAATGGTGCTGCAGGACCCTGCGTAAAGGGAGTGGCCTGCTGGAAATTACCACGAAACATCTGCTGTCCGGCAGGGGCTTGACGCTGCTGATTCGCAAACGGATAAAAAGATTGATATCTCATAATGATCTCCTTTCCCAAAGAGTACTTTGTCTATAAAGTATCCTATGCGAAAAAAACAACCAGCGGTACAGTTTCGTGCTACAATGAACGAATGAATGATAGGAGGACACGAACATGTCTAGATACACTGATTACCAATTTAAACCGTTTCTACGCGATGCGATAGAACAATTGGGCTTCACAAGTCCAACCCCCATCCAAAAGGAAATGATTCCGCTTATTTTAAAAGGCCAGAGCGCAATCGGGCAAGCACATACAGGAACAGGGAAATCTCATAGTTTCCTGATTCCAATTTTACAGCGCATTAATACAGATGCAGATGAGCTTCAAGGAGTTATTACAGCTCCAACGCGGGAGCTTGCGATCCAGTTGTTTGATGAGTTGAAAAAACTGACGGCATCTTCTGAAGTGCGAACAAGTCTATTGATAGGCGGCACAGATAAGAAACGTTCAGCTGACAAATTGAAATCGAACCCTCATTTAGTCGTTGGAACGCCGGGACGTATCCGAGATATGTCAGATACAGGTGCGTTATCGATTCATACTGCCCGCATTCTCGTAATAGACGAGGCTGATCTGGCGTTTGATATGGGATTCATTGAAGATATTGACCAATTTGCGGGGAAAATGCCAAGTGACTTGGAAATGTATGTTTTCTCTGCAACTATTCCAGAAAAACTAAAGCCGTTCCTGGCAAAGTATATGAACTCACCTGTTCATGTTCAGCTTGGTACGAAAAAGCCATTGACGGAAGGCATGCATTATTCACTCGTTCCTGTCAGAGGAATGGATCGCAAAAAGAAACTTTTAAATGTCATTCAGGCAATCAATCCCTATTTGGCGATTATTTTCACTAATACAAAACAAAATGCAGATGAGCTTGCTGGTTTTTTAGCTGCTCAAGGTGTGAAAACCGGGAAAATCCATGGGGACTTGAATGCCAGGGAACGGACACGTATGATGAAACAAATTCGTGATTTGGAGTACCAATTTATTGTAGCGACAGATTTAGCGGCGCGCGGCATTGATATCCCTGGCGTAAGCCACGTCATCAACTACGAGCTTCCTGAAGACCTCGAGTTCTATATCCACCGTGTTGGACGTACAGCACGTGCTGGTTTAGAAGGGGTTGCAATTACGTTGTTTGACCCTTCCGAGGATGATGCTATCGTTAAAATCGAGAAAATGGGTATCCCATTTGTACATGAAGATGTAAAAAATGGTGAATGGTCGCAGCTGAAAGAACGTCATTCCAGAAAGAACAGACCGAAAGAACAGGATGAAATCGACAAGAAGGCTGCTGCTTTAATCCGGAAACCCGCTAAGGTGAAACCTGGTTATAAAAAGAAGCGGGCTGCTGAAGTGGATCGCTTTAAAAAGCGTGAAAGGAGAATGAATAAGAAAAAATGAGTGAACAGCCTATTTTAATTGGATCTCATGTTTCCATGAGCGGGAAAGACATGCTGCTTGGCTCCAGTAAAGACGCTGCGGACTTTGGCGCCTCAACGTTTATGATCTATACAGGAGCCCCTCAAAATACAAGACGTAAACCAATTGAAGAGTTGAACATTGCTGCTGGTCAAGCGCATATGGACGAGCACGGTCTTTCTTCAATGGTTGTACACGCACCTTATATCATCAATATCGGGAATACAGTGAAACCAGAGACTTTCCGCTTAGGTGTCGACTTCTTGCAAGAGGAGATTCGACGGACAGCAGCACTGGGTGCGAATCAGATTGTTTTGCATCCTGGTGCTCACGTAGGTGAAGGTGCAGACAAGGGAATTGCTAAAATTATCGAAGGTTTGAATGAAGTGTTAGCTGAAGACGCTGATGTCAAGATTGCGCTGGAAACAATGGCAGGTAAAGGTACAGAATGCGGAAGAAGCTTTGAAGAACTTGCAAAGATTTTTGATGGTGTTAAAAATAACGATCGTCTTTCCGTTTGTTTTGACACGTGCCACGTCCATGACGCAGGATATGACATTGTAAACGATTTTGAAGGCGTTCTGGAAGAGTTTGATCACTACATTGGCCGGGACCGTATTTCAGTTATTCATGTCAATGATAGTAAGAACGTGCGTGGAGCAGGAAAAGACCGTCACGAAAATATCGGCTTCGGTCACATAGGTTTTGAGCCATTGCATTATGTTGTCCATCACCCTTCGTTCGTAAACGTCCCTAAAATACTGGAAACACCGTTTATCGGAACGGATAAGAAAAACAAGACGGCACCTTACAAAGAAGAAATTATGATGTTAAAGAGCGGAGAATTCACGACTAAGTACCGTGACGCCCTCTTAAACCAAGAGACAAACGCTTAATCGACTTAGAAATACGAAAATAGTCGAGTCGCTGCTGTGTAAAATTACATCGCATTCTAGGTAGTTCAAGTCGGAAAATAAGGCTGTCATGCAAATCAGTTCATACTGATCTGCCCGACAGCCTTTTCTTACTTACGCATATTCAAATAATCGTCTAACATCTGATGAGTCCGTTTCTGACCCAGGACACGTTCCACTTTTGAAATGAAACTTTCAGGAACTCCTGTCAAAATCCAATGCATCGAAATCTCATCAAGCAATGGTCTAAGCAGTCTAATTTCCTCGACGGTGAAGTCTAATCCATAGGACCTCGACATCTTCAGCATCTCTTCATCACTTCTTTTTTTCATCTCCAATAATAACTTTGTATAATCCAATTCGCCACCTAGCTTTCTTTAGATTTGTAAGACCGCTCCATTTCGTTTATAATCATTGGAGTGAATCGTAATCATTACTATTAGTTGAAGGATGATTGTATGCAAGAAAGTCTAGTGAAATTAACAGATGTAACGTTTAATTATGGCAGTTCATCCGTGTTGGAAGACATCACCTTAACCGTGCGGCCAGGTGAATTCTGGGCGTTAATTGGTCCAAACGGTTCTGGTAAATCGACACTTATTAAAATCTTATTAGGGTTATTAAAGCCGGATAAAGGAACAGTGGAACTATTTGGACAGCCCGTTTCTCACGTCAGTCATAAAGAACGGGTTGGCTACGTATCCCAAAAATCCAATTCTTTCAATAGCGGATTTCCAGCAACTGTACTTGAGGTTGTCAGGAGCGGATTAACGAAAAAAAAGGGATTATTCAAGCGTTTTACGAAAGCGGATACCGAAGCGGCCATGAACGCACTTCGTGAAGTAGATATGGAGAGCTTCGCTGATCGCAATATCGGAGAACTTTCCGGCGGGCAGCAGCAGCGGGTCTTCATTTCACGGGCACTCGCAGCAAAACCTGAATTGCTCATTATGGATGAACCGACTGTCGGTGTGGATCAGCAAAACTCGGCTTCTTTCTATTCTATGCTTGAAAAGTTGAATCGTGACAACGGAATCGCTATTCTTTTAGTTTCCCATGAAATTGACCTTGTTACGGATCTCGCATCACACGTCGCTTGTTTGAATCGAACCATGCACTTCCATGGCGGAAGAAGGGACTTCGCCAAGCTGAATGATAACGACCTTTCACGCTGGTATGGTCATTCTGTTCGTCTCATTCATCAGAAGGAAGGTGGCACTTCCAATGATTGATGCATTATTTACGTATGAATTTTTACAAAATGCTTTCTTCTCCGGACTGATTATCGGAGTGATTGCACCAATGCTCGGATTATTTATAGTTGTGAGACGCCTGGCGCTGATTGCTGATGCGCTTAGTCACGTATCACTGGCAGGTATTGCAGGCAGCTTGTATTTGAGTCAGCAAGTGCTGTTCTTTGCAGGGCTTAATCCTATCTATTTAGGAATGGCGGCAGCTGTAGGAGGATCGTTATTAATCGAACGGCTGCGACGGGTTTATCGAAACTTTGAAGAACTTGCGATTCCAATCATTCTCTCTGCAGGTATTGGGTTCGGTGCTATTTTTATATCTCTCGCTAAAGGGTTCGGTGCAGATTTAGTCGGTTACTTGTTCGGCTCAGTCTCTGCAGTCAGCAGACAAGATTTATTGGTTGTAGCAATTCTTGCAATTGCAGTGTTTGCCTTCATTTACTTGTTTTATAAGGAACTGTTTACGCTCTCATTTGACGCAGATTATTCAAAAGCATCAGGTATTAAAGGACGCTGGATTCAAATGTTTTTCATGGTGCTGACTGCATTAGTTATCGGCGCTTCCATGAGAATTGTCGGAATTCTTCTCGTCTCTTCGCTCATGACGCTTCCGGTAGCTGCTGCAATCCAAGTAGCAAAAAGCTTTAAATCCGCTATGCTTCTCTCGATTCTTTTTGGAGAAGTATCCGTCATTGCAGGATTATTTGCCGCGTATCATTTGGACATTGCACCTGGAGGAACGATTGTAGTTACCGCCATCCTTATCTTACTTTTTGTATTAGGCAGTAAACGGCTTACAGGAAAAAGTACTGTGAGAAGAAAGGGGGAAGTACTGTGAATGTAGAAAAAGCATGGGAGACGTTGAAGCAGCATTCATTCAAACGGACGAAAAATAGAGAAGCGATTTTAGAGTTTCTTGCAGAGCGTGATGGATATACTGCAGCAATGGATGTAGGTGAATACTTGAAGAAAGATAATCCTGGAGTCAGCTTTGATACAATTTACAGAAACTTGGCCACGTTTGCAGAACTTGAAATTCTGGAGGAAACGGATCTTAATGGCGAACGCCAATATCGGATGCACTGTGATCCGGGAGTGCATCACCATCACTTTATATGCACAGTATGTGGAAAGACGAAACATATACCTTCTTGCCCAATGGATCACATCGCGGTTAATTTACCGGGAGTGGAGATACAAGGGCACAAGTTCGAAGTGTACGGGAAATGTCCGCAATGCCAATAAAAAAGGAAAGGCTCCATTTGAGCCTTTCCTTTTTTTATTTCACTGAAGTTGTAAAAAAGTTGTGCTGTATCCATTCATTAGCTTCGTTCCAATTAGTTACTCGGATGACGCCATCCGGAATAGGATTCCGATTATATGGAGTGTCAAAGAGGATCACAGGAATGTCTAGCTCTTCGTGCAAGTCGACAGCATTATCGTGCTTGTCTTCAAAAAATACATCTGTACCAAATTTGCGGGCAGTTTCAATTTTACGATGACTGCCGATTAGTTCTACATGGTCAAAAGGAAGCTGCTCACGCTGGAACCATTCCATTGTGACATCCATTACTTCAGATCCGCGAGCAGAGATGTAATACAGCTCTGCCTGCTGTTTCTGCCACTCCGTTAAAAATTGTTTAGCCTGCTCCTGTGGAGAAGACGTTAAACAAATTTCAGGTTCAGCCTTTTTGTACCAGTTGTAAAACTCTGTCGGATCGACTTCGAATGCAGTGGTCAAATCATACTCTTTAATATCATCTAAAACGAGCTCGCATCCAAACTTCTTATTGATATGCGGAAGAAGGGAAGAAGGAGTTGTTACGGTTCCATCAATATCGATGCCGAATCGATAGTTTTTCACTTAGTTGCTCCGCTCTCTTCAAGCAGTTCTTCTTGTCTCTTCTTTTCGAAATACTCTTCCGCAAGTTTATCGATTTCAATCTTCAATTCCTCGACCATTGTTTCTTCAGGCACTTTACGTACGGTTTTACCGTGCATGAAGAGAAGGCCTTCACCACGAGCACCCGCAATTCCGATATCTGCTTCTCGTGCTTCCCCCGGGCCGTTAACTGCACAGCCAAGAACCGCGACTTTAAGCGGAGCTTTGATGTTTGAGATATACTCTTCCACTTCGTTAGCAATAGAAATTAAGTCAATTTCAATACGTCCGCAAGTCGGACAAGAAATAAGAGTAGCTGCGTTGGATGAAAGGCCGAATACTTTCAATAACTCCCGGGCAACTTTTACTTCTTGAACCGGGTCAGCACTCAGAGATACACGCATCGTGTTCCCGATACCTGCTGAAAGTAACGCCCCAAGCCCTGCGGAACTCTTAATGGAACCGGTAAATAATGTACCGGATTCTGTAATGCCGAGGTGAAGGGGGTAGTCAAATGCAGCTGCCGCTTTTTTATAAGCTTCAATTGCCAAGTTCACATCAGACGCTTTCAACGATACGATGATGTCATGGAAATCGAGATCTTCGAGAATTTTAATATGATGCAGTGCGCTTTCAACCATACCGTCAGCTGTTGGATAGCCATATTTCTCAAGGATTTTCTTTTCAAGAGATCCGGCGTTTACTCCGATACGAATAGGAATTCCTTTTGCTTTAGCTGCATTAACAACAGCCTCCACTTTTGCTTGCTTGCCGATGTTACCTGGGTTAATACGAATCTTATCCGCACCTTGTTCAATCGCAATCAGTGCCAGTTTATAGTTAAAGTGAATATCGACAACGAGTGGAATGTTAATCTGTGCTTTAATCGCGCCGATTGAGTAAGCTGCGCGCTCATCTGGACAAGCAACGCGGACAATCTGAACACCTGCTTCTTCTAAACGCTTGATTTCTGCAACAGTTGCTTCCACGTCATGTGTTTTAGTCGTCGTCATACTTTGGATGAATAGTTCATTGCTTCCTCCGATTGTAAGATTCCCGACTTTGACAGGACGCGTGTTGGATCGATGTATCATTTCAGTCATTAATCTCTCTCCTTACTTCAAATTACTGCGGTTTACTATGGATTACTAATGTACATTTTATCAATCATTGTGCTAAAAAGACAAGGAACTGCCCTCCGCAGCCTATTGTTTTGAGCAAAATGTGACGGTTTCACTGCTAAGTGGAATTTCAATCTGCTCCCCGCCAACAATGTCTTGAAGTTGCAAATGCGGGTTGAGTTGATAGAAATTTGTCAATCGATCAATGAACGGCATAGTCGGATCCGGATAGAGAGCAAACAATGTCTCAATCGTATCGCCTTGAACGGTTGTGACGACTATTGACACAGGCTTGTCCACTTCTTGACACTCAGGTTCATCAGAAGCGAATGCAGCAAGTTGGATTGTACCTTCTGTCAAATCACTTTTAAGCATATGGATAATCGCAAATACAGCGAGTGCGGTAAGTAGCAGTCTCATAGAAAAGCCTCCCTTCTCACACGATATGCGACAAGGGAGACATTTATGCGCGACTGACTTTAACTTTGGCTTTTGGTTGTTTTGGGTAATAGTTTGCTGCCATTGCTAAATACGCCATATGTATCACAGCGGTTATTATGAAATTGTAGTCATTTGCCAGATGGGCACTGTCAAGAACTAAAGAAACTAAAATAGGGACGGTAATTGAAACAGCGGAGGTGCGCCACATATGCCTGTATTCTCCCCGGCGTTTAAACAATTTAAGAAGCCCAAGCCCAACGAGACCGAAGAAACTTACTCGGATGAATAAATAAAACGTGCTGATGACAAGCTGAAGGACAAAGGCCATTGGATAGAGCAGCCCGCCAACCGTTTTCGCGTATTCAATCAATTCTGGGGAGGAACCGAACAAATCAATATCCCCCGTGAGGAATCGTATAAAGGACACCAATGTCGAAAGGATGACAAATAGAAATACGTATTGAATTACTTTTCCTATAGGAAGTAACCGGAAAGCTGCCAGCTTTTTCGGCTCATAAAAGGAAGCAAGAAACAATTGATAGTTCTTCAAAAAGGTAACTCCTTTCTAGATATAGTGTTAGTTTAGCATTGGCAGCATGTAAGTGGGTAGGAATTGTCACAAATCATTCGGGATAGCATGTCAATTGTTAAGGGATTGTAAAGATTGACCGTTGTCTATTTACATATGCGAACACGGCGACAATAATAGGAGGGTATACATATCGTTATTGGAGGTTGCACATTACATGGATATTAACTGGCAGGAAGTAGCATTTCAGTTTCTTGGCGGACTTGGTATTTTTCTTTTCGCCATTAAATACATGGGGGACGGTCTTCAGAAAGTAGCAGGAGATAGATTGCGTTCTATCCTGGACCGTTTTACAACGAACCCGTTCATGGGTGTGCTAGTCGGTATTATTGTGACAGTTCTGATTCAGTCAAGTTCAGGTACGACCGTTATTACCGTTGGACTCGTTAGTGCGGGGTTCATGAAATTGAGACAAGCAATTGGTGTTATTATGGGTGCAAACATAGGTACAACAGTTACCGCATTCATTATCGGATTGGACGTAGGTGCTTATGCACTGCCGATTATGGCAATTGGTGCGTTCATGATTTTCTTCATCCCGAAACTGACGGTTAAACATTTTGGTGAGGTGGTATTCGGGTTTGGAGGCCTGTTCCTAGGGCTTGAACTAATGAGTGAAGGAATGGTGCCTTTACGATCTCTGGAGTCGTTTACTGATTTGACCGTTTCGATGGCAGACCACCCGATGCTTGGAGTGGTAGCAGGTACGGTGTTTACGTTAATCGTTCAGAGTTCCAGTGCGACTGTAGGGATTTTGCAAGGATTATATGCGGAAAATCTTATCGATTTGAAAGCTGCTCTGCCCGTTTTGTTTGGTGACAACATCGGAACAACGATAACTGCAATTTTAGCAGCAATTGGCGCGTCTGTAGCTGCACGTCGTGCGGCAGCGACCCACGTTTTGTTCAATATTCTAGGAGCTGCTATATTCATGATTCTCCTCGTTCCTTTTACTGCTTACGTGGAATGGATGACGAGTACGTTTGGCATTGATAAGAAAATGCAAATTGCGTTCGCACACGGTTCGTTTAACGTGGTGAACACAGCAATCCAGTTTCCGTTCATCGGTGCTTGGGCATATTTTGTAACAAAACTAATTCCTGGTGAAGATGTGACAATTGAATATAAACCGAAACATTTGGATCCGCATTTTATTAGTCAGTCTCCAGCTGTTGCGATTGGACAAGCAAAAGAAGAAATCATACGTATGGGTTCGTTTGCTGTCCAAGGATTAGAAGAAACATTCGAATACTTGAAGAGCAGCAAGAAAAGTCATGCAGAAACTGCGTATCAAATTGAAGATGCCATTAATAATTTGGACCGTAAAATCACGGACTATTTAGTTGAAATTTCTGCTGTCAATATCTCGCCGGTTGAATCTGTCCGACATGTTATGCTAATGGATACGGTACGCGACATTGAGCGAATCGGTGATCACTTTGAGAATATTATTGAACTGATCGACTTCAGAGAAGTGAATAAAGTGAAGCTGTCTGAAGATGCAATGGAAGAATTATCGGAAATGTTTGCTCTTACGATAGGAACTGTACAAAAAGCAGTGGATTCCCTGGATACAAATGACTGGGAACTTGCACGTACTGTTGCGAAGCAAGAAGAATTGATTGATAAAATGGAACGGAAATGTCGAAAGAGCCATATTATTCGTTTGAATGAAGGCGGCTGTTCTGCACAAGCTGGTATCGTTTTTGTGGATATCGTATCGAACTTAGAGCGAATCGGTGATCATGCTGTCAATATTGCAGAAGCGGTTTTAGGAAAACGAGCATAAGTGAGGGGGATGCCGGATGGAGTGGATTGCATGGATTGTAGCAAGTTTGTTTTTTGCTGTTGCATTTCTGGGGCTGATTTATCCGGTCATACCTTCAGTTCTTTTTGTTATCGGCGGCTTTTTGCTTTATGGGTTAATCGATACATTCAGTTCAATGGGATGGCTGTTCTGGACCATTCAAATTCTCTTCACCATCTTATTGTTCGGAGCAGACACACTCGCCAACCTATTCGGCATTAAACGGTTCGGCGGATCGGACGCCGGCGGGTGGGGAAGTACTATTGGCCTTCTTATTGGACCTTTCGTCATACCTGTAGCAGGTATCTTGGTCGGCCCTTTCCTGGGTGCTGTTATAGCGGAGTTAGTCATAACGCGTTCGGGGTTTAAACAAGCGCTTCGTTCCGGGATAGGCTCGTTAGTCGGCTTTTTGACTTCTGTCATTGTCAAAGCGGCGGTCATGATTGTTATGATCGGAATTTTCATCTTCTTCGTCACCTAAAAGACAAGATAATTGAATGCCTGTGGGAAGTTTGATACCCTTGAAGAGTAGGAAAGAAATCAATCATTCAAGGAGGAATTGGAAATGGCTTACAAATTACCTGAATTGCCTTATGCATATGATGCACTAGAACCGCACATCGACAAAGAAACGATGGAGATTCACCATACGAAGCATCATAATACGTACGTTACCAATGTAAATAATGCATTGGAAGGACATGCTGATCTTGCTGCGAAATCTGTTGAAGAACTTATCTCAGATTTGAATGCAGTTCCTGAAGATATCCGTACTGCAGTTCGCAATAATGGCGGAGGTCATGCGAACCACTCCTTATTCTGGACACTTCTTTCACCGAACGGTGGCGGAGCGCCGACTGGTACTCTAGCTGAAGCGATTGACAAGAAGTTCGGAAGCTTAGACAAATTCAAAGAAGAGTTTGCAAACGCTGCAAAAACTCGCTTTGGTTCTGGATGGGCTTGGCTCGTTCTTGATAACGGCGAACTTTCAATCATGTCTACACCAAACCAGGACAATCCATTAATGGAAGGCAAGACTCCACTTCTTGGCTTGGACGTTTGGGAGCATGCATACTACTTAAACTATCAAAACCGCCGTCCTGATTACATTACAGCATTCTGGAATGTAGTAAATTGGGATGAAGTACAAAAGCTTTACACAGAAAATAAGTAAGCGATTGATGCAACCAAGCACACATCTTGTTCGTCAAGATGTGTGCTTTTTCATTTTTTAATGCTATAATTCATTTGATGTGCACCTAACGAAGGAGGAGGAAAACGTGAGGAAAAATCAGCGTAAAGTCGATCAGGCTAAAGTACGCCAGCGCAAATTGACTTCCTTCAGAATGAACTTTTTATTCTTTTCTATATTTGTTTTGTTTTCATTGCTAATTTTTCGTTTAGGATATTTGCAAATTGTAAAAGGCGAAGAATATAAGCGTGAACTGGAGCGGACAGAAGAAATTGCAGTAAACACGAGTGTACCAAGGGGACGAATTTTTGACCGAAGCGGACATTTACTTGTAGATAACGAACCGCGTAATGCGATTACATATACGAAGACAACATCTACAACATCTGAAGAAATGTTGAAAACGGCAAAAAAACTTGCGAAGTTGATTGAAAAACCGACTAATCGAATCACTCTTGGAGATAAAAAAGATTATTGGATTCTTTTACATCCTAACGAAGCGATGGATAAAGTAACAAAAAAAGAGCTGCTGGCAATTCAAAAGGACGAATCCATCACAAAAAAAGAAGCTCAGCGTAAAATCACGAAAATGACACGGGACCGCATAACAGACGAAGAATTGGAGTCTTTCACGGAAAATCAGTTAGAAGTTCTTGCGATTTATCGGGAAATGATGTCTGGTTATGCGTATACACCGCAAATTGTTAAAAGTGAAGACGTGACAGATACTGAATTTGCGACTGTTTCCGAACAGCTGAGTTCACTTCCGGGTGTCAATACAACGACAGACTGGGAACGTGTCAAAATGTCTGACAGTGCAATCCTGGGTACGACAACCAGTCCCCTTGAAGGAATCCCTAAATCGGATCTCGATTACTTCCTAGCACGCGGTTATTCACGTAATGACCGAGTAGGGAAGAGTTACATCGAACGGTATTACGAAGATTTGCTAAAGGGTCAGAAGACTGTGGTAAAGAATATTAAAGACCGTACAGGCAGAGTAGTTGAGACAAAAACTGTACGGGAAGGCGAGCCTGGAAAAGATCTAATGCTGACATTAGATACGGAACTGCAATCTCATTTAGAAAAAATTGTCGAGGACAATTTGTTAAAAGCAAAACGGATGGGCGGTTCACAATTTTTAGATCGTGCCTTCTT
This sequence comes from Sporosarcina jeotgali, assembly GCF_033304595.1. NCBI lineage: Bacteria > Bacillati > Bacillota > Bacilli > Caryophanales > Caryophanaceae > Sporosarcina > Sporosarcina jeotgali. The sequence goes on from NZ_CP116341.1 coordinate 1,323,613, forward strand.
AGTAATGATGGATCCGAATACAGGTGAAGTGTTATCTATGGTAGGTAAAAGAATCGTAAAAGACAAAGAAACCGGTAAATTGTCTGTTCAGGATTACACATTCGGAGCATTCAGTACATCATACGAAGTAGGATCGACAGTGAAATTAGCAACGATGCTGACTGGTTACAAATACAATGCGCTGCGTTTAGGAGAAACAAAAATTGATGAACCTATTTATGTAGGTAAACAACGTAAAGCCTCACTTTTTAACCAGAACTCTCGTGTTGCGGTTAATGATATTGAAGCGTTAGGACGATCTTCCAACGTCTATATGTTTAAGATTGCAATGGAAATAGCTAATTACAATTATGTAAAAGGCGGAAGTTTGAAAATCGACTTTGATGCGTTCAACAAAATGCGAGACGGCTACGCATCATTCGGCCTAGGAGCTAAAACAGGGATCGATTTGCCTGGTGAAGTATCAGGTTCATCTCCTGAGCCAAACCGTAAAGAACCCGGTAAATTACTTGACTTAGCAATTGGCCAGTACGATACGTACACACCGCTTCAACTTGCACAGTATGTATCTACCGTAGCTAACGGAGGATACAGAATTGCCCCGCGCGTATTGAAAGCTGTCTATGAACCTTCAAAGGACGGTAAAGAATTTGGGGCTCTTCTGAAGCAAAATGACCCATTGGTCTTAAATCGAATTGATAATAGTCCAGAAGAAATTGAACGGGTAAAAAAAGGAATGCACTATACGTACTACCAACCTCGCGGAACAGCTTATAACATCTTCCAAGGTGAAGATTTTGATGCGGCGGGGAAAACGGGTACTGCACAGGCGGGATATTATGAAGGTGATGATCGTTCGCTATGGGGCACTCAAACAGTTTCTGTAGCACACGTAGGGTTTGCACCTTATGAAAACCCGGAGATTGCGTATTCTGTTATCGTTCCGCACGTATCTACGTATACAAATGGCTATGCTCACCCGAACAATGATATCGCTCAAGCAGCTGTTAAAGAGTACTTTGCTCTTAAGAAAAAACGTGCTGGGTCTGAAATCTTTTCTACTGAAACACCTACTATTCAGCCGCCTATAGATGAAAAGGCTGAAAAAGAGAAAAAATAATAAAAAGCCAAGCTCAGCGAAATTGAGCTTGGCTTTTTATTATTGCTTAACAGTGGTCAGTTCTTTTGCAAGTGCTGCAAAATTCATGGAAGAGTCAACCTCGTGCTGTCCGATTTGCATTTTCCCGGACAGTTCTTGTTTTGTTAAATAAGCTTCAAATTCGGATGCACTTTTGATAATCCCCGACTTTTCAAGAGTATCGGAAGCATCTCTGGAAGTATCTCCAGGTGAAAGAGTGAGAATCGTCTTGATCACTGGATCTTGTTTTTCGGATTCGGGTTTCTCTGCAGCAGCTCCGTCAGTTTTTCCGGATTCGTTTTTTTGTTCGGAAGATTGTTGTGCATCTGCTAAAGCCATTTTCACTTCAGCTAATTGTTGTTTTAGCTCTGAAATTTCCGTGTCTTTACTTGCATTTGCTTTGTCTTCAGATGAAAAAGGATGTTGAGTGAAATACAAAACAGCTCCTGCTGTTAGAAAAGCAATCCCGAAAATTTGTAAAAGACGGCGTATCATATGTGCACACCTTTCGAGCGCAGCACAGAACGGACCTGATCCATTTCAAGTGATGACCGTTTAGAAATTTCTTCAATTGAATAACCTTGACTGTGAAGCGCCGCAATTTGGCTGACGATAATTGAATGAACTGGTTTTTCAGTTCTTGCGCTACGAACGGATTGTGTAATCGGCACTGGATCCACCATCAGTTCTTCCTCAAGAGCCTTTAATCGTTTTTTCAGATTATTGGTTTCTTGATGTAAACTGATCGAAATTTTTTCGATTTCGTCAGTGCTTTTTTGTTTGGTTCCAACAAATATCGAAATGATTAATGCTGCAACCCCGATAATCATAAGAGTAATAGGCAGTGGCAAAATTGCCCCCTCCTTAGTTAGTAAGTTTACTTAATCGTACCATATCAAAAACCAATTAGGGAATTTAGATTTACTGCTAGACAATCATTGAATTTATGATACAATAGAACAGTCGTATAAATCATGCTCATAAATACTCTACTATCGCTGATGAGTGGGAGGGACAACAATGCGCGTAAATATTACACTTGCTTGCACAGAATGTGGTGAGCGTAACTATATCACAAAGAAAAACAAGCGTAACAATCCAGAACGTCTTGAAATGAAAAAATATTGCTCACGTGAAATGAAGCAAACGCTTCACCGTGAAACGAAATAATTGCTCATGCCAAAACCTTTCATGGTTTTGGTTTTTTCTTTGAAAAGAAGGGAAGAGAGTATATGATGAAAAGTTTACATAGAAAAAGTTGTTTATTGAAATTGAAAAATTTGTCTGCGGACGAATATTTAGAAAAGTCGGATCGGATACGCTTGCGTTTTCTTGAAACTAAAGAATTCAAGGAAGCTAAGACGATAGCTATCACTATGTCGCGTTCGACAGAAGTTGAAACAAGAAGGATAATAGAAGCATGCTGGGCAATAGGAAAAAATGTAGTCGTCCCGAAATGCTACCCTGAAGAAAAAACAATGGATTTCAGACGAATTACTTCTTTTAACCAACTGGAGACTGTCTATTTGGACATAGAAGAACCTAATCCATTATTGACGGCGTCAGCAGAGAATACAGAAATCGATTTAGTTGTAGTACCCGGGGTAGTGTTCTCATTAGAGGGGTATCGCATAGGCTATGGAGGCGGATATTACGATCGTTATCTGGAAAGCTTTTCTGGAGCGACTCTTTCCGTTGCTTTTGAATTACAGCTGGTTGACCACGTGCCAAAAGAAAGTCATGACTTGCCAGTAGGGAAAATAATTACAGAAGAGCGTGAAATTAAATGCAGCACTCAGGATTAAAAGAGTATTGGGATGTCATAAGACTGATGAAGCGTTTCGGTGCATATATCTATACTGGTGACAGAAGAGCAGATATACTGTTAATGCAGTCTGAACTGAAGGATTTACATAATGACGGACTTATTATGAAAGAAGACTATATCAGTGCATCATTACTCATACGGAATGAGTTGTCAAAATTCGAAGAAACTACTGAAAAGTAGACAATCCACTCCGATGAATTTGTGTTGTAGTGAAACTTTTTTGTGTCTTGAAACGTTATTATAAGTTAGAGGTACTTTTTCGTTTTAGAAAGGAAGAGATAAAATGAGCAGATTTAACTGGCCGAAACATTCGGTACTGGTGATTGCAGTTCTTGCAACCTGGCTAACGACATACTTCGGCTATCTGACAAGTTTTAATATGAGTATCGACAATATGGTTCAACAATTGATTCTCTTTATAAACCCGCTTAGTTTCTTACTGTTAGTTTATGGAGCAGCGCTGTTCATTAAGACATCGAAGCGCCGGAATGCATATTTGATCACAATCAGTGCTATAACATCTATCATTATGTTTGCAAACGCGGTATTTTATCGTTTCTTCAGTGATTTCATTACGATTCCATTGCTCTTCCAAACTAATAACTTTGGAGACTTGTCTTCATCGGTCATGGCGAATATTCACGGCACCGATATTTTCTTCTTCACAGATGTAATTATTGTGGCACTTGCTGTGAAATTTATCCCCCAGCCAACGGAGACGGTACGACAGTTTAAAATGGGGCGTCGTATTTATTTCATCGCAACAGCAGCATTGTTCATGGTGAACTTAGGTCTTGCTGAAGCGGAACGCCCGCAACTATTGACGCGCAGTTTCGATCGTGAATTACTTGTAAAAAATATCGGAACGTACAATTACCATATCTACGACCTGATTATCCAGTCAAAATCACATGCGCAGCGTGTCCTAGCTGACGGCAGTGAACTTTCAGAGGTTGAAAACTATGTACATGCGAATCACAAGGAACCGAGTGTAGATATGTTCGAAGATGCGAAAGGCCGTAACATTATTACGATTTCACTTGAGTCGCTTCAAAGCTTTGTTATTAATCAGGAAATGGATGGTCACGTAATTACTCCATTCCTTAACGAATTGACAAAAGATAAAGACACATTCTACTTTGATAATTTCTATCATCAGACTGGACTGGGCAAAACGTCAGATGCTGAATTCATTGTAGAGAACTCCATTTATCCCCGTAACGGAAGTGCGGTTTTCTTCACACACAGCGGGAATACGTTCGATTCAATGTCAGAGAAATTAGCTGACAACGGTTATTTCACGAACGTTATGCATGCGAATAACCGAAGTTTCTGGAACCGTGATATCATGTATAAAGCACTCGGTATCGAAAAGTTCTACGATGTTGAAAGCTATAACATTGGAGAAGGCCAGGCTGTAAACTGGGGAATGAAAGACATTCCGTATTTTGAACAATCTGTCCAGATGATGAAAGATATGCCGCAGCCTTTCTCTTCTCGCATGCTGACTTTAACAAATCACCATCCATTTGACTTAGATGATGAGGATATGCTGATTCCTCCATATACTTCAAATTCAAAAACGTTGAATAAATACTTTCAAACATCTCGCTACTTGGATGAATCGATCAAAGTATTTTTCGATGAGTTAAAAGAGAACGGTCTATACGATAATTCCATCATTGTGATGTATGGAGACCATTACGGTATTTCTGAAAATCACAATAAAGCGATGGGGATGTATTTAGACAAAGAAATCACACCGTTTGATAATGCTGAGCTTCAAAAAGTACCGTTCTTCATTCACATTCCTGGCAATGGCAAAGGGAAAGTGATGCATGAACTTGCTGGCCAAATGGATATTCGTCCAACTGTGCTAAACTTGGCTGGTATTGATGCGAAAGACGACTTACAGTTTGGTTCTGACTTGTTCTCGAAAGAGCATGAAGACTTTGTCATCTTTAGAGATGGCAGATTTGTAACGGACAAATACGTGTATGCACACGAGGTTTGTTATGATGCTGAAACTGGTGAACCGACAGATGGAGAGCTCTGTGCGCCATATGTCGAGCGGGCAACTAAAGAACTTGAGTTCTCTGATACCATTATCAATGGTGACTTGCTGCGCTTTAAAGACGGGCAGGGAGATCAGCAGCCTCAAACAGAAATTAAAGGCAAGGAATAACAGAAACCCGATTGTGGAATGTACACAATCGGGTTTTTACTTATTAAATCTGGAAACAAAAAACGCCTTTTGCAATTAAGCAAAAGACGTTTTTTGTTTGTGATTAATGCAGGGATGGTGGATAGCCTTGAAATACAATTGTAGCAATTGTAAAGCCACCAAAAATTACGGCTGCCAATAGGTTGAAGACAATACTGAGCAAGTTACGCTCTTTGAATCCTTGCACGGTACCAACTACAGCTAAAATTGCAATAAGACCAAAAATAACCATTAAAAGATTCATAAATGATGACACTCCTTTCAAAAAAGAACAGATGAATGCCTAGTTAGCAATACTCACCTTCTATTGTACTGTTTCAATTCATGTTTGTCGAGCTGTAATCGTGACGATTGTTTGAAATCTTAGTAAAGATTCCGTACTATGAAGAAGAGGAGGCGATTCCCATGAAAATTAAAACATTACCGCTCGGTCCTATACAAGCGAATTGTTATCTGATTAGTGATAACGACGGTAATTGCCTAATAATCGATCCAGGAGAACAGCCCGAAAAGATTGTAGAAGCTGTTGAAGCGGCTAATTTGAAGCCGCTGGCAATTTTACTGACACACGCGCACTTTGACCATATCGGAGCGCTTGAACCGATTCGTAACCGTTATGACATACCGGTTTACATCCACAAAGATGAAAATCTATGGCTGCGCAATCCTGAGTTAAATGGTTCTGCGAAATACCCGATGCTCCCGCCTGTCGTTTGCGCGCTCGCTGATAAAACCATAGAACGCGAAGGTACGATGCAAGTTGGTCCTTTTGAATTTGAAGTCCTTCACACGCCAGGACACTCACCAGGAAGCGTAAGTTACGTATTCCATGAAAACCGGTTTGTCATTGTTGGAGATACCTTGTTCCGTCAAGGTGTGGGCCGTACAGACCTTCCAGGAGGCAACACGCATCAATTACTAACAGCAATCGAACAAAAGCTGCTTTCTCTGGATGAAGACTATAAAGTCTATCCTGGTCACGGACCTAAAACAACACCTAAGGATGAAATGGACTCAAATCCATTTTTAAATGGATTTTAAAAAAACAGCCGAGAATCGGCTGTTTTTACTTTTAGTGTCCTGCCCCAGGTACATGAATGAATGTTGCATAGTACGTGAACCCAACTGTAAATAACATTAAGTACGCGCCAAACATGTACAAGTACATTCTTTCAGTAAGTTTCATGTAGCCAAGCAGCATGAAGAAAATAGTACTAGCGACAAATAAAAGTGCGACTTGGTCCATATGACCAACAAAAAACATAACTGCGAAAATTCCTGTCCAGAAACCACACAGCTTGAACATATTATCCATAAGTGCGTCCCTCCTTACAACAATACAATAAACTCCTCTCTATTATATAGGATAGTGCTGACAAAAGTAAACTCAAAGTAAAAGACTCGATGTGACAGATCAGTGATAATTGGCGGGGATTCATTGTGTTGAATTTAAATTTACATACTGCTAGGGGTATCCAAAATGCTACTTTCACACAAAGCATTCCATTTTTACGAAAGGAAGATTATACTAGGGACAAGACATAAAGCGGTCTTATGTTTAGAGAGAGGGTGTGCATTGGAGACTCAAGAAAATGTAATTGAACTAAAATGTTTTCAACTATTGCAGAAAGCGATAGACGTGGATGCAACAGATATTCATCTTGTCCCAACAGAAGATGGCTATGGACTATTTCACAAAAAAAGTACAAAGCTGGAACGGATCGGCAAACTCCCCCCACAGTTGGCGACCCGAATGATTTCATTTTATAAATTCTTATCTTCCCTCGATATCAGCGACCGCCGAAAACCTCAAAGCGGTTCTTTCCACAAACAATTCAGCAATAAAAATTATTCATTTCGTATTTCGACCATTCCTTCCATTCATCTTTATGAGAGTGCGGTAATCCGTATTCAGCAACATGATCGAATTGTGTCACTTGATCAGTTGTGTCTGGAATCCTCCTGGGCAGACATGTTGAAGCACTCCATTACTCAGCAGCAAGGACTCTTCATGATCACGGGTCCAACCGGATCAGGGAAAACCACAACAATCTATTCGTTGACTGCACACTGCGTCAATGAGCTGAACCGCCACGTGATTACATTAGAAGATCCTGTTGAAAATCCGCACAGTCATTTATTGCAAATTCAAGTGAATGAACGGGCAGGCATGTCATATGCAGCTGGACTTAAAGCGATATTACGCCATTCTCCCGATGTCATTATGATAGGGGAAATTCGCGATGCGGAAACAGCTAAAATTGCTGTCCAGGCATCTTTGACAGGACATCTGGTGCTGACGACGGTTCACGCTAAAGATCCGCTGGGCTGCTTTTACAGGATGATGGATTTCGGGATTTCCGCAGAAGAACTGAGACAAACAGCCGTTTGTATATCAGCACAGCGCCTCATTCGTAAATCGGATGGAGAGCTGGCAGCTGTTTTTGAAATTTTTCAAGACGAAGAATTAGAACGGCTTAAGAACACTCTTAATACGAACGAACCGATCTTCCTTTCTGAAGAAGGGAGAGTGGAGACACTTGCAAGAAAGTACAGTAACTCCAATTACTCTCCGTAAACGGCGTTTTTCACTGAAACGGGACTCATTATTTGAGTTGAATGACAAACCTATGTTTTTAATGCGAGCATCAGAATTACTCAAAGAAGGATATACCATTCATGACTGTTTTTCGCTATTGCTTCCACATCACAGTTCAAATAGTCACAATTTACTCTCGAGAGTAGAAGACATTTTCAGAGAAGGAGCAAATGTCTCAGAAGTATTGAGGGCACTTGGGTTTCCAGATCGGATATTATTGTCCATCGAACTGTCAGAGAGTGATGGGAGACTAGCGGAAGCGCTTGAAGGAGCGTCTGTTCGTCTTAATGCTGCTCAAGTCAGGAAGCAGAAATTCCTCCAAGCTGCAACTTATCCAGTCGTGCTGATGTTTGCTATGGCATTATTGCTCATTGCATTTAAAATCTATTTTTTACCCAACTTTGAAACACTTGCTGCTTCACGTGGTTCAGCCACTCAAGGTATTGAAAAGTATTTACCGCGAATTGTAGCAAAAGCTCCTGATTTGCTATTATTCACAATCGCAATAGGCGGTTGTTTAATTGTGATAGTCAGAATCTATTTAAGGCGATTAAGCCCAGCTGGAAAAATAAAAAGACTGCTGACGATTCCTTTCCTTGGTGAAATGTATAGTACTGTCTGGACTCGGCTTTTCGCTTCTGAAACTGGAAATTTACTGGCGGCAGGTAATTCCATACAGGAAGCAATGCTCATTTTGATGAAACAAAAAACAGATCCCGTTCTAGCACAATTTGCAAAATCGATTCATGAAGAAGCGGGGAAAGGCGAACCTTTTCATTTGGCAATCGAGTTTGCGGATGGACTTACGAGAGACCTGTCCTATTTCGCTAAACATGGATCAGACAGCGGACATCTTGCCAAGGAGTTATTGTTATATAGTGAGCAGCTTGCGAGTGTAATCGATCGCAAAGTGAACCGTATGATGGCTTTGCTGCAGCCTATTTTATTTGTCATTCTTGCGGTTTGTATAATAGCAGCCTATTTAGCGCTTCTCTTACCCGTCTATGGAATGATTAAAAACATGTAAAGGAGCAACTCCAATGAGATTTCTACGGAATGAAAAAGCTTTTACGTTAATAGAAATGATGATTGTCTTATTGATTATATCCGTGCTGATCCTAGTAGCGATTCCGAACGTGACGAAACATTCAAAGTCTATCGATACCAAGGGATGTGCAGCTTACTTGAAAATGGTGGAAGGCCAAGTTCAGGCATATAAAATGGATACCAATAAAATTCCAACTAGCTTGGCTGATCTTACTGCTAAAGACTATTTGCCGGAAGGTGCAAAGTGTCCGGACGGAACAGAATTGACAATAGATGCAGATGGGAAAGTGATTAATCCGAAGGCAGCATCAGGAAATCCGTGAATAAACACTCTGAAACAGGTATGACATTTTTAGAGCTGCTTCTTGTCCTCACAATTTTAGGCGTACTGACAATAATCGTGATTCCTGTCAGCAGCGGCTGGACAATGGAACAATCTGAAAGGGATGCACTTGAGGCCTTTAAAGCAACAGTGCAGCGAATGCAAGCACATTCCATGGCGAATGAGACTACTACTTGGCTTGGTTTTTCGAACGAAGGGAAAACGTACACAGTGACTTACTATGATACAAATGAAATAACTGTCACACACTTCCCGCCAACTATTAAATACGACAATACAAGTACGTTAAGAAATGTAGCTTTTCAAGGAAATGGCAACATGTTCAATACTGGAACGATGACGTTCTTGACATCTAGTGGATCGAAAAAAATTAAATTTCAGTTTCAAAGGGGGAGAATGCTCCTGTATGAATGAGTCTGGTTACTCTTGGCCGGAAGCCATTTTAACATTGTCAATAATGATGATCATTTTTAGTACACTGTTGCCATTGTCGTTCCGAATGCTAGTTGGATTGGATGACAAAAAACGTGAAATGTTGGCAAATGAGACGATGTACCAGGGTGCAGTGCTTTTTACGACCTATGGAATCAGAGACGGGGTTCGTATAGAAGACGGAACGCAGTATGTTTGGGCTGAAGAAAACGGACGACTTTGCGTTACTTATCCATCTTCTGCAAAAACGGAGAAGGCGTGTACACCTTGAAAACTGTACATGATGAGTCAGGTTACACATTGCTTGAAAGTTTGTTTCAACTTGTTATTGCAGCGGCATTTCTTCATCTCATCGTTCTGTTTTTGATGTATAAAGAGTCTGCCCAGCATCAATTGACAGATAGTCAAACCACTGAATGGGAATTATTTATGGTGGACTTGCAAATGGACTTATCTGCTGTACAACTAATTGATGTCAATGAGAATGGAACGATATTAACCGTTTATATGAAGGTTGCAGAAGATAACAAAGAATACAGCAGTGTAGGCGGGGTAGTTCGCAGACGTGTCGGAAACCAGGGACATGTTCCGTTGCTGACGCAGGTGCAGTCCCTTCGATTTACAGATGAAGGCCATTTGATAGCCGTTTCTGTCACGCTCCAAGATGGTACGGAACGGATAAGGAGGGTTGCGGTTGGTCTCAGTGACGGATGAACGGGGAGTGGTCCTTGTAATGGCACTTGCATTATTATTTTTCGTCTCCCTCTTTCTTTTTACATTCGTTTCATGGCATAGTAGTTTATATGGAACTTATGATTCGCTGGGAACGGTGTATGAGAAAGCAGCGATAACAAAAATGCAGGGCGGATGATTTTATGAACAAAGTATACCTAGTTGGATTCATGGGATGCGGAAAAAGCGCAATCGGCAAACGGCTGAGTTTTTTTACCAAGCTTCCCTTTTATGACATGGATCATGAAATCGTACAGAAAACAGGTATGACAATCCCTCAAATATTTGCAACCTACGGGGAAGAACGATTTCGTGAGATGGAGACTGAATTTCTTCAAACGTTTCGAGACGAAATGTGCATTATAGCTACAGGCGGCGGTGTTGCCATGCGTAAGGAAAATCGTAAACTTATGCGGGAAAGCGGTCTGGTCTTTTTCTTGGATGCCCCATTTCGTGATATCTGGCGAAGAATTGCAACCGATAAAAACAGACCTATCGTTCACCGGTCAACTCGCAGCGAAATTGAAAAGCTTTATCACAAACGGTACGAGGCGTATAAAGAATCTGCACATTTTATTGTACAGACACGCCAGCGTTCACTTAGTAAAGTCACGGAATATATAGCGTTTCAAATGGAACGCTTATCCAGCAAACCAACTATCATTGCAAGTCATCAAGACACAGCAGGCAGCCCTCAAAAGTAATTGCACTTCAATCAGCAAACTGGTAAGATAGGGTCGATAGATGATAGTTTTCCGAATCTTAAACTTTTTGTAACGAATTGAATAGTGCGGATGAATACATGGGGAGAGCGCGCAATCAATGCGCCGCCGAAGGAGCAAGTGACTGGGTCATGAATCTCTCAGGCAAAAAGACTCATGTTGGACGCATCTCTGAACAGTGCTGGCTAAAGCCAGCTTCTGAAGTCAGCTTCCGAAATGAGGAGCGTTCAGTAGAATGGACAGGGGCTCTCTTTTAAAAAAAGGGGGTCTCTTTCCTTTTTTGAAGATGAATGGGGGAGATTGTGTTGTCAGTAACTTTGAAGCGAACACCACTTTTTGAAAGCTATGTGCCGTATAACGGAAAAACAATCGATTTTGGCGGTTGGGAGTTACCAGTTCAATTTTCAAGTATAAAAGCAGAGCATGAAGCTGTCCGAACGGCTGCTGGATTGTTTGATGTTTCCCATATGGGAGAGGTCGTTGTCAGCGGAGAAGGTGCACTTTCTTTCTTGCAGAAACTAGTTACAAATGATGTCGCAAAATTAGTCGACGGTCAAGCTCAATATACGGCTATGTGCTATGAAGATGGCGGCACGATCGATGATTTGTTAATCTATAAAAGGAGCGATAATGACTACCTGTTAGTAGTAAACGCATCCAATATTGAAAAAGACGTCAGCTGGATGAAACAACAAGCTGGTGATGATGTCGAAATTGACAACCAGTCCGATAACTGGGCACTTTTAGCATTGCAAGGACCTAAAGCAGAAATGATTTTGCAGCGTTTGACAGATGAATCACTTGCTGAAATCCGATTTTTCCGTTTTAAAGATCATGTAAATGTGGCGGGTGAAACGACTCTGCTATCCAGAACTGGTTATACAGGCGAGAATGGATTTGAAATCTACTGTACTCCTGAGTCAGCAGTTAAGCTGTGGGATGCGATTCTGACTGAAGGGAAAGAAGACGGTCTCGTACCTTCAGGCTTAGGTGCTCGCGATACGCTGCGTTTTGAAGCGGGACTTCCACTGTATGGACAGGAATTGTCGAAAGATATCTCCCCATTAGAAGCAGGACTTGGTTTTGTTGTGAAATTGAAAAAAGAAGAAGACTTCCTGGGGAAATCCGCGTTAGCTGCACAAAAATCAGATGGCGTTCCGCGGAAATTGGTAGGAATTGAGATGATTGATAAGGGGATTCCACGAACTGGATATTCTGTTTATCATAATGATGAAGTAGTTGGTGAAGTAACGACTGGTACACAATCTCCAACTTTGAAAAAGAATATCGGATTTGCTTTAGTGAACCAAAATCTTTCGGAGCTTGGAACGGAACTCGAAGTCGAAGTTCGCAATAAAAGATTGAAAGCTAGAATTATTGAAACACCGTTCTATAAACGTTCATGAAGTGAAGCGGATACAATTTCCGTACAAAAGGAAAGAGGGGAAATAATTATGATGCATCGTTATATGCCAATGACAGAAGCCGACCGCGCGGAAATGCTGAAAGTGATCGGAATTTCATCTGTGGATGAACTTTTCGCTGATATACCTGAGAGTGTTCGTTTCACAAGAGATCTAGCAATCAAAGAAGCTAAATCCGAATCTGCTTTAATTAAAGAGCTTTCAAGAGCAGCTGCAAAAAATGCAGATTCTAAACAGTATGCATCCTTCCTTGGAGCAGGCGTTTATGATCACTATAAGCCGATAATTGTCGACCACGTGATTTCCAGATCTGAATTTTATACAGCATATACACCGTATCAGCCGGAAATTTCTCAGGGGGAGCTTCAGGCAATCTTTGAATTCCAAACGATGATTTGTGAATTGACAGGAATGGATCTTGCAAACTCTTCTATGTATGACGGCGGTACTGCACTTGCAGAAGCGGGAACTCTGGCAGCAGGGCATACCAAACGCAAAAAACTGCTTGTTTCTGAAACGGTTCATCCTGAATCCCGCGATGTAGTTCGCTCTTATGCCGATGGTCAGCAGATTGAAGTTATCACAATCCCGCAAAAAGATGGTGTGACAGACGTTGAAGAATTAAAGAAATTGCTGGCTGATGATACGGCTGCTGTTCTGGTGCAATATCCGAACTTCTTCGGTCAGGTTGAAGAATTGCAGGCAATCGGGGAGCTGGCACACGACAATGGTGCATTGTTTGTCGTATCATCCAACCCGCTGGCACTTGGAATACTCACACCTCCAGGCGAGCTTGGAGCAGACATCACAGTTGGAGATGCACAGCCTTTCGGCATCCCTGAACAGTTCGGCGGACCGCATTGCGGCTATTTCGCAGTAACTAAGAAATTGATGCGTAAAGTTCCGGGACGTCTTGTAGGTGAAACAACAGACGATCAAGGCCGGCGAGGCTATGTGCTTACATTACAAGCGCGTGAACAGCATATTCGACGTGATAAAGCCACTTCCAATATTTGCTCAAACCAAGCTTTGAACGCACTTGCTGCTTCTGTTGCAATGACAGCTCTGGGTAAAACGGGCGCTCGTGAAATTGCCTACCAAAACTATGCAAAAACTCATTATGCTAAGCAAGCATTCGAAAAAGCTGGTTTTACAGTCCTTGGTGGAAATTCGCACTTTAACGAGATCGTAGTAGATTGCAAACGTTCAGTGAAGGAGTTGAACCGCCAATTGCTGGAGCAAGGGATTATCGGCGGATACGACCTTAGTTTGACATATGCAGGAATGGAAAATCACGCATTATTCGCAGTGACTGAGCAACGGACAAAAGAAGAGATTGATGCACTTGTGCAGGAAATGGAGGCCGTTCATGCATAACGAAAACCAACCACTCATTTTTGAAGTCTCAAAACCAGGGCGTATCGGATACAGCTTGACTGATTTGGATGTTCCTGAAGTAGATTTGTCAGCACTTTTGCCTGATTCGTTAGTGCGTAAAGAAGATGCTGCACTTCCAGAAGTTTCTGAATTGGACATCATGCGTCACTATACTGCTCTATCGAACCGGAATCATGGCGTTGACACAGGATTTTACCCGCTTGGATCATGTACGATGAAATACAATCCGAAAATTAACGAAGCGGTTGCACGTATACCAGGTTTTGCTAATATTCATCCATTGCAAGATGAGTCAACTGTACAAGGAGCAATGGAAGTTGCCTACGATTTGCAAGAACATCTTTGTGAAATTACAGGGATGGATGAAGTTACGCTTCAGCCGGCAGCTGGAGCACATGGTGAGTGGACTGCATTGATGATGATTCGTGCATTCCACGAAGCCAATGGAGATACAGGGCGTACTAAAGTGCTTGTTCCAGACTCTGCACACGGAACAAATCCAGCATCTGCAACAGTTGCAGGATTTGATACAGTTACCGTTAACTCCGATGAAAACGGTCTTGTAGATATCGAAGACTTAAAGGCTAAGGTAGGAGAAGATACTGCGGCTCTAATGTTAACGAACCCGAATACTCTTGGTCTTTTTGAAGAACACATTATGGAAATGGCGAAAATCGTCCATGGTGCTGGCGGGAAGTTATATTATGATGGCGCCAACTTGAATGCTGTTATGTCAAAGGCGAGACCTGGAGACATGGGCTTTGACGCAGTACACTTGAACTTGCATAAGACATTCACAGGACCGCATGGCGGCGGCGGTCCGGGATCGGGTCCGGTAGGTGTGAAGGAAGATCTTGCAGCTTTCTTGCCAAAACCGATATTGGAAAAGAACGATGGCGTATACACGTTCAACTATGATGTTCCACAATCTATTGGCCGTGTGAAGCCTTTCTATGGAAATTTCGGAATTTATTTGCGTGCGTATACGTATATTCGCTCGATGGGACCAGACGGTTTGAAGGCAGTTACTGAAAATGCTGTGCTGAATGCGAACTACATGATGCGTCGCTTGGAACCGTATTTCGATCTTCCATACCCGCAGCACTGTAAGCATGAGTTTGTATTATCAGGCCGTCGCCAGAAGAAACTTGGTGTACGTACACTTGATATGGCAAAACGGCTGCTCGATTTTGGATTCCACCCGCCAACAGTTTATTTCCCGCTTAATGTTGAAGAAGGCATGATGATTGAGCCAACTGAAACAGAGTCGAAAGAAACGCTGGATTCTTTCATCGATGCAATGATACAAATTGCGAAAGAAGTGGAAGAAAACCCGGAGATTGTTCAAGAAGCACCTCATACAACCGTTATTAGTCGTTTGGATGAAACGAAAGCAGCGCGGAAGCCTGTGCTTCGTTACACCCCCCAGACAGAAGAAGAATTAGTGAAAGCATAACAAAAGGACCGAAGCCCTCAGGCTTCGGTCCTTTTCATCTCATTATTTTTTACTTTTTACTTTACCTGACCATGTACGGAAGCCGCCTTGTAAATGGTAGAGCTGCGTGTAATCTTTCTTTTTCAAGAAAAGAGCTGTCCGCGCGCTTTTACCTCCATTTTGATCATACAAGTAAACGGGTTTGTCAGGACGAATTTCTTTATACCGCTGTCGCAATTGTGTGTACGGAATGTTGCGGGCACCAAGTATGTGGCCAGCATCAAAATCTTTTGGTTCACGTACATCGATCAGCTGCGCTTTTCGGTAACCTTCAATGAATTCCTCTTGCGTCAAATTCGTAACCGCTTTTCGAAGCCGAAGCGCCGTAATGATGAAATAAGCAATCATTACAACCAAAAGTCCTATTAAAATATAAAGATTAGCATTCAAAGCATTTTTCCCCTTTCTATCTCATTCTTCATTATAAAGATTAAGTGGCACATGTTCAATTGCAATGATAAAATTGAATTCGTTATGAAGGGAAAGGCGGGGGGAAATGGGTAAAATTCAATGGAATTATATACAGTCAGGCAAGTGTTCTCCATCTTTTAATATGGCGTTAGACGAAGCGCTCCTTGACTGGCACAGCAAAGGGGAGATTGGACCAGTTCTCCGTTTTTACGAATGGGATCCTGCGACGCTCTCAATCGGTTACTTTCAAAGTGTATCCAAAGAAATCGATATGGAAGCCGTGAAGCAAAATGGATTAGGGTTTGTACGCAGGCCTACGGGGGGCAGAGGGGTTCTGCATGAACACGAACTTACATACAGTGTGATTGTTTCAGAAGACTATCCAGACATGCCTGAAACCGTGACAGAAGCATATCGGGTCATTTCAGGCGGATTATTAGAAGGGTTCCTCAATCTGGGGCTGAATGCTTCTTTTTCAGTTCCTTCAGAACTTGTCTCGGAACAGTTGAAACGCCCGAAGAGTGGAGTTTGTTTTGACACTTCCAGTTGGTACGAACTCGTTGTAGAGGGGAAAAAAGTGGCAGGAAGTGCACAAACTCGTCAAAAAGGCGTGATTTTGCAGCACGGAGCAATTTTACTTAGTTTGAATGAGGACAAACTTGTTTCCTTGTTTAAATTTGAATCAGAAGAAATAAGAGAGCAAGTACGAAAAGGACTTCCTGAAAAAGCAGTCGCAATCGACCGATTAACAGACCGGACCATAACTGTTTCAGAATGTTTGTCAGCTTTTTCGCAAGGCTTTGAAAAAGCGCTTGATATAGAACTCGTACCTTATAAACTCACGAGTGACCAGTTAAGGGTCGTCGAAGAAATTGAAAATCGAAAATATGCAAATGATGCATGGACTTATCGAAAATGAAAAAAGGAAGGCTCCGTTTACGGGATGCCTTCCTTTTTCATTATAAATTCACTGTACTCATTTCACTCTCAGGAGATAAAGGGGACGGGTCAGTTAAAACTTCCTCGCCGTGTATTTCAATCTCAAGTAATTTGTTGAACGAGGCAATCGCAACTTCTACTTGATCATCTTCTGGCTCTTTTGTAGTTAACAGCTGAAGCCATAACCCGGGGTATCCTAAGAATCGCAGCACTGGAATATTTCGCACGGCATTCGTAATTTGAAGCACTTCAAACGATACTCCAAGGACAACAGGGATGAGAAGAATACGATTTACAATTCGTAACCAGAACGGATCTGTTGGAACTAAGAAATAGATGAACATCCCGACAATAACTGTGAAAAGCAAAAAACTGCTGCCGCATCGATAATGCAATCGTGATTGAGCCTGGACATTTTCAACAGTTAAGGGAAGGTTGTTTTCATAGGCATTGATGACTTTATGCTCTGCACCGTGGTATTTGAAAACCCTTTTAATTAAAGGGGTCATGGATATTAGTGACACATAACTTAATAAGAGAGTTAGTTTGAATAATGTTTCTAACAGAATTTGAGCAGTTTTCCCCGGGAAGATCGGGTGGAAAAGTCCTGCAAGGAATACTGGGAATAGTGTGAAGACGAATTTCCCAAATAGAAAGGAAAGTACGCCAACTGCTGCTACTCCTAAAATCATTGTCAGCTTTGATGATTCTTCATCCGATTTGTCAACTTCTTCACCAGGCATTACATCATAATGATCACTTGCGAAGGTCAGGTGTTTCGAGCCGAGTCCTGCTGACTCGATTAGTGCGACAATTCCTCTGACTAGAGGAATCTTTTTTAACTTTTGACGAACCGGGCTGCTCTCTTTCAGTACGTGAAAATAATCAATCGTGCCATCTTTACGACGTATAGCGGTTACTGTATGTTGTTTCCCTCCAAACATGACGCCCTCTATAAGAGCCTGACCGCCATAGGCAGGTGATTTCTGATTCTCTTCCATGTACAGCCCACACTTTCTTTTTAAAGTCTCAATTTTGTATCAATGTTGTTATTGTACAGGAAAGTAAGAGATTGCTCCACCATCACGTTTAAAATCAGGAGAACCGGCGACACTTGGAGCAGGAGGGAACAGCTATGCATATACCTACACTTTTGTGGACCTCGTTGTTTGCTGCGTTACTAACAGCATTGAGTCTAAAGTTCTTGAAAGTCTTTCACTTTGTTAAATGGTCACCAATTGGATGGTTCCGCAAATGGAACATCCTTGCTACAGACTCTCCAATTGTAAAATGGGTTGTATTAATTATTGTTTTAAGCCTGCTATTCATGGTCCTTTACAGTGTTCTGCATTTCACTGCAGGAATTCCGCCATCCATCACTTCGATATTGCTAGCCATTATCATTGTTTGTGCAGTGGAATGGACGATTTCACGACCTGCTTCTTTCGGATCTGCGTTCAAGTCGGTTTCAATCCCCTTTCTTTGCCTTGCGGCTATTATATCCAGGTTTGTTGCAGGTACTGCAATTTTTATGAAAAATGAACTGCCTAAGAATGCGAAATAGGTTACCTCGTCAAAATGTTGTGATAAAATAGAAAGGAAAATGGCTGGGGGTTGATAGGCAGTGGATTTGTTGCTATTAAATGGACCTAATTTAAACAGATTAGGAAAACGGGAACCCGATGTTTATGGTCATGAAACACTCGAGGATATTGAAAGTCGTATTCGCGCGCTGTGCATGGATCATAATATCGGGTTGTCGTGTTTTCAATCGAACCATGAAGGTGCTTTGATCGACCGTATTCATCAAGCGGCAGACGATGGCACATACGGAATCGTATTTAACCCTGGTGCATACACGCATACTAGTATTGCTATTCGGGATGCTGTTGCATCTGTAAACTTACCAGTCGTGGAAGTACACATTTCGAATATACATAATCGAGAATCATTCAGGCAAAACTCTATGCTCGCTCCTGTATGTGCGGGACAAATTTCAGGATTAGGTACCGATGGCTATCTGTTGGGTGCGCTTGCATTAATTCGCAAAATGGAAAGGGAATGATTAATTTGAAACTTGCTAAACTTAGAGAATTGCTTGCAGAAAAAGAATTGGATGCATTATTCATTACAAGCGGATATAACCGCCGCTATATGACTGGATTTACCGGGACTGCCGGTGCAGCAATCATTTCTAAAGATGATGCGGTATTCATTACCGACTTTAGATATATGGAGCAGGCAGCAGCACAAATCAAAGACTTCCGTATTGTACAACATGAAAAAACAATTATAGAAGAAGTTGCTAAGCAAGTTGAGCAGATGAAAGTAAAGCGTTTAGGATTTGAGAAAGAAGACTTAACATTTGGGATGTACGAGCTGTATAAAAGTAAAGTGTCGGCTGAGCTCATTCCGACTGCAGGTCTTGTGGAAAAACTGCGGATCATTAAAACGCCTGAGGAATTAGAAGTTTTAAAGCAGGCTGCAAAAATTGCAGATGATGCATTTACACATATTTGCGGATTCATCAAAGCTGGGATGACAGAACTAGAGGTATCAAACGAATTAGAGTTCTTTATGCGTAAACAAGGAGCGACATCATCATCATTTGATACAATAGTCGCTTCAGGCGTGCGGGGAGCACTTCCTCATGGTGTTGCGACTGACAAAAAAATTCAATCCGGAGAACTCGTGACATTGGATTATGGTGCGTTGTATAATGGATACATCTCTGACATAACGCGAACAGTGGCTGTCGGTGAACCATCGGGAAAAATGCGGGAAGTCTATGAGATAACCCTTGCTGCACAGAAATTAGCAGTTGAAGGCATTAAACCGGGGATGACCGGCATCCAGGCAGATGCGATTGCACGGGATTACATTGCTTCAAAAGGGTATGGTGAGGCGTTTGGTCATTCTACGGGTCACGGTATTGGTCTGGAAGTTCATGAAGCCCCTGGACTGTCCTTCCGCTCTGAAACAGTGCTGGAGCCTAATATGACGGTTACTGCTGAACCTGGAATCTACTTGCCGGGTATCGGAGGCGTAAGGATTGAAGACGATCTCGTAATCACAGAAAATGGTTGTGAACGGTTAACTCACTGTACAAAAGAACTGCAAATTTTATAAGAGCTATTGGAGGAAACAAGATGATTTCAGTAAACGATTTTAAAACAGGTTTGACAATCGAAGTAGACGGCGATATTTGGCGCGTAATGGAATTCCAACACGTTAAACCAGGTAAAGGTGCTGCTTTTGTACGTTCAAAATTACGTAACTTGCGTTCAGGAAACGTGAACGAGAAAACGTTCCGTGCTGGAGAGAAAGTTGCGAAAGCACAAATTGACAATAAGCGTATGCAATATCTTTATGCGAATGGTGACGATCACGTCTTCATGGATAACGAAAGTTTCGAGCAAATTGAATTGCCTGCAAAGCAAATTAAAGAAGAGTTGAACTATTTGAAGGAAAACATGGAAGTGCACGTTATTCAATACAAAGAAGAAGTTCTTGGTGTTGAAGTACCTTCTACAGTGGTACTTGAAGTAGCTGAAACTGAACCCGGTATTAAAGGCGACACTGCAAGCGGCGGTTCAAAACCAGCGAAACTTGAAACAGGCCTTACTGTACAAGTTCCATTCTTCGTAAATATCGGTGACAAACTTATCATCAACACAGAAGAAGGCGAATATGTTTCCCGCGCATAATCACATTGCTTTCTGAATTACTACAACTACTCTATAAAAAGCTTGCCCATTCAAATTGAATGGGCAAGCTTTTTTCATATTGTTTAATGCACGTGCGTATAGTGAAACAGGAGGAGGATCGCCGGATGGAATTGAATGACCTGCTGCGAATTGCCGGCATCGGACTGGTTATCGGTTGTTTGCACATCTTTTTCGAACAGACAGGTAAGAAAGAGTTCTCTTTTTTCTTGTTTTTCATTGCTTATTTGTACATCGCAGTTGAAATGATCCGCTTTTTGAAGATTTTCTTTACCGAAATCTCCGAGTTCTTCCAATGGCTTTCTTTGGCAATGTAATGGCACTCCTTTTTCAATTACTCGCCGTTTTTTTGTTGCTGCTCATTATCCGTTTTGCAGTCCCGCAGTTGCATCCAATCTTGTATAGTGCCTTATATCTTTTCGTTTTTGCTTATATCATGATGGAAGTTTTGATTCCGTTCATTAAAAAGTTAAGTGATATTTTTCACGGTGTTCCTGAGCCGTATGGGCAACTGTTATTAATGAGTGCATTCTTGTTTTTCATTTCAGAGTCGATTACACAGCATTTGTCTGAATCCGGATATTCATCGTTTGCAAACTTAGCTCAATTTGTAGTCAAAATTACCATCCTGTCCTTCTGGCTGCCTGAGCTCGTCAATCTCATACAGACACTCACTGCGCTCATAACGCCGTGAATGGGGGAGGATAACCATACTCGATTTCCTGCAATCACTGCTTAGTGGATTGGTTTATAGCTTCATCGTCGTACTGATCATTGCTCTGATGGCAACGGTTTTGAATTATTTGTTCCCTTCGTTCTCGGAGTGGACGAAGCAGCTGCTCTATATCGTGATTATTCTAGTAGTACTCCGTCCCGCGTTTGAACAGCTCCTGCTTATTCAGCAACTCATGAAGTCCATCGCCATGTTATTCGTTACGAGTTATCCGGTATTGACTGCAGGCATGGCAATTTCGGGAAATGCACTTAGCCTGCTGAACTTTCAGCCTGCGCTGCTGTTGTTTGCAAATGGAGCTGTGTTTTTTGCAGATAGATTGTTATTGCCTTTGGTCACGGCTGCGTTGCTGTTTGATATTGTTACACGGCTGAATCCCCTTATTTCGTATGCAAAGCTTTCGGACATGCTGCGGACAACTTTATTAGCTGCAGTTTCTTCCATTGTTGCAGCCTATTCAATTTTCATTACTGCAGGAGGGGCGGTTTCTTGGGGGATTTCAGAAGCCGCAAGCGAACCGTTGAAAGAATTGATTCGACAGAACATCCCTTTCGTCGGTTCATTTGTGACGGACAGCATGGGAACCCTTGGACGCTACTCGTCTGGGGCTGGATTCATGGTAGGAGGATGGCTGTTAGTTACATTATGGGGGATTGCCATATTACCTGTGGTGCAGACGCTGCTTCTGGCGTTTTTATATCGATGGTGTGCAGCTCTAATTGAACCGTTTACATCGATGGAACTATCGGATGTTTTGGATGATATCGGCCGATCTCTATTTGTTCTATGTGCCATTACATTCCTAATGATTTTTGCATTTGTCTATACGGTTCTGTTTTTTATCGTTTACGTGAAACTTTCAATTACTTAACGGACTTAGGGGGAGATTTGGTATGACAAATTTCTGATAGGTGTTGTTCTAATCTCAGTTCTCTCGGGGGTGTTGTCTATGATGCTGCCTGAATCCAGGAAAGAGGAATTTGGACATTTGGCTAAACTGGCTGCTGGTATGTGGCTGTTACTGAATATCTTTTCATTTCTCAGGTTATAGGGACCAGAATTTGTGCATACATTGTTTCATAGATGAACAGGCCCCCGGTCCTAAACAGACAGATGGAATGGTGATGTCATGCAAAAACCGACTGGGAAAATGCAAGTGATCCTATTTATAGGAATCACGGTTCTCGTATTCATCTTACTCAATCCACCCTGGAATTCAGATGGAGCGACGTCCGGGAAGTCCAATGAAAAGGAGGGGAACATCGAAACGACAGCACTCGAATCAGCACTGGAAAAGATTGATGGAGTGGGGGAGGTTTCTATTTACCTTCATCCTCCAAAAGGAGCGAAAGAACAATCACCGCTTACGGATTATTTTACGAAGTCAGCGGACTCTATCACAGACGAAGTGACGGGCGTACTTGTGGTGGCGGAAGGAGCTGGTAATCCAGGCCTTAAATCTGAACTCACAAGGATATTGGCTGCTGTCCTTCAACTACCAGAACATCGAATTGTTATCGTTGAAATGACCAAAAGGGGGAACTATGATGAGAACAAATAAACGTACTGTATGGTTTTTAACACTAATGAGCCTTGTTGCTGTTATCTCGATTTACTATATTAAAGAGAAAGCACCCATGCCGTTCGACGGAATCTCCATTTTTTCAAGTGATATGACTGAAACGGCTGAAGTTCCGAAAAAGGGCTCATCCGATAAGCAAACTCCGGTGTTTGCAACGTCATATCTATTCGAAGAAATGCGGATGGAAGTCCGTGATGAGCGCAGTAAAAAGTCAGAACAACTGAATGCGAAGATGACATCCCCTGATTATACTGCTGAAGAGAAGAACGAAGCATTCGAGGAAATGTCTGAGCTTAATAAACGAGATTCCGCGGAAGCGTTATTAGAATTGCAGATCAAGGCGCTCGGATATCCTGAAGCCTTTGTCCGAACAGAAGATGGTGATGTGAAAGTAACTGTGCTTTCAACTGAAGGACATTCTAAACAATTAGCAGATGAAATCACACAATATGTTCTTGCAAGCTGGGACGATGCTAAAAAAGTACAAGTCGATTTCACAGGTAATCAGTAATCCGTTAAAGGCCCAAAATCCGGGTCTTTTTTTCTGTTTACAGATTTTTAGAGGAGAAATGGGGGTTAACTATTTCAAAATCCTTAAAAAACGTCTACTATAGAAGATGAGGGTGTAAAAACAAAACTTTATGGAGTCAGGAGAATCGTTCATGTTAAAGATTCAGGAAATTAGAGAAATCATTAAACTTATCGATCAGTCTTCAATCGACAAATTTACGTATGAAGCAGATGGAGCTAAAATTAAAATTGTCAAGAGTAATACAAGCGCAACAGCTATTGCACCGGTTCAAGTCCAAGCACCAGTACCAGATGTTCAAGATTCCACTTCAGGAGCACAGTCTGTTCAGCAAGCTGTACCTGAAACTGCGGAGGCACCTAAACAAGCAGCACCGGTTGCAGAACCTGCAGCTGAGGCGAAAGCTTCTGATGCATCACTAAAGAGCATCGTATCTCCAATGGTTGGTACGTTTTATAAGTCATCATCTCCAGAAGCAGCAGCTTTCGTTCAAGTTGGACAGAAAGTTGGAGCTGAAGATGTTGTCTGTATCGTAGAAGCTATGAAACTATTCAACGAAATTGAAGCAGAAGTATCTGGTGAAATTGTTGAAATTCTTGTTAAAGATGGACAGCTCGTTGAGTATGGGCAGCCTCTTTTCCTTGTAAAAGAAAATTGAAGGGGGAATGGACGATGAAGAAAATTCTAATCGCAAATCGAGGCGAAATTGCCGTTCGTATTATCCGTGCATGTAAAGAGCTCGGTCTTGAGACAGTTGCAGTATACTCTGAAGCCGATCGTGATGCACTGCATGTCAAAATTGCCGATGAAGCATTTTGCATCGGACCCAAACTCTCAAAAGACAGTTACTTGAACTTTTCAAATATCATAAGTGTCGCAAAAATGACCGATTGTGATGGAATCCATCCAGGGTATGGTTTCCTTGCTGAAAACGCAAGCTTTGCTGAAATGTGTGAAGAAGTGAATATCGAGTTTGTCGGCCCTACTTCTGATGCGATTGCTCGTATGGGAACGAAAGACGTGGCACGTGAAACGATGCGTCTGGCAGGTGTTCCGATTGTGCCCGGATCTGACGGTCTAGTAGCTGATGAAGAGGAAGCGCTTACGGTCGCTGAGGAAATCGGTTTCCCAGTTATAATTAAAGCAACAGCCGGCGGCGGCGGGAAAGGAATCCGTGTAGCGCGTGATCCTGAAGAACTTAAAAAAGGTATTAAGATTACACAAAAAGAAGCGGCAGCTGCATTTGGTAATCCAGGAGTGTATCTTGAAAAGTTCATTGAAATTTTCCGCCACGTTGAAATTCAAGTATTGGCCGATAAGCACGGCAACACAGTCTATCTGGGGGAGCGTGATTGTTCCATTCAACGCCGTATGCAAAAGTTAGTGGAAGAGGCTCCATCTCCTGCACTAACTCCTGAGATGCGCAAGGAAATGGGACAGGCAGCTGTGAAAGCAGCAGAAGCGGTCGATTACAGAGGTGCTGGTACGGTTGAATTCATCTTCGATCACATCAATCAGAAGTTCTACTTCATGGAAATGAATACAAGAATCCAGGTAGAACATCCTGTAACTGAAATGATTACGGGGATTGACCTCATTCAACAGCAGTTGAAAGTTGCAGCAGGTGAGAAGCTTCCTTTCAAACAAAAAGACATTAAAATTAATGGCTGGTCCATTGAGTGTCGCATCAACGCGGAAAATCCAGAGAAAAACTTTATGCCATCTCCCGGTACGGTTGAAATGTATCTTCCGCCAGGCGGAAACGGAGTCCGTGTAGATTCTGCAGTTTATCCAGGATACAAAATCCCGCCATTTTATGACTCGATGGTTGCGAAACTGATTGTTCATGCAGATACTCGAGAAGAAGCAGTAGCCCGTATGAAACGTGCATTAGATGAGTTTGTGGTAGAAGGGGTTAAGACAACGATCCCGTTCCACTATAATCTTATGAATCACGATGTGTTTAAATCAGGAGACTTTGATACGAAGTTTCTTGAAAAATATGATGTCATGCAGTCAAACTAAGGAAGGAGGCGTGCAATATGGCTGAAAAAGCGAATTCATTTATTGAAGCAAACTCCTCTGCTGCCGAGAGTCTTGGGCGGATTGAGCTCGCTCCTGAAGTTTTGGAGGTTATTATTGGAATCGCAACTTCTGAAGTACAAGGTATTGCGATGACCTCAGGGAATTTTGCATCAGGTGTTGCAGAGAAACTTGGAAAAGTTATGCATGGAAAAGGCGTGAAAACAGACTGGGTGGATAACAAACTCACAATCGATGTTTTTTGCATTGCAGAAGATGGACAACTAATCCCGCAAGTTGCTGCAAACGTTCAGAAAAAGATTAAGGAAGCAGTGTATCATATGACTTCGATTGAAACTGGTGAAGTTAATGTTCATGTAACTGGAATCCGTTCTGAAGTGAATTCAGTGACAGAATGACGAAAAGCATCATCTCCGGATGATGCTTTTGTCTATTGTGACTGTATCTTCACACAGCATTTGTGCTATGATAAAGCCTAAACGAACCAGTGATGAAGGAGACAAATTGTATGAAACGTAGAGAAGCGAGAGAAAAAGCGGTTCAGACCCTTTTCCAGCTTGATGGAACGACACTGCCTGTAGAAGAGGCAATCAGCTATATTGCAGAAGAACCCGTTGATTCTTTTTATGAAATGCTCGTAAAAGGTACACGAGAAAAGCAAGAATCAATTGATGAAGTACTGACTGGAAAATTGGAAAATTGGTCATTAGACAGACTTCCTAAAATTGAACGGACGGTACTTCGACTTGCTGCATATGAGTTGTTGTATAACGAAGAAGTTCCACACAAAGTAGCAGTGAACGAAGCAATCGAACTTTGTAAAACATTTGGAGACGAAAAATCAGGCCGCTTTGTTAATGGTGTGCTGTCGAAATTTGAACAACAGAGGATGTGACACTTTTGTCAAGTGTACTAATTGATGGAAAAGCAATCGGCGCAAAAATTAGAGAAGAGATTAAAATAGACGTGGAACGGCTCATTGAAAGAGGATGTCGTCCAGGTCTTGCTGTTGTTCTGGTTGGTGACGACCAAGCATCTCGTACATACGTGAAAAACAAAGAGAAATCCAGTACTGCGGCGGGTATGAAATCTGAAATGATTCAGTTGCCGATTACTGTGAGTCAGAAAGACTTGCTGGATACTGTGGACCGTCTAAATAACGATCCAACCATTCACGGAATTCTTGTCCAATTGCCTTTACCCCCTCATATCGATGAGAACAAAGTGATCCGCTCCATTTCTCCCAAAAAAGATGTGGATGGTTTTCATCCGGAGAACGTAGGGAAAATGATTATTGGCCAAACTTCATATGTATCATGCACACCTGCAGGTATTTTAGAATTACTGAAGCATACGGGTACTGATATATCTGGTAAACATGCAGTCATAGTTGGTCGAAGTAATATCGTCGGCAAGCCTATGGGACAATTGCTTCTTCAAAAAGATGCGACTGTGACCTATTGTCATTCTAAGACAGAAAACTTAGAGTCATTCACTCGACAAGCGGATATATTGATTGTCGCGATTGGGCAGGCAAAATACATTACAGCTGATCATATCAAAGCAGGCGCTACCGTGATTGACGTTGGTATGAATCGGGACGAAAATGGGAAACTCTGCGGCGATGTCGATTTCGAGAGCGTCAAAGAAAAAGCAGGTGCGCTAACGCCTGTACCTGGCGGTGTCGGCCCGATGACTGTAACTATGCTGCTGAAAAACACATTGAAGAGTGCACAATTAGCATGCAGTAATTACATTTAAGAAAACGGCTATAGCCGTTACATAGAATACACAGCGCTGTTTCTTGTTAGAGAGAGACAGCTTTTTATACGCAGGAGGGGAATTCGTTGTCAGGTAATCCATACTTAACCGTACAAGCTGTCACCAAATACATTAAGAGGAAATTTGATGCTGATCCACACCTGCGAAATGTCTATATTAAAGGCGAATTATCCAATGTGAAAATTCACCCGACCGGACACATATACTTCACGTTAAAAGATGACAAAAGCAGAATCCAAGCAGCTATGTTTCGTGGAAATGCCTCTAGTTTGAAGTTCAAACCAGAAAGCGGCATGAATGTCCTGATAACAGGGGATATTAATATATATGAAAGCAGTGGACAGTATCAGCTTTACGTTCAATCCATGGAACCGGACGGAATTGGTGCTCTATTCCTCGCCTTTGAGCAGTTGAAAGAACAGCTGGGCAAGGAAGGCTTGTTTGATGTCCGTTGGAAACAGCAATTACCATGGATTCCTAAGAAAGTCGGTGTCATCACTGCTAAATCAGGAGCTGCGTTCCAAGATATCTGCTCAACGATAGGTCGCAGATTTCCTATGGCAGAAATAGTCCTGTTCCCTGCAGCTGTCCAAGGTAAACAAGCAGTGCCTTCAATTGTTGAAGCAATCGGACAAGCTGATCGACAAGGTGATATAGATGTTCTGATAGTTGGAAGAGGCGGCGGCTCAATAGAAGATTTATGGGCATTTAACGAAGAAGCGGTTGCCCGTGCGATTTTCTCATGCCGAATTCCCACAATCAGTGCAGTAGGTCATGAAACCGATACGACAATTGCGGATTTTGTTGCAGATCACCGGGCTCCTACCCCCACTGCAGCAGCTGAACTTGCTGTCCCGGCGAAGGAAGAACTGGCAGGCCGGATCTTGGAAAGAAAGCGAGTGATTTACCGTTTTCTCGCGACTCGTCTAACGCAAGAACAAAAACGGTTGGACCGTTTGAAAAATTCTTATCCGTTTCTTTATCCGGATCGCTTGTATCGGCCATTTATTGAAAAGCAAGTATCTTTTGAAGAGAGACTTTCACGCAGTCACAATGAGTTGCTCTATCGAAAATCGACTCAATTTACACAAATAAATTCTCGCCTGCAGCTTGTATCGCCAGCTGTTCAGCTGCAACAGCGTTCAAAAGAGGCTGTTGCAGTTGAAGAAAGACTTCTTCGGGCAATGCGTCAATCCTTAGGTGGAAAACAAGACCGATTTTTAACAGGTATTCGAATGTTGCAAGCACTTAACCCGCTGAGCGTTATGGATAGAGGATTTACAATCGTTTACAAAGAGGGCGAACTCGTTAAACGTGCTGAATTACTGGCGCCCGGAGATTCAGTCAAGATCAATATGCAGGATGGTATTGCAATTGCGGAAATTCAATCAATAGAATCCATTAAGGAGGAATCATGATGGAAACTGATTCAATGAAATTTGAAGAAGCGATGCTGGAATTGGAAAAAATCGTTCAACAACTTGAAACAGGAGATGTTCAACTCGAAGATTCCATCACTTTATATAAAAAAGGGATGGAGCTTTCTGCATTTTGTCAACAAAAACTGCAACATGCTGAGAAGCAGCTCGTCACAATTGTAGACAAAAATGGAGAAGCCGCGGCGATGGATTCTTCGAAGGGAGAGGACACAAGTGAGTGAGCAGCTGAAAATGTTTATGGATGAGCAGTTACCACTTTTACATACACACTTCACAGAACTCTTTAAAGGGAAGAATTATCCTGAAACTTTGAATGAGGCGATGTCGTACTCTGTACATGCAGGAGGAAAAAGAATCCGTCCTCTCCTGGTTCTGGCAGTGCTTCATGATTTGAAATCTACATCTGATGATGCAGTGCGAGTGGCTGGTGCGATTGAATTGATTCACACATATTCTTTAATCCATGATGACCTTCCTTGTATGGATGATGATGATTTCAGAAGAGGAAATCCAACGAATCATGTTGTTTTTGGAGAAGCAGCAGCCGTGTTAGCGGCAGATGCATTGCAAACACTTGCATTCGAAGAACTTGCATCACTCCAGCACACAGATGCAGCAACAACGCTTGCCATTTTAAGAGCTGTAAGTATCGCATCTGGACCAGCCGGAATGGTAGGAGGACAGATTCTTGATATGCAAGGGGAAGGAAAACAACTTACCTTGACAGAGCTTGAAGAAATCCATGTCCATAAAACCGGGGCATTGCTTGCATGCTGTGTTGAATCGGGTGCGCTTTTAGCGAATGCAACAGATACTGAAATGCAACAACTTCGTACTTTTTCAAAAAATATTGGATTAGCTTTTCAAATTAAAGATGACATCCTGGACGTCACTGCTTCTACAGAGCAACTGGGTAAGACAGCAAACAAAGATACAGCTAGTGATAAGAGTACATACCCCGCGCTTCTGGGGCTCGAAGGTGCTCATGCAAAACTTGCTGACCATCACAAAAGGGCACTTGATGCATTAGAACAAATTAGTCTGGGAAGTTCTTTGCTCGCACAAATTGCAGACTATATTATTGATCGAAACGCTTAAAATAAGGCGTCTAAATGGTACTGATTGTTTGATTGTTGATATAATGAGGAAAATGAACGGAAACAGTAGTATTAACTTATGAAGGTGTGTGATAGAGATGGATCTTACAAAGATCAGCAGTCCATCGGATATTAAAAACTTGAACCTAGAAGAGATGAAAGAACTCGCTGCAGACATTCGGAAGTTTCTTATTAACAAATGTTCTGTAACAGGCGGACATATCGGACCAAATCTAGGAGTGGTGGAGCTGACAATAGCGCTTCACAAATTTTTTAATAGTCCACAGGACAAATTTATTTGGGACGTAGGACACCAAGCGTATGTGCATAAGATTTTAACCGGCCGAGCTGGTGATTTTGATACGCTTCGTAAATACAAAGGATTAAGCGGTTTCCCTAAAATGGCAGAAAGTGAACACGATGTCTGGGAAACAGGGCATAGTTCCACTTCTTTATCTGCAGCAATGGGAATGGCGGCGGCTCGGGATATAAAAGGCGATGACAACTATGTCATTCCTATTATTGGTGATGGTGCGTTAACAGGCGGTATGGCCCTGGAAGCACTGAATCATATAGGCAGTCAGCAGACAAATATGATTGTCATTTTAAACGATAATGAAATGTCGATTGCCCCGAACGTCGGTGCTCTTCATTCCATACTAGGAAAGTTACGCACCGCGGGTAAGTATAACAGCGTTAAAGATGACGTTGAAGAACTTATCAAACGAATTCCTGCAGTTGGCGGCAAAATGGCGTCCATAGTAGAACGGCTTAAAGATAGTTTAAAATACTTAGTGGTTTCAGGTGTCTTTTTCGAAGAGCTAGGATTTACGTATTTAGGACCAATCGATGGACATGATTTCAATGAATTGGAACGCAATCTTCTCTATGCAAAAAAGATGGAAGGCCCAGTTCTTCTTCATGTTGTCACGAAAAAAGGAAAAGGGTACCATCCAGCTGAAAACGATAAAGTGGGTACATGGCATGGAACCGGACCTTATAAAATCGAGACAGGGGACTTTGTAAAATCACCTGCAAAAGGTCCATCTTGGAGTGGCTTAGTTGCGGCTACAGTTGCAAGAATTGCTCGCGAGGACCAACGTGTTGCGACGATTACACCTGCAATGCCTGTAGGTTCGAAATTGGAAGCTATTTCAGCTGAATTCCCTGAACGTTTTTACGATGTAGGGATTGCGGAACAACATGCAGCGACAATGGCTGCAGGGATGGCGACTCAAGGGATGAAACCGTTCTTGTCCATCTACTCGACATTCCTTCAGCGTGCATATGATCAGTTAGTTCATGATATTGCCCGCCAAAAGTTGAATGTATTTATTGGGATTGACCGGGCAGGACTCGTTGGCGCGGATGGAGAAACTCACCAAGGCGTCTTTGACATCGCATTCCTTCGTCACTTGCCAAATATGGTCATCATGATGCCAAAAGATGAAAATGAAGGCCAGCATATGGTTAAAACAGCGTTAGCTTATAATGACGGACCGATTGCTATGCGTTATCCTCGTGGAAATGGTTTCGGAATTCCGATGGATGAAGAATTGAAAGTACTGCCAATCGGTAAATGGGAGAAGTTGACCGAGGGACAAGATGCAACGATCTTAACGTTTGGAACGACAATCCCGATGGCGTACGAAGCAGCAGAACTCTTGAAAGAGCGTGGAATTTCAGTAAGCATCGTCAATGCTCGGTTCATCAAACCTCTTGACGAAGCGATGCTAGACGAACTCTTTGCAGTTGGAAAACCGATTATTACTGTTGAAGAAGCGGTTCTTGCAGGAGGATTCGGCAGTGCTGTTTTAGAATATGCACATGATTCCGGTGTCAATGCTCCGATTCATAGAATGGGAATTCCTGATCAATTTATTGAACACGGTGACGTTGAAGCATTGCTCGCAGAAATTGGAATGACTCCTGGAGCACTAGCTGATCTAACAGCAGATGCTATTTCTGTTCTGGAACGTAAGAAGGAACTGCAATGACAAATACGGATCCCAAAGAACGGGTCGACGTTTTGCTAGTTCAGCGAGGTCTCGTTGAGACAAGAGAGCAGGCGAAACGATCGATCATGGCGGGTATTGTTTATTCAAATGAAATTAGAATGGACAAGCCCGGTGAAAAAATAAAAATCTCATTACCGTTACAAGTAAAAGGATCTTCGTTAAAATATGTTAGCCGCGGCGGATTGAAATTAGAAAAAGCATTAGAGGAATTTGATGTCACGGTAGGGGAACGAATCATGTTAGACATAGGTTCTTCGACAGGCGGTTTTACAGATTGTGCTCTTCAAAATGGTGCAAAACATTGCTATGCTCTCGACGTTGGCACAAACCAGCTTGCTTGGAAGATTCGCTCTGATGCCCGGGTTACCGTCATGGAGAAATGCAATTTCCGATATGCAACCCCAGATATGTTTACAGAAGGGCTGCCTGATTTTGCGACGATTGATGTATCTTTTATTTCCTTAGGTTTGATATTACCTCCTTTAAAACAAATTCTGATCCCTGGTGGAGATGTTTTGGCATTAGTTAAACCGCAATTTGAAGCAGGTAAAGAGAACGTGGGGAAAAAAGGAATTGTTCGTGATGTTGCGGTGCATAAAGAAGTACTGCGAAAAGTAGCAGATTTTGCTGCGAAAGAAGGATTTAGTTTGAGAGAAATGACGTACTCTCCAGTTACAGGCGGAGAAGGAAATATTGAATTCCTATTCCATTTAGTTGCTGAAGAACAGCCTATATCAGAGTTTACGGACAAAGATTTCTCGGAATTAGTGAAGCAGGCTCATTCGGAATTAGCGTAAAAGGAAACGGGATTCATCTAGATTCATTGATGAAATCCCGTTCTGTTTTCATACAAATGATGTGCAAGGAGTGATTGATATGAACAAAGGGCAGCGACATCTGCGCATCCGGGAAATTATTACATCGCAAGCGATTGAAACACAAGATCAGCTTGTAGATACGTTGAAAAGCTCGGGTGTAGATGTGACGCAAGCAACCGTTTCCCGGGATATTAAAGAACTGCATTTATTCAAAACACCGATGCCTGACGGCCGTTACAAATATAGTTTACCTGCAAATCCGCAATTCAATATTGAGGATAAACTGCACCGGATGTTGACGGATGCTTTCATAAGTATTGATGGAGCAAGTCATTTTCTTATATTGAAAACGCTGCCAGGAAATGCACATGCAGTCGGATCACTGATTGATCATTTGGAATGGGTTGAAATGCTTGGCACAATCTGCGGAGATGACACGTGCATGATTATTTGCCGTGATGAAGCAGGTGCAGGTTCAGTTCGGGATCGCTTGCTTGCCATGCTTTAAGGAAGGGGGAGAATCCCTTGTTAAGTGAATTATCCATTAAGAATTTTGCAATTATTGAAGACCTTGATGTTTCATTTGAAGAGGGACTTACCGTTCTGACAGGAGAAACTGGAGCAGGAAAGTCCATTATTATTGACGCCGTACAGCTTGTAGCGGGGGGAAGAGGTTCTGTCGAATTCATTCGCCATGGTACTAAAAAGGCTGAGCTTGAAGCAATGTTTACAATTGTTGACCTCAATCATCCTGTTTTTCGGAAAATGGAGGAGTTCGGTATAGAATCGGAAGAAGGAACCATCATTTTGCGGAGGGAATTAAATCTTAATGGGAAAACGACGTGCCGCGTAAATGGGAAATTGGTTACGATTGCGATTCTTCGTGAACTGGGAAGCCAATTAATTGATATTCATGGTCAGCATGAGAATCAGGAATTAATGCATCAGAAGAGTCACATCCATTTACTGGATTCGTTTGCCGGCTCGCCTTTTAAGATGGCAATGAAGAGTTATACTGATTTGTACGAGGATTATGTTAAATTGCACAAAAAGCTAAGTCTCGCCTCAGAAAATGAACAGCAGATAGCTCAACGAATTGATCTATACACGTTTCAGTTAAGCGAGATCGATGAAGCAGCCCTGCAAATCGGTGAAGAGGAGAAACTTGAATCGGAACGAATGAAACTTCAGCATTATCATCGACTTTTTGACAGGTTAAATAATGCGTATGAAGCCATACAAGGCGATTCACATGCACTTGATTACCTGGGAACAGCAATGAGTGATCTTGAAGATGCTGCGTCGGTGGACAGTGACTTGAAAACACTTGCAGAAACCGCTGGTGAAAGTTTTTATTCACTGCAAGATGTTGCACACGACATTAAGGGCATGATCGATGAAATGGAATATGATCCGAATCGATTGGAAATTGTAGAAGATCGTTTAGCTTTATTTACAATACTTAAGCGGAAGTATGGTACATCCATTGAAGATATCTTACTGTATCGGGACAAAATAGCAGATCGGCTCGATGAATTAATAAATCGGGATGACCGTCTTGAAAAAGAACAAGAAAAATTAAAGCATTTACGGGCTGACTTAGAAATAGAAGCAGGAGAGCTTTCTGCTATTCGTAAAGAATCAGCATCAATGTTGGAAAAGGCCATTATGGAGCAACTTCATCAACTACATATGGGAAAAGCTGAATTCCAAGTGAAAATCGAGCGTAAAGATACCGGTGTATTCGATTATAATGGATTCGATGATGTTGCATTTTATATATCGACCAATGTCGGTGAGCCGATGAAACCTTTAGTTAAAGTCGCTTCAGGCGGTGAGCTTTCACGGGTTATGCTCGCTTTGAAAACCATTTTTTCAAAACACCAGGGAATTACATCAATTATCTTTGACGAAGTCGATACAGGTGTTAGCGGTCGTGTGGCGCAAGCGATTGCAGAAAAAATTGCAATGGTCGCCATGAATTCACAAGTTTTATGTATTTCCCATCTGCCTCAAGTTGCTGCAATGGCTGATCATCATTACCTTATCCATAAAGAGGTAACGGATGAACGCACGCGAACATCGATTCAAGATGTGCTGGATGGAGATCGTACACGAGAATTATCAAGAATGTTATCGGGCGCTGAAGTAACACCGCTAACATTGCGTCATGCTGACGAATTGTTACAGCTTGCTGAGGCGCGTAAAAGTACACTTTAAAAAAAAGAATGTCGGATGTTCTATGCCGATATTCTTTTTTATTTTTGAATTCCACCTTTGCATGTTTTACCCTTTCATAACAACCTCCAGAACGCACACTCTATAGGTAATCTAAAAACGAAGGAGGTGACTTATGGAATGGAGTAGACAGCTGAAATTTTTCATGGCGTCTGTTGTGATGATTGTTGTCATGTCCGGCAGTTCTATCGCTGCGTTCGCTAAAAGCGGCTCATTAATCCCAATGGGGAATTCGATTGGGATTCAGCTGGAGCTAGCGGGTGTCTTTGTCACAAGTGATGTACCGCTTAGCAAAAAAAACGATTCCCTTAAAGCGGGTGATCAGTTAGTTAGCATAGACGGCACATCTGTGAATTCCCTGCAGAACCTTCATGAGCAAGTGACTGCGATGAAAGATGAGGCAGTGATAAAACTTGTTCTCCAGCGCGAAGCAAGTGATGTGAAGATCGAGTCGGATGGGCTGTCGTTTAAGAGAGCCTTACCTTTCTTGAAGGACACAACAGAAGGTACCGGGACGCTGACATATGTCGATCTCGATGATGGGACATATGGTGCGCTTGGACATCAAATCATCGATAGTTCTTTGAACAGTGCACCCGATTTCGATAGTGGCTCCATTTACTTGTCTGAAATCGAACAAATTAAGAAAAGTTCCCCAGGAAACCCAGGTTATAAGATCTCTTCAATCATCGATCAGGAAGAGACACTCGGTTCAATTTTGACCAATAGTGTTTATGGAATCTTTGGCGATTGGAATACTTCTTATAAGGAAGTCTTGACGGAACCATTGGAAGTTATGCAGCCATCAGAGTTAACAGTTGGAAAAGCAGAAATATTAACGACGATTCAAGGGACAAAAGTTGAATCGTTTGAGATTGAAATATCAAAGCTGTCGAATGATTCATTTCAATTTATACTGACGGATCAGCGTCTTCTGGAAAAAACAGGAGGAATTTTACAGGGGATGAGTGGAAGCCCTGTAATTCAAAAAGGGAAATTTGTAGGTGCGGTAACTCATATGTTTGTGGATGAGCCTGAAAAAGGAGCCGGTCTATTCCTGGGAAAAATGACAGAAGTAGGCGCCAAGTAAATGTGAAACAGCCAACTCATTATCTGAGTTGGCTGTTTCTTTTTCATCTGTTAAAAATTCAAGAATTCTGTCGAAATAAAGAGAAACCGTACGCCAATGGATTCATTTTAACTTTCATTAAAGGAAATTCAGAACCTATGTCGAAATTTTTACCAAGCAAGGAATCGACAGGGAGTTGCAGCAAGAGACGGCTGCGTGTCAATCAAGGGGGAATTTGAGAATGGGTAAAATTAAAATTGCAATTGCTGATGATAACAAAGAGCTTGTGAAAACAATGACAGCTTATTTTGAGAAGCATCCTGAAATAGACGTACTTTGGACCGCTCAAAATGGAAAACAATGCTTAGCCAATTTAGAACAAGGCGTTCCTGATGTGTTACTGCTGGATATTATTATGCCCTACTTGGACGGGATTGCCGTATTGGAGCAAATCCGTAATAATGATGAGAATGCAAATTTGAAAATCATTATGCTCACTGCCTTTGGACAAGAAGATGTGATGACACAGGCCGCTGGATTAGGCGCGTCATACTTTATGTTGAAGCCGTTTGAGTTTGAACAGCTTGTTAACCAAATTTTCCAAGCCGCGAGTGTACATAAACCTTCACGCGCGCAGCAACAACATTCACAGGAACCTGTAAAAGCAGAAGAAGGCGTTTCGCTAAAAGTGCTGGATACCGCGATTACAACGACTATTAAAGAAATTGGTGTTCCCGCCCATATTAAAGGCTACTCATATCTTAGGGAAGCGATTCAAATGGTCTATAATGATAATGATCTGCTTGGTGCGGTAACTAAAATTTTGTATCCGGAAATTGCAGAAAAGTACAAGACAACGCCCTCCCGTGTAGAACGTGCTATTCGCCATGCGATTGAAGTAGCATGGAATCGGGGGAATTACGAAGTTATTTCGAAAACGTTTGGCTATACAGTTCATCATTTAAAAAGCAAACCGACAAATTCTGAATTCATCGCAATGATCGCTGATAAGATCCGTCTTGAGCATATGGCCAGCTGAAATGTTGATTTGAAATACGATCAACAAATACTAGACGCAACTATTAAAAAGCAGGAGAATTTGTCCCTGCTTTTTTGTGTGTCTATAATACCTGGAATTATTTTGAAGCATTTGATAGCAATTTTACCTATATTAAAAGAATGTTTTAATAGTCATCCCGAATTCCTTATTTTTCAAGTAGGTAGATCACAACAAACTGAGTGAAAAGATGCAAATGCTAAGGTCTTCCTGAAATCGATTTGTCTAAGTATAGACGAAATTCCTATTTCTTATATATGTCAAAGACTTATAATGAGTTTAAGGAGAGGTGAAGGTCATGTTATTTGAAAACGATTACATTACACTTACCAGAAGTGAAAATATAATTTTAATGCATACTAAAAAGAGTGGATTTCCAATTAAGTCTTTTGATAAAATTACACAAGAATTACCCAGATTGAAAATCACGTCCTTTCCTGAATTGCGCCGGGCTCTTTCAACGGAAGGAAACGAAGGAGAAATCGCTAGTTACGCATCTGAAATTGAGATAAGCATTTCTCTTGATAAAATGAAAGCCGAAGCAGAGATTTATTTAACATCGGAGGAGATTGAAGAACAAAGGCAAGAATTGCCTATGCTAATTGCAGAAGCATTGAAAAGTAAGGGAATTCGGCCGGGGCAGACTGAAATTAACTGGAACGCCATAAAAACGAAGCAATCGATCGTTGTAGCTGAAGGTATAGCGCCCGTAAAAGGTGACGATGCGGTTATTACATACATAGAAGTACCAGAAAGACGTCCTGTGATTAGAGAAGACGGCTCCGCAGACTATTATGAGATGAATTTTGTAACTCCTATTAAAAAGGGAGACTGGTTAGGTGAGAAAATTCCCCCTCAAGAAGGTATAAATGGTTTTGACATCTTTGGAAATGAAATACCAAGTAAAAAAGGATTGGACAATAAGCTTTATTACGATAGGAAGTCCGTTGAGGAAGTCGAAGAAGACGGGAAGATTGTCCTTAGAGCGGTCCATGGCGGCGTGTTGGAATTTGAAAACGGAGTCGTAGGTATCGGTCAGCAGCTTCTCATCAACGGAGACGTGGGACCTGAAACCGGATCAATAACTTTTGACGGGACAGTCGTCATCTCAGGAACAGTACTTGCCGGATACAGTGTCAATGCTACTGGCGATATTTCTGTAGGTGCTAAAGAAGGGGTGACCAATGCAAAAGAGGTAAGATCTGAGCAAGCGGATGTTTACATTAAAGGCGGCGTCTTTGGGGGCGGTACAACTGTCATTGAAGCGAAAGGAAGTATTTTCATTAAACACGCGAACGAGTGCAGTCTTTTTGCTCAAACGGTTCAGGTTGGCTCGTATTTGCTGGGGTCCCAGGTAATTGCTGACTTTGTTTATGTTGACCGGCACAAAGGACGAATTATTGGCGGGAATATTGAAGGAAAATACCGGATAGAATGTGCTGTTGCCGGTAATCGTCATGAACGGGTAACAGAGCTATGCGCAAAAGGTATCGATAAGGAAGCACTTCATATCGATGTTCAGAAAATGGCACAATCTATTAAAAACCTGCAAAAACAGATTACTCAATTAGAAAATCATGTTGAGCCATTAGAAAAAGTTGTGACTTCATTAGTAGGAGCCCAAAGAGAAGCATACGATAAAATACAAGATACCCTTAAAACAAGCCGTGAAGAAGTATTTGTACTTGACCAGGCAATTCAAGCTAATTTGCACACAATGAAAACCGCAGTTCCACCACAAATTGAAATTACGCATGTAGCAAATCCGGGTGTATGTATTCAAATTGGTTCAAAAACTTCTACTATTGATTCTTCTACAAAAGGTGTTTTTGAGATGATTGATGGGGTATTGAATATTTAAGAAAAATCAAATATCCAGGAGGCTGCTGAATGTCTGTAGAGAACAAAGACAATCACCGCAAGGAAATATATGCACATAGAGGCTCTTCTGGAAAATACTTTGAAAATACGATGAAAGCTTTCTACGGAGCTGTAGAAGACCAAGCAGACGGTATTGAATTGGATGTTCAATTGTCTAAAGATGGAGTCTTTTTTGTAATACATGACTCAGAACTTTCCCGATTATCTGGAGTCCGGAAAAACATTTCAGAAATGGATGCAGCCGAGATCCAGCAAATCCGTATTGGAAAACGTTTTTTTAGAGGTGTAAAAGGCCATTCTATCCCGACCTTGTCATCCGTTATTTCATTTGCTGAGATGGAATCAATAGGGTTAAATATTGAGCTTAAAGAGACAATTTCTGCGAATCCAGAGTCATTGGCGAGCTTGCTTGATCAGGTTTCTGTGCTTGAAAAAGTATACGTTTCCTCATTTGATTATGAGTTAATCAAGAAAGTTAAGGAATTGAACCCTGCTATGGAAGCGGGATTGCTTTTGAAAAAGTCTATGCTGACAGATCACAAGCTCTTAGATTATCCAGCTGCAGATGCATTTCACTTTCATAAAAGAATGATGAAAGAGCCATATCTAAGTCAATGGAAAGATACAGATAAAACAATTCGCGTCTATGGGGTGGAAGGAGACGAACCGTTCGTCAAAAATCCGCCTGAGTTTATACATGGATGGATTACAGATTACCCAGCAAAATTTATCAGTAAAAGGCAATAAACTGCAGTTTAAGCATTAATAACTTCAAAAAAGCAGAAGACCTGGTGTGTTTGCCAAGTCTTCTGCTTTTTATTTCTTCTTCTTTTGTATTCTGCCTGTTCGCTGATCCCGTCGAAATAAAAATCCAGCGAAAAAACCGATGCTTACTGCAAGTAGAAGAAACCCTGCAACAAATTGCATCCATATGTATGGGAAAGGGCTAAATAGGATACCGAACAATGCATCACGCATCAATTTTATACCCAGAGCTGCGGCAATACCTGGTATAACGAGCACTATGAACGCTGCTAAACGAGCCATACGAACTCCTCCAATCCTTTTTAATTTTACCCGCTGTCGAAAGATTGTCAAGAAGGGAAGTATGTTGTATGATTAACTTAGAAATGCAAAAGATTGCACAAAGGTGAGAGGGGGATTGAACATCTTTGCAAAACTTACTAATTATTGATGCTGACCAAAACAGCCTCCGTGTTTTACAACAACTGGAACAACTTGAACATGTTCGAATTATCGGTATTGTGGACACTAACGCTAACGATAGTGTCAGTAAGTTTGCGAGGCAGAAGGGAATCCCTCACGGACCTGATCCAGAAAGTTTTCTTTCAGGTAATGTGCAGCTCGTTCTAGACTTTTCTGGTAACTTTCCATTCACTTACAATCCGAAATATCCACAGATAACTGTTCTCTCTAAATCCAGCAGTCAACTCATAGTCAAATTATTAGCATGTCAGGGAACAGAATTGGAATTATTGCAATCAGACATCCTGATATATAAATCGATTTTTAACTCAGTCGGTGAAGGTATGATAGGAATTGACGGAATGGGTACCATTAATCTTTTTAATGACAGCGCTTCCAAAATGCTTGGTTTTTCATTTGATGAAGTACTTGGTAAACCGATTTTATCTGTTATACCTGAATCGGGTTTACCTGATGTTCTGAAAAAAGGTCAGATTGACTCCAATGTGGAACTTCAACTAACGAACGGGTTGGACATTTTAAGTTCCAGATATCCCCTCGTTATGCCAGACGGCACAATCACCGGAGCGTTTGCTGTTTTTAAAGATATAACCGGTGTCATACGCACTGCGGAAGAGATTACTGACTTGAAACGTGTAAAGACTATGCTTGAAGCTATCATCCATTCGAGCGATGATGCGATTTCGGTTGTGGATTCTGAGGGATTGGGAATTTTGGTCAATCCGGCCTACACTCGTCTAACAGGGTTAACGGACAAAGAAGTGATTGGTCAGCCTGCAACTGTTGATATCAGCTCGGGTGAAAGTATTCACATGAGGGTTCTGGAAACAAAGCGTCCTGTCCGTGGTGTCAATATGCAGCTTGGTGAAAATAATCGGGATGTCATTGTCAATGTTGCTCCGATCATTGTTGACCAGGAAGTAAAGGGCAGTGTGGGTGTCATTCATGATATTACAGAAATGCGAAGTCTTATGAAACAGCTCGATCATGCAAAAGCTATGATCCGCGAATTGGAATCAACCTATACGTTTGATGACATTCTCGGGAACAATGAAGACCTTTTGATTGCCGTCAGCCAGGCTAAAATTGCAGCAGGTTCTGAAATTCCTGTCATGCTTCGCGGTGAACCTGGAAGCGGGAAAGAACTTTTCGCTCATGCCATTCATACAGGAAGCAAGAGGAAAGAAAGCGAATTCATTCGGGTTTCATGTTCATCATTAGATGTAGACGCAATCGAAGCAGCAATAAAGCATACTGAAATCCAACATGAAAAAAGATCTGGAACGCTATTTTTAGACGAGATTACAGAATTAAAACCAGATGTACAGAAAAAACTTCTAGAATACATAGGTTCGGGAAGTATAACAGCAGCGGGGAAACCTATACAATTGTCTGTTAGAATTATTACTTCTTCTGCAGCGAATTTAGAGCGCGCTGTGCATGAAGGAGTACTCTGCGAAGAGCTGTATTATCAACTAACCCGAATGTCCATAAGGATTCCTCCATTGCGGATGAGGACAGATGATATTGGAATATTGACAGATGCACTTCTTGCGATGCTGAACCAGGAGTTCGGTATGGCCATTCAACAAGTGACGCCTGAAGCTATGCTGCGGCTTCAATCTTATGAATGGCCGGGGAATGTAAGAGAATTGGAAAATGTGCTGAGCAGAGCGATGATTTTAACGGAGTCAGGTTCTGCAAAGCTTAATGAAGAGGATATCGTACGGGCACTTTCCTCTCGCAGTGTCCAACAGCCAGATTCTGCACTCCCTGACAAGCGGACACTCGCTTCCCTTATGGAAGATCATGAAAAGTTATTACTCGAAACTTCGTTGAGAGAGAATAACGGTCAAAAAGTTTTGACTGCGGATCGGCTTGGCATCTCACTCCGATCTTTGTACTACAAATTGGAAAAATACAAATTGATTTAACGAAAGTGCGGTGATGAGATGAATACTCTATCAGAACTTGTACAACAGGCAGCCGCATTATCTGACAGGCCGTGCACAGCTGTTGCTTGTGCTGCAGATGCGGATGTTTTGGAATCTGTTGAACTTGCAGTTTCCAGGGGACTTGCGACGTTCAAGCTTTACGATAATAAACACCAGCTGCTCGAAACAATAAAAGGGAAGTACCCGCAGCTCGCCGATCATCCGGATATCGAGCTCGTCGATTGTAATGGAACTCAGCATGCAGCACAATTAGCGGTAGATGCAGTTTCTTCTGGAGAAGCCCAAGTGCTAATGAAAGGAAATCTCCCTACGGCAGCATTGATGAAAGTTGCACTGCGTAAAGATGCAGGTTTGAGAACTGGAAACGTGCTCTCTCACGTAGCAGCATTTGAAATTCCAAGTTTTGAAAAACTTTACTTCGTTACTGATTCAGCCATGAGTATTTTACCGGATCTGCAGGTTAAAGCTCAAATCATTCAGAACGCGGTAACTGTTGCCAGGGCATGCGGGGTGGAAATGCCGGTTGTTGTCCCGCTGGCTGCAGTCGAATCAGTAAATCCCGCAATGCAAGCGACATTGGATGCAGCTTCCTTGACGATGATGAATCAGCGAGGACAGTTGAAAAATTGTATTGTAGAAGGTCCAATGGCATTGGATAATGCGATTTCACCTGAAGCCGCGCAACATAAAGGACTTTCAGGTCCGGCAGCAGGAAAAGCGGATATTTTAGTGGCCCCCAACTTGGAAGCTGGTAACATTCTCTACAAATCATTAACCTATTTCGCTCGTGCGAAAGTTGGTGGAATCATTCAAGGGGCATCCGCTCCAATTGTTGTTACGTCACGGGCGGACAATGCTGAAACGAAACTACATTCACTAGCACTTGCATTATTAGTAAGCAAAAACTGATTGAATAATTGGAGGAATTACAAATGGAAATTATCAAATACATGGAAACTTACGACTACGAGCAATTGGTGATCTGCCAAGATAAAACAACTGGGCTTAAAGCATTCATCGCAATTCACGATACAACACTTGGACCTGCACTAGGCGGAACTCGCATGTGGACATATAACAGCGAAGAAGAAGCAATCGAAGATGCACTTCGGCTTGCACGCGGAATGACTTACAAAAATGCAGCTGCCGGTCTTAACCTTGGCGGAGGTAAAGCAGTTATCATGGGTAACCCTAAAACAGACAAGAACGATGAATTGTTCCGTGCATTCGGCCGCTTCATCGAAGGACTGAATGGTCGCTACATTACTGCTGAAGACGTAGGTACAACTGAAGAAGATATGGATCTTATCCACCTTGAAACAGATTACGTAACAGGTGTATCTGCTGAATTTGGTTCTTCAGGCAACCCATCACCTGTCACTGCACTTGGTGTTTATGTAGGAATGAAAGCAGCAGCTAAAGAAGCTTTTGGCGACGATTCCCTTAAAGGTAAAACAATCGCAGTACAAGGTGTCGGAAATGTCGCCTATACAATGTGCGAATACCTTCATGAAGAAGGCGCTAAATTGATTGTTACAGATATTAACGAAGAAGCAGTTCAACGTGCAGTAGACAACTTTGGAGCAACAGCTGTTGGCATTAACGAAATCTATGGCGTAGAAGCAGACATCTTCTCCCCATGTGCACTTGGAGCAGTTATCAACGATGAAACAATTCCGCAATTGAAGGCAAAAGTCATTGCAGGATCTGCAAACAACCAATTGAAAAATCCTGAACATGGAGACAAGATCCATGAAATGGGACTTGTATATGCACCAGATTACGTTATCAATTCAGGCGGAGTTATTAACGTAGCAGACGAATTGGACGGATATAACCGCGAGCGTGCATTGAAAAAAGTTAACACAATTTACGATACAATCGAAAAGATCTTCGCGATTTCTAAGCGTGACAACATTCCTTCATATGTAGCAGCAGACCGTTTGGCTGAGGAGCGCATTGAACGAGTTTCAAAAGCACGCAACACATTCCTGCAAAAAGAAAAAAGCGTACTCTCAAATCGTCGATAAGG
The DNA here is from genome assembly GCF_033304595.1 of Sporosarcina jeotgali. Classification (NCBI taxonomy): domain Bacteria; kingdom Bacillati; phylum Bacillota; class Bacilli; order Caryophanales; family Caryophanaceae; genus Sporosarcina; species Sporosarcina jeotgali. Next base: position 1,367,570 of record NZ_CP116341.1, read on the forward strand.
TGCGTTGAGCTGTGCCGTGAAAGGAGACGATACTTGTGCACCATGGAGTTGCTAGAATTTTGACGATCAATCCTGGCTCTACCTCTACAAAAATTGGCGTGTTCGATAATGATCAACTCGTCATGGAAGAGACATTGCGTCATTCCACCGAACAACTTGCCCAGTTTACTTCTATCACCGCGCAGTACGAATTTCGTAAGTCGATGATTGTGGAAGAGTTAAAACATCATAAAATTGATCTATCCTCACTATCTGCAGTTTGCGGGCGCGGCGGTTTGCTGCGTCCGATTGCAGGAGGCACGTACCCTGTGAACGACGCTATGCTTGAAGACTTGCGGAAAGGATATGCAGGTCAGCATGCATCCAACTTAGGCGGAATCCTTGCGAATGAAATTGCTGCAGAAGCGAATATTCCCGCCTATATTGTAGATCCGGTCGTAGTAGATGAACTGCAGCCTTTAGCAAGAGTTTCAGGATTCAACTTATTGGAGCGGCATTCAATTTTTCATGCATTGAACCAAAAAGCAGTCGCTAGAAGATATGCGCAGCATACTGGGAAAAAGTATGAGGAACTTAAACTGATTGTGACTCACATGGGTGGCGGAATTACTGTTGGCGCCCATCATCATGGAGAAGTCATTGACGTGAATAACGGACTTCATGGTGACGGTCCCTTTAGCCCGGAACGTGCAGGTACAGTTCCTGCAGGTGATTTAGTCGATATCTGTTTCTCGGGAAAGTATTATCGTCAAGAGATTATGGAGATGCTCGTCGGCAAAGGCGGTATGACAGGGTACCTAGGTACGAATGATGCCGTTCAAGTCGAAAAACGAATTGCAGCCGGGGACGAACGTGCAAAAGAAGTTTACAGCGCTATGGCTTATCAAGTCGCGAAGGAAATCGGCAGTGCAGCGTCAGTCTTGAAAGGCAATGTAGATGCAATAATTTTAACGGGTGGACTTGCATACGGTAAAGAGTTTACTGAAGAGATCCGAAGATATGTGAACTGGATAGCAGAAGTAGTTGTCTATCCGGGGGAAGACGAATTGCAAGCCCTTGCGGAAGGGGCAATCCGTGTTCTTACCGGTGAAGAAGAAGCAAAAGAATATCCATTAGGACAGACAAACATGGAAATGGAGGCTGATCACATTGGCACAAGAGTATGATGTAGTAATTCTTGGCGGTGGAACAGGCGGATATGTCGCTGCCATTCGTTCTGCACAATTAGGTCTGAAAACAGCGCTCGTTGAAAAAGGGAAATTAGGCGGTACGTGCTTACATAAAGGGTGTATTCCTAGTAAAGCGTTGTTGAAAAGCGCAGAAGTTTATCAGCTGACGAAAGAAAAAGCTCAAAGCTTCGGTGTTGAAACAGAAGGAGTTACTCTTAATTTCTCAGCTGTCCAAGAAAGAAAGAAGTCCATTGTCGACCAGCTTTATAAAGGCGTTCAAGGGCTAATGAAAAAGGGCAAGATCGATGTCTATGAAGGAACAGGCAGAATGCTCGGACCATCCATCTTCTCCCCGATGCCTGGAACGATATCAGTTGAAATGAACAACGGTGAAGAGAATGAAATGCTCATCTTGAAAAACCTTGTCCTTGCAACTGGTTCACGCCCTAGAACATTGCCGGGTCTAGAGTTGGATGAACAGCAAATTCTATCTTCAGACGGCGCACTTGCTCTTGAATCATTGCCCTCTTCTATGTTAATCATCGGAGGCGGCGTAATTGGAATCGAATGGGCTTCAATGCTGAACGATTTCGGTGTTGACATTACTGTTGTGGAGTATGCAGATCGTATTCTGCCAACTGAAGACGAAGACATTTCCAAAGAAATGAAGAAACTTCTTGAGAAAAAAGGCATCAAGTTCGTCACAGGCGCAAAAGTTCTTCCTGAAACAGTTGAAAAAACTTCAGAGAATGTAACCATAACAGCAGAAATTGGTGATGCTGCTCAAAGCTTCACTGCAGAAAAAGTTCTAGTTTCAGTTGGCCGTCAAGCAAATACAGAAGGTATCGGCATCGACAATACGGAAATTGAAATTGAAAAGGGTTACATTAAAACACGCCCGACGTTCCAAACAAAAGAAAGTCATATCTATGCGATTGGAGATTGTATCGGCGGACTTCAACTGGCGCACGTTGCCTCTCACGAAGGAATCGCTGCAATTGAACATATTGCAAACCAGACTCCAGAGCCGATGGACTATGAAAAAATTTCACGCTGTATCTATTCAAGCCCTGAAGCTGCGAGCGTGGGAATCACCGAAAAACAGGCGAAAGAACGCGGATTCACTGTAAAAGTCGGCAAGTTCCCATTCCAAGCAGTTGGAAAAGCGCTGGTGAATGGAAAAGCTGATGGTTTTGTGAAAATAGTTGCGGATGAAAAAACAGATGATATTCTCGGTGTGCACATGATTGGTGCGGGTGTTACAGATATGATCTCTGAAGCAGGCCTAGCTATGGTATTAGACGCAACACCTTGGGAAGTCGCGGACACAATTCATCCGCATCCATCACTCTCTGAAGTGATTGGTGAAGCAGCACTTGCTGTAGATGGTAAAGCAATCCACATGTAAAAAGGGGGAAACACTGATGGCAACAAATCGCCACGAAGAGCTTGGGCTCACGAATGATGATGTTTTACAAATCTACGAAACAATGTTAATGGCACGAAAAATAGATGAGCGCATGTGGCTCCTTAACCGTGCAGGTAAGGTTCCATTCGTTATTTCTTGTCAAGGACAAGAAGCAGCTCAAGTCGGAGCCGCTTATGCACTCGATAAAGAAAAAGATTGGACTGCACCTTATTACCGTGATATGGGAGTAGTCTTGCATTTCGGAATGACACCTAGAGATTTGATGCTTTCAGCATTTGCAAAAGCTGAAGATCCGAACTCAGGCGGACGCCAGATGCCAGGTCACTTCGGACAGCGTAAGAATCGTATTTTGACAGGTTCTTCACCTGTAACGACACAGCTGCCGCACGCGGTGGGAGTTGCACTTGCAGCGAAGATTAAAGGCGAAGACTTCATTACATTTACGACACTTGGGGAAGGTTCTTCTAACCAAGGAGATTTCCATGAAGGCATGAACTTTGCAGGCGTACACAAATTGCCTACTGTTGTCATGGTAGAAAACAATAAATACGCAATTTCAGTTCCTGTTGAGAAGCAGCTCGCGTGCGAACATGTTGCCGATCGCGCAGCTGGTTATGGTATGCCGGGTACAACAGTCGACGGAACTGATCCGCTTGAAGTTTATAAAGTCGTAAAGGAAGCGGCTGACAGAGCCCGTCGCGGAGACGGACCAAGCCTTGTCGAAGCAGTATGTTATCGCTTGACGGCTCACTCATCTGATGATGATCACCGTTTATATCGTGATGCTGAAGAGCTGGAAACAGAGCGCAAACTCGATCCAATCCCTAAGTTTGCTAATTATTTGAAAGAAGCTGGTGTGCTTACAGATGAGCTGAATAGCGAAATCGAAGAGCGAATCATGAAGCAAGTGAACGAAGCGACAGATTATGCAGAGGCAGCTCCATACGCAGATGCAGAGTATGCACTTCGTCACGTATATGCGGAACAAGGAGGGAACGACTGATGGCGGTCATTTCATATATCGATGCAATTACAAGTGCTATGGCAGAAGAAATGGAACGTGACGAAAACGTCTTCGTACTAGGAGAAGACGTAGGCCGTAAAGGCGGCGTTTTCAAAGCGACAACAGGTTTATACGATAAATACGGTGAGTACCGTGCGCTCGATACACCACTTGCTGAATCGGCAATTGCAGGTGTCGCAATTGGTGCAGCAATGTACGGTATGCGTCCGATCGCTGAAATGCAGTTCGCAGATTTCATTATGCCGGCAGTGAACCAGATTGTTTCGGAAGCAGCTAAAATACGCTATCGTTCAAACAATGACTGGTCTTGTCCTCTAGTTGTTCGCGCACCGTTCGGTGGTGGTGTTCACGGAGCCCTTTACCATTCACAATCTGTGGAATCGATGTTTGCAGGAACTCCTGGACTTAAAATTGTCATTCCATCCACTCCATATGATGCGAAAGGTCTTTTAAAAGCAGCAATCCGCGATGAAGATCCGGTTTTGTTCTTTGAGCATAAACGAGCATATCGTCTTATCAAAGGCGAAGTGCCTGAAGAAGAATATGTAATTGAAATCGGTAAAGCAGATGTGAAGCGTGAAGGCGAAGACATTACGATTATCACATATGGTCTTTGTGTCCACTTTGCGCTGCAAGCTGCAGAGCGTCTTGCTGAAGACGGGATTTCAGCACATATTCTTGACCTGAGAACGATTTATCCACTGGATAAAGAAGCGATCATTGAAGCGGCTAAAAAGACAGGAAAAGTTCTTCTTGTTACAGAAGATAACAAAGAAGGCAGCATCATAAGCGAAGTGGCAGCGATTATTTCAGAAAACTGCTTATTCGACTTGGACGCTCCGATTCAACGTCTTGCTGGACCAGATGTGCCTGCAATGCCGTACGCGCCGACAATGGAGAAGTTCTTTATGGTAAATCCCGATAAAGTAGAAAAAGCAGCACGCGATTTAGCTGAATTTTAATAATGAACGGAGGTAAATCCAGTGGCAATTGAATCCATTAAAATGCCCCAGCTCGGCGAGAGTGTTACAGAAGGTACGATTGAAAAATGGCTTGTAAAGCCTGGGGATCATGTAGAGAAGTATGACTCGCTTGCAGAAGTGAATACAGACAAAGTGACAGCTGAAGTACCTTCCTCATTCACAGGGACGATTAAAGAAATCCTTGTTCAAGAAGGCCAAACAGTGGCTGTAGGTGAAATCGTTTGTACCATCGAAACTGAAGGCGGAAGCAGTGATGCTGTCCAGCCTGAAGCCGCACCAGCAAAAAATGAGCCAGCGAACGAAATGCCGGCAGAAGGTTCACAAAAACCAAACAGTCCCGTGAAGAAAGAAAAGGGAGCTGCTGCGGGCCGTTACTCACCAGCTGTCCTTCGTCTTTCCCAGGAGCATGATATCAACCTGGCGGATGTGGATGGTTCTGGACGTGATGGACGGATTACACGTAAAGACATCCAAGCAATTATTGATAGTGGCGAAAAGCCGCAGCCTAAACCAGCCGTTGAGGCACCAGCTCCTGTTCAGCAATCTGCACCAGCAGCGGCACCGGCTTCGAGTGCACCTGCACAAAGTGCAACAAATGTACCTGTTGCAGCAGGTGATATTGAAATTCCTGTTACTGGAGTTCGCCGGGCAATCGCAAACAATATGCTGAAGTCTAAACACGAAGCACCGCATGCATGGACAATGATCGAGGTCGACGTAACGGAAATGGTGAAATACCGCGATTCATTGAAAGCAGAATTCAAGCAAAAAGAAGGCTTCAACTTGACGTACTTCGCATTTTTCGTCAAAGCAGTTTCTCAAGCACTAAAAGAATTCCCGATGATGAATTCAATGTGGGCTGGCGACAAAATCGTACAGAAAAAAGACATCAACATTTCGATTGCTGTAGCAACAGATGAGGCATTATATGTCCCAGTAATCCAGCAAGCGGATGAGAAAACAATTAAAGGCATTGGCCGTGAAATTACTGAGCTTGCCGGAAAAGTTCGTTCGGGCAAACTGAAATCACAGGAAATGCAAGGCGGTACGTTTACTGTGAATAACACAGGATCATTCGGTTCTGTTCAGTCAATGGGAATCATTAATCACCCGCAGGCAGCAATCCTCCAAGTTGAATCGATTGTTAAACGTCCAGTTGTTATGGACAATGGCATGATCGGCGTACGGGATATGGTTAACCTTTGTCTGTCACTGGACCACCGTGTACTAGACGGACTCGTAGCTGGTCATTTCCTGGCACGTGTAAAGGAAATACTAGAGAACGTTACACCAGAAACAACATCTGTCTACTAAATTAGACACACCAACCCCCTCGGCCATATTAAGAAATGGACGTGGGGGTTGTCTTTTCAAAAAGGATCCATTTCAGGTACACTATGAGGTAACAGTTATACAGGGAGGGATTTTAAATGAGCAGCTCTGACATACATAACATGATGCAACAGCGATTTGAACTTCCAGATTGGAACGAATGGGAAGAAGCAGCAGAGAGATCATTGAAAGGGAAGACCGTAGACTCCCTTAAAACAATGACGGCAGAAGGAATCACACTTCATCCGTTATATTCAGCACCCGCCGAGTCAAATGAAAATATACGTCCGAGTCAAAGGAAATGGATAAGCGCGCAGCCCGCGGCTGGACGTACAGGCTCTGAGTGGATTGCTTCAATGTCTGAAAGTCTTGAAAAGGGAAATGAAGCGCTTTATATAGAAGGCAGAACGTCGATTGAATGGGACGATGCTTCCTTACATGCTCTTGCTGAACTAATGAAACAGCATCCAATAGCCTTCATGCACATTGACCCGCAAGATCATTTGCTTGAAGTATTTGAGATGATTCCGCCTCATGAACGTAAAAAGGTGACAGGTCTTTTGATGGCTTCTGAATTTGAGCTGACTTTAGGATATGAGCAAATCAGAACAATCGGTATTGATTTGGAACCTCTTCATATGGATGGAGCCGATAGTGTTACTGAGCTTGCAATTGCATTAACAGAAGCAGCAGATCACGCAGCGAAAGCGCCTTCCTTTGATCAATTTAGGGAAAATGTCTTTTTCAGATTTCCTGCAGACACCCACTTCTTTATGGAAATCTCAAAATTTAGAGCCTTCCGTACCTTATGGCAATTGTTCAGCAGTGCATACGGTGAAAGCGAGTTAACTTCCGTGCCTTTGATTGGAGTAACTTCACTTCGATCATTTTCTAAAATAGATCCTTATGTGAACTTGCTAAGGGCGGGAAATAGCGCATTTTCCGCAGTGTTAGGCGGAGCGGACTGGCTGACGGTTTATCCCTATAACGAGTTGACGGGAAATTCAGCACAATCGCTCAGATACGCTCGAAATGTACAACTCATTATCCGAGAAGAAACACATGCTGACAAAGTCATCGATCCCGGCGGCGGTTCGTATTTCATTGAACAGCTAACAGAAGAACTTGTTCAAAAAGCATGGGAACGATTCCTGGAGATTGAGGAAAGCGGCGGCAGAGAGGTCTTCTTGCAGTCTGGTAAGTTGCAACAGCTTGCTGATGAACGAAAAACTGATGCTGCAACTGGAGTCACTTCTTTGATAGGAACAAGTGTCTATGCAAATCCGGAGAATCATAATGCAGCCGATAATGCTTTTAGAATCGAAACATCGCGTCCAGCTTATCCATTTGAGGAACTGCGTAAAAAGGCAGCTGAAGGGCCGATTGATATTCGACTGCTTGTTTTCGGAAGCTTGAAATCGTATAAACCCCGGGCCGATTTTGCAACAGGATTTTTGGCAGCTGGCGGGTTAACTGCCCTGCATAGTCCAGCGTTTTCAGATGCCGCGTCTGCAATTGAATGGCTATGTGTTGAGAAACCAGACTATGCAATTGTCTGTGCTGCTCCAGATATGACGGAACAGGTTACTCCAGACCTAATTGCGAATAAGCCTGCAAGTCTGCTATTGGATGTTGCTGGGCGTGTCAGTGAAGAGCTAACGAGCGAATGGCTGTCCAGGGGACTAAATGGGTTTGTGTACAACGGACAAAATCGTATAGAGAAGATTACTCAAATCCTCAATCGCTGTAAAGGAGGTGCAGAAGCATGAAAAAGCCTGATTTTAGCAAAGTGGATATTAAGCAAGTGATTCAGAACACGGGATCTAGTCAGAACGATGTCACGGAACCTTTCCTAACAAATGAAGGGATTCTAGTTAAACCTCACTATACTTCTGAGGATAGTGAAGGACTTGATCACTTGGGGGATTTTCCGGGAATCGCACCGAATACAAGAGGACCGTATCCGACTATGTATGTCGCGCGCCCATGGACTGTCCGCCAATATGCCGGGTTTTCAACTGCTGAAGAAAGTAATGCGTTTTACCGAAGGAATCTTGCGATGGGTCAAAAAGGGTTATCCGTGGCTTTCGATTTGGCGACACATCGAGGTTATGATTCCGATCATCCGCGTGTAACGGGAGATGTAGGAAAAGCAGGAGTTGCGATCGATTCAGTTGAAGATATGAAAATCCTATTTGATGGAATTCCTTTAGACCAGATGTCCGTATCGATGACGATGAACGGTGCAGTCTTGCCGATTATGGCATTTTACATTGTTGCTGCGGAAGAACAAGGGGTACCTCCAGAGCAACTTGCAGGTACCATTCAAAATGATATTTTAAAAGAATACATGGTGCGCAATACGTATATTTTCCCTCCAGAAATGTCGATGCGCATCATTGCTGATATTTTTGACTATACCTCAAAGAATATGCCGAAGTTCAACTCGATTTCGATTTCTGGTTATCACATGCAAGAAGCGGGTGCAACGGCTGATATTGAACTGGCCTATACGCTTGCTGACGGTTTGGAATATGTGCGAACAGGGTTGAAAGCCGGCATAGACATTGACTCATTTGCTCCGCGGTTGTCGTTCTTCTGGGCAATCGGCATGAATTATTTCATGGAGATTGCCAAGATGCGGGCAGCACGGATTATTTGGGCAAAAATGATGAAAACGTTCGAACCGGAAAACTCAAAGTCTTTGGCACTTAGAACTCACTCACAGACTTCAGGCTGGAGTTTAACTGAACAAGATCCTTTCAACAATGTAACACGTACATTAATTGAAGCGAATGCGGCTGCAATGGGTCATACCCAATCGCTGCACACGAATGCTCTCGATGAAGCGATTGCACTGCCTACAGATTTTTCTGCACGAATTGCAAGGAATACTCAGCTGTTTTTGCAAGAAGAAACGATGATGACGAAAACAATTGACCCATGGGGAGGCTCCTATTACGTGGAGTCCCTTACCAATGAGCTCGTTGACAAAGCTTGGGAATTAATCGAAGAAATTGAAGAACTTGGAGGGATGGCAAAAGCGATTGAAACCGGGCTTCCGAAAATGAAAATCGAAGAGGCCGCTGCCAAACGACAAGCGAAAATCGATTCGAAAAGTGAAACAATAGTAGGTGTGAATAAATATCGTTTAGACCAGGAAGAACCAATTGATATTTTAGATATCGATAATACGTTAGTCCGTCAAAAACAAATCGATCGAATTCATCGAATGAAGGAAGAACGTGATGATCAGTTGGTTGCACAATCCCTTGCGCAGCTCACTCAAAGTGCAAAAGAAGGAACTGGTAACTTACTTGCGCTTGCAGTAGATGCAGCTAGAGCGCGCGCTACAATTGGCGAAATCTCTGATGCAGTAGAAGTGGTGTCTGGCAGACATAAAGCGGTCATTCGTTCTGTCAGCGGTGTGTACAGTCAAAATTTCTCCAACTCAGAAGAAATTGATGAAGTGAAATCAATGACAGATGAGTTTTTGGAAAACGAAGGGCGGCGTCCGAGGATTCTTGTCGCTAAAATGGGCCAAGACGGCCATGACCGCGGTGCGAAAGTCATCGCATCTTCGTTTGCGGATCTAGGTTTCGATGTAGATATCGGACCGCTTTTCCAAACGCCAGAAGAAACAGCGCTGCAAGCTGCGGAAAACGATGTCCATGTCATAGGGGTCAGTTCGCTCGCTGCTGGACACAAAACGCTAGTACCGGCACTCCGCGCTGAATTAGCAAAAATAGGAAGACCTGATATTCTTGTCATTGTCGGAGGGGTTATCCCTGCACAAGATTACGAATTTCTCAGGGAAAATGGGGCCGCTGCAATATTCGGTCCGGGTACCGTCATTCCGGTAGCTGCCCAAAAAGTAATTGAAGAGATCTATCGCCAACTAGGATATGAGGAAGTGATGGAGTGAACCGGCGTGATGAGGATATGCGGGAAGAGAGCGCACTCAACGTTATGGAAGGTCTGCATTCGTCTCATGATGGCATGAAGTCTGTAAAAAGAAGAAAGTTTAAAAGAAACAAACCGCCGATCGATATGAATGAGCTCGCGCGGGGAATTGCGGAAGGCTCTCGGCTTAGTCTGGCAAAAGGAATTACTCTTCTTGAAAGTGTCGCCCTTCATGACAAACCGGCTGGTCAAGAATTGCTTCGTACGCTGCTGCCTAAAACCGGAAAAAGCATACGGATCGGAGTTACTGGAGTCCCAGGAGCGGGGAAAAGCACTTTTATCGAAGCGTTCGGACTTATGCTGACAAAGGCTGGCCATAAAGTAGCTGTTCTTGCAGTCGATCCAAGCTCATCCATTACGGGGGGAAGTATTCTAGGTGACAAAACTCGGATGGAATTGCTGGCACGCGATCCTCAAGCTTTCATCAGACCATCACCAACCGCCGGAACGCTCGGCGGGGTTCACCGAAAAACACGGGAAACGATGCTGCTATGCGAAGCTGCGGGCTATGACGTCATTCTGGCAGAAACTGTGGGTGTTGGTCAATCCGAAACTGCGGTTAGGGAAATGACGGATTTCTTCTTACTTCTTGCATTAACAGGAGCCGGAGATGAACTGCAAGGGATGAAAAAGGGAATTATGGAACTTGCGGATGGCATCATAGTCCATAAAGCGGATGGTGAAAACGAACGGCTTGCGAAGAAAACAGTGAGGGATTATCGCCAGCTTGCGCATTTTCTTCAACCTGCATCTCCTGGTTGGACAACGCGGGCACTGGCAGTATCTTCCATAAAGGAAACCGGATTGGCTGATACTTGGGAGATGATTCAAGAGTTTAGAACCGTAATGGAGAAGTCGAACTATTGGACAGACAGACGCCAATCCCAGACACGCAGCTGGTTCTATTCAATGATCAATGATCACTTGATTGATTCGTTCTACGAAGAACCAGGACGCAAGCAGGAAGTGTCAGAGTTGGAAAAAAAGTTATTAAGTGATCAGATAACAGTTGCTGGAGCAGTTAAGCAGCTATTCGACAAGCAGAAGGATTAATTGGGAACTCCGTATTGTTGAATAATCCGGTCAAATTGCTGAACTGTTTTCATTGAACTCGTAAACTGGTATGATGGATGTATTATGCATCAGAGGGGGACAACTATATGTCAATGGATTTTAATTTTTATATGGATGATATAACAAGCCAAGCTCGCGGGGAAATGGAAGCTGGCGGCTATGAGCAGTTGAAAACAGCGGAGGACGTGGAAAATGCGTTCAAACGTGAAGGTACAACTCTTGTCATGGTGAATTCTGTATGTGGATGTGCAGGCGGTATCGCACGCCCGGCAGCACTTCATGCAATTCATTTTGATAAGCGTCCAGATCATTTGGTTACAGTATTTGCAGGACAAGACAAAGAAGCGACTGCTCAAGCACGCATGCACTTTGGAGATTACCATTTGCCATCATCACCTTCATTCGTTCTCATGAAAAACGGTGAAATGGTTGCTGAAGTCGGTCGTCATGAAATTGAAGGCCACGATCCAATGTCTGTTGTAACGAACTTACAAGATCAGTTTGATCAGCATTGCGAAGAACTATAAAAAACAGGCCGGCATCAGTCAAACTGATGCCGGCCTGCATTTTCGTGTCTTCTATTAAAATAGTGTGCTGAGACCGAACAAGACACTGGAAGCAACCATGGCAGCAATCATAATAATGACGATTGTTTTTTGGACTTTTTTATTGCTCATGCGCAAAAACCCCTTAATTGGTTTGATACTTTTAGTTTAACAGAATCTGCAGATTTCTCAACTGGTGGCGCAATATTTTAGAAGCGGTTACAATAGAAGAGGGGTGTAATCTTGGAAAAAGTTGACCATATTGGTATTGCAGTAAAAAATCTTGATGATTCAATAGATTATTATATACATACACTTGGGTTAAAATTGTTAGGCGTAGAAAAAGTACCGCAACAGCATGTGACGGTGGCATTTTTAGATGCTGGTAATATTAAGCTCGAATTGCTTGAGCCGATCGGCAATGAAGGGGCCGTTGCAAGTTTCCTGGAAAAACGCGGGGAAGGGGTCCATCATATTGCTTTCGGTGTTCGGAATATTCGCCAGCGTATGGAGGAACTCCGGACAAGTGGTGTCCGGCTGCTGCAAGAAGAACCGAAAATAGGTGCAGGTGGAGCGGAAGTTGCATTCATGCACCCAAAATCTTCGTTTGGAGTTCTTTATGAACTATGTGCCAAGCGCTCATTGGGGGATGAGTAAGGTGGATATTTACGATAAAATTAACGAACTTTACGATAGAAAACGTAAGATTGAACTAGGCGGAGGCGATGAACGCATTGCACGCCAGCATGAAAAAGGAAAGTTAACTGCACGTGAACGGATTGATTTGCTAGTAGACAAAGGAACCTTTGTTGAATTGAACCCATTTGTTGTTCATCGTACTCGTGATTTTGGAATGGACAAAATGGAAGGTCCTGGTGATGGTGTAGTTACGGGGTATGGAAAAGTGAACGGCCGTGCCATTTATTTATTCTCTCAAGACTTCACAGTTTTCGGTGGAGCTCTTGGGGAAATGCATGCTATGAAAATCGCAAACGTCATGGATTTAGCTGCAAAAAATGGTGCTCCATTCATTGGACTTAATGATTCAGGCGGAGCCCGCATTCAAGAAGGGGTTGTCTCTCTGGATGGCTATGGCGAAATCTTCTATCGTAACTCTATTTACTCAGGCGTCATACCGCAAATATCTGTCATTTTAGGACCGTGTGCAGGCGGAGCTGTCTATTCACCAGCGATTACAGATTTCGTTTTCATGACCGATGATACGAGCCAAATGTTCATCACAGGACCGAAAGTCATTGAAACAGTCACTGGAGAAAAAATTTCATCTGAAGACCTGGGCGGCTCAAAAGTGCATAACTCAATTAGCGGTAACGCACACTTCCGAGGAGCGGATGAGCAGACAGTACTTCAAGAAGTTCGCCGTCTATTAACATACTTGCCTCAAAATAATGAAGAGAAAACACCGGTACAGCCATTGTCTGATCAAGATGATTACCGTCCAGACTTAGCGGATGTCGTACCATTTGAAACCATCAGACCGTATGACGTTCGGAAAGTGATTGAGCAAATTGCGGATGCAGACTCATTCATGGAAGTTCAAAAAGAATTTGCGCGAAATGCAGTGGTAGGATTCGCTAGAATAAAGGGAGAATCGGTAGGATTTGTTTGCAATCAGCCAAAAGTGATGGCGGGCGGACTTGATATTGATTCTTCGGATAAAATTTCGAGGTTCATTCGGACTTGTGATTCCTTTAACATTCCGCTGATTACGTTTGAAGATGTGACTGGATTCTTCCCAGGAGTTAAACAAGAGCATGGCGGCATTATCCGTCACGGTGCAAAAATCTTGTATTCCTATTCGGAAGCAACAGTACCCAAAATCACAGTGATTTTGCGCAAAGCATTTGGCGGAGCGTACGTAGCACTTAATTCAAAAGCAATCGGTGCAGATCTTGTGTTCGCCTGGCCGAATGCTGAAATTGCAGTAATGGGTGCTGAAGGTGCAGCGAACATTATCTTCGCACGCGATATAGCGGGAAGTGAAAACCCAGAAGCAACTCGAGCAGCTAAAATCGCGGAATATCGTGATAAGTTCTCGAATCCATATGCAGCGGCTGCAAACGGAATGGTCGATGATGTCATTGACCCCCGTGAAACGCGCATTAAACTAGTGCAAGCGCTAGATATGATGAGAAATAAGAAAGAACAGCGCCCTAAAAAGAAGCACGGCAATATGCCATTATAAGAGGAGAGATACTATGAATTACGAACGCATGCTGGACGAATTTTTTGAATTAGTAAAGATAGATTCTGAAACGCTGCACGAGGAACAGATTGTAGGCGTTTTGAAAGAAAAGATGGAGCAAATGGGCTTTGATGTTTTCGAAGATGACTCAAAAGTACGCACTGGCCATGGTGCCGGAAACTTAATTGCAACGATGAAAGGTACTGTTCCGGAAGCAGATCCAATTTACTTCACTTGTCATATGGATACCGTGACGCCTGGAGCAGGAATTGAACCCGTCTTAAAAGAAGATGGATATGTCTATTCTGCAGGAGAAACGATTCTAGGTGCAGACGACAAAGCGGGACTTGCTGCATTGTTTGAGATGATGCGGACGCTTAAAGAAAGCGGAGAAGCGCATGGTGATCTGCAATTTATCATTACTGCCGGGGAAGAAAGCGGTCTAGTAGGTGCGCGGGAAATTGATAGAACGGTTATGCATGCAAAATACGGCTACGCAGTTGACAGTGATGGAAAAGTCGGAGGAATCGTCACAGCTGCTCCATATAATGCAAAATTGAAGACAATCATTCATGGACGGACAGCACACGCTGGAGTAGAACCTGAAAAAGGTGTTTCCGCGATTACGATTGCTGCAAAATCAGTTGCAGCCATGAAACTTGGAAGAATTGACTCAGAGACAACAGCGAACATCGGAATGTTTTCTGGCGGACAAGCAACGAATATTGTTTGTGATGAAGTTAACATCGTCTCAGAAGCTCGGTCCATCGATTATGAGAAGTTACAAGCTCAAACTGAACATATGGTAAAAGCGTTTGCCGAAACTGCTGAAAAAATGGGAGGTACGGCTGAGACGGAAGTGCGTCTTATGTCACCAGGGTTCCATTTTGACGAGAATGACGAAGTCGTTCAAGTAGCTTCGGAAGCAATTCGTGCGATCGGCCGTACACCGGAATTGAAGACGAGTGGCGGAGGCAGTGACGGTAATATCTTTAATGGACATGGCTTCCCTACAGTTACATTGTCTGTCGGTTATGAAGAAATCCACACTAAAAACGAGCGTATGCCTGTTGAAGAGCTCAACAAACTTGCGGAGTTACTGCTTGAAATTGTGCGTACCGTGACTAACCGCGGAAAGAAGGTTCAATAATATGGAAAACACGAAAGCGATAGTCGTTCGCTGCGGCAATGAAGAATATGCCATTCCAGTTGAACAAACGGTTTCCATTGAAGAATTGGAAAAAGTGAATCCGATTCCTCATTTACCGGAATACCTTCTTGGATTAATGAAAATACGAGGAGAGCTCGTTCCGATTTTGGATTTCCAGCAAATTTTATATGGCAACTCTGCAAAAGATGATCCAAATGCTAAAGTTGTGGTTGTCCAGACGGAAGGAGTCTACTTTGGCTTACTCGTGCTGGAAGCAAAAGAAATTCTTGATATTTCCGAGGATACGTTGACGTCAAAAGGGCTGATGGCTTATTCTAAAACCCCTTATTTCTCTTCAGTAGCTAATTTGGAAAATCGAGTCATTACAATGATTGATCCGACCATTCTTTCTGATACATTGGCAGGTATGGATGATATTACTGACTATGTGGATCAGCAAGTTTCAGAAAACGTGTAACTGTGAAAACCGGGGAGTACGCTGCCCGGTTTTTTCTTGAAGGTGAGGGGAGAATAAATGGATCGCAAAGAACATGTCAACCGTCGAGTCATTCTTCATTTGGATATGAATTGTTTCTTTGCGTCTGTTGAACAAGCGCATAATCCAGATTTGAAAGGACTCGCATTGGCTGTGGCAGGGGACCCAAAAGCACGGAGAGGAATCTTAGTTACCTGTTCATATGAAGCGCGTGCATTTGGAGTCTACACGACAATGACTGTCGGCGAAGCGAAACGACTGTGCCCTCAGCTGGTCCTGATACCTCCAGACTTTGAAAAGTACAGACAAGCTTCCCAGGCAGTGTTTGATATACTCAGGACATATACAGAGTTAGTGGAACCGGTCTCGATTGACGAAGCCTACATCGACATTACAGCTATTGGCGGATTAGAGGACGCACTGGGGATTGCTAAAGATATGCAGGAACGGATATTACGTGAACTGGACTTACCGTGTTCAATTGGAATTGCTCCGAATAAATTTTTAGCTAAAACTGCTTCCGACATGAGGAAACCAATGGGGATCACGATACTAAGAAAGCGGGAAGTTCACAAAGTCTTATGGCCGCTTTCCGTAATTGAGATGCATGGAATTGGTAAAAGCAGTGCCGAAAAGCTTGCTCAGGCAAAAATTCAAACAATTGGCGACCTTGCTACTGCAGATGATTTGAAGATGAAAATGACGCTTGGTAAAAGAGGACTAAGATTGAAAGAGCGTGCCAATGGAGAAGATCATCGAATTGTGGATCCTGAAGCATCAGCAGAACGAAAAAGTGTTGGAAGTTCTACTACACTTGCCATTGATGAAACCGAGTTGGAACCGTGTCTAGCCGTATTTCAAAAACTCGCAGAAAAAGTGGCCAGCCGGTTGGAAGCTAAACAGCTGGCGGGCACAGTTATTTCTATTCAAATCCGTACAGCAGCTTGGAGGAACCAATCTAGAAGTAAAACTGTCTTGAATCCATTATATCGCTCAAACGAGATCTATACAGAAGCCGCACAGCTGTTTCGTCTGCACTGGGATGGAGAACCTATCCGACTTTTGGGAATTACAGTATCCAATGTCATTCCATTTGAAGAATTGCACGAACAGCTTTCTTTCGATACCTTTGAGCGTCATGATAAAGAAGTGTCCATGCAAAAATTAGTTTCACGAATGAATGATCGATTTGGTCCGGGTACGATTCATAAAGGAAAACAATAGAAAGGAGGAGTTGATTATGGATTTACAGTTTTTAGGTACTGGCGCAGGGATGCCTTCAAAATTGCGCAATACGACGTCAATTATTTTGAATCTGTCTTCCGAAGAGCGAGGATATTGGATGTTTGACTGCGGGGAAGCGACACAGCATCAAATGCTTCATACAACATTAAAGCCGAGAAAAGTGACAAAAATATTTATTACACACTTACATGGAGATCATTTATTTGGAATACCGGGATTTATCGGTTCCCGCTCATTCTTGGGCGGAGACAGTCCGCTTGATATTTATGGGCCAGCAGGAATCGAAGAGTGGATCCAAACGACATTACGACTAACGAAAACTCACCTTACATACCCGTTAAAAATCCATGAGATTAAAGAAGGTAATGTATTTGAGGATGACGACTATATCATTACTGCGCGCGAGTTATCGCATGTCGTCCCATGCTTTGGATTCAGGGTCGTTCAAAAGCCGCTTCCTGGAAAGTTATTGATCGACAAAGCTACGGAAGCTGGTGTGCCGAAGGGTCCTCTTCTGCAGCAGCTCAAAAACGGAAATGATATTACATTAGAAGATGGGAAGATTGTTACAAGCGCCTCTGTCATAGGTGAGCCGAAATCAGGATTTGTTGTAACGATTCTAGGAGACACCAGTGTGTGTGAAGCGTCCATAGAACTTTCAAAGGGTGCTGATCTAGTCGTGCATGAAGCGACATTCAACGAAGAAACGGGCCAGCTGGCAAAAGATTTTGGGCATTCTACGATTCAACAGGCCGCAGAAATTGTGAAAACAGCCGGTGCAAAAGCGCTCATCGCGACACATATTAGTTCCCGCTTTCTTCCAAGTGACATTGATGCATTTAAGAAAGAAGGACAAGAAGTTTACCCTGACGTTTTTGTAGCAAGTGACTTTGCTCAATATTCTTTACATAATGGGAAAGTCATTGAAAGTAATTTTAAGAAATAACAAACTTCTTCAATTCATTGGATTGCCTGCAAGTGAACGCTTAAATGACTGCTCAAACAGTAGTATCCTTTAATAGTGAGACGAGTACTCTGGAATTCAAGGATCTTTTCAGATGAAAACTTTCAGAAGTAAGACAAACACTAAATGCCTCCATTCATAATAAGATGGTATAGGAGGCGATGAGGATGAACTGGCATTATAAAATAGACACTTTAATCAATCAGCCTGTTGGAATTTCATTGTCAAATGGGCAAGGGACGTCAGGGATTTTATGCGGAGTTACTAATGGTCAACTTCATGTAATTGAATACTTATACCAAGCGCAATTTGCTTTAAAAAAGTACGATTTCTATATGATTCAGGATATAAATGGATTTCCTCCTTGTCAGAATCAAAGCCGGCTCTATTAGAAGCAGTGGGTGAGCTGTGAAATAATGCTATTGAAATAATGAGAAGATGAGACTATGTATCAACTTCTGATTTCTATTTGCAAAAACGTGAGTCAGTCTAAAAATATCCAGTTTTGCAATAGTGAAACCAACAATAAATTCACATCAAAATAAAGTCTTGTTAGTAGCATCGCAATTAGCGATGCTTTTTTCATTTTTTTGAAAATTTTTATGGATATCTTTGGTATAATGATGTTAGCGTTGTAGTAGTTTTTGATATTCAGCAAAAATGGCGAAACAATATTGCATATAAACTGTTAGTTTCCGTACCTCCGAACACTTTCCGAAGGAAGAAGCTTAATCCGTTTCCTTCAGGCATAAGATCCATACAAAAATCCAGTCATTTAACAGACTTTTTGAAAGGAAGAATTTTATGGATGGAGAAGTGAAGAAAAAAGACGTCCAAGAAATTGATGGCATTCATATTATGATTATTTTAGGCATTGTCATTTTAACCAGCCTTTTGCACCTTTCAGACACTATCCAGTGGTTTTTACTAGTAGGATACGCTTTAGTAATGATCTTTTTTCATGAAAAAGGGAATCTTAAACGTTCTCTGGTTTTTGTTGCAATTGGTTTTGGGCTTGTTTTATTGAAAATGGTTTATATGAAATTAAACATTTGAAAAATAAAGTCAGCGTATTCTTGATTTATAAACTGGCGTTTTAACCGTATATGGTTTGGGCTTCAAACGGTCCATTTTTTGGTTAATACAAAAAATTTAGATGGAGGATAGCAATGAAACCCAAATTCCATGTTACACAAAACAGTTCCTTTATAGATACAGCATTGGAAATCCGAATCACCAATCTTCCACCGTGTGAGGTTGTAACGTTAAAAGCTGAAATGTGCGATAACCTTGGCAAGAATTGGGGGTCGTTTGCAGAATTTATATCTAATGACGAAGGGGAAATTAATTTAGCAACTGCGAAGCCTAGATCAGGTACATATTTAATTCCTGATGTGACTGGTCTTTTTTGGTCTATGTCACCTATCTTGAATGATAAACCGAAAGGAAAGACCCCTTTAAAGCCATTGGAAACAAAGCTGTTTCTAATGAGAGGGCAAGAAGTCTTGACATTCACCTCGATAATTCGTGAGGTTGTTTCGCCTAAAGTGGATAGATTTCCTGTACGTCAACAAGGAATTGTTGGAACATTCTTTTTTCATTCTAAGGCCGGACCGTTACCCACAGTAATCGTATTAGGTGGATCTGAGGGGGGATTAAGAGAAAGTAATGCCGGATTGTTGGCATCGCATGGATTTAACACGTTAGCATTGGCGTACTTTGGTATTGGAGACTTACCAAAAGAGCTTGTGAATATTCCCTTGGATTATATCGAAGGAGCAATAGATTGGTTGACCGGTAATCCGAATGTTGACTCCAAAAAAATAGGTGTATTTGGAACATCTAAAGGTGCGGAACTAGCTTTATTAAGTGCATCAATCTTTCCATCAATCAAAGCCGTTGTTGGATATGTACCTAGTGGAGTTGTTTACCCAGGATTAGGTCAATCCGCACTTGGTTTAACCTCTTGGCAATATAAGGGGCAATCGTTACCATTTGCCAATGGTAAGATTCCCAGGGAGGTCACAGAGAAATTGGAACAGTCAATACGTACAGGTAAACCGATATCCTGGCGTGAAATCTACCAATATTGGGCAAAAGATGAGAAACAAGCAGAGATTGCAGTCGAAGATATTCAGGGTCCTATTCTTTTGATTTCAGGAGGGGATGATCAACTTTGGCCTTCTGATTTCTTGTCTGAAAAAGTAATATTTAGATTAAAAGAACATAACCATCCTCACAATTTCATGCATATCAACTTTCCGAAAGCTGGTCATTCATTGTCGATTCCAGGATTTCCAACTACACAAACAGTCATATCACCATTTGGAAATGGGAAGTTATTACTTGGGGGAACACCTCAAGATAACTCGCAGGCTCAATATACCGCTTGGCGAAGAATAGTCGCTTTTTTAAATGAAACCCTAACTTCTAGATTAGATTGATTCATGGAAGTTCAGCAAAAAGGGACAATTCTGGAATTAAGATTATGCCGTCAATGGGCCATTTTGAGGGAGAGGAAATAATTGCTTGAAGAAATAATTAATCACTGGAACTCGTATTGTAAAGATGAAAACTTTGTTGGTATTGGCTCTACACGAAAAGTATTTAAAGTATCGAATTATGTAATTAAAGTACACTTGCACACAAACGGGTATAAGCAATCACAAAATGAACTCAAAGTTTTCAGAGCAATGGAGAAAAAAGGGCTTGCTTCAATACTTGCCAAAACTTATTACGTGGATGACTTCATTTCCATACAAGATTTCTATCATCCTTTAGAACTTATAGATAATCAATCCTATGAAATCAATTCTGGAATTCACAGTCACCTCATCCCAGATCTTTTTGAAACGGTTATGAATGAGTTGGATAAAAACTTCGATTGCTTTGATTTAAAAGACAGCAGTAATTTTGGTTTAAATAATAGCGGGAAACTTGTTTTAACTGATTATGGCATGACAAAAGAGTTGTACGAAAAAGAATGGGTTCCATTAGCTGAAGAAGGTTTGCTTCCACAAATATATTTTGAGTCATGTAACACTTGTGGAGAAAAGAAAGAGTTACGGATATATGGTGATAATGATATAGACAAACGTTGCTATGATTGCGGGAAAGAATAACATCCCTGTTAACGGAAAATTGGCAAATCCGTCTGCCGTTAGTGGGGGCGATTCTTTGGTAATACATCCTTAGTTGATTGGAGTGCAAGCCGTCGACTCTGAGAGGATTAGCGTGCGCTTGAGACCCTGGACGTAGCGAAGCGAAGGAAGCGGCTCAAGCCACGTCCTCCGGAAAACGTGCGGCTGGAACGCAAATCAACGTGCTTAACATTATTCCAGATATGGGGGCTATTCACTAAAATGATCCGTTCTTCAAACGGACCATTTTCATATATTTGAAACTTTTCTATAGCATCAACGATTAACCTTTATAAAGGTGGAGAGAAAAAATGAAAAAACTTACTTTCTTAGGAGTTTTGTTCATTGCGATGATATTAGGTGCTTGCGGGGTTTCAAATAATAAAAATGCTGACACGATTTTAAGCGGAGACAAACCACCAAATGTAGTTGTAAAAATTAACGGCGAAAAATACGAAACGGTATTAGGTACATATTGTTGGGAAATCCGTTCTACTGGTGATAAAAAGACAGGTGAATGTGTCGACACTGCGGGTCCAGTAGATTTATTAAAGGATAAAGAGCCCATCCAAATTACGGCAGGTGAGGAAGTCACATTGATTATGGATTACACACCAAAGCCTAATGAAATGCATCTTTCACAGGTAAAGAGTCATAACGATGAAATGGAAATTGAAGTGAAAGACAATCAATTTATAGCTCCCAATGAAAAGGGTATATACTTTTATAGTTATGGCGTCTGGTGGATGGATGAAGAAGATAAAGATTTATCCCATGGTGATGCTTTTTATGCTTTTTCTTTAGAAGTTAAATAAACGGTTGCGTTTGCGTGATAAGGACAATGCATCAAACTTAAGATATTGGATTGGACCTAGGTAAAGGGAGAGATTTAAATGAATCAGGAAAAGGCGGAAATTCTTATACTTGGCAGCTTTCACATGTCCGAAATCGAGGGACTAGATACGCATCAAAGGCAAATGGAAATCGAGGAATTGGTTTCGAAAATAGGGAATTTCAAACCGACCAAGATTGCGGTTGAAATGGAACCGAAGGAGAGTAAGACATGTAATGAGCTATATAAGCGATATCAATCGGGTTCTTTTTCATTACCAATCAATGAAATCTACCAGGTAGG
Organism: Sporosarcina jeotgali; assembly: GCF_033304595.1. NCBI lineage: Bacteria > Bacillati > Bacillota > Bacilli > Caryophanales > Caryophanaceae > Sporosarcina > Sporosarcina jeotgali. The sequence continues at coordinate 1,389,425 of NZ_CP116341.1, forward strand.
CTTCCGGCTAGGGGTTGAGCTTAAGCATAACGAAATCTATCCGACCGATTGGATGGGGACTGAAGACATGAGCTTCGGGGAAGTTCAGAGTTGGGCGGAGGAACACCAATCGGAGATGTTAAAAGAAATTCTTGCAGGAGTCGAGGATATACCTGTATGGACTGAGGATAAAACTGTACTGGGCTACTACAGAGAGTTAAATGAGCCAGCTTTTCTAGACCTGTTACATAAAGTCCATTTAAACATTGCGCGTATTGGTGAAGTAGATCACTATGTGGGTATAAACTGGCTCAGTTGGTGGTATAAGAGGAATCTAATCATGTTCTCCAACTTATCCCGTCTCATTGAATCCAAGGAAGAACGCATTCTATTCATTGTAGGGATCGGACACTCTTCCATTGTCACGAAGTTTATTGAGGAAAGTGAACTTTGCGAGGTAGTTAAACCCCTTCATTATTTGTCTTGAAAATATATTTTTTGAAGGATTCTTCAGAATCTGGGAGCGTTTGCTTTATAAGAGATTTAGTCTATATCGCAATGGACCATTTTGCTAGATAACTTTGTTTGAAAGGCGTGAGTAAAGTGGGGAAAGAAAATATAAAATTATTCGGGATTCCTATTGTCTTCTTATTGTTGGGTATTTTGTTTTTAATATTGGGAGCAAATGGGGATAGTATTGCGGTAAACTTTTCAAGACCACCTGGTGCTACATCGTGGACGACTTCAGGCAGTACCGCTGATGCTTTTACATCAGTCTTAATGATTATAGGTATCTCTTTTCAAATATTGTTTATTAGCACTTTTTCTATATCATTTTATCTCTGGCAAAAGGGCAGTCGCTAAATTTGACCTTCTGCAAAAGGGTGCGATTCCGAAATTGGGACCTGCACTCTTTGAACAAAAGGGCCACTTTGCGGTGTAAATATATTCTTTAAAAAAGGAACTTTTACTATTTGAAAAGACGTGTTTTGGGGAGGGGCAGACATAAATATAGCAGAATTCAAGAAAAATCTATCCACTGTAAACTAGATTATTTACTTCGATAAAGGTCAGTATCTTCGTGAAAAGACCTCTAATCCTGTAATGTTAAACCAAATTATTAGCCAAGGAAAAGGCTTATTAGAAGACAGTAATGAAAACGATAAGTATTTTCTTTATGGGGCTTTAGGAAATTTATACAGAATAAATGGGCAACCCAAAAAAGCAATTAACTGTTTAACATATTGTCTTAATCAAGCAGTAGTAGAAAGAAACCCCACAAGGAAAATCGTTGCTTCAATTCGTCTTGGTGAGGTTCTTAAATACGATAGCAATCATAAAATGGCTTTGGACCATTTTAATAAATCTTTGAGAATGTGTGAAGCCCACAAGATTGACGAATACTTGGATTTCGTACTGCAACACAAAGGTAAATGTCTAATGGAATTAGCAAATCTAAACGAAGCCGAAGAATGCTTTCAAAAAGCATTGATACTAAGAAAATCAAAAGAAAATCGCTCCTTAATTGACTCGACTGAACAAGCAATTGGATTAGTAAGAGAAATGCAAAGATAAATAGGTGCAATAAGCCTGTGTATTAAGTTAACAGGGGCCATAGTTCAGTGACTGCTGAAATAAAAACGGGCCAATTACTGAAAAGTATGCCCTACAAGGTTAAGCAACAACTGCTAAATTAAACTTGGAGGTTTGAAAAAACATGAGACAATTGGGGACGTTATATTTTTTCTGCGGGAAAATGGGTGCAGGAAAATCAACTAAATCAAAACAATATGCAATAGATAAGAATGCAGTACTATTATCTGAGGATGAATGGCTTTCATCTCTTTATCCCAATCAGATCGAATCATTTGAAGATTTTCTGAAGTTTTCGGCGCAGATTAAGCCGTTGGTGAGAAAACATGTCCAAAATATATTAAGTGTAGGTACAGATGTAGTAATGGATTTTCCCGCTAATACTCAAAAGCAACGTAAGTGGTTTTTGGATATGGTGTCCGATGTCAATGCAAGCCATCAATTAATTTTCCTTAATCTAAATAACGAACAATGCTTACGTCAAATTGCACAAAGACGTAACGAACAACCTGAAAGAGCGGATTTTGATACTGAAGAAATGTTTACCCATGTTACTAACTTTTTTGAGGCACCAGAAGCATCAGAGGGATTAAATATTTTAGAGTTTAATGGATAATAACAAGGAGTTCAATATAACATTGTCGTACATTGCAACAATAGGGCGCAATTCTTGAAGAAGGATTGCGCCTATTTCAGTAATCGGGCCAAAGAGTTGAATTAGAACTTAACTTCTTCTGCTAAGGGGTAGTGGAGTGAAGAGGATGACTTGTCTTATGGGGGAGTTTATGAAAAAGATAATTATATCGTTTGTTCTTGTAATATTAGTTGTTGTAATTCTGGTGAATTTAGATACAGTATACCTAAAATTACAAGAAAGTAATGTGAGTAATGGAGATTACTATGTCAGTGAGATAAATGCCGAAAGAGATAGAAAAGGACAAAATATCTTAGATATAACTGACCTTAACTTTTATACAAAATACTCCGGAAACAACATTTATTTAACACAAGTATTTTTTGAAAATAAACTTGAAATGATTTTTTTAACGAAAGCGTCTAAAAACGGTTTCCTTGACTGGGAATATCACACGCTCCCATTTACAACCACAGAAAACATTACTAAAGAATCGTTGGACGATTGGATCTTAAACTAATGGGGGCGATTGTTTGGTACTACACTCTTAGTTGATTGGAGTGCAAGCCGTCGACTCCGGGAGGATCAGCGTGAGCCTTGAGACCCTGGACGTAGCGAAGCGAAGGAAGCGGCTCAAGCCACGCCCTCCGGAAAGCGTACGGCTGGAACGCAAATCAACGTGCTTAACACTATTCCAGATATGGGGGCGTTTCTTGCATAAGGTGTTTACTTCAAACGGGCCATTTTGAAACTTAATAATTTATATGCTTAAGGGAAAGAGTCAACATTACTCTAACTTTTTTCAGGTTTGTATAATTTTTTAGTTTTAGAAAGGTTACAGAATTTACTAAAATTAACTATATACCTCTGAATGCAATAAAAAACCGCAATTTCATTTTTGAATTTGCGGTTTTTCACGTCTGTAATTTGTTTTTTGTAATTTACATTTTTAGCAGGTCATCTGGACAAAAGCTATGACTTTATAGAAAGATTTGATGTATTTAAGAAAATAGCTTGATTGTGACACTTAGGACAACCATTTTAAAACGTCCATCCTCTGCTGTATTGAGCAGGAGCCTCAATTTCTGTATGAAGTTCACGAGCAGCTCGATATGGCCAATACGCGTCTCGCAACAGTTCTCTGCCGATTAATATGAGGTCAGCACGGTCATTCCTTAAGATTTCCTCGGCTTGGAGACCTGAAGTGATTAATCCTACTGCGCCAGTTGCGATATCTGCACCTGTTCGGATGGTCTCGGAGTAGGGAACTTGATAACCGGGAAATGGATCGATTTTTGCAGGGACCACAGCTCCGGAGCTCACGTCAATTAAGTCTACTCCTTGATCCTTCATCCACTTAGCCATTTCAATATAGTGTTCAGAAGTCATGCCGCCAACCGTATAGTCTTCAGCAGAAATTCGTACAAATAAGGGTCCTTCCCACGAAGTTCTGACGGCATCGATGATTTCACGAAGGAACCGGTAGCGATTTTCAGCGCTTCCGCCATATTCATCAGTACGATGGTTGGATAGCGGGGATAGGAATTCGTTGATGAGGTAACCATGCGCCCCGTGAAGTTCCAATAAGTCGAATCCCGCATCTGCTGCACGTTTTGCGGCTGCAGCGAATGCTTGAATGGTTTCTTGAATCGCATCTTTGCTCATTTCAACTGGTGTTTTGTATTGATCACTAAACGCTAGGACGCTTGGTGCCTGGATGGCGCCGTCCACTGTTGCTTTCCTGCCTGCGTGTGCAAGCTGGATTCCTGCAGCTGCACCGTGTTGTTTAATGAGACGTGTCAGTTCAGTTAAGCCTTCAATATGAGCATCTTCCCAAATCCCGAGATCTTGGGGACTGATTCGCCCCTGTGGCTGAACGGCAGTCGCTTCTAGAATGATTAATCCCGCCTGACCGACAGCCCTTGAGCCGTAGTGCACGCGATGCCAATCTTCCACTTGACCATCTTCGTTATGCGATGAGTACATGCACATTGGCGCCATCGCGATTCTATTTTTCAATGTGAGATTGCGAATCGTGTAAGGTTCGAATAATTTAGCCATTTCTAAGTCACTCCTTTTCATGAATGACTATACTATAGCAAAAAAACTTAAAAAGTCCTTTATGAAGAGCTCGGACTTTCTTTAAACGTATCGGACCCAAGTTCCCTGGAACGTTTCTCAGCATGTTGGATGCAACTGAAAACTGCTTCATGAAACCCGCCGGCAGTGAGTGCCCGAAGGCCGGCTTCCGTCGTACCGCCAGGACTGGTTACATTTTCTCTAAGTGCGGCTGGCTCTTCATTCGTTTGGCGCAGCATGGATGCAGCGCCTTCAATCGTTTGGATGATAAGATTACGAGCAGTCGGCTGATCAATTCCAGCATGCATGGCAGCTGTCTCTAAGGCTTCGGCCAAATAGTAGATATAGGCAGGGCCGCTTCCTGAAAGAGCAGTAACGGCGTGCAAGTCATCTTCTTCAACTTCTGCTACGATTCCTATTGAACTTAATAAGGTTAGAATTTCTTGTTTTACTTCTGAAGTCACCGAACAATTGAATGCCACACCTGTAGCAGACTTACCAATGGCTGCTGATGTATTTGGCATAGATCGGGCAATCGCGTGTTTTCCTAAACCTGATTCGATGGTAGCGATTGAAATTCCAGCAAGTACAGAAAGGATAGCTGCATGTTCATTTATAAAAGGAGAAATTTGTTCCATGACCGTATAGACATCTTTAGGTTTAGTAGCCATTACAATTAAATCTGCACTGGTTAGCTCTGATTTGTCTGCACTTACTAAAGAAATACCGTATGTACTTTTCAACAGTTGAAGACGTGATTCATCTGCACGGTTCATGACATAAATATGAGAAGGGTTAATCGTCCCTTGCTTACAAATCCCGGAAATTACAGCTTCAGCCATCGATCCGGCTCCTACAAATACGATTTTCTCCATGGAATTCCCTCTTTTCCTAAATGCGTGTATTCCATCAGTGTATGCGTTTATGGAAATAAGTCAACAGACGATTCAGTCATCGATACATGACGAACGTACAGAAAGCATGTACAATGGAATGAATAGCGATTCAATAATGGAGGCAAAACCATGATTCAACAACTAACGATTCCCACGCCTTATGCTGTAGGCGATGTTAATGCATTTTTAGTAAAAGGAGATACACTGAGTCTTTTCGATGCGGGTCCTAGAACTCCAGAAGCTTTAGAAGCAATCAAGGCGGGACTTAACGATTCGGGCTATTCACTGGAGGATATTGAACAAGTCATTCTAACCCATCATCATCCAGATCATTCAGGCTGGGCTGATGGATTTCCAAATGCAGAGCTTTACGGTCATGAGTATAATAATCTATGGTTAACGAGAGATCCCGATTTCATCAAATTTCATGACGAATTTTATATGGACCGATTTATAGAACAAGGGGTTCCTGAAAAAGCGCTGGGAATTGTCGGGAAGATGAAGCGTGCGGCTGACTTGATGGCGCATCGTCCACTTGATCATATTTTAATGGAAGGGGACGAAATTCCGGGACATCCAGGTTGGATAGCTCTTGAAACGTTAGGGCATGCTCAAAGTCATTTATCATTTTGGAATTCTAAACGGAGCGAACTTATAGGCGGAGATTTGTTACTGGAAAAAGTTTCTTCCAATCCGCTTGTAGAACCCCCTAAAGGTCCTGACGATCCTCGACCTAAAACAATGCTGCAATATAATGCATCATTAAAACGATTGCTGGATCTGCCAGTTGAGAAGGTCTTCAGCGGACATGGAATGCCTGTAACGGGTGTTCATGAACTTGTTGAAAAACGTCTGCAAAAACAGCACGAGCGGGCAATGAAAGTTTACGATATGCTGTCACCGGGTCCGCGGTCTGTCTTTGAATTGACCGTGCAATTATTTCCAGCTGCCTATAAAAGAGAGCTGGGGCTGACACTCTCCGAGACACTTGGTCAAATGGATTACTTATTAGAGCTTGGCAAGGTTATAAGAAAAACAGACGAGCAGGGAATTCATCGGTATGAGAAATCTTAAAAAGATTTTAATAACAGGGGCTACTAGCGGAGTAGGTTATGAAACCGCGGTGAGGCTAATATCGGAAGGTCACCGCGTTCAAGTAACGGGGCGCTCATTGGAAGGTCTGGCCTTGCTTGAAGCTCTTGGGGCAGATGTGATTCAACTGGATTTAACAAGTGAGGGTGCCGCAGACCGGTTGCTGTGTGAAATGGAGATGCCGGATGTCATTATATTCTCAGCGGGAGTGGCAAAGTTTGCGCTTGCACATGAAACGGAGGATCAGCAGCTTGAGCAAATGTTTTCAGTTAATGTGATGGCACCGATTCAACTTACACAAAGAATCATCCCTTTATGGATGGAGCGCAAGGCCGGACATTTAATTTACATTGGCTCCCAAGCAGGAAAAGTTGCTACCCCTAAAGCCGCTGTTTATGCAGCGACGAAACATGCGCTTATTGGCTACACAGATGCAGTGCGTATGGAAGTTTCACAATATGGGATTGACGTATCTGTTATCCATCCAGGTCCAATCGATACAGCCTTTTTAGATAAAGCAGATGACGCCGGAACTTATAGAAAATCTTTGGGTAAGCATTTACTGTCGGTTGAGGAAGTTGCAAAGGCCGTCGTAAAGACAGTTCATCTACCAAAACGGCAAATCGATTTGCCAAGGGTGATGGGCATCACAAGTAAACTTCACGCAATAGCTCCAGACTGGGTAGAACGCATAGGAAGACCATTTTTCATGAAAAAGATGCAGTAAATCTAAACTTAACAATTAATTGAGCAATGAAGAAGAGGCGTCCATGTCGTTCGGACGCCTCTTCATTCGCGGAAAATTTGTTTGAGTTCGCTGCATGTAGCTGACGTATTACTCGAAAGCGTACTGCAAATTCATCTTGCACGCATTTCACTTCATGGTTCTTTAATCGAAGAGAAACGGTTGTTCATGTTGCACTTACACAAAAAACTTACTTCTTACTGGTTTTACAAACACACGTAACTCTTCTTACGGTGATGCTTCGTCAGTACAGCAAATTTCCCGCCAAGGCTGTGCATTTCTCCAAGTCAGCGCTAAGCGCCTTCCTTGATTTCGCCTTGTAATTATCTATACCCGGCAACACAAACTATAAACCTGTTTTTAAAAATTCTTTTGTTTTTTATTTTAAAAAGTTTCTAATCGCTTAAGCTGTTAGTCAACCTGGTATGAATCCAGCAATAGAGGCACTGCATTTAAAAAGTGTTTATGCTAAACTGAGACTAAACAATCCGATCAGGAAAGGTGTTCCTTCATGAAACAGTTAACTGTACAAAACATTGTACAAAAATTTTCTTTTGAGATCCTATCTGGGAGCGATCATTTAGGAAGACCGCTGAAAAAAACAAAAGTGCGCCGTCCGGGTTTGGAGTTCATGGATACGTTCGACTTTATAGCACGGGGACATATTCAAATACTCGGGAAAAACGAAGTGAATTATTTACATACCCTTACAGACGATGAATGCAAATGCCGGATTTCGAATCTGGTAGAATATGATCCTCCTTGTATTCTAATCACTTCCAATCAGGAGCAGCCTTATGGATTGCACACTTATTGTACCGAAAACGGAATACCTGTATTAAGAACTCCGGACTCGATGGGTGTCGCAAGTGCGAAACTGGATGCATTTGTCATAAGCTCAATGGCTGAAGAAATTGCAATCCATGGAGTCGTTGTAAATGTTGCAGGAATTGGTGTTTTACTAAGAGGTAAATCGGGTGTTGGGAAGAGTGAGACTGCACACACTTTAATTGGCCGCGGGCATCGCCTGGTAGCAGATGATATTGTTGTACTCCGAAAACTCAGTCCGCAAACGCTGCTCGGTACCCATAACCAAACTAACCGAGAGTTTTTGGCACTTAGAAGTATCGGTTTGATGAACGTGGTCCGTTTATATGGCCGCGCTGCTTTTCAAGAAGAAACCAGAATCGCTCTAGATATCGAATTGACGGAGTGGAAAGACAACTCACTTAACAACGAGCTGGAATTGGACGAGAAGTTCACAGAGTATATGGGAGTGCCTGTTCCTTACATTCAGATTCAGCTGCAACCAGGACGGGATGTGGCTGGATTGATTGAAGCAGCTGCAAACAACTGGTATTTAAAACAGCAAGGATATAGTGCTCTTGAGGAATTCATGGAGCGGCTGGAACCTGAATTTAATCAAGAATGAATTGGCATGCATAGAATCTCTTTCCCTGGGAAAACTAGAGGGACACTAGTTTTTGAAGGAGGATTCCAAATGACTGAGAAAAAAGAACCGTATGAAATGATGACAGAGAAAAATAACAACCTTTCCTCAGCACAAGAAGTTGAGTATCCAAGCGATTTCAAGAAAGCAGACAACGCAGATGATACTAAGAAAAAACGTAAAAATTAATCATAACAAAAAGTCCGGAAACGACTCATGGTTTCCGGACTTTTTGTTTACTTAACTTTCTTCAATAATTCCAATACTTCATTCGACCGTATGAACATTCCCACTTTACCATAGGGGTCTAACTCGGTTATTGCAAAAACAACGCCGATGACTTCGTCATTCTGAAAAACAGGACTTCCACTGTTTCCTCTGTAGACCGGTGCATCCAAAAGGATAATGGGAACATCCCGACCCGCCCAGCTGCTTTCGCCAATTAATTCACCTTCATTGGCAATCCCAAAAAAATTCAACGGATTTCCGATAAACCTGACTTTCGTATCCGGGGTATAAGCAGGAGATTCCGCTAGTTTAAGAGCAGGAATGTCCGGCGGATCATTTATTTGTAAAATAGCCAAATCATTTACGGAATCCTGTGCAACGAGCGATGCCGCAAAGCGACCTTGTTCTTCAAAAGATACTGTAATTTGCTTTGTATTTTCAACTACATGATTATTGGTAACAATCAGTCCATCAGGGGATACGGAAAACCCAGTGCCTTTCCCATCTTCGGTCAATACAACAGCAACGGATTGTTTCCACTTCGTAATATCTTCACGTTTTGAAAGCTTTGCAGACGTTTTCAAAAAATCAATCGCTGGCAATGAATAAATATCAAAAATGAAAGCGACAGGCTGAAATAGAAGAACAAGTGCCATGATCCATACAATCCATTTAGGGACCCTGCGTTTACTTGCCTGCGGATTCGTTCGAAGTGCAGCCTCCTTCGCAAGGGCCTCTCGCTGTGCTTCTAAAACGAGTTGACGAAACTCCTCTTCTTCGATTTCTTCTTGTGTCAGTTCAGAAGTGTCTAAGCAATCCGAGTTATCGAATCTAACTTCCGAATCACCGGTATCTTCTGCTGGTGACACTTCATTATTCAGGCTATCTCCATGTTCATCTTGAGTATCGTCTTGGTTCATATGTACACACCTTTCAATGATCTTCATTGAATTTCAATAAAACGCAGGTCACCAAAAGTGTACCATACATTCTATTTGAACAATTTGACAAGAAGTTGACAAAAGACTCTATCTACTTCCCATTATACTTGATATACTTTTTATAAGTGTATTTATGTTTATCTGAGAGGAGATGTGTTACGGTGGATGAAAATGCATTGCAGAAAACGGAACCGGAACGGTATCCAAGCACCGTATCTGACGAAGTGTATACTCTTACCACTAAAGTGAGAGCACTTGAAGAGGAAATCAGTGAACTGAAAAAAGACATACACGCTATCGATTTTTTACAAAAGAAGCCAATTATTTCAGGTGATACGATTGCGGTGGGCGGCTTCTGGATTGTAGCAGCACTCGCAGTAATCGGAATATTTTTCTAACGGAAGGGGAACTGCAGTATGATGAAAAGCCCAGGACTGGCAGCAGTACTTAGCTTTTTTTGGACAGGTGTTGGACAGATCTATAATGGTCAAATTCTGAAAGGTCTTATTCTAATCGGGGTCCAAATTATTAACTCGCTTCTTATGTTTGTTTTAATTGGATTTATTACGTACCCTATCGTTTGGATATGGGGCATGTATGATGCATACAAAACCGCAGAAAGACACAATATGCGCCAGGCCATTTAATCTGAAAAACCTGTCAATATTCAAAAGGACGTCCACTCATTCGTTGAGGGACGTCCTTTTTTTATTTCCGTCTCGCTTTAATCAAGTTTAATTCTGAACTTAACGCTTTCATAAGAGAGAAGATCATTAACAAGATTACGAATGAGAATGGAAGTGCGGCAATGATTATTGTATTTTGCAGAGCTTCTAATCCATTGACCGATAGTAAAATTAACGCAATGGCTGACTGAAGTACTCCCCAAACGAGCTTGATGCTATTTGGCGGTGTCAATGATCCATAACTGGATTGCATACCTAACACAAATGTCGCTGAATCCGCTGATGTGATAAAGAAAGATGCGATAAGGATGATTGCAACAATTGAAATGAATACACCCCAAGGCATTGTATTAAACAACTCGAAGACTACAAGTTCAGTAGCTTTATCCGCAAGTTTAACACCGGCTTTTTGAGCTTCAATTGCGGTGGTTCCAAACGCTGTGAACCAGAATGTACATAGGATTGTCGGAGCAATCATAACGCCAATCATGAATTCGCGGATTGTCCGTCCTTTAGAAACACGCGCAATGAACATACTGACGAATGGTGCCCAAGAGATCCACCAAGCCCAGTAGAAAATGGTCCAGGCATCCAGCCACTGACGATTTTCAGAATTCAATGGGGAAGTGGAGAAACTCATTTTTACAAAGTTCGCCATGTAACCGCCTAGTGAATCTGAGTACATATTAAATATTAATAAAGTTGGTCCAAGAATTACAACAAGAATTAGCAAAGCAACAGCTAGGACAAGATTCAAGTTGGATAAATATTGAATTCCTTTACTTAGACCGCTCCAAGCAGAAATTATAAACAGTACAGTTACTATGAAAATAATAAAGAACTGTGATTGAATTCCTATTGAAACTCCAAATAAATAATTTAAACCTGCATTAATTTGAACAGCGCCAAAGCCGAGGGTTGTTGCAACACCGAAAGCGGTTGCAAAAACAGCGAGAACATCGACAAGAACACCCCAAGGACCGTTCATTTTATCACCAAAGATCGGCTTTAATGTTGATGAAATTAAACCAGGTTCCCCCTTGCGGAATTGGAAGAATGCGAGGGATAAGGCAACAAAACCATACATTGCCCATACGTGGATTCCCCAGTGGAAAAAAGATTGGCGCAAGCCTTCTTTAAAGGCAGCGGGAGTATTGAGCTCACCGTTCGACGACATGACAGCGTAATGTGAAAGCGGCTCAGCCGCGCCATAAAACACGAGACCGATTCCCATTCCAGCTGAGAACAGCATGGCAATCCATGATACTGTCGAAAACTCAGGTTTATCTGTATCTTTGCCAAGACGAATTTTTCCGAATGGACTAAAGATCAGGAACAGACAAATGATAACGAGTACGGATAATAACATTAGATAGTACCAACCAAAGGCAGATGCGACGAAGTTTTGAATCTTTCCTGTTTGTTCGGCAAAGCTTTTCGGCGCGAGCACACCATAGCCAACTGCCAAGACGATCAGTCCGATCGTAATGTAAAAAACATTTGAAATTTTTCTCATGATTCCCCCTAAGGTAATTGTAGTGTTTTAACGGTTATTAACTATAGCAATAAAGAAATGAAAATGCAAAAAAATATAAAAAAGGAGAATGCCGCAACATCCCCCTTTTTCTAAATGCGAAAAAATACTGTCCTCACAGGTTTTTATAAGAAATCAATTTAAGATAAGCGATCTTGCTCATTAATATTTTCAGGTTCAAACTTTAAATAGTACTTTCCTTTTGTGGCTTTCGCTAAAATAACTGTAAGGATGGAAGCTAATACTGCAGCGAAAAATGCAGCGGTAGACTCCAAGAAAACTCCCATATAACCTAGAGCTGCAAGTGTTCCGATGAAACTTGATATAAGAAGAGAGGCAACACCTACTGGATTCCAGCGATATAAAAATTCTTGACGGGCGACATAATAGTTAGGACCAATCTTCATAAGTTTTTTGACGACAAGTGCATCTGTAACCAAGATTGCAGCCCAAGAAAGTAAAAATACACCTTGGAACGTCATCATTGTGCTTAAATGATCGACGATATTTCCGAGCATGAGCAAAATTGCACTTATCCCTGATACAACTACCCAAAAACGTCTTCCAGGTGTAAATCGGAACATATTTTCAAAGAAGTTGGACAGCGATAAGGAACTGCTGTAAATATTTGTTACATTAATACGTATTTGGGTAAGCATCGTAAATAATGCTCCGCCGATTCCGAGCAGCAGGACAATGTATACGCCTGGATCTGGTTCCATAAAACGAACACCAAACCAAATACCGAGGCCGCCCATGACGCCAAAACAAAAAATTTGTGGGATAAATCCAATCATCACGGAGCCGAGTTTAATATCTTTCGGCTTTAAAAAACGTGCATAATCGGAAGCAAGAAGGGCTGTGAGTCCCATAATCCCATTGTGCATGCCAATACACATAAGTAATGCTGTACCTCCAACTGCAACACCTTCAGGCATGTATGAAAAAACTGCGCCTGTATAAACAGCTGGTTTATAAAATGAGATAACGATTGCAGCGATTAAAAACACAACAAATATAGGCATTGACCACTTTTGCAATTTATCAAGTTGTTCAATTCCGAACCAATTCAAGGGGATGACAATTGATCCGAATACTATGATGAGAATCCACTTTGGGAGGGTAGGGAAAAAGTGGTGAACTGCAGATACTAAAATTAATCCTTCAAATGCACAATACATAATAAAATTAGAGGCGTATATCAAGGAGGTAAGGGAGGACCCTACATATCCAAAGCCTCCGCTTCGTGACAATAGATTTACATTCATCCCTGATTTAGCGGATAAATAGGCGATGACTGTACCTAAAATTCCTGCGACAATGATTGCGTAGGCTGACGAAATCATCGCATTGACAGCCCCGTATGAGAGAGCCATAACACTGCCCATCTGGAAGTAGAAAATAGCAGTTGCGATGCCGAATGTAATATTGGTAATACTTAACCAGCCTTTTGTACGTTCGTCTCGAGGAACGCGATCAAGCGTATAGTCATTTTCCAACTCTTCGATTTCTTCGTTATATACATTTGTAGTGTCAGATATTTCTTTCATTCAATTCCTCCTATTCGATATGTACATCTCCTTCTGCTCAGTCAATTATTTTTTCGCATATTAAACCCTTAGTAAGCATAACAAAAAAACTATGGATTTTTCAAGGAGAGTAAATTAACCTCCCTATATTCTGTATATAAATGCTGAAATATATCCATTATTGGAACCCCTAACTATGAATTCAAGCCTTTGTGTACGGTAAACAAATTAGGGTAGAATAAAACAGGAATGTTTATTTTCTATTCTTTAAGTGTTAAACTAGTATTGATAAAAAGGAGTGGATATAATTGGGTAAATTAGATGGTAAAGTAGCAGTTATTACTGGCGGTGCTGGCGGAATCGGAAGCGGAATGGCGAAAGCTTATGTTAAAGAAGGCGCAAAGGTTGCAATCGTTGACTTAAACGCTGAAACTGGTGAAGCTATGGTGAAAGAACTTCAGGAATTCCAACCTGAAAGCATGTTTATTCAAGCGGATCTAACAGACCGCGACAAGTTGAAAGATATCATTACAACTGTCGTTGATAAGTATGGCAGACTCGACATTCTGATCAACAACGCGCACGCTTCTCGTCAAGTATTACTTGCAGATGCTACTCAAGCAGATATGGACTTTTCCTTTAACACAGGATTCTACCCTACATTTTACTTGATGCAAGCCGCATATCCTCATTTGAAAGAATCTGAAGGGACAATCATCAACTTCTCTTCAGGCGCTGGCATTAATGGAGACGTTATGCAAGGGACTTATGCAGCTGCTAAAGAAGCAATTCGTGCGATTACACGCGTTGCAGCAAATGAATGGGGCCAGTTCGGAATTAACGTGAACTTGATTTCACCGATTGCCAATTCACCTGGTATCCAGCAGTGGAAGAAAGACCAGCCTGAAGCTTACGACAAAATGCTTAACAACATCCCTATGCGCCGTCTAGGCGAATTGGAAGGCGATATTGGCCGAGTTGCAGTTTTCCTCGGCAGTGAAGATGCATCTTACATCACTGGACAAACTATAATGGTTGACGGTGGCGCAACTAAATTACGCTAACTATATAAAAACACGATCCTCAATATCGAGGATCGTGTTTTTTATTTTCGTAACAATAAATAAATAAAATAGGGAGCGCCTATTAAAGAAACGACTAACCCTGCTGGGATTATCCCTAAGCTGGATACATTTCTGCCGATAGTATCCGAAAGCAATAGCAGCCAGCCCCCTAGCAGAATGGCGATGGGAAGATAGAGCTGACTCCGCGGACCAATTAATGACTTGGCAATGTGTGGAGCCATTAGCCCGACGAATGCAATTCCTCCAGTAACGGATACGGCCGAAGCTGCAAGTGCTACAGCAGTAATGAGAAGAATAATGCGCTCTCGCTCAACTGAAACACCGATTCCGATGGCAACAGATTCACTTAGTCCCAACACGTTTAATCGACTCGCTTTATACAAAGCGAAAGGGACAAGAATCATTAGCCAGGGAAGAAGAGCAATGACAAACGGCCAATCAGATCCCCAAATATTTCCTGCCAGCCATTTTGAAATGAAATCTACTTTGTCACGATCCGCTGTAGAAGTAAGGACGATCATAACCCCGGAAAGTGCTAAAGAGAACCCCACGCCTGTTAACACCAATCGAATTGGCTGCATGCCTGTCTTTTTATCATACGCAAAAAGATAGATGAGAAATGCGGTAACAAAAGCACCAACGAAACCGACAATCGGCATCAAATAGACAAACGCACCTGCCTCCACAGGCACAAAAAGAAAGAATACGGCAATTGAAGCCCCGGCCCCAGCGTTAATGCCTATAATTCCAGGGTCGGCTAAGTCATTTCGTGTAATCCCTTGAAGAATTGAACCAGAGAGTGCAAGTGCTGCGCCTGCTAAGAACGTGATAGCAATGCGAGGTAACCGAACTGAAAATAATACGAATTCCTCTTTAAAAGTACCATTTCCAAAAAGTGCTGGGAAGATTCGGGCAGGATCTACTGATGCCGGCCCAAGTGCAATGGCTGCAACTGCTGTTCCAACAGTAAGAAGGCTGAAAACAATCAATAACAAACGTTGTTTTCTTAAAACTGCAGATTGAATCATGAGAATGCTCGCCCTCCTTTACGGACAATGATGAGGAAGAATGGCAAGCCCATCACAGCTACAAGTGCAGCAACGGGTGTTTCATAGGGGGCATTCATCGTTCTGCCTAATGTATCTGCAAGTAACATGAAGGCACCGCCAATAACTGCAGACATAGGAAGTATAAAACGATAATCTGTTCCAACTGTTGCTCGTACGATGTGAGGGATCATAAGTCCAACAAACGCTAGGTTTCCTACTAGAGCTACAGCAGAACCCGCCAGGAGAATAATTAGAATGAACAGAATCATTTTTGTTCTGAACGTGTGCTGACCTAATCCGACAGCCACTTCTTCACTTAAACTTAACAAGGTTAATTGTTTCGACAATACAAGTGCGATGACAATTCCGATTAGAATGACCGGTGAAATAATTTGAAGCTGGGACCACGTAGTCCCAATGACACCGCCAGCGGTCCACATGGAAATGTCTTTCGATACCTTGAAATAGATTCCTACTCCTTCGGCAATTGCAAAAAAGAACGTCGACACGGCTGCTCCTGCCAATACAAGTCGAAAAGGGGAGAACCCGCCGCGTTTTGCGGAGGCAATTCCAAATACGATTAGCGCCCCGATTGCCGCACCTAAAAAGCAAGCAGCCATAATTCCATAATAATTGAGTGAAGGGACTAGAGCGATGGCGATAGCCAGTGCAGCATTGGCTCCTGCGGTTAAGCCAAGCAAACCGGGGTCAGCAAGAGGATTTCTGGTCATCCCTTGCATGATGGCACCTGAAACAGCTAAAGCAGAACCAACGAGTAACGCCGCCAGTTCTCGCGGAATCCGAATTTCCTGTAATATTAAGCTGTTTTTACTTGTGTCGCCGATAATAGCAAGCCACACATCGGAAACGGAAATGGTTGCTGCACCAAGGATCATTGCCAGGAATAAAGAAGCAACAAGACCTATACATGCAATAACAAATTTAATTGAAAATGGCATGGTTCTACGATTCATTAGCCAGGACTCCTTTCACAAAAGAAAAGGACTCTTTCAAGGTGAAAGAATCCTTCTTGAACAACGATTACTTTAAAAAGTTTTCTTTGAAAAACTCAAGCTGATACTCAAGTGTTAGCGGATCATTGAAGTAGAATTCACTCGCTTCTGCTTCAAATACATGGCCATCCTTAACAGCTGGTGTGTTTTTAAATGTTTCAGTTTCCATAAAGGAATTATCCCCATCATTGTTGCGGCTTAAAACAACATAGTCACCCATATATTCAGGAAGCACTTCTGTGGAAAGAGCGAAGTATCCATCTTTTAATGCATCTGCTTTCACTTTTTCCGGCATAGGAAGCTTCATTTCCTGGTATAGGATTTCAGTTCCGCGAGCCCAGTTATCGCCGTATACATACAGTTGCTTGTCAAAATTTTCAATAACCGAAACGGTTTTATCTTCACCGATTTTAGCTTTGATTTCTTCACCAGCATCTTTTGCACGGGCTTGAAAATCAGTGACCCACTCCTGTGCTTCGTCACCTTTGTTCAGTAATTTACCGATTTCAACTTGTTGAGTCAAATAATCGACTTTGCCGTATGTGAACGTAACGACAGGAGCAATTTCTTTCAGTCGATCAATATTATTCATTGTTGATAATCCGATGATCAAATCCGGTTCCAATTCAATGATTTTTTCTAGATCTTCGTCAGTTACTTCTTCAGCGTCTTTTAAATATTTGTCAAAACGAGGATTCGTTTTTGACCAAGAGTCTACACCGACAATCGGAACGTCCAGTGCTGCAACGTGACCTGCATAAGTAGATAAAACAACAACACGCTGAGGATCAGCAGGAACTTCAATTGGACCATTTTCAGATTCGTAAGTGATAGTACCTGTTTCTTTCGCAGGTTCTTCTTTAACGGGTTCCTTAGAAGTATCTTCATTTTTCGACGAGCAAGCTCCTAAAACAAGTACGAGTGCAAGTGCTAAGAATAACAATGCTTTTTTCATGTCAATTTTCTCCTTTTAATAAATCGTATGTAATACACATCGGTTTACCGCTTCTTGGATCTATTCCAATTTCTGCGTCGATCCTAAAAACTTCACGCAACGTAATAGGTTCGATCACTTCTTCGGAAGGACCTGCCTTAATAACTTTGCCATCTTTCATCGCTATCAAATAATCAGCGAAGCGGGCAGCTTGATTTAAATCATGCAGCACCATGATGATTGTTCGCTCTTGTTCGACATTCAATTTTTGAAGCAATTCCAGAACTTCCAACTGATGAGCCATATCTAAATAGGTTGTCGGTTCATCGAGAAAAATAATGTCTGTTTCTTGTGCGAGTGCCATTGCGATCCACACTCGCTGGCGCTGACCACCTGATAATGCATCTACTTGACGATCCCGAAAAGCATCCGTATTTGTAACAGAGAGTGCCCAGTTAATGACATCGAAATCATTCGCTGTTAACCTGCCTAATCCTGTTTGATAAGGAAACCTTCCATAAGAAACGAGCTCTGATACTGTTAGTCCGCTCGCTGCCTCTTGTGTTTGCGGAAGTATAGCCATTTTACGGGCTAGGGCTTTTGTCTTATGGTCAGCGATATCTCCTCCATCCAGCAAAACTTTTCCAGAATGGCGGGGGATTAAGCGTGTCATTCCTTTTAGAAAAGTCGACTTACCACACCCGTTAGCCCCGATAATCGCAGTGATTTGCTTATTTGGAATCGTAACGGATAGGTCGTCCACGATGATTTGTTCACCGTAAGCAATTTGTAAGTTCTCGGTTGCTAAGCGTACCATTCGGAACACTCCAATCTTTTATACACGATAATCGTTGATAATGATTCTCATTGTCGGTATAATGATACTATAAAGAGTGAACCCAAGGAAGTCAAATATAAATTTAGGGGGATGAAGTATGTCTCAAGCAACGCTCGTAGATGTAACGATTATTGGTGGTGGACCTGCAGGATTATATGCTGCTTTTTATAGCGGTTTACGCGGGATGTCCACAAAAATCATTGAATTCCAACCGGAACTTGGCGGGAAACTGCATGTTTATCAAGAAAAAATGATATGGGACATTGGCGGC
This sequence comes from Sporosarcina jeotgali, assembly GCF_033304595.1. Classification (NCBI taxonomy): domain Bacteria; kingdom Bacillati; phylum Bacillota; class Bacilli; order Caryophanales; family Caryophanaceae; genus Sporosarcina; species Sporosarcina jeotgali. The sequence continues at coordinate 1,408,001 of NZ_CP116341.1, forward strand.
GTGACACCTGCACCTGCAGCCGAGATGATTGGCAAGTTAGTAGAGCAAGGCATGACCTTCAACCCCGAAGTTGTTTTGAATGAAAAAGTGACAACCATTGATAAGGATGACGAAGGCAATTTCGTCCTGACTAGCTCAACAGGAGCTAAACATTATAGTAGAACAGTCATTCTTGCGGTTGGCGGAGGTATCTTGAAACCACAAAAGGTCGAAATAGAAGGAGCAGAGCGATTCGAAGTTTCGAATTTACATTACACAGTAAAATCACTGCAGCATTTTAAAGGAAAACGGGTATTGATTTCAGGCGGGGGGAACGCTGCAATCGACTGGGCTAACGAACTCGAGCCAATTGCAAAAGAAGTGATTTTAACGTATAGAAAATGTGATTTGAATGGTCATGAAGCTCAAGTTGAACAATTACTGCAAAGCAAGGTAGTATGCCATTTCAATACTCGCATCGACAAACTGGTTGCTTCAGATGATCATCATTCAATAGAAAAAGTTGAATTGAAACATTGTTTGGAGGAATCTGGTTTAGTGTTAGAAGTTGACGAAGTGGTGATTAATCACGGGTATGAAGTAGATACGTCTTTAATAGGAAGTGAAGCAAAAATTGAGCTCACGAACGATTACAGAATTGCAGGAACACCAATGAGCGGAACATCAGTTTCTGGCATTTTTGCAGCTGGCGATGTTCTATTCCATGAAAGTAAAGTTAATCTTATCGCGGGTGCATTCCAAGACGCGGCAAATGCCGTAAATAGTGCTAAAATGTATTTAGATCCAAAAGCATCGCAAGCAGGAATGGTCAGTTCACATAATGAAGTTTTCAAGGAACGCAACAAAAAACTTGTTGAACAATTGATAGGTTGAGTAATTGAATATAGTTTTCCAAAAGAAAGAAGCAGATTCAACAAACCTGCTTCTTTCTTTTGCGTTTTTATCCCCAGAAATGGCTAATGACAGCAAGTACGAGAATATGAAAGACTTGGTCTGCCATTATGAGTAACCACGCAGGCTCGCCATCTTTTACGCCCATAATTGTCTTAGCCCACCAAGCGACGAAACGACGGCGATCTAGAAAAACATGACTTATAAAAATAATGGCAATTACACTTGCAGGCATCATTCCGGTTCCTATTAAAAAAGCAGTGCTTACAACCGATGTATAAACGAAACAGTGTGTTATAAGCGGGACCCATTTTGTAGCCTTGCCCGAAGCCATCCAGCTCGTTTGCAACAAATAATCACCAATTAGATGACCTACAATTAAATATGAGAACAATGTCACGCTGTTACCTCCGTAGTGAAATTTTTTTGGGTAAATTATGACTTTAGTTGTGTATTCTAATCTATTTCATGCTACTATTATTACAAACAGATAGGAATGTGACAACAGTTTTTTAGGAAGGATTACATAAATGGATAAATTTTTTGCAATAACAACTCCCGATGTCTCTGAATTTCCACAGTCAGATCTGCTATTATCTACGATTTTTGAATATATGGGTAAAATGTCTACCGAAACAGATATTGCTAAGATGCTCTTGTTACTAGCCGATTTAGGTACAAAGTTAGTACAAGCCGATCGGTGTACGGTTTGGCTGCATGAAGCGTCTTCGCAACGTGTTTGGACGGTAGCCGGACACGGTGTAGAAAGAATAACAATTGCTGATAACAGCGGGTTTGTTGGAAGAAGTATACAAACCGGATCTGTGCTAAATGTAGAAGATGCTTATTTGGATAAACGATTTAATAAAGCGGTTGACCGGGAAACAGGGTATCGCACGCGCTCTATACTGTGCATCCCATTTACAAACCAAGAAGGAAAAATAATTGGAGCATTCCAGGCGATTAATAAGCTGGGGGAACCTCATTTTACAAAAAAAGATGAAACATTGTTAACATTTGCGTCAACTTATGCCGGTAAATCCCTTGATACATTCATACTGCACAATGAGTTACTTGAAACACAAAAGGAAATTATAGAAACGATGGGGGAGATAGGAGAAAGCCGGTCACAAGAAACCGGTAATCACGTTAAACGTGTCGCTATTTACTCGTATAAGCTAGCTCAACTTGCAGGCATTTCCGAATCTCAAGCGCTGCTTCTTCGATATGCATCTCCTATGCACGATATCGGAAAAGTGGCCACGCCTGATTCGATTTTGCTGAAACCAGGCAAGTTAACGACAGAAGAATTCGAGGAAATGAAATTGCATACAGTCGTTGGATATAATGTTTTCCGAAAATCAGAACGTGAATTGTTAAAAACAGCTGCAATTATTGCTTACGAACATCATGAAAGATGGGATGGAGCTGGATATCCGAGAGGGCTGGAGAGGGAAGAGATTCATATATTCGGAAGAATCACCTCAGTTGCGGATGTGTTTGATGCATTAGGCAGTGATCGAGTGTATAAAAAGGCGTGGCCACTTGAAAAAATCGTTTCTTATTTGTCTGAACAGCGAGGGAAACAATTCGATCCCAATTTGATTGATTTATTCCTTAACCATTTAGATGATTTTGTCGCTATTCGTGATAGTCATACCGATAGGATGTGAGACTAAAATGTCGAAAACAATTTCTGTAGAAGAAACTCGTCTTGTGAAAGTACCAATTGAGGCAGTATGGGAACTTGTTTCCGATACCAATCGACTAAATCGATATATTGGATTGTTTCCAGTGAACTTCTCTCCATTCACAACCAGAACGCAGCAACTCATTCGAAAAGCTAAGGGAAAAGCGTTTGGATTGATTGAAGTGGAGTGGGATGAGAATGTATTTGAATGGGTACGAGAATCATTTTACACGGTTGAAAGAAATTATACGAAAGGTCCTGTAGAACGTGTGATTTGGAAAGTGTCAGTAGACAAAGTGAGTGATCAAGAAACGAGCTTGACACTGACAGGATTGTTCGAGTATCGCTCGATTTTAGGGAAAATCGCCTTGAACAAAGGAGTTATTCCACAACTGCTTACAACATTTGCTTATGTCGAAGATGCTGTACTAACAGCTGAAAAGCAACTGACGGAAAGAGAGCAAAAAGCTATACAGGTAGATGAACGTGTATTACAAGATGCTGAGCATCATTTGAACGAATTATCAATTGAGCCAAGACTTGTCAATGCACTTGTCCAAACCATCCGAACCGAATCGGATGAAGCTGTCACATCCATACAGCCATATCGATGGGCTTTTGATCATGGGTTTACAAAACAACAAGCTGTACGCCTATTTTTGTTTGCGAGTGAAGCAGGAGTTTTGGATTATGAATGGAGTTTAATGTGTCCGAACTGCCGAGTCGCGAAAGATCATGCTTCTGTCTTGAAGGATGTTAAAAAAACAGTTCACTGCGACTTATGCGGAGTGGATTTCGAACTTGACTTTGAAAACTATGTGGAAATGACATTTCAAGTGAACGCTGCGATTCGCAAAACAAATAAAGAAACCTTTTGTATTAATGGACCAACCACGTCACCGCATACCATTGGCCAATTTAGGGTACCGCCTCAAAAGACAACTCGGATCTCTTGGAATTGTATTGAAAAAGACATGCAAATTCGGGTAGTGAAGCATAATTTCAAAGTGCCGTTTACATATCAGAGAAATATGGAGTCTTCTGAAATTCATATTCAACAGAATGGTATTGCCGAGGCGTTTGTTATGCAAAGTCCGGACATATCCATTGTGAATAATAGTGATGAAGAATATATTTTGGCATTTGAAGAGACCAACTGGGATGAATTTGCACTCACTGCACGAGAAGTAACCTCATTACAGTTATTTCGGGATTTGCTTCCAGCAGAAGTCCTTGCACCTGGTATGCAAATCGGAGTAGGAAAGTTAACAATTCTCTTTACCGATTTAAAGGACTCAACACAGTTATATGAGCGAGTTGGAGATGCTAGCGCATACAGTGATGTACAAAAGCACTTCACTTCACTGGGAAGTATAATTAGAGCGCATGATGGGACAATTGTTAAAACAATTGGAGACTCAATTATGGCGGCATTTTCATCCAATCGTCTTGCCTTAGATGCAGCATTTGAAATCCAATCTTCCGTAACAGCCTTAAACGACATTCTGAATAGCCCGGTTACAATAAAGGTAGGCTTACATGAGGGACCTGTAATTGCAGTCAACGCTAATGGTGTTTTGGATTACTTTGGAAGAACCGTGAACATGGCAGCGAGAGTCCAACAACAGAGTATAGGCGGAGACATTGTATTGAACAAGAATCTATTTGATGAGATGCTTATTGAAAAAGACACAGTGGAAGTAAATGAATTTACGACACAGCTGCATGGAATGGCATCTCCGATTCAATTGGTCAGATTGAATCCTATCGTAAAGGGCGTTATTTAAAAGAGCTATTTTAGCTCTTTTTTTCGTTTTATGTGTAATTTAAAGTGAGGAGGGAAAATAATAAAAGTATTCATTTTTACAATGGGAGGTAGATTGAGTATGAAAAGGGTTCCTATAATGCTTTTAATTGTATTAAGCGGAAGTTTAGCTGCTTGTTCTGCATCCACATCAGACGAAACAGACAATTCAACTCAACATGAAACCAGCGATACCGGGCAAATTGACAAAAATTCAAACGCAAGCGGTCAACGTAACGGTGAAAATACGACATCCGAGGATGAAGAGGCCAAACCGGATGAAAGACAAGATTCAGAGCAGAGCCATGAAAAAGCAGAAGATGAGGATGACAAAAAATCATCTGAGCAAGATAGCGCTGAAGAACAATCAATTGAAAAAGAACAAAAGCAAATGGCAATTAATACATTAAACGGATTGGTTGAAGATGGAAAAAAAGGTGAAGTGTATCATTTAAATGACGGATTTTACGTAGGAAAGACTACACAAACCGAAGTATATAACACAATCGGAAAACCTGAGCGACAAAACACGTTCGATCGCTATACAGGGTCAATGGGGCAAGCTTCCTATGATCTTAGATATGACGAAAATGGTCTGTTGGTGGAAGCACGGTATCTTGGAACAAATGTTGAAAGACAAACAAATTTAGGCGGCATCACATCAACGGACTTAAAAGAGCAATTGGGCGAACCTGATGAAAAACGAACCCTTAAGGAAACCCATCAAAACAGTTATATTTATAAGCTCGGGAAGTACGAGATCCAGTTTATCTTGAATGAGAAAGATCAAGCAGACCATGTGAACTTACTCGCAATCAATTAAAAGAAGCCATGCGGAGGAGTAACCCCGTATGGCTTTTTAAAATTTTTAGGACTTTAAGCGATCAATGATCTCTTTTACATAGAACATGGTGCGGCTTGCGGCTTCCTCAGGAGTGGCGTCAATCCGATTATTTAGGAAATTCATAAGCATTCCTTGCCAAATTAGAATAGTTACTTCGTTGAGCGATTCGATTTTTTCTAAGTCCAGGCTGCCTTGTTCGACTGCTCTTTTTAAGATTGGATTGCCTCTTTTTACTACATTCTGTTCAAGCAGGCTCATTCTGATTTCTTCAGGAACGTCTACAAGATCCGAAGGGTAGAATTCATAATACTTCTCCAGCAAATGATCGGGGTTATCTCCTAAATCACGGATGAAAACAGAATGGAAGATATCCGGCTGCTGAAATGAATATTCACAGAAGCATTCCCAAGCAGTCATATATTGATCTAAAGCACATGTTTTATCGTTCATGCGTCTCGTTACTTCAACCGTATATTCTTTCATTAATCGCATGGATGCAAAAAAGAGCAAGTGTGAAAATTCATCAAAATAATTGTAAATGGTTGCACTGTTATATCCTGCCCGGTCTGCGACTTTACGAATGGTAACAGCTCTCGCCCCTTCTTCTTCAATAATTTCGGTTGCAGCTTCCACAAAATACTTCCACATTCTACTTTTTTGAAGCTTTTTCTTATCCAATTAAAGCGCCTCGCTTCTCTCAATTATCAGTTGTTGTACAATTCTACCAGTCTAATTCAGTATGCACTATACTTGTACTTGCAAATTTATTCTGATAGTATAAACACGTTCACAAGATAATCATGATTATAAATTAATAATGATGAATCTGCAATCTTTTTTGACTAGACAATCTTGATCAAATATAGAGGAAGTATGTTATTTGAAAGCGTTATCAAAGTTGCGTTTGTGAAACAAAAAAAGGGGGCTGAAGGATGCAGAAAACGAAATTAGATCCTTTCGTATTTTGGACGTCAATAGGATTTATTTTATTGGCAACCGTTTTACTTGTAGTATTTAGAGAAAGTGCAGAACCTGTACTGGATGATGTCATGACTTTCATTACATTTAAAATGGATTGGGCATTCCAGTTTCTTACTTTCGGGCTATTTGTATTTCTAATATGGCTTGCATTTAGTAAATTCGGACGCATTAAACTGGGAGAGGGAAAACCTGAGTTTTCAAATTTCAGTTGGGGAGCCATGCTGTTTACCGCTGGAATGGGAACAAGTATCATGTATTGGTCCATGATTGAACCGATTTCGTACTTTTCAGGTCCGCCATTTGGAATAGAACCAGGTACGAACGAAGCTGCTGAATGGTCACTTACATACGGATTATTTCATTGGGGAATCTCAGCATGGTCGTTATATGCATTCCCAACGGTCGTAATTGCATACTCGTATTTCGTAAGGAAACGGCCTTCCTTAAAAATTAGTACAGCTCTGAGTGGCGCACTCGGCAAATATGCCGATGGATGGGTTGCAAAACTTATTGACGTCCTCGTAATTTGGAGTTTAGTTGGCGGTCTTGGAACTTCACTAGGTCTAGGTGTTCCAATGGTCTCTGCGGTTGTAGGCTCCATATTGTCGATTGAACCGTCTTTAGGATTGGACGCCGTTATCGTCACGCTCATTACAATTATTTATTCGGCCAGTGCTTACTTAGGCTTGCAAAAAGGGATTAGAAGGCTAAGTAATCTGAATATTTACTTGGCAATTGCCCTTGCTCTTTTTGTTTTCATCGCAGGACCTACTTCGTTTATACTTACGTATTTCTCGAATAGTTTTGGAATGATGCTCCAAAACTTCACATTTATGAGTTTCCACACGGATCCGATATCCAAAGGTGGATTCCCTCAAGGCTGGACAGTATTCTACTGGGCTTGGTTTGCTGCAACTGCTATGTTCATGGGATTATTCGTAGCCCGGATTTCCAAAGGGCGAACGCTGCGTGAATTGATTACTCACATGCTTTTGTGGGGGTCAATCGGAGGCTGGATCTACTTCATGGTCTTCGGAGGCTATTCTATGAATTTGCAATTACAAGGAATTGCCGATGTCGCAAAAACACTTTCTGAACAAGGCGGACCAGCTGCAGTAGTAGAAATCCTTCGTTCTTTGCCATTAGATGTACTCATGTTGCCATTCTTTGTGATTGTTGGTGTGGTTTTCCTTTCAACATCCATGGACTCAGCAACATACATTTTAGCGGCTGTTGCTACGAAAGAATTACAGCCTGGGGAAGATCCTCCACGCTGGCACCGAATGATTTGGGGTGCAATACTGGCGATATTATCGATATCATTACTGTTAGTGGGCGGACTTCGTGTCATACAGACCTCAGCAGTTGTCGTAGCTGTACCAATCTTCATCATTTATATTCTTCTTCTGGTTTCACTTATCAGATGGTTGAGAGAAGATTTTCCAAACCAAAACCTACACAAATAATTGGAGGCATTTCCTATGGTATTTAATGTTAGAGAAACGAATCGTACAATCCGTACAAAATTTCCGAAAGAAACGAAAGAATTATCGAACGTCATGATTCCGCTTTCAGACGGAACTCAATTAGCTGCACACATTTGGTTGCCGATAGATGCAGAAACAACACCGGTGCCAGCCGTTCTTGAATATTTACCGTATCGCAAAAATGAATTCACAGCACTGCGTGATTCACTTCGTCATCCTTACTTTGCAGGTCATGGGTATGCGAGCATTCGTGTTGACATCCGCGGTACAGGAGACTCAGACGGTATTTTATATGATGAATACTTAAAGCAGGAGCAAGACGATGCATTAGAAGTATTGGACTGGATTTCAAAACAGCCTTGGTCGACAGGCAGTGTCGGGATGATCGGTAAGTCATGGGGCGGATTCAATGGACTCCAAATTGCCGCCCGTCAACATCCGTCGTTGAAAGCAATCATCACGTTATGTTCAACAGATGATCGTTATGCAGATGACGTCCACTACAAAGGGGGCGCGATGCTTGCTTCCGATATGCTCTGGTGGGCAAGTACGATGTTTGCATATAACGCACGTCCTCAATACCCGGAAGTCCGTGGGGATTCATGGAGAGAAAATTGGCTCGAGCGTATGGAACTGACTCCTCCATATGCAGAAGAGTGGGTTCGCCATCAGCGCTACGACTCGTATTGGAAACACGGCTCTGTTATAGAAAACTATGAAGATGTGACAATTCCAGTCTTTGCAGTGGGCGGCTGGGCAGATGGCTATACAAATGCAATTCCGAGATTGTTAACCGGCTTAAAAGGACCTAGAAAAGGATTGATTGGACCGTGGGCGCATGAATATCCGGAAATGGCGGTACCTGGCCCTCAAATCGGATTCTTGCAAGAAGCAGTCCGCTGGTGGGATGAATGGCTAAAAGAAGAGAAGACCGGCATTATGGATGAGCCGATGCTTCGTGTCTATATGCAAGACAGCGTTCCTCCGCAAACTGATTATTCCTATCGTCCCGGACATTGGGTCGCTGAACAGCAATGGCCGCCAGCGAACGTTTTGGAAAAGCAGCTGTTCTTGAACGGAAAGAACCTAAGTGGAACAGCAGAGGGCAAAGAAGTGATTGTCTCGTCAGTCCAGCAGCATGGATTGTATGCAGGTGTTTTCTGTCCATTTGGCCAGCCAGGAGATTTGCCAGCAGACCAGCGAATAGAAAACGGCATGGCGGTTGTATTCGATGCAGCGCCAGTTGAAGAAGATCAGGCAATTCTAGGCGAACCGGAATTCCGCTGCAAAATTAAATCGGATAAAAAAGCTGCCCACTTGGTGGTCCGTCTTAATGACGTTGCACCCGATGGCTCTTCAACTCGAGTCACATGGGGAGTATTGAATTTAACTCACCGTGACAGCGATGAACATCCAAGTTATCTAGAGCCTGGAAAGCCATATGACATCACCGTGAAGATGAATGTCATAGGCCACACGCTGCAAAAAGGTCATCATTGGCAGCTTGCGGTTTCACCGAACTACTGGCCGCATATTTGGCCATTCCCGGAAGCAGTAACCTTTACTCTAGGAACTGGTGAAGAGACGTCACTCGTCTTGCCGCTTAGAAATCCAAAAGATCTTGACAGCACACTGAAACCTTTTGCTCAAGCAGAAACAGCACCAGTACTTGAGAAAGATATTATGCGTGAAGCGGGCCGTACACGAGAAGTGAAGCAAGATGCAGCGACTGGAGTTTGGACGCTCGATGACTTTTCCGACGAAGGCAAGCGCAAATTGCATTGCAATGGCCTTGAATACGGAAGTACCAATCGAAATGTCTATACCATTCGAGAAAATGATCCACTCAGCGCTCGTGTGGAATGCGATTGGACGTTAAGTGTCGGGAAAGACGAGTGGCAGACGTACTTGGAGACGAAGAGTACGATTACTGCTGACGAAACTCATTATTATCTTATGAATGAATTGAAAGCATGGGAGAACGATAAAGAAGTGTTCCATAAGAAATGGGAAGAGAAGATTGAACGTGACTTCACTTAATTGAATAGGTGAGTTATGTAAGATGAGTTGCCGAGGGAATCAGAGAAATCTGGTTCCAGCAGCAGCTTTTTTTATGGGGAACTTTTCTAATAATGCTTGCGGGAACTCATAGGAATGGTGATACCTTACTGCATGTGCTCATAAATCCTTGAAAGTGCTCATAAACTTCTAGATGTGCTCATAAATCTGGAAATCTGCTCATAACTACAGAAAAGTGATCATAAATACAAAATTCCGCTCATAACCCTGGAATAATGCTCATAAATACCAAGAAACCGCTCATAGAGTTGCTGCTCACGCATAACTGATATGCAGCAAGCTCATTATTCTCAACTTCCAATTAGGAAATCCTTTAAGAAAACATGCGATGAACATATAAAAAGTGCTGCTTGCCGCAGAAAGAATGTTCCACTCCTCAACACCCTTATTTAATACCGATAATTTGTCTGCTTTCATTATTTAGAAAATAATTGTAAGTTACACTTTCAATTATTATGAATTGTGGTAACATATATTAAAATCGAAAAGCGATGAAGAGCCAAGTACATATGCCAAAGCATGACAGAGAACTCCGTTAGCTGAGAAGGAGAATGCAGAAGCACATGGAAACAAACCTCGAAGCTGCACATAGGATATTTTATTTTCATGAAATTGATTGTGTGCCGGGTTCTCCCGTTATAGAGATAAAGTATTTTCTATACTGAAATCAGTATACGTACTTGAAAAGGTTTTTGTGGCGACACAAGAACAAACTGTGGTGGCACCGCGAACTTCTAAATTCATGAAGTCTCGTCCTCAAGTCTATTGACATGGGGGTGGGATTTTTTTGTTGTCTTTATATGACGAAGCTCATTCCTAAGACAAACAGACAAAGATTTAATGCACTTAGAAATTTTATTAATTCAAGCGGCTTTATTCTAGGACCTTCTATTGCAGGTTTTCTGTTTATTATGGGCACTCCGTATCTAGCGGTACAACTAAATTCTCTGGCATTATGCATGTCCGCCATAGTCATATACCTTCTTCCAAACTTGGACATCTTAAACGAGAAACCTGTTACTTCTGAAAAAATGAGCATCAAAATAATCAAAAAAGATTGGCTGGAAATTTTGGCTTACAGTAAATCAAATAGGCATAGTGCATGGGTTTATATACTTTTTTGTGGAATTACTGTTTTTATGACGGGGCTGGATTCTTTAGAAGCAGCATTCGCAACGAATGTGCTTTCTTTATCGGAAAGTGCTTATGGATTTCTTGTGAGTGTTGCCGGACTAGGGATAATTGCAGGATCTTTGACAAATGCTTTATTTGCCAGTCGGTTTAAAACGAATGTGCTGATTGACATTGGTGCGATATTTACACCGGTCGGCTATTTGACCTTTGCATTTTCGCAGAGCTTTATAGCGGCATCAGCAGGTTTTTTCATTTTGACATTTGCGTTGTCATTTGCAAACATTGGATTCTTAACTTTTTATCAAAATAATGTTCCAGTATCGATCATGGGAAGGTTTTCGAGTGTTTTTGGCGTATTAGAAGCATTGCTAATAATAGTATTTACTGCACTAATTGGAGTTTTAGCGGAGTTCTATGAGATTCGTGTTGTATATATAATCGGTTCTTTTAGTTTTCTTGCATTAGGTTTTCTTGTGAGTGTAATTGTTTTGGATAAATCCAAAACAGTCTATTATTAAGAAGACAACATAGATAGCAGAAAAGGCGTTGTTTACAACCCTTGCCTAAAAGGGAATACTCACTGGAGTACCTGAAGGAGGTGGCGTTATGAATCATCCAGCATCGCTAGAAGAATTTGTGAAACATGCGTCGAAATTGCAAGGGGATCAGAAGACCTTGTACGTAACTCAATCTGACTACACACCGGAAGAGATAATTGTATCGGATGAAGATACTGCAGGTGGAGTTAATATGCAAATGATCCGTCTATTAGCTTCATCAGATATGGATGCGGTTTATTGGGAAGAGCCATTTTACGATAGCGGGGAATTGGAGCAAGTTACGATTCAACTCGATTCACTTAAGTCATTCACTCGCAAAGTAATCCCCTTGGAAGAGATGGAAAGAATGAAATCACGTTTTGGAACGGAACCGGATGCTATTCAAGGTGAAAGGGAACCATCGTAACATGTCTTTTCGCACTCGCAGCAAATGCTGTTTTCGTTTATAATGGATACTAGATGATTAATAAGAACAGGTTCAGCCATTTTTTAATGGCTGACCTTTTTTTACGGACCGAAAGAAGTGAAGGCAATGAACCGGGATACGTTTGAAAAGACGGTAAAATGTGAGTTGACCATGACAACGAGTGCTCGTAATGGGATTGGAAAAATCGCCAAAGACGAACACGCTTTTTTTGCTATGCAAAAATCTTTCGCTGTACATATTGAAAAAAGACCTGAAAATCAGCAAGGGAGCCAAGCTTTTTCGTTTTTCTTTGACCCTGAAGAAAATGTGAAACTGAATGAACTGCTGGATGGCCGTGTCCCTGTATTAGAATGTATTGTTAAAAATGATGGGTTCCTCGCAACGGGATTTCATGTGCGAGGCAAACGAGAACCAGCAGCAACAAATCGCCGGCTGGGGGCGAACGTCAAATTCAAATTGGGCAAAAGCTCTGGGATTTCATTGCCCATTGATTTTGCCACGCTTTTACGTGAACTTCCAATTGCAGAAGAGCGTTCGGAATACGTAAAAAAGCGAATTGGCGGCTGGGAAGGCTATTTGCGCATCATGGAGAAAAATGCGGATGTTGAAGATATTCACGCCCGTGTCAAATCTGTCACGCTAAGTGAAGATTTCCGTACGGCTTCTATCCGAATCGATGGTCTGCCTAACAAAGCTTGGAGAACGATCACAGGATTCTCTGCAAAATTTGCAGGAGTTTCTTTTGATCTGGGCAATGTGGTCAACGCGGATAAGAAAACAAACCGCATAGATGTAGAGCTCAAGAATGGCGCTGTACAAAGTGCGCGGAAAACAGGATTTCAAGGAAACGATTTTGAGTCAATTGTTTTCAGTAACTTTGCAGAACTGAGTCAAGTCAGAAGACTGAGAAGAGGATTCAAAGATCTTCAAAATGGGCTGGCTGCGAATGCTAACTTAGAGAAAATCTTGTTTGAAGAACGCCCAGTTGTGAAAATTACGAATCGAAGAGAACCGCTGGAGTTCGAAACGTCTTTGAACAAGTACCAGCAAGAAGCGGTTAATGGAGCCATGAATGCGAATGACTTATATGTCATTCAAGGCCCTCCGGGAACGGGAAAGACAACTGTTATTTCTGAGATTTGCAATCAAGCTGTAAAAGCAGGCTTACGCACACTCGTAGCATCACAGGCAAATCTGGCAGTAGATAATGCCTTAGGAAGACTCCTGAACAATCAAGACATAAGAATTCTCCGTTATGGCAGAACTGAAAGCATTGAAGAAGAAGGACGCAAATTCATTGAAGAAAACGTTGCGGAGCATTGGCGAACACAAACGTTAGAGGCGATGGAATTCCAGCTGGACCAACACAATCAGCTCGAGGCTACTCTTCGAAAAGAGGAAGTAACAGTACAAAAAAAATCTGCTGCGCTAGTAGAGCAGCAAACTGAGTTACTTGAACAGCAGGCCGCCTGGAATGAAAACAAAGAAAAGCTTCGTACAATCCAACAAGAACTAAAAGAAGTGCAGCAGAAAAAACAGGATGCACAGCTTGCTGTCGAAAAAAATGAAGGTGCGAGGAAATCAGCAGAGATTAAGCTCGAAGAAACCATGTCTGAAATTAGTCGATTAAAGAAAGTAACGACTGAAATTTCTTCAGGCAACTTAAAGTTGACTGAACTGAAACAGGAACGCCAGCAGCTGCAAGACAGAATTGACCTGCTGAAAACGAGTCAATCGTTAGCAGAAATGGCCGCTCAAGTAAATGAGTTGCAAACAGCGATTAACCATAATTCGGAACAAATTGAAACTTATCAAGGAGTTCTCTCTAAAGTAACGTCTGTAGGAAAGCTGAATGACTTGAAGGATTTATTGGACGAAGTAAACTTTGTTCCTACACCAGAACTTGATCAGAAGATGACCAATCTGATTCGCCAAATTGATCGGGTTCAAGAAGTTGGCGGGGAAGAGAGCTTTTCAGCATGGTCTGATACGGTATTGCGGATTGATAAAGCAATCACTACTGTAACGAAAATTCTGGAGGAGCATCAGTTCCATAATCGTATACGCATTCCGAAAGGATTTCGTAATCGCCACACGCTGGAGTCAATTCACGAAACGGTTAGCAGAGTCGGCCGTTATTTAGTTCAGCCAAACGTTAAAAAGATCCTAAGCACAACATCGTTTTCAGTAGAATCTTACGACTGTCTTGAAAATTTAACGAAAGCTGTTGGGCTGCTGCATGATCGAAAGAACTTCATCTCTGCATTTCTTCTAGAAGCGCAATCTACAGCGTCGTTGTTTGAAGACATTAAAAAAATCGCAGCAGAAATATTCAATGGGAAACTTATTGAACTAACTGCTAAACAACAAGGCATTCAAGACCGTTTTAATCAGTTAAACGGACAACTAATGGAAATCCGGACCGTAAGTGATGAAACGCAGTCACCCGAAGTGATAGCTGATGTCCTTAATGAGATTGAAGCCTCGCATATTGCTATATCTAAAACCATACAAGAAGTGCTTGAAGCAGAGAAAACTCTTAAGGCTGTTGAAGCAGACCTTGAAAAAGCCCATCAACAAAGGGAAACAATTCGAGCTGACATCCATTCATGCACTGTGGTGGAAGAAGAACAAAGCGAGCAGTTAAATGGATTCATAAAAATATTAGCTGATAAACAAAGTCAGGCAGAGACACTTTCGCAAGTATTATTAACTGACCCCGCTCCTCTTTTGGCGGAAAACTCCAGTAACCAAAGAGAATTGAAACAACAGATGGAGCAGATTACAAAGCAACTTGAAAATGTTCCAGCAATTCAATCCGTTCAAAAGAATTGGCATCAGATGCTGACTGAAGCAAGCCCATATGACTTGGATGAAATCCGGAAACTATATGTTAAACACGCAAACGTAATTGGTACTACGTGTGTTGCTTCTGCTCGAAAAGAATTTGTAGAAGAATATCCGGTTTTCGATTTAGTCATAATAGATGAAGTTTCCAAAGCAACTCCGCCTGAACTGTTACTCCCTATGCTAAAAGGGAAAAAGATTGTGCTTGTAGGAGATCATCATCAGCTTCCGCCATTAGTCGGTCAAGAAACGATGGAAGAGTTTTTAGAGGAAATGCCTGATGATGAACAGAAAAGAGATATGGAACGTTTGTTGAAAGAATCTCTCTTTGAACGATTGTTCAGAACTCTGCCAAAACAAAATAAGACGATGTTAGCGATCCAGTATAGAATGCATGAACGTATTATGAAGTCCATAACACCGTTCTACAATGAAAACGGGTACGAGCTTGTTTGCGGGCTTCCTGATTCTGATACAGCACGCGCGCATCATCTTGAAACAAAAACCATTAAGCCGGATGACCATTTACTTTGGATTGATCAACCTAATACACCTGATTTCTATGAAGCGAAACCAAAAGGCGGAACAAGCCGTTATAATGAAAGTGAACTGAAAGCTATACGAGACATGATACTGGATTTAGATCAGGCTGCTGAAAAAGCGATTGAACAAGGGAAACTGCATGTAAATTCAAAAAAACAAGTGGGAGTGATCAGCTTCTACGGCGAGCAAGTTAAACGCATTAATCAGATGATTCAAGAGGAACTTCAGTCAGAGCATCTTATATTCCGAACTGGTTCTGTCGATAAATTCCAAGGCATGGAAATGGACATCATCATTGTGAGTTTTGTTCGGAATCATGGGGATGCAAGCGGCGAAATCGGCTTTGCAAAAGACTACAGACGTCTCAATGTCGCACTTTCCCGTGCGAAAGAGCTTTTAGTGATTGTCGGAAGTTCAGAAATGTTCATCAACAAACCAAAATCGAAATTGACTCGTGATATGTATCAGCATTTGTTTGAGGAAATCAGCAAACAAGGCGGCATCCGTTCACTTGTTGAATCGGGCTCGTAACGATAGGAGTGCAATCTTAACGTGGAAGAACTTAAAAAAAAGCTGAAAAAAGAATTACAACAATCCTTGGATAGTAAAGTTCTTTCTGAACAATCGTGGACTTTTACAGCCCATAAAGTCCTGGTTTCTTACAATACGGTAACGAAAACAAAGATGGATGTCCTGATGAAAATGATGTTGATGACTCTGCAAAAACTTAATATTGAGCGTCCTGAAGAACTTGCACAGATGCTCGGGGTTGAATTATTATTTATTGAAGATTTGCTTTCGATTATGAAAGGTGCAGGACTTGTTGTGAATAAGGACTGCTGGTCAATTACACAATTAGGCATTGCACAATTGAAGACGGGCATGCTTCTTCACGAAACGGAAATTGAAGAGACTGAGCTGCTGATAAGTCCGCTTCATGACGAATTCTTAGAAGCAGAGAAATCTCATCCATTACAAGGAAATCTGGATTCTTTCCGATATGATCGGGATCCCGAAAACTGGTCAGCAGATACAATTCCTGCAGACTTGTTGCAGACGGAACTTTCTGCAATAGTAGAACAGGACAATACGGCAGAGCGCCAGCGCATTGTAGAACAAGTTTTGAAAGTTACTGCAATCGAGAAAGTACAGATTCCGTGTTTCGAGTTTCATATCCACAACCCAAATCAAGATGCCTTGTATGCAAGAATTTGGAATACCTTTAGCGATCAGTGGGATGAAACATTAGAACAGCTTGTAGTCGGAGAGGAACGCTCTGCTTGGCGAGACCGTTATCTTAGTAAAGAGGAGGAAGTAACTCATGAAACGTAATGCAGCGTATTGGACAAAACAATTAATGCTGGAAAGCCATCCTGAAGGCGGCAGCTTTGCCAGCTCTTATGCAGCTGGAAGTACGATTGATACACCTGCGGGAGCAAGACCGCTTTATACAAGCATCTATTTCATGTTAGCGGACGGAGAAGTTTCCCATTTTCATCAGCTGCAGTCAGACGAACTCTGGTATTACCACGATGGAAGCGCGCTGACTGTCCATAAGATTTCAGCTGATGGTGAGTATTCAGCAGTGAAATTAGGATTGGACATGGAACAAGGTGAACAACCGCAAATACTTGTCCCTGCAGGGGCTATATTTGGTTCATCTATGATTGAAAGCGGCGATTATGCACTTGTAGGCTGCATGGTTTCACCTGGGTTTGATTTTGAGGATTTTAAGTTGTTCACTGAAGAAGAATTGGTAGAGCGATTCCCGCAGCATGAAACGATCATTAAAAAGATGACGCCATAAAAAGACGTTCAGCCGTATAGGCTGAACGTCTTTTTAACTAATTTATTCCTGGTCTGTATTCATTTCAATATTTTTATCCGACGGTGTGGAGGTGCCGGATTTAGATGATAAAAAGTCATTAAGGGCCTGTGTGTTTTCATCAAAATCAATAGTCAGTACTTGACCGACTCCGGGGATCCTTTGATTTTCGTCAAATGACCCATCGATCGGCAAGCGCATAGATTCAATACCAGAATCTTTGTTGTCCAATAGGCCCTTACCTATCGACAGCATGGTTTTCTTATCTAGGTTTGTCGTCACATAGCTATCTGCCATACCAAGTAATTTAGGAAGGCTTAGCAAGCTGTGAAGACTGACAGCTTCTGCTTTAAGCTTAGCAAGTGCTTCTTGCTGACGTTCTACACGTCCGAAATCACTTTTGCTGTCATGACGGAATCGTACATAACCTAGCAGTTCATTTCCGTGCAGGCGTTGAATTCCTGGTTCTAGTGTCATGTTAATGCCGTGCGACATTCGATATGGGATATCAACTTCAATGCCGTCTGGTGCTACTACATCGACCATTTTGGGGAATCCATCGAAATTGACTTCTGCGTAATAATGGATGTCGATTCCAAAGTTCTCTTTAATTGTTTTTCGCACAAGTTCTGGTCCGCCGATAGAGTAAGCGGCATTCATTTTATGTTTTCCGTGCCCAGGGATCTCTACATAAATGTCACGCATCACAGAAACGGTTTTCAATTCTTTAGTATCCTGATTATAATGTGCAATCATCAATGAATCGGATCTTCCTTCATCGTCTTTAGGACGTGCATCAGATCCTAATAATAAAATATTGATCTCTCCATATTGAGGTTCAGGAGCGTTAAATATATCTTCTTCACCTTTATCGGGCTTTTCACCTGCAAGGGACTGTCCTGCTTTAAACTGATTAATCCCGAAATAAGCTGCACCGCCGATAAGGAGGAATAGTATGAGCAAGGTTATCCAGACTTTTTTCTTTTTTTTACGTGTTCTGCGTTCAGAACGGTTCATAGTGCCACCACCTGTAATTGGTTCCGCAATCGTGCGGTTTACTGCTTAATAAGTAGGACGCATCTTTAAGAGAAATGTTTTCTCTCATTATTTATTTGTCTCTAACTAATGAAGCATACGATGGAATTCAACATTTTGCAATACTTAACTGCTTTCTCTTTGATTAGGATTGCGATTGCATCCAAAGGGTATGCTAGTTATAATAGCAATTGAATAGATGCATGACTCACCCTTTTATATGGGTGTGACGGACTGTCCCTGTCTTTTCCGTCAGACAGGACTTTTTTTGTTTTCTCTAATTCAAATTTAGAATCTGGATGGTATTGAAAGGAGATGTACGATGTTTTTTATTGAAGCAAAACGAATTGTTACCGTGATTTTAGGTGCGTTATTATTATCGGTATCTCTGAACTTGTTCCTCATTAATGCAAACGTTTATGCAAGTGGTTTCGCAGGGATCGCCCAGCTGCTTTCAAGTGTTCTCGCGGACTTTGCGGGGATAACTGTTTCTACTGGTATACTGCTCCTAGTACTGAACGTTCCAGTGTTCATATTAGGGTGGTTTAAGGTAGGGAAAGGCTTTACCATTTACAGTATCGTTTCTGTAATTTTCACAACAATTTTCATGGGTATTATCCCAGTCATGTCATTATCTGATGATATCATCCTTAATGCTGTATTTGGCGGAGTCATAGGTGGGGTCGGTGTTGGTATTTCATTGAAACTGGGTGCCTCAACTGGTGGTATGGATATTGTTGCGATGGTCTTGTCGCGCTTACAAGATAAGCCGATAGGTACTTATTTCTTGTTGTTGAACGGAATTATTATTGTAGCAGCTGGATTTTTGTATGAACCCGAAAATGCGTTATACACGATGGTCGCGCTTTATGTTTCAACAGCCGTAATTGATGCAATTCATACACGTCATGAAAAAGTGACTGCGATGATTGTTACTCGAAAAGCGGACGAATTACAGGCTGCGATACATGATCAAATGGTCCGCGGAATAACGATTATTCCAGCCAAGGGCGGCTATACGAAAGAAGAAAAGAACATGTTGTATTTGGTGATTACAAGATATGAACTATACGACTTGGAAAAGATTATTAGTGAAGTCGATCCAAACGCATTTGCTAATATTGTTCAGACGGTAGGCATTTTTGGCTTCTTCCGCCGAGAAGGTCAATCGATCACATAACATCAGAACACCCTGCTTTTGAAAGAAGCAGGGTGTTTTTTTATTTTCTCTTTTGGTTTTCGGATTTTCTGAAAAGCTCTTTTAGCGCTTCACGTTTTTCACCATACGTGGAATAATCTTCTGAAAATTCTTCGCGTCCTGGTAAAGCAGGAGGCTTATTTGTTTTCTCACCATCAATATTGCGTTTAGCCATTATTTCCACCTCCCTTTCTTCAAAGTATGTACCGCATAGAATGCTTTTAGTCACCGGTTGTTGCTGGGTGCCATACTTATAGAGTGAAAGGGGAGGATGGATTGGTAACCGTAACTTCAGTGCAGATTGAAGGGCACAGTTTTACAGCTGTTTCCGTTTCGCTTCCGAAAACTACATTGCTGACAGTTTCGAACGAAAATGGGTATATTATGTGTGGGGCACTTGACGTTGGACTGTTAAACCGTCTGTTAAAAGACCGTAAAATTGTGGCGGGACGTGCGACTGGTGTGAAGACAATTGAAGAGTTGCTTGCTGCGCCGCTCGAATCAGTAACCTATGAAGCAGAAGCTTGGGGAATTCAGGCAGGAATGACTGGAGAACAGGCATTGTTGAAGATGATTTAACGTATATAAGGATGCAAAACGAGAATTTCGGTGATCCATCGAAATTCTCGTTTTGTTTTTGACACATTAACTCAATTAGTTTGTTTGGAATCATGGATTATTGTTGCGAATCGGCACCTGATGTTTTATGATGAGAATGAGAAACAATCTCAATGACTACATAATCGCCATGCGGTAAACTGTGAAATGTCTTTCTGCATGGGAAAGGTGAGTGCTATGAAAAAAATCATTATTGCTGCAATAGTATGCGGCGTTGCATTAGCAGCTCTTGCAACCAGTCCTATCTCAGGAGCTTTTACTGACGGTCTGATCTCGGGGCTGCTGGTTATTACGATTTTAGCAGGCTCATCGGCCATCATTGCAATTAAAGACCGCAGGAAACAAGCGTGGCATTGAACAAATGATCTGAATGGAGCCGGCAGGTGATTTCTGCCGGCTTTGCTATTTAAAATGCAACTCGTTTCATTCAGTCAGATAGGGGACAGTTTATGAATATTCATGTAACGTACGGAGATGTATCAGAACTAAAATCAATTAAAGACAGTTTAACAACAGAGCATCTCGTTCTGATGGAACTTGGAAACGAAGCAGCACTCATCCAGGAAAACGATGGCTCTGCAGGGTTTGCTGAAGCAGATTCCTATACAGTACTCGATGCTTCAGGTGAAATCACTGATGGAAACTATGCAGTTTTCAATAATATCCCGGTCACTCAAGAGGGAAGAGAAGTTTTTGAACAACGCTTCATGGGACGTGCTAGACAAATTGAAAACACAGAAGGATTTTCTGCTATCCGTGTTTTGCGGCCATTAGAAAGCGATACGTATGTTATTTTGACAATGTGGAATGATGAAGCATCTTTCAAAGCATGGCAAACTTCTCAAGCTTACGCAACTGCACACCAAAAGCGTGGTACTGATGAAGGTATTGATAAAAAACCAAACATTTTTTCACGCCCCTCGTTTGTAACAACTTACAAGAAAATAGATTGAATGAACATTTCTAACCGATTTCCTGCTTATCTCAGGGAATCGGTTTTTTCTTTTGCATCATATAGATGTTTAAAAAGGATACTTGAGTGAAAGAGAACACTATAGGTTGAATCAAGGAGGCGTAAAAATGAAGACAAGGCTAACAATTCTTCCTTCTATTGGTCTTATGTTCGCTTTAGCAGCATGCGGAGCTGAAGACAATGCGGATCAGGTGACACAAAATGGAGACGTAGAAGACAGTAATAAGGTATCTGGTACAGAAAGTGAAATGCAGCAGAAATCATTTACAGTTTTAGTAGATTTAAAAGATACAGATGGCAAGACAACTGGAACTGCGGAATTGGAAGAGACAGATGACGGTGTCAATGTGCATGTGAAGGCTGAGGGTCTTCCAGAGGGAATGCATGGTTTCCATTTCCATGAGACTGGTGTTTGTGAGGCGCCGGATTTCGAATCTGCTGGCGGCCACTTCAACCCGGAAGAAACGAAACACGGACTCGAAATGGAAGGAGGACCGCATGCAGGGGACATGCCGAATTTAGAAGTAGGTGAAGATGGTACGGTTGATGATGAATTTACAGCTAAGAACGTAACATTGGAATTGAATGAACCGAATTCTTTGTTAACAGATACGGGTACAGCACTTGTAATTCACTCAGGTCAAGATGACGGTAAAACACAACCGTCTGGAGATTCAGGTGAGCGGATTGCATGCGGAGTAATTAAGTGAAAAAATGGACAGCCTTGGAATCAGGTTGTCCATTTTTGTAGAATTATATGAGTGATGCGATAATTCCCCGTTTGTCATCGAGCAGGAATTTAATACCCGTTGCGTAAGGGTCTTGATGAAGCTGTTCTTCAATCCACAGTCGCAGTGCTTGTGTCATATCAAAAGTATTCATGTTGACGGTCATCCCGTTAACAGCAGCTTCTGCAAAAAAACCTTCGTCATCTTCATAGAACAGTTCGACTTCAACTTGTTCGGGAGTAACGGATTTGTTTTTAGCCTGCTGCAGGCAGATAGCGTTAATAATGTCTTGTTCTTCAATCATTAGTTCTGCCATCTGTGCATGTCGTCCTTATCTTGTTTCTTTTTCTTGAAGTACATGTAGGCCATACGCAGAACACCTATAACCGCGATGATCGCAAAAACATTAACAAGTAAACCTAAAATGGAACCTAGGATACCCATGTTGGCAAACAGGCTTCCAAAAAGAATACCCGCTAGTCCGCCTAGCATAAGTCCTTTCATTAGCCCTCTGGATTTTGGTTTAGCTGTTTGTGATCCGCTGTTTTTAGTGAAGGACGCATTATCTTTCTTCTTATCCACTGCTGGTTTGTTGAAATTGTTTTGGTTAGGTGAAAATCCTTTTTTACCGGATTTGTAGCCCTTCGCTTCAGCCGATGGGGAATGGTCGTTAAACACAATCGTGCCAATCGGTGAAAGAATGAGCGTTAGTGCTAAAAACGCTGCCGCAATTTTTTTCATGAATTAGTCAAACCTCCGATGAAGTAATGGATTGGTTTCAATCCTCTTCACCATTGTACAGCAGAATGATTAAAAGTTAAAATAGTTTACTTATCACACTTGAGGCACAAACGTTTTGCAGTCTGTTTCACTGCTGGACTTCGCGTGGTTGCCTTTCTTGCTGACGACATAAATTTCGTCCGCGTCACACTTGTTTCCTTCAGACCAAAACTTGCAGTTGTTCACTTCACATCGAATTCGTTGTCCCATTTAAAGCACCTCCTTTTTCTCTAGGATGTGCTGGAAACAGGTCACTATACTGCGAAAATAAATATTAATTAAATGCCAAACTAAAAACTTGAAGTATATGAAAAAGAGGCGTATAGTGACTTGATGGTAATCAGATTAGGTGATTATGACATGCGGATATGTAAAAGTTCTTCTTAATAATTCAGCACATAGTTTACCTAGTTCCTGAACAAAATACATTAAACTAAAAAAGGGGATTTGCACATGACTACGCCGCTCAATCCTGAAGAAGCAGCAAATGTTGCTACAGAAGGCACACAGCTACCTTCCGATCAAAAACAAGATATTTTAGACCAGTTGCTAAAACCAGAAGTCCAAGAATCGTTGACGACTCTTGTTGAAAAACTTCCGCAGCTAACAGAGCTTGTTGACTTAATGACAAAATCTTACGATGTTGCTAAGGCAGTTGCAACAGACGAAGTATTGGTAAACGATACAACTGAATTCATGAAAGAAATTGTAGGACCTGTAAAAGATTCTGCAAAAAATATGGCAGCAACTGTTATCGAAGCAAAAGATCTTGCATCAAAAAATACAGAAACAATCGGTTTGTTTGGTCTAATGAAGATGATCAAAGATCCTGAAGCTCAACGCATTTTCCGTTTCTTAAGTGCTTATCTAGAAATTGCTGGACAACGCAACCATACAAAATAATTCGAACTAACTATTTAGTAGAAGGGGACTAGACAATGACCAAACACATCGTTATTTTAGGAGCAGGTTATGGCGGTCTTTTGACAGCGCTCAACGCTCGTAACTTCCTGTCAGAAAGTGATGCAACCATCACACTTGTCAACCAAACACCAACTCACCAAATTATTACTGAGCTCCACCGTTTAGCTGGAGGAACAACTAGCGAAGGTGCTGTTGCACTCCCTCTTGAAAAACTTCTTGCTGGTAAAAGTGTAGAGCTGAAAATCGCTACAGTTGAAAACTTCGACGTGAACACGAAAAAAGTAAACTTAGCTGGCGGAGAAACACTTACTTATGATGCTCTAATTGTAGCTTTAGGCAGTAAAACAGCGTACTTCGGAATTCCTGGACTTGAAGAAAATAGTATGGTCCTTAAATCTGCTCGTGAAGCAAATGCAATCTTTAAGCACATTGTAGATCGCATTAAAGCTTACGCAACTTCTCATGATGAAGCAGATGCCACAATTATGATTGGCGGCGGTGGATTAACTGGCGTTGAGCTTGTTGGTGAAATCGTAGACAATATGCCTAAAATTGCACGTGAGCACGGTGTAAACCCTGCTGATTTGAAGATTATGCTAGTTGAAGCAGGTCCGAAAATCCTTCCAGTACTGCCTGATCACTTGATCGAGCGTGCAACTGAAAGTCTTGCAAAACGCGGCGTTGAGTTCTTAATCGGACTGCCTGTTACAAATGTTGAAGGCAACGAAATTTCATTGAAAGACGGTCGTGTCATCAAAGCGAATACATTCGTTTGGACAGGTGGCGTTACTGGCAATCCACTCGTTGGAGAATCTGGTATTGAAGTCGACCGCGGCCGTGCAACTGTAAACGAATTCCTTCAATCTAAATCACATCCTGATGTATTTGTTGTTGGTGACAGTGCTGTTGCTTTCCCTGCAGAAGAGGGAGCACGTCCATACGCACCAACTGCTCAGAATGCTTGGCAGATGGGCGAACTAGTTGGTTACAACGTTTACGCATTGCTTACTGGAAAATCCATGGAAGTGTTCAACCCAGTAAACTCTGGTACACTTGCCAGCCTTGGCCGTAAGGATGCAGTAGCATCAATTGGCGGAAACAATACTTCCCTAAAAGGTATGCCGGCTTCATTGATGAAAGAAGCAAGTAACATCCGCTACTTGACTCACATCAAAGGATTATTCGGTCTCGCTTACTAAAAACTACAAGGGCTGACAGGTAACTTCAGTGCATACTGAGTTCTCTGCCAGCTTTTTTTCATGATTTTAAGAACCATTCTGCAGGATGTTGTATAAGATATTCTGATTATGATTCATCACTAATAGTCAGAACGATTTGTCATTTGACAGAAGAAAACTAGATTCGCTATAGTAGGCAATGACGGTAATTTTGTCCGTGCAAAAAGGAGAGTCGGGTGCACGTAAAATACAGGAAACCAATTAAAGCGCCAGCGCCGAGGAAATCGCACAGATTCTCGGCAGACGAGGTGGAGGTTCATCGAACATTCGGCGGATGCCTCCTGATCGCAGATACCCGATCACATGCAGTTCCTAAAACACGGAGGTAACTCGGTGACACAAGAGGGATGTAGCAGGTATCATACAAATTTAACGGCCAGTCCGGGCAGAACTGCCTGAACGACCTAACCAGTTTTGACTCCGGGCTGCCTGATGCGGAGGAACAATTATGTGCGGAATTGTAGGCTATAACGGAAAGAACCAGGCAGCAGAAATCTTATTAAAAGGGCTGGAGAAGCTCGAATACAGAGGATATGATTCTTCAGGGATTGCTTTTCAGACTTCTAAAGGCGTGCAAATGTTCAAGGAAAAAGGACGTATTGCGGATTTAAGAGACGCAGTAACAGAAGAGATTGATGCACATGTCGGGATCGGCCATACACGCTGGGCGACACATGGTGTACCCGATCAGAAAAACTCACATCCACATAAAAGCGCGTCTGGACGTTTTACACTCGTCCATAACGGTGTTATAGAAAACTATGAAAAACTGACTCGAGAATACCTGCAAGATGTTTCATTTGTTTCCGAAACAGACACTGAAGTTATTGTGCAATTGATTGAGTACTTTGCAAACACGGGATTGACAACAGACGAAGCGTTCCGTAAAGCGTTATCGTTGTTGCATGGTTCGTATGCGATTGCGATGTTAGACGAACAAGATCCGGATACAATTTTTGTTGCAAAAAATCGGAGTCCATTGCTAGTTGGCGTAAGCGAAGAGGCTAATGTAGTTGCTTCTGACGCGATGGCGATGCTTCAAGTGACCAATCAGTTTATTGAACTGCATGACGGTGAAATCGTTTTACTTGGAAAAGACGGTATTGTAATCGAAACCCTTGCTGGAGACAAAATCGAGCGTGCGCCTTATACGGCTGAACTGGATATGAGTGATATCGAAAAAGGAACATATCCTCATTATATGCTGAAGGAAATCGATGAACAGCCTGGTGTGATACGGAAAATTATCGCTGCCTACAGCACAGAAGAGGGTACGTTGGATATTGATCCGTATATCAAGCAGGCATTTCAACATGCTGACCGTCTTTATGTAATTGCTGCAGGAACAAGTTACCACGCTGGACTGATCGGAAAAGAATACTTTGAAAAACTATCGGGATTGCCTGTAGAAGTCCATATTTCGAGTGAATTCGGTTATAATATGCCGCTTCTCTCGAAAAAACCATTGTTCTTGTTTATTACACAATCTGGTGAAACAGCAGATAGTCGGCAAGTACTTGTAAAAGTCAAAGCACTTGGGTATCCATCCATTACATTGACCAATGTACCAGGATCTACACTATCACGTGAAGCAGATTATACGTTATTGTTGCATGCAGGACCAGAAATCGCCGTTGCATCGACTAAAGCATATACGGCTCAGCTCGCAGTTCTTGCAATTACAGCTTATGCAGTAAGCTGCGACGCACACAAGCTGGATTTAAAAACAGAGCTGGCAATTGCAGCGAATGCGATTCAAACAATGACGGATGCTAAAGAAGACCTCAAAAAACTTGCTCATACTTTTTTAACGGACAAACGAAACGCCTTTTTCATCGGGCGCGGACTCGACTATTACGTCAGCTTAGAGGGTGCATTAAAGCTGAAAGAGATTTCCTATATCCAGGCAGAAGGGTTTGCAGGAGGGGAATTGAAGCACGGCACCATTGCATTGATTGAAGAAGGAACACCAGTCATAGCACTCGCAACTCAATCGAGTGTTAGTCCGAATTTACGCGGCAATGTCAAAGAAGTTACTGCACGCGGCGCACATGCCTGTATCCTATCGATGGAAGGCAACAATGAACCTGATGACGGACTCGTATTACCGCATGTTCATGAGCTTTTGACGCCTCTTGCATCAGTAATTCCACTTCAGTTACTGAGCTATTATGCATCATTGCAGCGAGGCTGTGATGTAGATAAACCAAGAAATTTGGCCAAGAGTGTGACAGTGGAGTAAGAAAATTTAAAAAATAAATTGCTAATAGAAACCTCTTTGGATAGAATTGTCTAAAGAGGTTTTTCTATTTGGTTCAAATTCTTTTTATGAATGGAATATAATCATTTTGGGTTAGCTGGATTCTTCGATAAACATACCGGCAAATTAGAAATTAGTACATGTCTTTGAATAAAATGTCTTTGGAGGGTTAAATGAAAAAAGTAAGCATCGTAATTCTGACTATGTTAATAGAATTAGCTTTGTTGTGGGGCGTATCTATACTCATCCATTGGGAGCTCATGGAGTTTCTTTTCCTAGGTGGACTACTAGTATTTGCAATTCCTTGGCTGCTGCTATATTTTACAAATCATAACCAAAATGTCTATTACGCAAGTGTAAAAGGAATGACAGGAGCGGACGCCGGAAAAGTTAAAGTGTTTCGATTTCGTTTTTCACCCATCATTTTAGGACTCGTTTTGTTTATGATTTTAAGTTTAAGTTTGACTGTTTTTTATTATTTTGAGTATTTTATTTAACGATTTTCAAATTTTATAGAACTTCGAAGCAACTAATGCCCCCTAGAAACCATTCTATAGCTATCGCTTTTTTTTGTTAAATACAGCATGTACATTTGAATTACCTATTTTTACTTCACTAACCATTGAATTATTTATTATTAATTCCCATTGTGAAATAACAAAAAAGTTGGAAAAGGGTTGCATATGACTTCGTATAAAATAGAAAAGTTGAAACTTAAGGACTACGATAAATGCAATAATATTTGGGATATGAATGAGAAACCTAAAATGGCAAAGATGTTTTATGATGAACTGGCAAGTGGAAACAGAATTACCTTCATTTATATAGAAAACAATAATTTTATAGCGGAGGGTTCTCTGGTTTTTAAAAATTCGGATTCTGATTATACTATTCCAGATAAACGGATTTACTTATCGCGTATGATCGTTAAAGAAGAGTATCGTAATCATGGAATAGGCGGCATTATCGTTGATTTTCTAATAGATTACGCTCAAGCGCTTGGCTTTGAGGAAATAGCGCTTGGCGTTGATACGGATAACGTGAATGCTAGACACCTATATGAAAAGAAAGGATTCACTGATGTTCTATATGTTGGCGAGGACAACTATGGGAAATATGTAAAGCTTTTAAAGAAATTAGAATGATACACGGGATTTAGATACCTGATACCATGCAAGATACGAGCAGGTAATTTTTTTGTATTGTGAGCTATCGAAATTAGGTTAAAGTGGAATCGTTTTTATGAAGGAGATGGGATGATAAATGAACCGGATCAATCTAATCGCATTAGGGGTTAAAGACATACGGCAGTCATTGGATTTTTACAAGAGTATTGGATTCGAAGCATCTGTGACAGGTGATGATGAAAAACCTGTTATTGTTTTCTTTAAAAATGAAGGTTCAATACTAGAGTTGTTCCCGTTGGAAGAATTAGCAAAAGATATTAACGAAGAGAACCCGCCTGAAATTTCAACTGGGGGTTTTCCAGGATTTACACTCGCATATAATGGCAAGTCTGGTGCTGAGGTAGATGACATATTTAAGAAGGTAGAAGAAGTGGGAGCAAAAATTGTTAAACAGCCCCAAACACTTTCCTGGGGAGGCTATGGGGGATACTTTGTTGACCCGGATGGATACTATTGGGAAGTTGCATATAGTGCTGACTGGAAGTTCGATGGGAATAATATGTTGATTATTTGAGACTGTATAAGGAAATAGAGTGTTTTTTGCGATATGCAAAGTATTTTCAAAAGGGTTTGGATGAACAAGCAGGACGGGATAGATTTAAAAGAAATTATGAATATCAAGTCGCTCTAATTAAATAAGATACATGAAGGATGTGTGATGATGAAAGAGAATTTGTCACTAGCAATATTGGTTTCTATACTATCATTAATTGGGATCCCACTTTTCTTTCTTGTACTCTCATTCGTTACAGGAAACTGGAAATTTTTCTTTATCAGCCTTGTACCTGCATTAGCAATTGGATTAACAGGAATTATTATAACACTGCAAAGGAAGAAGCATTACCAGCAGAGAGATACGTCTAAAGAATTTTAATTTCAGCAGGAAACGTCTGCCAGGTTTAATTTGAATCGTGTAAAATAATTTTTTTAGACGCTACTGGAAAGCTTCCTGGGTAAATCCCGGGAAGTTTTTTAGTCCTTTTAATAAGTCTCAATCTAAATAGCAATTGTGGACTTTCATCCTATAAATAAAACCGATCAGCTCTCAATAATTAGAGAGGATAATCGGCCGTAAAGTTATCGTAAATTAAAACGTTCAACAACGTTTTGTAAGTCACCTGCAATATTCTTCATCCGTGCTGTAGAATCTGCTACTTGTTCCAATTCGTTTTGCTGAGTTGCTGATGAGGCACTTACTTGTTCAGCAGATGCAGCAGTTTCTTCTGAGATGGCAGAGACACTTTGAATCGCATCAATCACTTGGTCTTTATGAAGAAGCATTTCTGATAGTTCCGAAGTGAGCTCTCGAATGGATTTGCTCATTTTTTCGGTCAGGTCAGCGTTTTTAAGAAATGAAGACTCTGTGCCCGAAACAGATTCATTTTGACCATCCATTAACTTCATATTAGATTCTACTACAGTGACGGTCTGTTTAGATTCAGCAATAATTTCCTGAACTGTTCGTTGAATAACTTCAGTCTCAATTCGAGACTGTTCAGCCAGTTTGCGAACTTCCTCTGCTACAACCGCAAATCCTTTACCGTGTTCTCCGGCACGAGCGGCTTCAATACTGGCATTCAATGCTAGAAGGTTCGTTTGAGCTGTAATGTCTTGAATTGACGTTATCACCTGGTTGATGGAATCTATTTTATTAGATAATGCGCTCATCTGATGCTGTACCTTAGCATTCATATCGTTTGCAGAAGTGTTATGATGTCTCAAACTCTTGATTTCTGTCATTCCTTTGTTTGTTGACTCAACAGTTTGTACTGATAAAAGATCCATACTTTCAGCTAATTGTGAGAGCGTATTAATTTGCTCGGCCAAAAAAACCATGCTATTGCTGGTTTCTTCTGTATCCTCGGATTGCTTAGATGCACCTTGAGCAATTTCATTTGTAGCCAACGCCACTTCTTCACTTGAGGCAACGATTTCCTCGAATGCTTGATGCACATGAGCAGACGAATCGCTTAATTCTGCAGACGATGCACGTACTGTGTTCAGTGCGTCATTCGTTTGATGCAACATGTTATTATAAGCATTCGAAACAGCACCGATTTCATCGTTCTTAATGTACTGTTCATCAATATATTGAGTGAGATCGCCTGCAGCAGCAGTTTCAATTGACTGCTGCAAGAACCTTAATGGTTTCAACTGCTTAAATATGAATCCAACCGTAATAATCGACATGATAATTACCATAACGATTGCAGCAATAATCGTGACCCAAAGAATTGCATTATAAGTAACCAGTATTTTAGATTTTGGCAAGACCGTCTGTACGGACCATACTTCATCTATATTATCCAGCATAATCGGAGCGAACGTATTGAAAGCATCTTCGCCCAGACTTTTTGAATTCACATAAAGTGTATCCACTTGACCGTTGTCCAGTTTTGATTTCACGGGTTCCCAATCAATTGAATCTCGCATATTTGATCCATTCATTTCTTCTTTTAAACTATTAGCCGTTAGATTGCCTGCATCTGTTATAACAGATGCATATCCGCCATCAGGACTCACTTCAGCAGCAAGTCCGCTTAAAAAATCAATAGAAATGTCGGTAGTGAGCACTCCGAAAAACTCGTCAGAATTTGTGATTAGCGGGACTGCAATAGTAGTCATTAACACTGTTTGTCCACCAGCGTTATATATGTAGGGCTCTGTTAGAACTGCTCTTTTTTCACCTTTCGGAACTAAATACCAATCACCTTCACCCTCAGTTTCATATCCGCTCAAAGGTTCTGCAACTACTTCAGATCCGTCTTTATACAAATAAGGAATGAATCGTTTGGATGTATCCAGAAGTGCCATATCCGATTTATCTAATGGAATAAATCCACTTTCTACAATTGCGGCCATACCAGTGGCATCGGAGTTTTTCTGAAGATTATTCTCAATAACACCTGTCATTTCTTCAGTTGTTAAATTCCCCTGTTCTTGCAAGGTTTCGATTATATGCTTTGTAGTATTCAACATTTCATTCGTCTTACTGAAACGCTTGCTTAAAACCGTAGCATTCAGTTCAGTATTTTCGATTGCCAGCTTCTCACCGTCAGTCATACTTTTATCGTGCAAAATGTAGCTTGTAATTAGCGTATATGCTAAAAACAGAATAAGAAAAACTCCAATAATCAGACCTGATAATTTCCAGGCAATACTTTTTTTGTTCTTCAACGTTGAATACCTCCAGATAATTTTTCGGCTTTCATTCTAAATCGTCCTTTCCACAAAAAATATACCTACTATAGTCTTGTGGCTTTTGCTGGTAACGACAAAATCAGCGTGATGAATAGTACTTATGAAACGAAGATTTAGGACCTATGGTTTTATCGACAAAAAGGTATGAAAGTTTAACCATATTGTTGATTTCATTATTCTGCATGGGTGAGAAAAAATATGAATAATAAATCATTCAATGAGATCCCAACGAAATAGATGGTACTTATTGAGATGAAAAGAATAGGACATTACTGAATGTTAATTTTTTAATTCGAAAACAGTAAAAAAACTTCTTTGAAATTCAAAGAAGTTTTTTTCGTGCTATTGTACTAGATGTTTGAGGTTTAACTTCTTGCAACATAAGTTCCGCCTACAAAATCGTGTATTCCTCTTTTATCTTCACGAAACATGATCATTCCTGCACTAATAATAATGGATACACCAAATGTAAGAGTCCCAATCACATAGTAGCCAACGATTTCTCTCATAAACATATTGGATAGCGTGACATTCCCATCATCCAATCGTTTCACTCGAATGCGGCACAGACGTTTTCCAACGACATAGCCGCTCCAAATAATCGGGATTAGCATCAGGTAGAGAGTATAAATGGATTGCCATGCAACCCCGTTAGCAAAATTCAAAGAAAATGCTCCAGTGAGTAAATAAATAACAGCACCAATCATTGTTGCGACTATTATAAAATCCAGAAAACTAGCAAGGACTCTGACTCCTAAACCTGGTCGATTTGTATAAATCATTTCATCCATTCCTTTACCAAAAATATTTTGAATTTCCAAACAAATAATTGTGCTATTGAAATACTCTGATAGAATATAAATTAGGATAATTATGGGGATTATATTTGATGATGGAATTATACCACAAGTGAATTGGTTATTAGGAAAGCTATAAAATGTGATAACAGATTCACAGCGCCCCTTAAATCAAAACGGTCTAAGGAGATGACCTGTTTGAAAACGACTATATTTATTATACGACATGCTCATTCAGTATATACCCCCGATGAATTAGGAAGACCACTGTCTAGTAAAGGTTTTTCTGAAGCAATCAAGCTATGTCACGCCCTCAAAAAAGAAGCCATCGATATCGTCATTTCAAGTCCTTACAAAAGGGCAGTCCAAACTGTCAAAGGAATCGCCGAGATGATTGATCAAGAGGTTATTCTTGAAGATGGTTTTATGGAACGGAAGTTGTCCGAACGGCCTATTGAAGATTTTGGTGCAGCTATAAAGAAAGTGTGGGAGCATCCAACCTTTTTCTGGAGTGGAGGAGAATCAAATGTAACCGCGCAACAACGAGGAATTGAAGCAACAATTAAGGTGCTCGATCTATATGCAGGTAAGAACATTGCAGTCGGGACCCACGGAAATATCATGGTACTGATTATGAATTACTTTGATGAACAATACGACTTAAGTTTTTGGAACAGTTTAGAGATGCCAGATGTATATAAGCTGGTCTTTGAAAACAAGAAGTTGTTTGAAGTGACTCATCTACGGTCAGAAAGCTGATAAAGCTTTTGTTTTAAGAGCTATTTAATCCATTTGCGGGATTCCGCTAATGACGACCTTACAAACTTTATATATCCAGGAGGTGAGTTTATGAAATGTATCCTTCAAGCGCTTGCAATTTCCTTTATGATCCATGTCATCTATGTGGTGAGCACGCTGTCACTTGGTTTCATCAAAACGCTGATCTATCGGCCGGATATTGAAACCGCATGGAAGCAAACCGATACCCTCCAAAGCAGTGTTGCATTTGGTGTGGCTTTTTCACCTTACATAATCGTGTTATCTTTTGTGTGTGTATTTTTAGTTTGCTGGGCGGCTCTTTTTATCATTCAAAAAAGACGCAGGGGCTTTGTTTGATGATTACAAGTTTATATCCATGACGGCAAAGCGTGCTAGAGCGGTTGAAAGGCGGAACGGAATTTGGAACATTTCTATTTTAAGTTGATTGCTTTACTAGCAGTGTTTTACATAGTCCTGTATTCCACTGAATATGTTGCCAGAAAGGCATTGAAAACGGAAAGGAAGAAGTTTTGGTCCAATCAGTACGTAAATGACAAACACCGGCAAATCGAATGGACTTTAAAAGGAATTTTGATGGTGGGCTTAGTCGTATTGGGTATTATCAATCTTTCCAGAGAGTCCATAATGGAAACTTGGTTTATTCCTTACCTCTCTTATATGTTGTTTACTACAATTGTGATTGAGTTGGCCAGGGCCTATATGGAAAAAAAGTACGCACAAAGCAAAAACCAATATATTGTGACACTCATTGAAATGGGAGTCCTTTCAGGTTTCTTACTTTCAATCATTATTACGAATTTGTTTGGATGGCTTTCTTAAATGAATATGAAAAGGTAATAAACAGATAAGGAAATGAGGAATAGAATATGAGTAATCTTCACGTAGAATTAGAACGTTTTCGAGTAATAGCAGGGAAAGAAGAAAAAGCGAGGGAATGGATGGAATTCTTAACCGTACATATAGAAGATGTGAAAAAAACACTTCCTGCAGAAAAAATGTATGTGGAATCTATTTTTGGAGAGACAGTAGACGGGGTCTTGTATTTGTACTGGCTTTCCTATCAAGGAATGAGTTCCGGGGAAGTCGTATTTTCGGATAGTTTTATTGATCAGAAGCATTTAGAATTCTGGAATGAATGCATCGACTTTGACTACCCGGAGAGTATTCTGACAACAAATGTAGTCATGATGCAAGACAAAATTAGAGAGCAGATGAAATAATTCTTCCGATACACGTAGGGGCAGGAAGTAAAGCAACCAACCCGTGTAAAAAATGATTTTACTAGTAAATTTAACTTAAGGAAGTGGAGTAGATGATTTTTGTTCCAATCGGTATAGGTCTCATCCTAGGATTCCTGTTATTTTCTTTTGTGTACATCCTTACAAAGCGAAGTGAAAAACGCTATATAGCTCCAGTGATTACAGCACTTGCTGGAATTTTTATTATTGTTGCGAGTATTCTATTGATTGGCGGATTTGAAGGCATGGGATTTGGGATTATAGGAATTGGATTTGTAGTCATTGCAATAGCAGGACTATTTATTTTTCTCTTCAAGCCTGTCAACCAGTTCTCTGCATATCAGTTGTCAGTTAAAGACAAACGCAATTTAATGGGGATTCCAGTTGTTTTTGTCTTAGTTGTCGCTTTTACGATTTTTATTAGTTAACAATGGAATGGATTGATGAAGGAATCTATAAGCAGGTACCTTGTTAGTCCTATTAGAATGCTGCCGCACTATCTAGATGCATAATGAGTGACTTGGAGGCGATTCTGCATGAAAAGCAATAATGATTTTATCAGAAGCAGCTGGGTGATATATTTCGGTTTGCTTGCAGCGGGAATTATTACTGCATGCTTTACCTTCTATGAGCTTTCGATTCCTGAAACTCAAGATTTGGGCGATGAGGGTCAATCCCGTATCCAATTTAGATGGGGATCATTTCATATGTATTGGAGTATTGCTATCTTAGCTCTCTCCGGTCTTTTAGCCGCGGCCTATAAGCATGTCAAGCCTTTTCATGTAGTAGTTATTATAATTCTAACGGGCGCTGCTAATCTACTGTTCTTTATGACATTCACAGTTGGCTGGGTGGCAGCACAAGGAATGTTGGGATTTGCAGTGGCGATAGCTGCCGGGATGATTTTATTCTTTTCAAAATTGATTTTTATATGGATCAGTCATTTGAAACGGATCAAAGGATAATTCAATTCCGGTAAAGTGGTATTGCTGTGATGAGCACTTTAATAGCTATCTAGGTTCACTTTATTAATGATAGCTATCATTTTCTCCTATCTTATTGGTACTGGAGGAAAAAGAATGCATCCTATTTTCATTATCGAATTACTTATTTCAGGCGCAGGCTTACTTACGATTGTCATGATTGCTGTTATCTTAAAAGGAATTTGGAAAAAACGTTTTTTCGGAATTGCAGCATTGTATTTTATAATGGTCAGTTTGTTTTTCCTGGGTCGTCCTTATTGGATCGATTACCGACAGGATCAAAAAGTTGAATATCTGGAGATGTATTTAAAAGAGAAGTATTCAGAAGAAACATGGATGATGGAAAAAGTTCCTCACCGAGAAGATGATTTTGCCAGTATGAACCCGTATGTGATTCATGTATATTTCGATAGCGAACCTGGTGTACTATACGAGTACTATGTTCAGAATGAACAAAAGATTTCTCAGACCGGTTATGCCAAAGAAGTGGGTTTCAACCATGCGTTGATTCATTTGGAAAGAGAATGACAAGTCCTATTAAACGAAACGGATTGCTAGAATGAAATCCGAATTTGACACGAAGGTGATACACTATGAAGATTCGAAAACTGCGTGAAGAAGAGAAACTTCCCATGAACTTATTATTACTGGCAGATCCATCGGTCAAAAAAATTAAGGAATACGTAAAAATTGGGGAGTGCTTTGTAGCTGAGCTTGAACAGCGGACTGTAGGTGCTTATGTATTGTTACAAACTCGCAATGGGAATGCGGAGCTTATGAATGTGGCGGTTGCAGAAGATTTGCAGGGAAAAGGCATAGGTAAAAGATTAGTGCTGGATGCGATTCAAGTTGCTAAAAACCATAGAAACACGGCCATTCATGTTGCAACAGGCAATTCAAGCATTGGGCAGTTAGCACTTTATCAGAAGTGCGGTTTCCGGATAGTTGGTGTAGATCAAGATCATTTTGTTATTCATTATCCGGATGCCATCTTTGAAAATGGCATTCAGTGCAGGGATCGTATCAGATTAGCTATGAAGTTGGAGGAATTGTGATCAGAAAAGTTGCAACTGGAATCCTGACTAAAGCGAGGGAATTGCATGGCCAGAGATGAAAAAGACCTCAAGGTATGTAAACAAGGACATCGATATTCTAAGAAAAGTGACTGTCCAGCTTGTCCGATTTGTGAAAAAGAAAGGAAACCTGAAAGAGAATTTCTTTCTAGACTTTCAGCACCTGCAAGACGTGCATTGGAGAATAATGAGATTTATTCACTGGAAATTCTTGCTGCGTATACAGAGAAAGAACTTTTACAGTTTCATGGACTAGGTCCTTCTTCGATTCCCAAACTGCAGACAGCGCTTAAAGAACAAGGGATGAGTTTTAGGATTTAGTGATTCATTCTTTTAACTCTTGCTGCCGGAAGTATTGAACCAGCGCTTTCTTTTTAACGTTCATTATTCGGGAAAGCTGAATTAAACAGGAGGCACACCCATATGAAAAAACAACTATTCCTGCTGATACCTTTAATCTTTGTATTATGCGGGTGTACTGAGATTAAAGGGAATACGAATACTATCTCAGTGGCGGATGTAACGGATCGTGAACAAGCTATCCTTCATATGAATACCGATCACGCTTTTATGTTTGACTACAACGTGAGTGACGAATATAAGGAAGCAACAGTTTGGGTGGAAAAGTATGAAGCAGGGAAATTGGCCGATCATCCAGTTTCCTCAATTAGTACATCTGCAAAAACAGAGGGGACGATTATTTTCTCAATACAAAGACCCATTCAAGAATTTAACAAAACAGTTTTAAATTTATCGATTGGTGATAAAGAGGGCAGTGGCTCAGTACAGAATATCGATGTACAACCAGAAGATTTTAATAAAATGGGGGCTATCTCCAGTACATTTTCCGGAGATGCAAAATCCGTAGAAGATGAAAACGTACTTGCAACTATCTGTTATTCTAAGGAAAACGAGATGGGTACAATAACTTCTGCGTTTTATGATGAACCCGAAGCTCATTTGGATGAGTTAGCGGACTATGATCTTGTTTATGTGTTGAAATCACATTTTAAAAAATGAGTATTGTGTGAGGCAGAGGGAGAATGCTGATTATCTCCGTAAGTCCTGGGAGTCGATTTCAAAAAATATTGCAGTGAAATTTCGTCATTGATACAAAAAATTAAGTATGTTTAGAAGGTGGATTTAAATGGATTATGAACTTGACCATATCGGCATTGCCGTTAGAAGTATTGAAGAAGCGCTCCCGTTTTATCTAGATGTTCTGAAGGGATCACTGGAAGATCGGTACACGAGTGATGTACCTGGAGTTGAAGTGCATGTTGCGGTTGTTCAAACAAACGGACAAACCATTGAATTGCTGGAACCGACCAATCGAAATTCACCAATTGCAAGATTTATTAGGCAAAAAGGGAAAGGTGTTCATCATGTCGCATATCGAGTGGACGATTTAGACAAAGCAATTTTGGACGCTGGGGAAAAGGGGATTCGTTTTCTTGAAGACACATTACGAACGAATGCAAGAGGACGCCGTCTAATCTATCTCAACCCTGCTTCTACAGAGGGGACATTGTTTGAGCTTTGCAGCTATCCTCAAGACTAATTCAATAATTCTCCCATTAAAAAAACAGAGATATATGATCTCTGTTTTTTGTATTTATTACGGCTGTCAATCTTTATTATTGAACTGTTATTCGTCCATTATCCGATCTTAACCGAATTTTATGATCACCTGTACCAAATACTGTCCTTGAATTGTTTTCTCCGAATACGTCAACTTTTCCATGGGCAGTTTTCGTTTGAATGGAGACATTTCCAGGCTTTTCTTCAGTTTGTATCAAGATGCTGCCGTTGTCTGTTTGCATATCTATGTTACGGTCGAGACTGTTGGTTAGCAATGTAATTCGTCCATTGTCCGTTTCGCCGACGATGTTTCCGTTTACATGAGCCAGCTCGATTCGTCCGTTATCCGTTTCAACTGCAATTCCATCTGCTTCCACATGGCGCATTTCGATCCGTCCATTATCAGTTTTTGCAATAATCCTGTCTGATTGCGTATTTGTTACTTCAATGCGTCCATTATCCGTTTTGGATTCCAGTACTCGAGTGGCAACCTCGCTTAACTGAATCCGCCCGTTGTCGGAATTGACGCGAAGCGATTGACTGAGCAACTTTTCTGCGCAGATACGTCCGTTATCGGTTTTAAGCGAAATCTCATCGTACAGTTTCTTCGGGATCGAAACTTTCAAGATAACACTTTTCATTGAAAAACTAAACATCATGAATCGCGGGCGAAGACTCTTCAGCTTAACAACTAGTGCATTCCCTTTAACTTCGGCAGACAGTTTTAATTTATCGTTGCTGCCTGTCAATTCTACCGTTGTAACGTGGTCTTCTGAAGGAAATAGAAGCAGCGCCCCGTGTTGAACATCAATGGCAATGTCTTTGAAACTGTCATCAGTGATTGTGATGATTTCGGTAGAAGCATTGGGTTGAACGACTTCTGCAGGTTCAGGATAAGAAGCGACAAGTTCATTGGCTATTGAGCCTGGAGATCCTAGTGATACGGCGATTTCATCATCTGATTTACCGTCTTCGCGACCGTCTACGAAGTATTCCCGAATATCTTGAACAATGTCCTGCTGTTCTTCTAATGGAAGCCGGCTTAGTAAGCTCTCAAGTTCTGCAATGTATTGGTTTTCAGTCATGTTTAATACCCTCCTCGATAAGTGTGTTCACGCCTTGTGAAAAATGCTTCCATTCCTCTAATTGTTCATGAAGGTAATCGCGTCCCGTGTCCGTCAACTTGTAGTATTTACGAGGCGGACCTTCTGTGGATTCTTTTAAATAGGTCGTGAAATACCCTTCTTTTGTTAATCGGCGTAAAAGAGGATAGACAGAGCCTTCTGAGATGGCAATTTGATCCGAAATCTTTTGCACCAGTTCGTAGCCATATCGATCTTGTTTGTCTAGAAGGACTAACACGCAAAGGTTCAAAACACCTTTCTTAAACTGGATGTTCACATTAATATACTCCTTTCACTACTGTTTAATGAATAGTACTGGCTCAAATAAAGTACCATTAGTTATACATTATCACTCAGTAGTGTTCATTGCAAGGTACTGTGAATAAATATTTTTGAATTGATTCTTGTATCCTGTTCGATATCTTCATAAAAATGTGAAACATTATGTAATTCTTAATCGTAAAGAAGAGATACTTTACTAATAGAATTATAGAAATGAGGGTTTCCATGACAAGCATTAGTTCGTCTGGGTTTGTATTCGTTGGATTCGTTGTTTTATCCTTTATCCTGCTGTATTTCTTAAAAAAAATAATTCCAAGTTTTAAAGTGTCAGTAACTTTTTTCTTAAATGCACTTATTTCATTTGTAATTACCCATATGTCAGGAATAGGGTACATTGTTTTTCTTTATTGGGCACTCAGCATCTTCTTTGCTGTACTTGGAACCGCCGCGCTGGTAGTTGAAATAATCCTGGCTGTTCTGGATAGGAAAGGCATCAGCAACCATGATGAAGGTGTTTGAAAATAGGAGAAAAGGATAAGTCACATTGGCATGATAACCAATGCAACTTATCCTGTTTTTAAATTAGCAATCGTTTTTGTGATGATGATGATGATTGTCGTTGTTATTAGATACATAAGAAGCACCAATGATGATTAATAGAATGAATAGAACAACTAATAACGCAAAACCGCCTCCATTGCCTTGACGTCTGCAATTTCCACCTTGAGGACCGTAACCGCCGTATCCGCCATAGCCACAAGGATCACATCCATAACCCATAGTTCTCACCTCCCTAAACATTAAACTTTTAAAAGTAGTCATAAGCAGTTCGAGTAAATGGTGATTCAGATCCGCTCATCCCACCTCCACGTTGCCTATGTTGTTAGAGTATGCGGTCTGCACAACTGTGACAGGGACATTCACACAATTGATGTACTTTGGGTGTTGTCCCCTTCGATAGAGACTATGCGTTCATATACTGATAGAGGGTGACCTAGAGGGGAGGGTGAGAAATGGCGAAGGAAAATATGCAGCAAATGTGCAACCGTCATCGTGGGAAAGCGGTTGTAATTCGAACGAAAGACGGAAGAGAGTATCGAGGAATTATCCAGCACGTCGATAATCGTCAGGTGTATCTGCAGCCGATGAATGGCGGCCGGAACTTAGGAGGATTTGGCTACGGTTATGGAGGTTATGGATATAGAGGAAGAGGGTTTGGTTTGGGAATTGCGTTAGGGGCAATTGCAACGCTTGCGATAATCCCATTCTTTTTTTGGTGAATTGTTAGGATGTAATAAGGAGAAGAGCTCCCAATCGAGACGGGCGCTCTTCTCCTGTTTTTTAGAAGTTAGTTATTCTACTGTAAGTCCAGCGATAACCTCTGCACTTTCTTCTAATAAGTCAATCATGGCTGTGTTATGAGAAGTTGCATATTTTTGAACTAAGTAATACCCTGCACAATATCCAGCCATTTTAGGAAGCCCTTTCCATCCATATAAGAATTGGTTGTGTCTGGCGTGCGATTTTTTCAATTTTCTTTCCGGTAAGATAATCTCTTTCCAAATCGTTTCAAGCTTTTGCTTGGAATAGAGTTTTGTCCATGAAGAAGTGAAAGCCTCACCGAGCCGTTCGAGTACTGCATGCTCCGCCAACCCTTCAAGAATTATAGAATCGAGTAATGTGAACGCTTTTTCGTCTTTTTTAGTATGCCAGATCCTGCAGACATGGTTGTATTCATGGATGAATAACGCTTTCAGTTCGTTCATCGCAATCGTTTCAGGTATAAAGAGAATGAGTTTGTCTGAAAATGCCAAACCTGCTTTCCCTTTCGTTTCCCGCATTAGCTTCTTATCATTCGTATTGGATGGCAAAATGATTATGGGAACATCGGGACCGGCCCATTTCTTTTGAAGTGCCTGCTGTTCCTTCTCTACTATTGTCCAAATGTCGTTGCTGATCATGGTTTCGACAAGAGAAGATGGACTTTTGACGGCCTTGTAATACATTCCGTGCAACCGAAAGTAGTCAAAAATTTCACCTTCAGAAATTCCAGGGAAGAATAATTGGAGTTTTTTACATAACTTTAAGGGGTCCTGATAAAAGTCAAGTAACCACTCATTTGTTTTAATGACAGGCATTGGAGCCCTCCTCCTATACCTAACATATGCAGTTGTTGATGAAAAAGCCTTATTCCTTCTTTAATCGTATACGGAAGTTGGTCTTCATTTTTGAAAAGTGTTGCATATCTATAACAGGAGAGGAAGTGTGACTGTTTGCAGAAGAATTACTTAGACTGTTTAGCGGTATTTGGTGTAGGGGGCGCTCATCCAGGAGGTCTGCAGCTTACTAAAACCATGTTAGCCGATGAAGAGTTCGACGGAAACATAGTTGTGTTGGACGCTGGCTGCGGGACTGGGCAAACAGCTGAGTACCTTGCAAAAAATAATGACTGTAAAATCCTGGCGGTAGACAATAACCCTTTAATGATTGAAAAAGCGGTTAAACGGTTAGCTAGGTTGAACAAAAATATTTGGACTGAAATTGCTGATATAGAGAGCCTCGCTTATGAAAATGATTTGATAGATGTTGTTCTTTCCGAATCTGTCATTGCTTTTACAACACCTGCCATCAGTATTCCAGAGCTGTCTAGGGTTTTGAAAAAAGGCGGACGACTTTTTGCAATTGAAATGGTACTTGAGCAACCAGTAAGTGATGAAGAAAAAGAGATAATAATGGAGTTTTATGGCATGGAGCAACTCT
The DNA here is from genome assembly GCF_033304595.1 of Sporosarcina jeotgali. NCBI lineage: Bacteria > Bacillati > Bacillota > Bacilli > Caryophanales > Caryophanaceae > Sporosarcina > Sporosarcina jeotgali. The sequence continues at coordinate 1,449,873 of NZ_CP116341.1, forward strand.
GGACTGAGAGTGAATGGGAGAACGCATTTTTACAAGCCGGTTTGCGTGTTCAATCAATAGAACGGCCAAGATTAGAAAACACTGTTAATCATGAAAGCGCAAGCGACTTTTTGCTATCGGATTCGATAGATGAAGCATATTATGACATGTTGGATAAACACTTAATTGTAACGGAAAATTATAAGAGCCAACTGGGTTTTCGTATTTTTAAATGCACGAAGTAAGCAGAGGGAGTGGAATCATGGAGATCCGGATGGCTACAGAGAAGGAAACGTTAGAGATATTGAGTCATTGGAGAGCCGTGCTTTCGGAAGCGACAGCAGGTTACTTAGAGACGATTCAGACAAGAGAACTTACTCCACTAGCGCCATTTTTTTATCATGAGTTCGATTATATGGTCTATGTCACGGAGGGTATAGTCCGTGGCTGGGTTGGAATAGGGGAGATTCGTGAAGTCTATATGCAAGAATCGAAAGGGTTCATATCCGAACTATATGTACTCCCTGAGTTTCGAAATCAGGGGATAGGCAGAAAACTTTGTCTGGAAGCTATTAATAAGTTTAATGATGCAAAATACCGCTCTGTTCAATTAAATGTGTTTAAAGGAAATGACTCTAGGAACCTATACGAGAAATTAGGGTTTACTGAAGTGAGCAGTCTTATGGAGCTTGAACTGGACGAGTAAATTTCTTCATTAGCATCGTGTAATAGTGTGGGAGAAATAGAATCTTTCCTTAAACGCAGTTTGAATAGTAGCAGGTGCCATGGAGATTGCTGTTTTAATCCATTGGCACCTTATTAAATAAAGGAATAAGTACTCTGCATAACGAATGAAAAGTTAAGAAATCTTTTAGTGAAAGTTCATCTGCATCAGAGCAGGTGCAGACATTTTGGGGAGGGAAAATTATGATTCAAAAATTGGGTCAAGTTATGGTGTACGTTTCGGATCAGGAGATGGTTAAGAAATTTTGGGTTGAGGATATCGGATTTAGTGTCATTTCAGAGGAAGACAATGGCCAAGGGATGCGCTGGATTGAAATCGCGCCATCGGATGATTCAGAAACTAGTATGATTCTTCACGATAAAGAGCTTATATCGCAGATGCAGCCTGAACTAAATGTCGGCACACCTTCGCTAATGTTTGTGACGGACAAGTTAGATGAACTTTATGAAAAACTTTCGACAAAGCAGTTGACTATTGGAGAGTTGGTCAGCATGCCGTCAGGAAGAGTTTTTAACTTTGCCGATCCGGAAGGGAATTACTTTGCGGTAATGGAGAAAGACATCTAAACAGGTGGAATAAAATTTTATTTATATGAAATGAAGTGCTATTCTTTGGGGAAAGCTTCCCTTTCCTAACGTATTAAGAGGGTACCGCAGAAGAAGCAATGATCTTTATACGTCACTGCTGAATGATTCAGGATTTAGCACTATTAACCGAGATGAATATGTGAAGAAATACGACTGAAAGACTTTGATTGACTATGGATTTCTTGCAATTCAATCATCGGCGTGTTAAAATTAATTCAACTATTTTGAACGGAGGTGAAAAGAATGAAAAAGACAGTCGCGCTGACAGGTGTTCAATTAGATACAGCTATGTATTTTGCACGTGTCATTACTTTCGATTTTTTGGAGAACGGGATACGTATGTCCATTTTTACAAAACCAAAAAATCAAAGCGCAACTGATTAACGTCATTCTTTTCACGAAAAGACTGCTTGTTAATAGGCGGTCTTTTTTGTTTGCCTGAAATCAGTGCGCTCCTGGAGGCACTTAATATGCATATAAAAGCGGAAAATCTTACGAAGTCCTATGGCGGAACAGCCATACTGGAAAAGTTGACTGTGGAAGTAAAATCTGGTGAGCATGTCGCACTGGTTGGACGTAATGGGTGTGGGAAAACAACCCTGTTACGCCTACTCGGACGCGCCGAATCTCCTGACGCAGGTCGTATTATCCAAGCAAAGGACAGTAAAGTTGGGTATTTGCATCAGATTCCGTCTTATCCGGATTACGTTGTCAAAGACGTTTTGTTTGAAGCATTTAGCGAACTGATTGAAATTGAACGTCGTATGAAAGAACTTGAATTGAAAATGGCAACTGACAATTCCGAACGGATCCTGCTCAGTTATGGAGAACTGCAAGAAACGTTCCTGGAACTAGGCGGGTATGAAATGGAATCGAAGCTAACGAGTATTTCAAATGGATTGGGAATTACTCGCTTTTTCCAGCAAAAGTTTGACGCGCTAAGCGGCGGTGAAAAAACAAAAGTGATGCTGGGTCAAATCTTACTGAAAAATCCAGACATCCTTCTCCTGGATGAACCGACAAATCATCTCGATCTATCTGCCGTTGAATGGCTTGAGCAACATATTCAACAATTTCCAGGAACTGTAGTACTCGTTTCTCATGACCGTCAATTCATGAACCAAGTTGCGGGGAAAGTAATTGAATTAGAAGACGGACAATGCTGGGTGAGCCACGGAAATTACGACTCATTTCTAGTGAATAAAGAAGCTAAATTAGAACAGCAGTTTTCTGAGTATAAAGAACAGCAAAAGAAAATCAAGAAGATTAAGGAAGCTATACGTCGTTTGCGTCAATGGGCAAACGAAGCCTCCCCTCCGAATCCAGATCTATTCCGCAAAGCAAAATCTATGGAGAAAATGCTTGCGAGAATAGAAATGGTCAAAAAGCCGAAAACTGAAAAAGCGATGCGGCTTCGGTTAGAAGCGAGCGAACGCAGCGGGAAAGAAGTGGTGCTGATTGAAAAGGTAAGTCATCAGTATTCATCAGGACACCCTCCGATTTTTTCTGACATCTCCATGAATGTTTTCTGGAAAGATCGATTGGCGATAGTCGGAAATAACGGTACAGGAAAATCTACACTTTTGAAGTTGATCATGAACCAAATTGCGCCGTCTGAAGGACGAATTCATATAGGAAGCAATGTTACAATCGGATACTTAGCGCAACAATTCGATACGCTAAACGTTGAATTGCGTCTGATCGATGCTTTTCGCGAAGAGATAACGATGACAGAAGCGGATGCCAGACATGTCCTTGCACAATTTTTGTTTTATGGTCATGATGTCTTTAAGAAAGTGAAAGATTTAAGCGGCGGCGAGAAGATGCGACTTCGCCTCGCACAGCTGATGCAGCAGAATATTAATTTGCTCCTGCTGGACGAACCAACGAATCATCTGGACATTGAGAGTCGGGAAGTACTGGAAGAAACACTGGAACATTTTGAGGGTACAATTATTGCGGTGAGTCATGATCGCTATTTCCTGCAGAAGCTATTTAATAAGATTGCTTGGATTGATCAAAAGCAAATTACCGTTCACGATGGTGATTACGAGTTTGCTCAGCGCAAGCATGTTGAGTGTTAAGTAAGGGAGGGTGTTATGAAACGGATTCTAGTAATAGGAGTTTCTGCTGGTGCTGGAAAGTCGACATTTTCCAGTTGCTTGGGAGAAAAGCTCAACTATCCAGTCACTCATTTGGACAGTTTGTATTTTAGTCCTGGTTGGAATGAAGTTAGCGAGGAAGTGTTTGTGCAGCGTCAAAGAATTGCGACAGCTGAATCTTCTTGGGTTATAGAAGGCAACTATTCTAGAACATTGTCAGTTAGGGATGTACGTGCTGATACAGTTGTTTATTTGGAACTTCCTCTTTATCTGTGCTTAGTTCGTGTGTTTAAACGGCGAATTAGATATCATGGCCAAACGAGACCGGATATGGGAAAGGGATGTCATGAAAAATTAGACTGGGCATTCCTCAAGTATATCCTGACAACCTATCGGCGTAGGAAGATAGAGATGCGCAATCGGATGGAGCGATATGCAGATGATGGGAAAAAGGTGTTTGTTCTGCAATCTCGAAGACAAATAAAGGACTTTCTTGATATCAAATTAGACGAACTGCATTAGCAGTTCGTTTTAATTGTATTCTATTTGGATTAAAAGTATTATTATCCTGAATTAAGAGTAATTGTTTTTAGATAATAGGGGGTTCTAGTAATGGAGTTAAAAGGCATCCATCACGTTTCGGCTATCACTGCAAACGCAGCTGGAAATTTACACTTTTACACAGATATCATGGGAATGCGACTTGTGAAAAAGACTGTCAATCAGGATGCACCTTCGATGTATCATTTGTTTTACGCTGATGAAGCAGGGAATCCGGGCACGGAGTTAACTTTTTTTGAAATCCCGCACGCAGGTGCTACTCGTCCAGGTACGAATAGTATTTCGTTGACATCGTTAAGAGTGGCGTCAGACGAGGCACTATACTTTTGGAAAGAGCGATTTAAAAAGTATGGGGTGGATCAAGAAGAAATTACGGAACGAGTGGGACGTAAAACAATTCGATTTACAGATGCTGAAGGACAGCGGCTGATGCTCGTTTCGGATGAGAAAAATGCGGGAGTAGAAGGCGGAACACCACGATTTCACAAGGAAGTCCCAAAAGAATTCGGGATAATCGGACTTGGTCCTGTGACGCTGACTGTTGCAAATGGCGAATTGACTAGAAAGTTAATAGAAGAAGTTTTGAAATTTAGTCCAGCAGCTACTTACCCTTCTGAAGTGGATGGCCAGCGTGAGGTGGTCGTTTATTCGACAGGAGAAGGCGGAACAGGTGCGGAACTTATTCTTGAGGAACGCACAGATTTAGCGACTGAACGGCTTGGACGTGGAAGTGTTCACCATGTTGCGCTTCGTGCAGCGGACCAGAAAGAACTTTCAAACTGGATTGAACGGCTCACGGAAATGAAAGTTCCGCATTCAGGTTTTATTGATAGATTCTATTTCCGCTCTGTTTATATTAAAGATCCGAATGGGTTAACAATTGAACTCGCAACGGACGGACCGGGATTTGATGCCGATGAGCCGTTTGAAACGATGGGGGAGTCCTTAGCGCTGCCGCCATTTTTGGAACCGCGGCGCGAGGAAATTGAAAGACGGCTTAAGCCGCTGGGTGGCGGGAATTAATATGAAACATGTTTTATGTTTATGATCATAATGCTGGGTTTATGAGCGGAAATCTGTGTTTATGATCACAATGCTGGGTTTATGAGCGGAAATTTGTGTTTATGATCACAATGCTGGGTTTATGAGCGGAATCCGCGGTTTATGATCACAATGCTGAGCTTATGAGCGGAATCAAATCTTTATGGTCACCACTACATCCAAACCAACAAAAAAGAGCAGCCGCGGCTGCTCTTTTTCATGTTGTCTCTTTTAAGATTTCATCCACCGTTGCGTTTACTTCATCGCGTTTCATCTTTTCTTCGCCTTTTTCAAGTGCAGACAATGTCTTTTTCGCGAGTGCTAGTGGGATTTTGCAGAATAGTGTTATGTTTTTTGTTTCGATCTGCTTCATATAGTCATCCGCCATATCTAAATTTTCTCTGGCGTAGCCAAACAAATCATCGCGCGTCCAGCCTTCAGGTAAGAAGCGGACGCCTCGTTCTGCGTCTTCATCTTGATTGCGTAACATATTGACCGCCTGCAATCCACGGCCATAGCCGATTGCTAATTCGCGATCAGTTTTTGTCCCATTGTATTGCTCCCAAATATCAGAAAGCATGACACCGACGAGTCCTGCTACATAGTACGTATACTCATCCAAGTCTTCTTTTGTTTCGATTTGGAAGTCTTTTTCAACCCACTTCGCCATGCCATCCGCCATAATTGCAGTCACATTGCGCACGTTTTCATACAGTTCCGATGGACATACTGCAAGCCAGTCAGCTAGACGAAGTGTCACTTCAGGAAGCTGCCCTTCAACTGGTTTCAAAAGTGCCGCATACTCTTCTTGGTTAAATCCATTCCGAAGCAAATCGGCTGTAGCCCGGAGTAATGCAGTCTTTTTTACAGGATCCAGTTGTTCGTGATCTTCAATTTCATCGATTGCACGTAAGCAAAGGTAAGCAGAACCGACTGTTTTACGCAGTGTCGAGTTCAATAATTTAATGGGTATGTAAAATGTGCGGCTCGTTTCTTTTAAAACGCGCATCGCATCCTTTTGTAAGGCAGCTTCATTCATGTCAAAATCCTTCTTTCCATAATACGATGTAGTAGACTCTATTGTTTCTATCATACCGCTTACGCACTGTCTTTTCCATTGAAAGCCTCTTGAATGCTTGGCGCAAGCTAAACGGGAACTTATGCTTGTAAGGAGGTAGAATATTATGTCTGCAGTGTATAAAACGGATTTTGTTAGATTTGAAGAACTATTCTGGAATGTGACGCGGGAAATGGGCAAGATGTGGAAGGAAGTTTTCGAAGAGCATCTGCCAGGTTCACAGTCTTATCTGGTATTTACATTAGCGCGAAAAGGTCCTCTGAAAAGGTCGGAGCTCGCACAAATTCTAGGATTGACTGCCGGTGCCGTGACAGTTGCGTCTGATAAATTGATTGCCCATGGATATGTCACTCGTCTTCGTGATGAATCTGACCGGCGCATTGTACACCTTGCAATTACTGAAGATGGCAGGGAAATGCTGCAGCATTTGTGAGCAGTAGGAAGAACAAAAATGACAGAAGCCTTCATTCATCTTAATGATGGCCAATTGCCGATGCTGATTGAGGTCTTTGAACAAGCAGCTGTCAATATATCCATTATGAAAGGAAACGAGCAATGAACCATTTAATTGCGAAATAAAAAGTGACGATTATGATTGGTATCATGAGTACGATGTTTTTTCGCTAGCAACCAAACGATTATCGGTGTCGCCATGCCTCAAATCATTTCGCGACTTGGCGGCATGGGTTATTACACGTGGGTAATTACAATTTACTTACTGACAATGGCTGTTGCAACAATCCTCGTTGGGAAACGTTCTGATATTTACGGTAGAAAACCGTTTCTGCTTGCGGGTATCGGAATTTTCATGGTCGGGGCATTCCTGTCCGGATTCTCTTCAACAATTTTCCAACGTATTGTTTTCAGGGGGATTACTGGCATCGGCGGCGGTGTCATCATACCTACTGCTTTTACCGCAGTCGGAGACCTGTATTTACCAAAAGAATTGGCAAAATGGACGGGGGTAATAAGTGGAATCTTTGTGATTTCGAGTGTACTTGGACCTTGAAAAGGAAGTGTTAAAAATGATTTTACGTGAGCGGGAAGAGGAGTTTGTAATGATTGAACAAGATCATCACGGTCATTTGTCGGAACGGATTATGAGTCATTGGAAAAAAGAGTTATTCCCAGGAATCGATAAAAGAGATTCCGTCTTAATGGCCATAAAACATCATGATCTGGGATGGTTGCCATTCGACAAAGAGCCTTTTTGGAATGATGCTAAACAAAAACCCTATAGTTTCACGGATTTTCCTTTTCCAGCAAAAATGATTCTTCACAAACAAGGATTGAACTTGGTAGAACAGTTAGATCCATATGCAGCAATTCTTTGCAGTGAGCATTACAGTCAATTCCTAATCGGAAGTAAAGATCCAGATGCCATCGATTTCCTAGAAGCCGAGTTTAATCGCAGGAAGCGGTTGAAAAATGTACAGAAAGAGTTTGATGAACTTATTTTCAAGAAACACTATGGCTTACTGCAGCTGGGAGATAACTTTTCGTTATACGCTTGTATTAATGAGCCTGGCGTTGTGAAATCTGAAGAACATCCATTTTTTAAGGAAGGCATTCCTTCACCAGAATACCTGGAAGGGTTGCCCAGTCATCGAATGGATGTCCGGTTTGCTGATAACAGAACAATTTGTGTGGAAAATTTTCCGTTTGATAACTCATTTGAAATTGAGTATACTCAACGAATTGTAACCCGCCAGGCTGTTCGAGATATTGGATTGATTAAAGCCTATAGCGAAGCAAGAGTTGAAACCATCCGGTTGGATTTCAAAAGTAAATAATCAAAGAGGAGCAGATTGCTAGTTTAAGCATCTGCTCCTCTTGTTTTAGTTAGTTATCTGAATTATCATTATAATAGATTCTATCATTGAGGAGGATGTTGATGACTAATCAAGTCAATGTTGATGGGCTTATTGATCAAGTACAATCTGTAAGAAGAAACACGCTGGGTGATTTGCTCCTAAGAACGAGTGAACGTTTTCCGAAGAAAATTGCACTTGTGTTTAAAAAACAGCGCCTCACCTATCATGAACTGAATGTTCTTGTGAATCAGACTGCACATGGGCTTTTATCGATTGGGATTAAAAAAGGTGATTTTGTCACGGTTATGTCTAGAAACAGCATGGATTTTGCCATCCTCAACTTTGCATTAGCACGTATTGGATCAATAATGGTGCCAATTAATTATATGTTAACTGAAGATGAGATTAGTTTTATTCTTGAACATGCTAAGATACATGCAGTATTTGCTTCAGAGGAATTCACATCGATTATGGATCGGGCAATGCTTCATCATAAAGCAGAGCAAAAGGTGGTAATCGGACAAAACAACGAAAATGACGTTGAAGACTGGAAAAACCTCAATAAAATTCGCAAGGATCAGTCCGACGTACTTCCAGAAAGTCAAATTGAAGATGATGATATTGCACATGTGTTATATACGAGCGGGACTGAGTCCAGACCTAAAGGCGTCATGCTCAGTCATAAAAGCCTGATAAGTGAATATGTCAGCTGTATAGTAGATGGGAAAATGAGTGAGGATGATATTGTCATTCACGCGCTCCCTTTATATCACAGTGCGCAATTGCATGTTTTCCTAGGTCCGAGTGTTTACTTAGGGTCAACGGGTGTCATTTTGGAATACCCAACTCCTGAGACAATCTTAAAAACGATTGAAGAGCAACACGCAACGTTGCTGTTCTGTCCTCCGACTGTATGGATTGCACTTCTCCGCCATGAGGACTTCGATAAAAGGGATCTGTTATCACTAAAAAAATGCTATTATGGTGCCGCAATTATGCCGATGGAAATATTGAAAGAGTTGAATGAACGATTACCCGGTGCATCTCTTTGGAATTTTTATGGTCAAACAGAAGTGGCACCGCTAGCAACAGCGCTGCAACCTGAAGATCAGCTGAGAAAGCTTGGTTCAGCAGGATTACCAAGTTTGAACGTACAAACCAGAATTGTAAATGATCAGGATGAGGAAATGCCCCGAGGAGAGCTAGGGGAGATTGTTCATCGAACCCCCCATGCTATGAAAGGATATCTGCACGATGCAGAAAAAACAGCTGAAGCATTTCGGGGAGGCTGGTTTCACAGCGGGGATTTAGGGGTTATGGACGAAGAAGGATATGTTACGATTGTGGATCGGAAGAAAGATATGATTAATACCGGAGGCGTCAACGTTTCCAGCAGAGAAGTGGAGGAAATTATTTACGAAATGGAAGACGTGTCTGAAGTGGCGGTTATTAGCATTCCAGATTCTTATTGGATTGAAGCGGTAACAGCAGTCATCGTTCCAAAAGCAGGTAAAGTATTAAGTGAAGATGAGGTCGTTGAGTTCTGTAAAAAACGATTGTCATCTTTTAAAACGCCTAAGTATGTTGAATTCACAAATGAGCTGCCTAAAAACCCAAGCGGCAAAGTGTTAAAACGCACATTGAGAACGGATTATGCGAGCAGAAGCAGATAATGACCATTATTAAATTAGGAACCTTCACCCGTATCAAAGTATAAATGCGCATGTAAGCTGCAGCCAGGATTAAAATCACTTTGACACTTTGGGCAATTGGATTGGCAGCTTAAATACTGCCGAATCGTCAGTTCATGTCCGCAATTGCCGCATAGAACGGCTTTTTGGTCAAAGTGATTTTGTGGCCATGGTTTTGGCTTTCCGCATCCGCATTGTGTATGGCATTCAAAACAAGGGAAATACTGATTACAACAATAGAACTTGATGGCAATCCGATCAATTTCTTTATGGTAATGCAAACAACGCGTTTCTGAATCTACTTCGATTCCAGCAACATTTTGTCCATGTATGTACATCCGACTTTCAACTCCTTTCTTAATATTGTACGCTAACAGTTGAATGTAAACAAAAAGCGTGAATTTAAGTGCATTCAAGGCATATTGATGCATACTACACCATGTTTTGTGGTATACACAAGTAGGAAGGAGGGATTGCTGAATGACATTTGTCCATATTGGCGTGTTTTTAATCGCACTATCGTTCGCCATTTTCGCAATTTATTTATGTATTGTTTTGACAAGAATAACAGGATTGCTGAGAACTGTCGGGAGTACTGCTAACCGTATGGCAGACAAAGCGGATATTTCCATCAAAGAGTTGGAATTGACAATTGTTGAGGCGAGAACTTCAGCAACCGATGTACAAGTGAAATTAGATGCTTTGAACAGCGTCGCTGAAACTGCTCAAAACCTTGGAGATACTGTGTACACAGCTTCAGAAAGTGTACATGGAATGGTGGAAACCTATGCCAAGCTACCGGATTTGCCGGGAACAAAGCCTTTTGTAAGACTTATACAGCTTGCAGAGTTTGCTTCAAGCCTATTCTCTACATGGAAAAAAGCTGAAAATGTAACGAAATGATGGAGGGATGAAGATGAGTTTAACTGGAATTGGAGTACTCTTAATAGGGGCTGCCTTTCTTATTCTTGCGATTTACATAGCTCGCGTATTAAATGGGGTAGCTGGCACACTCGGCGGTGTGAACAAAACGCTTGATCAGCTCCCAGATCAATTGGATGGAATCCTGGGAGAAACTGGACAACTGATCCGGCATTCCAATGATACGCTGTCTGATGTGAATGAGAAGTTAGGGAATTTGACACCGGTGTTTGAAGTAGTGGGGGATGTCGGAAATACGACACGTAACTTAACCGCTTCACTGCATAACGCAACGGATGCGGGAAAACGTAAAGTAGATGGGCTGGACGAGGAAACTCGTAACAAATCCATTGGCGGTCTATATGGAACGGCAGCTTTAGGATACTTTGCCGTACGTAAAGGCAAAGCAATGAAAAAATCATCAAGTTATCTTCGCCCGGGAACGATGCTAAATGAAGGTCAGCATCGTGCCAATGATATTCAGAGGATGAAAGCGGAGGCAGCAGCTGCTGCAAAGTCCGGTAAGTATGTGAAAAACGACTTATAAAATGAAAAAAGCGCTGGCAGATGCCAGCGCTTTTTGTTTCGAGAAATTTAACTTAAACGATTCGCAGATCTAATCATTTAACGGAACACCGGCAGCGAAGTTCGCCGACACCAAGTGACATTGATACCTTAAGAAGGAAAATTAAAAAAGCCAGTGCATGCATGCACTGACTCAAAGTTACTTCTTTAGAAATTCAGCTTCTGCTTTTACTTCCTTCTTGTTTTGCTGAAGATAGAAGAGGAATGACAAGAAGCCGTAAAGCCCTTGATACTTTTCACGTCGTGTTAAGTTGGCTGCGTCTGCTGTATTCTCTTTCAGCGTATTCGTTTTAATTAATGCGCTTTGTGTGAGGGAGCGAGCAGCTTCACCAGTATCTCCAACGATTTTGAAAAGAGGTGTGATTTCGTTCACTTGCTGATTCACGTTTCCAATTGTTTCGTTGCTTGTATTTAATACGAGCTGTGCTTGTCCGGTTACGTCATCCATAACATTTGGCAACTTTTCAGTGGTTTGTTTTAAATTCTCCATTACGTCTCCAAGTTTCTTGAGAGGTTTAATCAGAATCACTACTAACACTGCAAAGGCGATTCCGATGACCAATACACCGATACCCATCCAATCCATCTACATCACCTCTAAGTTAGTTTTTTTGCTGCGGTTCAGGCAATCTCTTTTGAGGAGAGGGAAGTAAATCTGTTCTCCCTGTGTTTTGCTTGCCCTGAGTGGAAGTATAAGAAGCTTTCGTTTGTTTTGCTTTTTCACGTTTTGCTCGGAAATAAATACTGGCAGCGATTCCAGTGATGGTATTCGCTTTCTGCATCAAGTCTTTGTGTTTTGGATCAGGTGTGCTGATTTGTTCAGACAGCGATTGAAACGACTTATTCATATGTACCGTTGAATCGTCCAATTTTTCAGCTGTCTTTGAAACACTATTCAATGAGTGCAATTTACGCTCTACATCTTCTGTAATACGATTGGTATTTTCGAGTAGTTCGTTTGCTTGATCGGTAATGCCGTTCAACTTTCCCTGCATACTTGTTAATGTTTCGGACACTTCATTCATCGTTGCTTTAGCACTTTTTAAAGTAGTAATCACAAATATTGCGATGAGAAGAAGTGATAGTGCGGCAATTGCTGCACTTACATACAAAAGAATTTCCATTCCACAATCCACTCCATTCTGACTGTCGTCTGCAACTTAACCCACATACCTAGTTGTACCACTATTCCATTGTGCATAAACACTTCAAGACATGCAAGTTCAACTATAGTAGAAACCCATAGCAATGAACATCATGATGAAAATTGGAATTCCAGTAAGGAACAATATTCTTGGGCTCATGGAAAATACTTCAGAAGGGGAGCGCATGGACTCCAAATCTTCCTTCGTATGCTTGAAGGACAATACTTTTCTCATACTGCTATTGAAAAAATCAAATGAACCAGTACGGAAAATATAGACAATTCCTCCTACAAAGAGCAGCAGACCGCCAACGTAAAATGAATTATTAATATACGCTAACAATGTTATTCCGTCACTTAAAGCAAAACATAGAATGAAAATAATAAGTTGACCAAATAAAAATAACAGTGTGACTTTTTTCAAATTTCTAACCTCTTTTTCTATTTCCTAGTTATATTCACTATGTATAATACAATACTATTACAATTTTAACAAAGAAAATACGCCAAGAAACCGCTTACCGACACAATTTAGCGGCAATTCACATTCGTCAATTGGTTATGGCTAGTAAAATTTCTTTTGAAAAACACTTTGACTTAAGAGAATTTAATTGTATAATGAAATAGTGTTAATTCTTCAGACAATTATAAAAAAGGGGGCTATAACTTGAAGAACACGAAATGGTTGTTACTAATGGCACTGACATTAGTACTAAGTATCTTCCTTGCTGCTTGTGGCGGTACGGATGATAAAAAAGAAGATACAACTAAAGATGACGGCAAAGATGAGAATGCAACTGAAACACCAGCAAAGGAAGACGGTGAGCCGGACGCTGAGCAGATTTTGAACTTAGCTGAATCTGCTGCAATCCCTTCTGTTGACTCAGCAATCGTTGAAGATGCAGTCGGATTCAACGTATTGAATAACGTTAACGAAGGTCTTTACCGTTTAGACCAAGAAAACAAGGCTATTCCAGCAATGGCTTCTGAAGAAGCAACTGAAAGTGAAGATGGACTTACGTATACGTTCAAACTTCGTGATGCAAAATGGTCTGATGGAACACCAGTAACAGCTGAAGATTTCGTATTTGCTTGGCAGCGTGCTATCGATCCTGCAACTGGATCACCTTACGGACCATTCATGATGTCTGGTACTGTTAAGAACGCTACAGCAATCAGTGAAGGCAAAATGGATAAGAAAGAACTTGGAATCGTTGCGAAAGATGAAAAGACTTTGGAAGTTACACTTGAGCGTCCAGTTCCTTATTTCCTTTCATTGATGTCATTCGGAACATTCTACCCGCAAAAAGAAGCATTCGTAACTGAAAAAGGCGATGCATATGCTACAAACTCTGATAACCTTCTTTATAACGGACCATTCACACTTACTGACTGGGACGGAACTGGCGGAAGCTGGGTTTACAAGAAGAATGATGAGTATTGGGATGCAGAGAACGTAAAGCTTACACAAATCAATGTAAACGTTGTTCAAGATTCAGCAACTGCTGTTAAACTTTACAAAGATGGAAAGCTTGACCGCGCTGGAGTATCTGGCGACTTGGCAATGCAGTATTCTACAGATGAAGAGGCTGTCCTTCAACCGGAAACTTCTGTATTCTACATGAAGTTCAACCAAGAAAAAGGCGGTAAAGAAACACCGCTTGCTAACGAAAACATCCGTAAGGCAATCGCAAAATCATTCCAAAAAGAAGACCTTGCTGACGTTGTTCTTGCTAACGGATCACTTCCTGCAAACTTCCTAGTACCAAAAGATTTCGCATACGATGAAGATGGTAAAGACTTCCGCGAACTAAGTGGAGATCACTTAGAATACAATGCAGAAGAAGCAAAAGATCTATGGGCAGCAGGATTGAAAGAACTTGGAGTTGACTCTCTCGAACTTGAAATCTTAGGCGGAGATACTGACCTTTCTAAGAAAATGGACGAGTACTTCAAATCACAGCTTGAAACAAATCTTGAAGGCTTGACTATCAAGCTTAAAGAAGTTCCTTTCGCAGTTCGTCTTGAACTTGACGGTAACCAAGACTATGATATTCAAATTTCTGGTTGGGGCCCTGACTTCCAAGACCCAATTTCATTCCTAGACTTGTTCGTTACTGATGGAACTAACAACTTAATGTCATACTCAAACCCAGAATATGACAAGTTGATTGCTGATTCAAAAGGAGATCTTGCTTTGAAGCCAGCAGAGCGTTATGAAGCTTTTGCAAAAGCTGAAAAAATCCTTCTTGATGAGGATGCGGCAATTGCACCGATTTATCAGCGTGGATTAATTTTCCTTGAAAAACCATACTTCAAAGGTTTAGTAAGTCACCCATTCGGTGCTGACTATAGCTTCAAGTGGGCTTATATTTCAGGTAAAGAATAAACGTTAGACAGCTGAATAACGGGAGTATATGGTGGGTTAACGCCATATACTCTCTTTTTAATAATAGTGAGTTTTGTGAATTTTTTGTAAGTGCTTTCATTCTGAAAAATAACCGTCACGTGGGTTTCATATAAATCAGTACATAGATCTGGAGGTGCACCATGGTTAAATATGTCGGAAAACGAATTATCTATATGTTTATAACAATGTTTCTAATTGCGACTGCAACATTTTTCTTAATGCAAACATTACCGGGTTCGCCAATTGCTTCGTATAGCAAATTGACTGAAACTCAGAAACAAAATGTTGAGAAGAAGTATGGTATTGATAAGCCGAAACCAGTTCAATACGCAATCTATATGAAGAACTTGGCTAAAGGTGATTTAGGGACCTCGTTTGCATTTAAGAATAAAAGTGTAAATGACCTTCTTGCTTCACGCATTAAGCCTTCCTTTATACTTGGAGCCCAGGCGATGGTCTTCGGTACGATAATCGGGATATTGCTTGGTATGATTGCGGCATTAAAACAAAATACTTTCTGGGATTATGGGAGCACGTTCTTTGCGATATTAGGAATCTCGATTCCTTCATTCGTTTTTGCAACGATGCTACAATATTACATTGCTTCACAGTGGCACCTTTTACCGGTTGGACTATGGAATGACGGCTGGAAATCGAGTATTCTTCCATCAATCGCATTGGCAATGGGACCACTTGCATTGTCTGCCCGTTTCATCCGTACAGAAATGATTGAAGTTATGGGATCTGATTACATTACTCTTGCGAAAGCAAAAGGTGCAAACGGATTTGAAATCGCATTTAAACACGCATTCCGAAATGCATTGATCCCATTGATTACTGTTTTAGGACCGGTTGCAGCAGGGCTGGTTACAGGTTCACTCGTAGTTGAGCAAATATTCGCGATTCCTGGAATCGGTGAGCAGTTTGTTTCTTCAATCATGGTGAACGACTTTGCAACAATTATGGGTACAACCTTATTCTTCTCAGCATTCCTAATTGTTGTTATTTTCATCGTGGATATTTTATATGGAGTCATTGACCCTCGTATCCGCTTGTCTGGAGGGAAAGCATAATGAAAAAAGATCTCGAACAGCTGCCTCAAGATCAATTTGAACGTATTGAAATCGATAGTTCTCATGCTGAACGTATTGAGAAACCAAGTTTAAGTTTCTGGCAAGATGCTTGGCTGCGCCTCCGCAAAAATAAGGCGGCAATCGTTAGTATGATCGTACTTGTATTACTAGTAATCATGGCGTTAGTCGGACCCCATCTGAATGGCCATGACGGTGCGGAACAAAACTTAAGACACGCAAATCTTCCACCTAAAATGCCTGGAATTGAAAAATTGGGGATTATGGATGGTGTAGGTAATTTAAGCGGTAATAAAGTCGATTTGTATGCAATGAAAAAAGTGGATGAGTATTATTGGTTCGGAACAGACGGGCTAGGCCGCGACTTATTTACGCGGCTTTGGGAAGGTACTCAAATTTCACTGCTCATTGCATTTGTTGCAGCTCTAATTGACTTAGTGATCGGGGTATTATACGGAGGAATTTCCGGATACTTCGGCGGTCGGACAGATGATATTATGCAGCGTATTGTAGAGATTTTGATTGGTATACCAACACTGATTGTAGTAATACTCATGATCATGCTGATGGAGCCGGGTATAGGGGCCATCATTATTGCCATCTCTATTACAGGATGGATCGGAATGTCTCGTATTGTACGTGCTCAAATTTTGAAATTTAAAAACCAAGAATTCGTACTAGCAGCTCGTACATTAGGAACAAACGACTCTAGAATAATTGGCAAACACTTAATGCCAAACGTATTGGGCATTATCGTGATAAATACAATGTTTACAATTCCAAACGCAATTTTCTTTGAAGCGTTTCTAAGTTTCATTGGAATCGGGCTGCAGCCGCCAGCAGCGTCACTGGGTACACTCATTAATGATGGATATAAAGTTATGGAATTCCAACCATACGTATTGTTGTTCCCATCCATCGTTATTAGTGTCTTGATGATTGCCTTCAACTTGATTGGTGACGGTTTACGTGATGCACTCGATCCGAAAATGAAAGACTGATAGGAGGAAAGCGAAATGAGTAAAATATTACAAGTTAAAGATTTAGAGCTTTCCTTCCATACGTTTGCTGGTGAAGTGAAAGCGATTCGCGGAGTGAATTTCGATTTAAATAAAGGGGAGACACTTGCAATTGTTGGTGAGTCGGGATCGGGTAAGTCGGTTACGACAAAGTCAATCATGCGTTTGCTGCCTGAATCAAGTTCTGAATTTAAAAACGGAGAAATTCTTTTTGATGGCAAAGATTTGACGAAGCTGCCAGAAAGAGAGATGCAAAAAATCCGTGGTAAAGATATTTCAATGATCTTCCAGGATCCAATGACTTCATTGAATCCAACGATGACGATTGGTAAACAAATTATGGAACCGATTTTAAAACACCAAAAAGTGAGCAAAGCGAAAGCGCGTAAAGTGGCGATTGAATTGCTCAACATGGTCGGGATTCCAAATGCAGAAAACCGTTACAAAATGTACCCTCACCAATTTTCAGGCGGGCAGCGTCAGCGTATCGTTATTGCAACGGCGCTGGCATGCAATCCGCAGATTCTAATTGCGGATGAGCCGACTACGGCATTGGACGTTACGATTCAAGCTCAAATTTTAGAGCTGATGAAAGATATTCAAAAGAAAATTGATACGTCAATTATCTTCATTACACACGATTTGGGTGTAGTTGCAAACGTCGCAGATCGTGTTGCTGTTATGTACGGCGGAATGATTGTTGAAATCGGCACAGTCGATGAAATCTTCTACAATCCGCAGCATCCTTATACATGGGGGCTATTAAGTTCTATGCCTTCTATGGATCTAAACGAAGAAAAACTGTATGCTATTCCGGGCACACCGCCTGATTTGTTGAATCCTCCTAAAGGGGATGCATTTGCTCTTCGCAGTGAGTATGCGCTGAAGATTGATATGGAACAGCCGCCTCCATTTTTCCAAGTGAGTGATACGCACTATGCGGCAACTTGGTTATTGCATCCGCAAGCACCTCAAGTGGAGCCGCCGGCAGGAATTATTGAGCGTATGCGTACTTTCCCAGGCAGCAGATACTATGAAGCAACAGGAGGGCGTGCGTAATGTCTGATGTATTATTAGAAGTTAAAAATCTAAAACAATATTTCAATCAAGGAAAGCCGTCCGAAGTCCGCGCGATTGACGACATCAGCTTCTCGATTAACCGAGGCGAGACGTTCGGCCTTGTTGGAGAATCGGGTTGCGGTAAATCTACGACAGGACGGACAATTATCCGGCTCTATGATGCAACAGATGGAGAAGTGCTTTTTAACGGAGTGAATGTCCAAGATAAGAAATCAAAAGCCGGAAACAAGGATTTCAACCGAAAAATGCAGATGATTTTCCAGGATCCCTATGCGTCATTGAATCCTCGAATGAAAGTTATGGATATTATTGCTGAAGGGATCGATAATAACGGTCTTGCAAAATCTAAAAAAGAGCGTAAAGAAAAAGTAATCTCCCTGCTTGAAACTGTTGGACTGAATCGCGAGCACGCCGAACGTTATCCGCACGAATTCTCCGGCGGTCAGCGCCAGAGAATCGGGATTGCACGTGCACTTGCTGTTGATCCTGAATTCATCATTGCGGATGAGCCGATTTCCGCTTTGGATGTATCCATTCAGGCCCAAGTCGTTAACTTGCTTAAAGACTTGCAAGAAGAACGCGGACTGACGTATTTGTTCATCGCGCACGATTTATCGATGGTGAAATACATTTCTGACCGTATTGGCGTTATGTATTTTGGGAAACTCGTTGAGATGGCGTCTGCGGATGAGCTGTACCGCAATCCGATGCATGCATATACGAAGTCACTGCTTTCAGCAATTCCGCTTCCAGACCCAATCTACGAGCGTTCACGCGTACGTACTCCATACAATCCAAAAGATCATAACTATGGACCAGATGTGCACGTGGAGTTCCGTGAAATCGCTCCTGAACACTTCGTTCTTTGCTCTGACAAGGAATTCGAAGAAATGAAAAAGAGCTACGTACCAAAAGACATTTAATTTAAAAAGAGGCTGGGACACAACCAGTCAGATTGAAGCAAAAAAAGCGAGTGTTCACCGATTTTTGGTGAGCACTCGCTTTTTTTCTCGTATTCTTTCCGTTTTCTGATGCCTGAATGTTGTTTATGGCCGTGTATTTCCTCAAATTCACGGCCATGAATGCGAAGCCCAGTTCATTTTTCACCTTATCATTTCCCCGCACAGAGAAACGAGTGAACGCCAAATTCGCCTTCAGAAATCCAAAAACTGGTTCTACGTCGATTTTCCGTTGACCGTAGAGTGAACCTGTTTTCTCTTCTGAAAGCTTCGCTCGAATGATTGTTTTATGCATTTCCCATTTTTCATTGATATACAATTTCCGGTTGTTGCCTTCCTGCGCTTTCGTACAAAGGGAGCGCAATGGGCAATCGGAACAATCGTCGCATTCATACGCTTTGTATTCGCGTGTGAATCCGTATTTGTCGGTTCGTTTTGAAAAATGGCTAAATCCTAGCCTGCGGCCATTCGGACAAGTGTAGGAATCCGCTTCCTCATCATAAGCCCAGTTCATTGTGTTGAACGGATCTTCTTTGTATTTCTTTGTCTTTTCCTTCCGATACTGATTATAGGTGATCAATGGTGTACGCTTTCTGTTTTCAAGGATATCTCCATAGTTCTGTTCACTGCCATAACCAGCATCTGCGACTATGTACTCCGGCAGCTCGAAATAGTCTTTCTCGATGAGATTAAGAAACGGGATGAGTGTTCGTGTATCCGTTGGGTTTGGGTAGATATCGTAAGCAAGCGCATACTGTCCTTCGGTTGCCACTTGCACATTGTAGCCTGCCTTGAGCTGGCCATTACTCATATGATCCTCCTTCATCCTCATGAAGGTGGCGTCATGATCCGTCTTGGAATAGCTGTTACGGTCTCCAAAAATCGCCATGTCGATCCGGTATTTCTCTTTGCGTTGTAAAAAATCCTGGAACTTTTTTCGATACTGTTTTGGTTCCTTGCGTTGCGACCGCAGCTCTTTTCGAACTTCTGTATCGTCGCTTTCTTCAATTTTTTCATCGTAGGTCTGTACCGTATCTTCCAGCTTGTTGAGGATGTTGGACAGTTCGTTCGTGGTAAGCTCGTCCGAACTTTCTCGTTCGATCTCCGGTATGATGTTCTTTTCCAAAAGCTCCTCATACATCTGATTCGATTTTTCGACCAGGCTCGCACTGTATCTTTCAACGGCTTTACGCCAGACGAAGGTGTACTTGTTAGCATTGGCTTCGAGTTTAGTCCCGTCTATGAAGATGGCTTCTTCTTCGATTTGCTTTTCTTCTACGAGTCGGCAGCGGAATTGTACAAAGCATTGGCGAAGAAGCTCTTTCACTTCGGGGTGGACCCGGAAGCGATTGATCGTACGATAGGTTGGTTCATATCCCTGAGCCAGCCACATCATCCGGACACTGTCTTTCAAAAGCCCTTCAATCTTTCTGCCAGAAAACACGGACTGGGTGTAAGCGCAGAGCAAAATCTTCATCATCATGCGCGGATGATAGGCAGGGCAGCCGGTTTCACGCAAAAAGCCTGTGAAGGCTTCTCCGGGGATCGACTCCACGAGCTCATTCACAGCGTAGGCAATATCATCTTTCTGTAGCTTCATTTCCATATCGAGCGGCAAAATTAGTTGATTCATGTTATACTCTTTAAACATAGGAAGACCTCCTTAAATGGTTTGTGGTGAATCTATTTTAACAGAGTGTCTTCCTATTTTCCTTTCTAAAATACCAAAAGAACGAATCCCTAGGATAATTCCTTAGGATTCGTTCTTTTTTAATTTACTGAGTTTTGTCCCAGCCTCTTTTTGTATTCAAGTCCAATATGCTTTTAGTACATCTTCATATAGCGTTCAATTTCCCAAGGATGCACTGTAATTCGGTAGCTGTCCCATTCTCGTTGTTTTGCTTCTTTGTAGTTGGCGTAAATATGTGCTCCTAATGCATCTTGAATGATCGAATCTTCTCCGAGTGCCAGCAATGCATGATCGAGGTCAGTCGGCAGCGTGACAATGCCTTCATTTTCTAATTCGGCAGCATTCATCTCATAAATATTGCGATCACAAGGTTTACCGGGATCGAGGTCACGTTGTATTCCGTCAAGTCCAGACTTAAGAATTGCAGCGAGTGCTAGATAAGGGTTGGCAACAGAATCGACTGAGCGTACTTCGATTCGTGTACTCAAGCCCCGTGATGCGGGTATTCGGATCAGCGGGCTACGGTTTTGTGCAGACCATGCAATGTAGCAAGGCGCTTCATAACCTGGGACAAGACGTTTGTATGAGTTGACTGTAGGATTTGTAATTGCTGTGAATCCTTCAACATGGTCAAGAACACCTGCCATGAACTGATATGCAGTTTCACTTAATTTGCGCTCTCCGTTTTCATCGAAAAATGCGTTCTCGCCATCTTTAAACAGTGAGATATTGCAATGCATGCCTGAACCATTGACACCAAAGATTGGTTTTGGCATGAACGTTGCATGCAGACCGTGTTTCCGGGCGATTGTTTTCACAACAAGTTTGAATGTCTGGATATTGTCACAAGCTGTTAATGCGTCTGCATATTTAAAATCGATTTCATGCTGTCCAGGAGCCGCCTCGTGATGAGAAGCTTCCACTTCAAATCCCAGCGCTTCCAATTCAAGGACAATATCCCGTCTGCAGTTTTCACCAAGATCGAGTGGAGCGAAATCGAAATAATCCCCATGGTCATTCAATTCCATTGTTGGTTCACCGTTACTATCTAATTTAAATAGGAAGAATTCTGGTTCAGGCCCTAAATTGAAGTCGGTGAATCCCATTGCTTCCATTTCGCCTAGAATTCGTTTTAAGTTACCCCTTGGATCACCCGGGAAAGGTTCTCCATTCGCAAGAGATACGTCACATATGAGACGCGCTACTTTTCCTGTGCCTGAAGGCCAAGGGAAGACCATCCAAGTGTTTAAATCGGGAATTAAGTACATATCCGATTCTTCAATTCTTACAAAGCCTTCAATGGATGAACCATCAAACATCATTTTATTATCGAGTGCTTTTTCAAGCTGGCTGATAGGAATTTCAACGTTCTTGATCATTCCGAGAATGTCAGTAAATTGCAAACGGATGAAATTCACATTATCCTCTATCACATATTTTCGAATGTCGTCTTTTGTTGTATTCCTCATCTGGCCACTTCCTTTTTAAAAGTTTGTCATTATCATAGTTGCATAATAATTTTTTATAATACGCATATTTAACTCTATTTACAAGAAATTTTTTCAATTAAATTGAAATGATTCGTTTAAAAGTAAAAAATAAAGTTTGCTCATGAAGTCAGGAGGGAATTAAAGGATAGGTTAATAAACTGAATGTGTATAAAAAAGGGGGATTATTATGAATCGTATTTTTTCAATCGTGGTTTTTGTAGGCGTTCCCGTTGTTGCGCTGGGTGCTTTCTTAAATTGGTCGGATCTCATAATGTTTGCACTAAGCTGTATAACAATTATTGGACTGTCGGGTTTCATTGGCAGGGCTACGGAAAGTCTTGCGATTGTAAGCGGACCTCGAATCGGGGGTCTTCTGAACGCAACGTTTGGCAATGCAGTTGAACTGATTATATCTATTTTCACGCTGAAAGCCGGTCTTATCGGAATTGTTCTGGCATCACTGACAGGTTCAGTACTTGGGAATTTACTGCTCGTACTTGGATTGTCATTTTTCGCAGGGGGTCTGAAGTTCAAAAAACAGAATTTCAGTCTTCACGATTCCCGCTATAACTCAGGACTACTGATTTTTGCAGTAGTTGTGGCTTTTGTTGTTCCAGAAGTATTTTCGATGACAATGGACCCTGCCACAACGTTTCACTTAAGTATCAGTGTATCCATCATCTTAATTGCGATCTATTTGTCAGGTTTGTTTTTCAAGCTGGTTACTCATCGCGGTGTATTTGCTTCCGGAGATGAAGCGGTGGAAGAGGAAGAAATCCCTGAGTGGACGAAAGGGAAATCTATGCTGGTCTTGCTGCTTAGTACAGTAGCAGTTGCATTTGTTTCAGAGCGTCTCGTCCATACGTTTGAGACACTAGGCGAACAATTTGGATGGACAGAACTTTTTATCGGGGTCATTATCGTAGCGATTGTCGGGAACGCTGCGGAACACGTATCTGCGATTACGATGGCTATGAAAAATCGTATGAACGTGTCTGTTGAAATTGCAGTCGGTTCCACATTGCAAGTGGCCATGTTTGTCGCACCCGCACTTGTGCTAATTTCGATATTTATGCCCGAGCAAATGCCGCTCGTTTTTACAATTCCAGAATTGGTCGCGATGGTGACCGCAGCACTCCTTGTTATCAGTTTATCGAATGATGGTGAATCGAATTGGTTTGAAGGTCTAATTCTATTTGCTGCCTATATCATCATGGGAATCGGTTTCTTTCTATTGTAATGACTAAGCGGAAATTAAAATCCTTTTAGTCAAAATAAAACCCGCACACTCAAGATTCATTGGGTGTGCGGGTTTCTCGTTGTTATAAAAAGATGATCGTACAGTCATTAATAGATTCGTCGATACTGATCGATTTCCCATGGATGTACGGTGATCCGGTAACTGTCCCACTCTTTTTGTTTTACTTCCCTGAAGTTTGTATAGATGTGTTTCCCTAACGCTTCTTGCATCACGGGGTCTTTATCTAACGCAATCAACGCATGATCGAGATCCGTAGGCAACGTTTCGATTCCTAATTCATCGAGTTCCTGTACACTCATTTCATAAATGTTGCAGTCACACGGGTCTCCTGGATTCAGTTTCTGTTCGATACCGCTTAATCCGGCTTTTAGAATAGCGGATAGGGCCAAGTAAGGGTTCGCTACCGAATCGACGGATCGCACCTCGATTCGCGTACTCAATCCGCGGGAAGCTGGAATCCGGATTGCCGGGCTTCTATTTTGTGCAGACCACGCAACGTAGCAAGGAGCTTCGAAACCTGGAACGAGTCTTTTGTAAGAATTGACAGTAGGATTGGTGATCGATGTGAATCCTCTTACATGCTTTAGCACACCTGCCATGAACTGATACGCAGTTTCACTAAGCTTTCGTTCTCCATGTTCATCGTAAAATGCATTTTTTTCGCCTTTAAATAGAGAAATATTACAATGCATCCCGGAGCCATTCACACCAAAGATTGGCTTCGGCATAAAAGTAGCATGGAAACCGTGTTCCCGCGCGATTGTTTTTACGACTAGTTTAAACGTTTGGATATTGTCACAAGCTCTTAAAGCGTCAGCATATTTGAAATCGATCTCGTGTTGACCGGGTGCTGACTCATGGTGGGAAGCTTCCACTTCAAAACCAAGTTCTTCGAGCTGCAAGACGATATCCCGTCTGCAATTTTCGCCTAAATCTAAAGGCGCAAAGTCGAAATAGTCTCCTTGGTCGTTCAAGTGCATGGTCGGTTCCCCGTGGCGGTCCAATTTAAATAAGAAAAACTCAGGTTCTGGCCCTAAGTTAAAGTCCGAGAAGCCCATATCTTCCATTTCTTTTAGAATTCGTTTTAAATTCCCTCGTGGATCGCCAGGGAAGGGAGATCCATCAGCTTGGGCGACATCACAGATAAGGCGAGCTACTTTTCCAGTACCGGAAGGCCATGGAAAGACCATCCACGTATCCAAATCAGGAATCAAATACATATCCGATTCTTCGATTCGTGTAAATCCTTCGATAGAAGATCCGTCAAACATCATTTTGTTATCAAGAGCTTTTTCAAGCTGAGTAACAGGGATTTCTACGCTCTTGATCATTCCGAGAATGTCAGTAATTTGGAGTCGGATGAAATTCACATTCTCGTTTTTGGCGTAATTTCGAATATCATCTTTTGTCATCTTACTCAATCAAGGCACGTCCTTTTAGAATAGTTTTTATTATCTAACTTGAATAATAACTTATAATTATACACACCGTTTCTAGTATTATCAAGAAAACAGCTCCGGCTTTCGACAAAAACTGAGAGATTTACGTTGTTTTATAAAGCCGAATCCGGATCTAAGAGAAGCTTCAAATAGGGAGACATTTTATCCGTATAAAAAAAGACCACATCACTTGTGGTCTTCCCAATTCGCTTGAATGAATTCGTCACGTCCTGATTGTGCCCGGTCTTCTTCATATGCAGCTTGTTCTTTTTTATAAAAGTCTTGGTGGTAATCTTCAGCTAGATAGAACGTTTCAGCTGGGCGGATTACCGTTACGATGGGCTTTGTGAATCTGCCGCTAGCAGCCAGTTCGTTTTTAGATTTCTCGGCAGCCAGCCGCTGCTGTTCGTTTGTATAGAAGATAGCTGTGGTATACGAATGCCCCCGGTCCTGAAACTGTCCTCCAGCATCCGTAGGATCTATTTGCGGCCAATAGAGTGCCAATAAGTCTTCATATGGGTAAACTGCAGGGTCGAATGTGATTTCGACCACTTCCAGATGTCCCGAATTGCCTTCTTTGACTTGCTCGTATGTCGGGTTTTCAATAGATCCGCCCATATACCCGGATACGACACTATGAATCCCGTCCCATTCTGTAAACGGCTTGACCATACACCAAAAACAGCCTCCAGCTAAAATTGCTTTTTCGAGTTGCTCCATCATCTCTACCTTCTTTCCATTCACTACGTTCTTATATCTTAGACGTTCACTCTTTAGGTGTCCAGTGTTCGAGCATGATATAATAGTGTTTCAGCATGCAACCAACGACTCAAGAGAACGTCCTGTTTTGTGACTTCACTATTGGGGGAATACTAAAATGTCAGAACACTATGAAGGTCCTGTCCCGAAAAGGCGGAGACGACGCAGATTGCGGAAAGGCAGAGTCCTCGTTACTCTTTTTTTAGCTGGATTTGTCGCAATAGGACTTTTTTCATCTTATCAATATATAGCAGGCAAACGAGCCGTTTCTAAAAACGCAATAGAGCCAGGCAGCTTCGAAGGGGATATGCTCGATCCTTCGGCATCGTCTGTTGAGAACTTTTTATTACTCGGAGTCGATGATGATGGAAGCGGGAAATCGCGGACAGACACGATGATGGTCCTCTCTTGGGATAAACAAGCGAAGACCATGAAACTTGTATCATTCATGCGTGACATCTATGCAGATATACCGGGATACAAATCGTACAAACTGAACACAGCTTATTATTTAGGCGGTGTTCAAAGTGCAAAGGATACGATTACAGGTATGTTCAACCTACCGATTCATCATTATGCCATCGTCGACTTTGACAATTTTGAAACGATCGCAGACACCGCATTTCCTGACGGAGTGGAAATGAATGTGAAAAAAGAGATGTCTGAGAAAATCGGAGTCACTTTGATGCCAGGTCTGCAAAAGCTAAATGGAAAAGAGTTATTGGGTTATGCTCGTTTCCGTGCAGATGCTGAAGGCGATTTTGGACGGGTCAGCCGTCAGCAAGAAGTCCTGTCGGCTGTTAAGAAGCAGGCAATGACGCCAGGTATGCTGGTCCGTGCACCAAAAATTGCCGGTGTGATTTCGCAAACTGTGGAAACGGATCTTTCTTCTAAAGAAGAACTTTCACGTTTGACAAGTCTTTTGGTGAAAGGCGGGGCAGAAATTGAAACGCTGACCATTCCCGTAAAGGGTTCGTATTCGTTTGCCGATTACTCACATGCAGGATCAGTGATAGAAGTGAATCTAGACAAAAACCGCGAAGCAATTCGTTCATTCATTTCTAATTAATAGGAAAACATCTTATTGAAGGAGTGGGGGATTTGGCAGAAAAGAAAGAAGTGCAAAAAATTGAAGAGCCAGACGAAGAATATGGGATCCCTGTTAAGAATCGTATTATCCGGTTCCTAGGAGGCAAGACCACACTCTTCATTTTAATCGTGCTGCTGCTAGTTGGAGTGAACGTGATGATTTTTGATAAAGTCTCGTTCATTTTTTATCCGATCAAAGTTCTTTTTTCAACAGTAGTGCTGCCGATTATTTTAGCAACGATTCTTTATTACTTATTGCGTCCGCTTTTGCATCTTCTTGAAAGAATAAAAGTCCCTAAAGTATGGGGGATTGCAATTATTTTCCTGACTGCGATTGGACTCATTACGCTGCTCGTATTTCTTGTCTTACCCTTTTTGAAAATACAGTTTTGGAAGCTGGTCGAAGAATTTCCGACAACCTTCAATCAGCTGATTCTTACGCTGGATTCTTTTTTCAGCAACTCTTTATTCGCGCCTTACTATAAACAGCTGGATATTAATGCGGCAGAGTTATTGGATTCCGGCCTTGAAAATATCGGACAGATGATTGCTGATGCTCTTGGCGGCATCGCTTCTGGTTTAACCACTTTCATCTCTGCATTGACGGGAATTATTCTTTCCATCGTTACCGTTCCATTCATTCTGTTTTATCTCTTAAAGGATGGTGATAAACTTCCAAGCTACGTTATGAAGCTATTACCTCCGAGAATGCGTGATGATGCTCAGTCTATTTTAGGAAATGCTGATCATCAAATCAGCGCATACATCCAAGGCCAGATCTTGGTAGCGATGTGCATCGGTACGATGGTAACGATTGGTTTCTTAATCATTGATATGAAATATGCGGTATTGCTCGGTGTGCTTGCCATGTTTACAAGTGTGGTTCCATATCTCGGTCCTGTCATTGCAATTACACCGGCAATTATTATTGCGATTGTCACGTCTCCTTTTATGCTTGTGAAGCTGGCAATTGTCTGGACTGTGGTTCAGCTGGTGGAAGGAAAATTTATTTCACCTCAAATCATGGGGAAGTCGCTTCATATTCATCCAATCACGATAATTTTCGTCCTGTTAACGGCAGGTTCGTTATTTGGAGTGGCGGGAGTTATTTTAGGGATACCCGGTTATGCGTTACTCAAAGTTTTCACAACACATTTGTTCCAGCTGCTGAAGGTTCGTTATAATAAATACGAAGTAGATGTCCGGATGCACTATGAGCGACCGAATTATGAAGATGAGAAATAGGAGAGAGCAGTCTTGCTAATAGGCAAGGCTGTTTTTTTGTTCACGGTTTTATCATAATCGTATTATGTAAAGCTGTTGTGAAAAAAACGCACTCTTTCCAAAGGGAAGAGTGCCTTATGGTGTATCGTATACGATGCGTCCGATTCGGGAGAAATCATACCCTTTTATCGTCGAGAGTTCTTTCTTGAATGATTCAGATTGCAGGATGGTCAAAACCGTTTCACGTAATGCTTTGTTGTCTTCACGCTTGATCATCACTAAGTCATATTGTTCTTCAGTCATAGGGATATAATCGACATTCACTAACTGTGCATTCTTTTCAATCCCGACACCAATATCTGCTTCTCCTGCAGCCACTTTACTAGCTACTGCTAAGTGGGTTGTTTCAATGTTTTCATAACCCGTTATTGTTTTTGGAAGGACACCCTCTAATCGCAGTCTCTCATCTGTTAACACTCGGATCCCTGAACCCAGTTCACGATTAACCATTCGAACATCGTTGCGGTTTAAATCACGCCAGCTTGTAATACTTTTCGGATTTCCAGGCTGAACATAGAAACCTGCTGATCGGGAGAGTAAATTGACTACCGTATAGTCACGTCCGATGAGTATACGGCGAATGTAGGGGAGGTTATAAGAACCCGTGTCTCCATCAAAGAGATGAGTACTTACAATATCCGCTTCGCCTTGAACGAGTGCCAGTAAACTATTCAAACTCCCGCTGTGGGATCTGAGAGTCCGAAAGTTACTGGCTGCATCAGAAATTGCGTTTGCCAGCAAATCGAGTGTAACATCTTGTCCGCTAATGATTACGTGCTGCATTGCACGCGGCGGAGTAAGAGGAGGGAGCGATTGTTTCTCCAAGACAGTTGGAGCAACGGGTTCATTTTTTTGTAATGGAGGAGCTTCTGCCGCCGAGCGGTCTGCACCGCCTTTCATACGGTCTTTATACGCTTCGAAGTCAGTTGCGTCAATCCTCATTTGTCTACCAACCCGGTAGGCAACGATTTCACCTTTTTTTATAAGGTCATACACGGTTAGCTTTGATACTTGAAGCAGGTCAGCGAGATTTTCAGTCGTATACGATGCTTTATCCTGTGCATTCAACGTAAATACCTCCATTCTTTCTTCTATCTTCTCTTATTTTTAGAATTATTGCAATAGACATAACAAGTTACAAGGAGTAATAGTTAGAATTATTTAATTATATATAGATAAAGAGAGTTCCCTTATGTTATAACTAGTTATAGGTAGTTATAATTAAGTATAAATAGGGAAGGGGAGATTGATTTGAGTAAAAGGAGTATTGTATTTGTGTTGGCAGTTATGTTGCTATTGCTGGCAGGGTGTTCAAAGGAGAAAACAGCGTCTGAAGGGAATGGAACCAATACTGCAGAAAAAGTGGAACTGCACATTTCTGCGGCAGCCAGCTTGACAGATGCGTTGGATGACTTCAAGAAAACCTATGAAAAAGAACATGAGAACGTAGAGTTGACGTTCATGTATGGCGGTTCTGGTAAGCTTGCGACGTCTATTGAAAATGGAGCCCCTGCTGACGTATTTTTGTCTGCGAGTAAAAAAGATATGGATGCGCTTGAAGACAAAGAGTTACTAGATGCATCCACACGAAAAGATTTTACGAGAAATGTGCTGGTTTTGATTGCAAATGAAGATTCAGATTCAACCCTAACGAGTTTTGATGACATTGATGCGGCTGAAATAGATCATTTCGTCATTGGTGAACCTGAAAGTGTTCCTGTCGGCCGATATACAAAAGAGGTATTTGAACATCTGAAACTTTGGGAGCCGCTGCAGGATAAGCTCGTTCTTGCTTCAGATGTAAGACAAGTGCTAACACAAGTCGAACTGGGAAATGCGGACTACGGGGTTGTCTATTCGAGTGATGCCTTCATTTCTGATAAAGTGAAAGTACTCGCAGAAGCCGATCCCAGCTGGCATGAGCCAATTGTGTATCCAGGTGCAGTCTTGAAAGATTCCAAGCACGCTGACGAGGCCCAGCAATTTTTCGCAGCTTTACTGAGTGAGCAAGGTCAAGAAACGCTTGCTAAGTACGGATTTAAGTAAGAAAGAGAGGTGGACGATGTGGATTTAAGTCCTTTATTGCTTTCTGTTAAAGTAGCGGTCATCTCCACCGCTATTGTGTTTGTTCTAGGCGTGTTTTTAGCTCACTTGTTTACAAAACGGCAATTTTTCGGGAAGACGATTTTTGAATCGCTATTTCTTCTGCCGCTGGTGCTGCCGCCGACTGTCGTAGGTTTCGGGCTGCTGATTCTATTTGGCAAGAAAGGCTGGATCGGCAGCTGGCTGCTGGAAACTTTCGATATCCAAATTGTATTTACTTGGACGGCTGCAGTTATTGCATCTGTAGTCGTCAGTTTTCCTCTTATGTATCAAAGTGCAGCTGCGGCCTTTGACGGTTTAGACAATAGGTTAGGGGATGCAGCGCGTACAATGGGTGCTTCTGAGTGGCGGGTTTTCAGGACGATTACGTTTCCGCTTGCATGGCCCGGCCTGCTTGCGGGGCTTGTCCTGTCATTTGCCAGGGGGCTTGGAGAATTCGGGGCTACGCTGATGCTTGCTGGATACATACCTGGAAAGACCGACACGATTCCTATGGCGATATACTTTGCTGTGGAAGCGGGGAAGATGGAGAAAGCAACATTTTGGGTCGTTATCATTACAGCACTGGGATTCAGTACAATTCTTTGGTTAAACTGGTGGAGCAAGCGCAACTTAAGACGATTCGCTTCTGAAAAACGTTAGGGGGGGTGTTTCGATGTTAGACGTATCGATTAGGAAACGGCTTGATCACTTTGAGCTGGATGTCAGTTTTCAAGCACATGATGAAATTATCGTTCTTGCGGGGTCATCAGGTGCAGGGAAAACAACAATTTTGCAAGTGCTTGCCGGATTAACTGAACCTGATAGCGGGACCATCACGCTGAAAGGCAAAAGCTACTTTGATGGCAAGAAGAATTCACTGCCTGCACGGTCCCGTAATATCGGATACTTATTCCAAGATTACGCGCTGTTTCCGCATATGACCGTGGAGCGCAATATCTACTATGGAATCCACAAGCAGACGACCGAGAATACGGGATTTATCATCGAACAATTACTGGCTGTGCTTGGCATCAGCCATTTGCTGAACAAGTATCCTCACCAGATTTCTGGCGGAGAAAAACAGCGGGTTGCTCTTGCTCGTGCGCTTGCCACAGAGCCTGATTTGCTTCTATTGGATGAACCCTTATCCGCTTTGGATGAAGACACGAGAGAAGAGTGTCAAAATGAACTGCTCCGATTGCATGAATTATGGAAAATCCCGTTCTTGATTGTGACACACAGCCGATCCGAGGCTGAAAAGTTGGGCGATCGGGTGCTTCATTTGAAAAAGGGCTTGATTGTCAATGAGAGTCGTGGAACAATGAAAGAAATCCCTGTGTACTAAGTGACGGGATTTCGGAGGCGATTCCTATGGACGACATTACAATTGTTCCACTGACGACCGAAGAAGAATTAGTTGAAGCTTTTCCGATTATGAATCAGCTCCGTACCCATTTAAATCAGGAAGAGTATTTGGAACTTGTGTATGAGTCTGGAGCAAAAGAACGATACCAACTGCTTGGATTACGCGATGGCGACGTTTTGAAAGCAGTCATCGGCTTTAAACCGATGATTACGCTTTACTATGGCCGCTCGTTATGGGTGTGTGACTTAGTAACGGACAAATCAGCACGGTCTAAGGGCTATGGAGATAAGCTGCTGACACATGTTGAGCAATGGGGCAAAAAACATAATTACGAGTCAATTGCGTTGTCTTCCGGGTTACAGCGTACGACTGCTCATCACTTTTATGAAGAGAAAATGGACTACAGCAAAGTGAGTATTGTGTTCAAAAAGGAATTTTGATGCTGGAAGTGCCGTTTTCACGGGTATGCGAACAGAGATGCGAACAGCCGGCGGAGCGTTAAGATCTGCCGGTTTTACTAATGATTAAGGAGTTGTTGAACGTATGTGGGTCAATGACAATGGAATGCTGAGACAAACTTCAGATGAGACACGTGTGAAATTCAGAACTTCGATTAGCAAAGAGATCTTAGATCAGCTGAAACAGCTAGCAGATCAGAATGGAACATTTGTGAACTACTTGCTTGAAGACGGCATGAAAGTCGTATTGCAGCAAGACGCAATTACTTTCAATAAAGATACGCGCCCGAAAGACCGGATTCAATATAAGACAACGTATGATAAACAGCTGCTGGAAAGTGTTAGAGCATTAGCGAGTGATCATAAGTTGTACATAAATGACGTGATTGAGTATGGAGTGCAGTTTATAGATGCGGAGCGTGCAAAAGCGGGGCAATATAGATATCGGATTGAATAAAAGTTGCTTTCCTTTGACGCCCCCGTCATAATATATATTATAGGAAGCTGCGTTTCGTTAATAAGTATACTTAGGATAGTGAGATAAAACAGCGAAATCGAGTTATTTCTAAAGAATTGTTAAAACGCGACTTTTTTTGCTAAAGTCGCGTTTTATTGTGGTTTCTATTTAGTTAACGTGTACTTAAATACTTTTCACTGGAATTATTGACTCTGCAATTACTGGCTCTTCCAATTGAATCTTACGCTGTTTCATTTGCAAGAAAAATACGGTTGTCATACTGATGCTGATCACTCCAAATACGATGACCATTACTTGTAACCCGACTATATCCAGGAACGCCCCGGTCGCCAGTAAAACGACTTGGAACACGACTCTTTCTAACATATTCCGGAATGAGAAAAATCTTCCGTGGTACGCTTTCGGCATCTGTTTTTGGAAAATTACCATAGCTGTTGGGAAAAAACAACCTAAACTGAATCCTAGGACGGTAAATGCTGCCAGCGTTGCTATTTGGCTTTGTGCGAAGAATAATAAGAATTCTGCAACGGCTACCATACTTGCAAAGAAAAATAAGATCATTGTGGTTCGCCATTTCAATGCGATTCTTTTAACGGCAAACGACCCAATCATGAATGCGATTCCTTCACACGTGTAAATCAGTCCTTTTATAGAAGCTGAATCTTGAATTTCACTAATATTGATGACAATTAAATTAAAGGATCCCAAAAATAATAACGGTATTAATGTCATTACCAGCGTCATTCCGACTGCAGGATATGCTTTTAGTACTGGAAATACTTCCATGAATCCGCCTTTAGCGCCTTCTGCCTTAACAGCAGCCTCTGTCCCCTCCCCTTCATCAATACGCAGCATGAATGTGAAGATGAGCAACAGCCCATAGGCAATGATGGATATCCAATATAGTGACGATAATGACCAGTAGACCAAGATAACGCCTGCTAATGCTGTCCCTGACACCCGTGCGATGGTCGCTACGTTCATGTGCATCCCATTCATTGTCAACAGGTCATCGTCTTTCACAACGAGCGGAATGGCCGCCTGTAACGCTGGGAAGTAAAACGTTGCTGCGAGTTGAATGCTGACAACAAATGCAATCATCCACCACACAGATCCTGTAGCAATTGCGATGAGCATGAAGACAACACTGATGAGACGTCCTGCTCCTGCTAGAACTAATATGCGCTTCTTTGCTTGTTGATCAATGATCTTACCTGCTAAGGGACCTACGAGTATTCCCGCCAAGAGCCCAACTGATAGAATCATGGCTTTGACAAAGTCAGAAGGGATTTTTTCTTGCATAAACTCCAAATTTCCGATGATACCGGTCCAAAGCCCGATACCTGCAATTAATTCACCGGATAGAATGATCCAAACATTGCGATTTTTCCACATACACCCTCCCACTTTCCCGCTAAATAATTCGCTTTCCGAATTAGTATACGATAGAAACGCAAAAAGCACACGAGAATTCTCACAATCTCGTGTGCTTTTAATCGTTTGCTTGTTATTTAGATGCGGGCTTATCGGTTTTTGCGGTAGGTTCATAGTACAACCGGCTCGCTGCCCCGTTTTTCGCTTCATCTGAAAGTGCGCTGCCGTTTGCTTGGCGATCTGATAATCTAAGGCTATTCGGCTCAATTTCAGTTTTAACATCTTTAACTGTTGTTAGAATGAGTTTTTCAGAAGGTCCCGTGATTTGAGCACCAATCACCCGATATGGATTCTTCTTAAGCTCTTTTAAAATCATTAATCCGCGTTGAGCACGTGAACCGACTTCAATTTCTTTCAATGCTGTGCGTTTTACGGTACCTCGCTGTGTTGCAACGACAATCGATGCCGAACTGTCTGTAATGACTTGCATGGACACGACTTGGTCTTCCGGTTTTAAGTTGATCCCTTTCACTCCGCCTGTTCGGACGCCAGTCGTACCGACATCACTGAGCGGAAAACGTAAAATGTATGCCTGATGCGTCACCAGGACTGCATCTTCACTGCCTTTTACAAGGCGGGCATCTAGTAATCTGTCGCCTTTTTTAACGTTCATGCCTTTGTACGCACGTCCATAGCGCTGAACGTGGAAGTCAGCTAATTTTGATAGTTTCACAAATCCATTAGCTGTCACCGTCAATATGGAGTGAATGTCATCGAATTGTTCAAGGCCAATCGCCGCCACAATCGATTCACTTGGCTCGAGCGATACAATACTTGAAATATGCTGCCCAAGGTCCCTCCATTTAATATCTGGCAACTCATGAACTGGCTGATAAATATAGTTCCCAAGTGACGTGAACAGCAGCAAGTGATGCTGTGTATTCATCGTCC
Organism: Sporosarcina jeotgali; assembly: GCF_033304595.1. Classification (NCBI taxonomy): domain Bacteria; kingdom Bacillati; phylum Bacillota; class Bacilli; order Caryophanales; family Caryophanaceae; genus Sporosarcina; species Sporosarcina jeotgali. The sequence continues at coordinate 1,484,404 of NZ_CP116341.1, forward strand.
GCTCAAGTATAGGATAGTCGGACTCTTTCATCGTCATTCCTGCACCATTAGATGCTCCATAAGAACGCAATCCTGTCCGCTTCACATAGCCTTCTTTTGTAACAGATACGACTACTTCTTCACTCGGAACCAGTATATCAAGATCAACTTTCAATTCTTCAATCTTCTCTTCGATGACAGAATTTCGAGGTTCTGCGAAACGCTTGCGGACATCGTGTAATTCTTTCTGAATCAAACGGGACAGCTTAGCTGGACTGTTTAAAATCGCATTCAGATTTTCAACCAGCTTGCGCAATTCGTCTTGTTCCTGTTTCAACTCTGTAATATCTGTATTCGTCAGACGATAAAGCTGCAAGGAGACAATCGCTTCGGCTTGAATCTCTGAGAATTCAAATCGAGTGATCAAATTGTTCTTTGCGTCACGTTTGTCATTCGAGCTGCGGATTGTCTGAATGACGTCATCCAAAATAGATAAAGCTTTCATCAAACCTTCTACGATATGCAGGCGATCTTGAGCTTTGCGCACATCGTACTCAGAACGGCGAGTGACGACTTCTTTCTGATGCTCGATATAAGCATCTAGAAGCATAGCTAAAGACATCAGCTTGGGACGTCTATCCGATATTGCGACCATATTGAAGTTATATGCGACTTGGAGGTCGGAGTTCTTCAGCATGTATTTCAAAATCGGCTCGCCATCAATGTCTTTCTTAAGTTCAATCACAATACGGAGTCCAGTACGATCCGATTCGTCCCGTACTTCGGCAATTCCGTCAAGCTTGCGATCAACGCGCAGTTCATCCATCTTTTTCACAAGATTGGCTTTGTTGACGTCATAAGGGATTTCTGTGATGACAATCTGAGATTTACCGGCTTTCAACTGTTCTATTTCAGTTTTGGAACGGACAATGACCCGTCCTTTTCCTGTTTCATATGCAGCTTTGATGCCATCCGTACCTTGGATAATCCCGCCAGTCGGAAAATCAGGACCTTTTAGGACAGTCATCAGTTCATCTACTGTAGCTTCTGGATTATCCATTCGCATAAGTACTGCATCAATTGCTTCATGCAGCGCGTGGGGCGGGATGTCCGTTGCATATCCTGCAGAAATCCCTGTCGATCCATTGACAATTAAATTCGGAAAACGTGCCGGTAAAACTGTCGGCTCGGGCTCTGTATCATCAAAGTTCGGGATGAAATCTACAGTCTCTTTGTTGAGATCCCGCAGCATTTCACCTGCAATCGATGACAGTCGCGCTTCTGTATAACGCATCGCAGCGGCAGAATCGCCGTCAACTGAACCGTTGTTACCGTGCATTTCGATCATCATATGACGCAATTTCCAGTCCTGACTCATCCGTACCATCGCTTCGTATACGGAGGTATCTCCGTGTGGATGGTAGTTACCGATTACGTTACCAACCGTTTTAGCGGATTTACGGAACGCCTTTTCGTGGGTATTGCCTTCATTGTACATAGCGTACAAAATACGTCGCTGTACGGGCTTCAATCCATCCCGTGCATCAGGTAATGCGCGATCTTGAATTATATATTTACTGTATCGGCCAAACCGATCACCGATGACTTCCTCTAACGGGAGGTCCTGAAAGCGTTCTGTTGCGGTCATTCCACTTCCTCCTCAACATGCAGGAATTCGTTTTCTAATATGGTGCTTCCTTCTTCCAGGCTGAAGTCAACATTGCTTTCAATCCAACGGCGTCGGGGTTCAACTTTGTCTCCCATCAATGTTGTTACTCTTCGTTCAGACTGGGCACCATCTTCAATCGTAACTCGGATGAGTGTCCGTGTATCAGGATTCATGGTCGTATCCCATAACTGTCCTGCGTTCATCTCCCCTAGTCCTTTATAGCGCTGAAGCATATAGCCTTTACCGATTTTGTTCGTCGCAGCGCCAAGGTCACGTTCTGTCCATGCATACTCAACTTTTTCTTTTTTACCGATTCCTTTTGACACCTTATAAAGCGGCGGCAGCGCAATAAATACCTTACCCGCCTCAATCAGCGGTTTCATATAGCGGTAGAAGAACGTCAACAGCAGTACTTGGATGTGCGCGCCGTCTGTATCCGCATCGGTCATAATAATGACTTTGTCGTAAGCCGCGTCTTCGATTGTGAAGTCAGCACCAACACCCGCACCAATGGCATGGATGATTGTATTGATTTCCTCATTTTTCATAATGTCTTCGAGCTTCGCTTTTTCCGTATTGATGACTTTACCGCGCAGCGGCAAGATCGCTTGGAATGTGCGGTCCCGTCCTTGCTTTGCAGAGCCGCCAGCGGAATCACCCTCGACCAAGTACAATTCATTCTTTTTCGCATTTCTTGATTGAGCAGGCGTCAGCTTGCCGGAAAGGAGTGTATCGCCTTTCTTCCGCTTCTTGCCTGAACGTGCATCTTCCCGCGCTTTACGAGCAGCCTCGCGTGCCTGGTGCGCACGTACAGCCTTGCGGATCAAGTTCGCGCTCAACTCTGCGTTTTCTTCTAAGAAATACAGCAAATGCTGTGAAATGACAGCATCGGTTACCGTTCGAGCTTCGCTTGTCCCGAGCTTGCCTTTTGTCTGTCCTTCAAACTGTAAAATCTCTTCCGGAATCCGCACAGAAACAATGGCTGCGATACCTTCCCGGATATCTGAGCCATCCAAATTTTTATCTTTTTCTTTTAATAAACCTGTTTTCCTCGCATATTCATTGAATACGCGGGTCATGGCTGTCTTTGCACCGGTTTCGTGTGTTCCGCCATCTTTTGTACGGACATTGTTGACAAACGAAAGGATCGTCTCTGAATAACCATCGTTAAACTGGAACGCAAATTCCACTTCAATGCCGTCTGTCTCTCCTTCGAGATAAGCGACTTCATGAAGTGTGTCTTTTTCTTCGTTCAAATACGAGACAAAAGCTTTAATCCCAGTTTCGTAATGAAAGGTCTCGGTCTTTTCCGTACTCTCTTCTGACAGGACGATTTTGAGTCCTTTTAACAAGAATGCGGACTCTCGCAACCGTTCTGCGAGAATATCATATTGATATTTAGTCGCAGAAAAAATCGCAGGATCGGGTTTGAAGTGAATCATGGTTCCGGTTTCCTTCGTTTTCCCGATAACTTCAAGTCCTGTCGCGGGTTTTCCTCCGTGTTCGAATCGTTGTTTGAAGATCTGTCCGTCCCGGTGAATGATGACATCTAACCATTCAGAAAGCGCATTTACAACGGAAGCTCCAACACCGTGAAGTCCGCCACTCGTTTTATAGCCGCCTTGGCCGAACTTTCCCCCAGCGTGAAGGACAGTCAATATGATTTCTGTTGTAGGTCTTCCCGTTTTATGGGTACCCGTTGGCATGCCACGTCCGAAATCCCGGACGCTGATGCTGTTATCAGAGTGGATCGTGACATTTATTTCAGATCCGAATCCACTAAGTGCTTCATCGACCGCGTTATCGACAATTTCGAATACAAGGTGATGCAATCCTCTTGCATCCGTTGAACCGATATACATTCCCGGTCGTTTGCGTACCGCTTCCAAGCCTTCAAGCACTTGGATTGAATCATCATTATACACATTCAATTCTTTTTGTTTCGTCAAGATGAAACCTCCATCAAACAAATGTTCTTATTTATCTAATGATACGTCGCCAAATTTTTCATGTCAACAAGACACGTCGGCGCTTTGCTTAAATAATTGTATAGAAGAAACTCTTTTATTGCAATGACCGGCCTAATAGGATTTATCGGTAATTGTTGTTCAGTGCCGGTTCTGCTAAAATGAAAGGGATACATATTTTTTCACGAAGGGGCATGTCATGGAAATCATTTTATTACTGGTACTCGCATACTTAATGGGTTCTCTCCCGTCGGCGCTTTGGATTGGAAAACTGTTTTTTAAAACAGATATACGAGAACATGGCAGCGGAAATATGGGAGCAACCAATACGTTTCGTGTTCTTGGCAAGAAAGCCGGAATTGCCGTCACTGTGTTTGATATTTTAAAAGGAACAGCTGCTGTACTTCTAGCATCTCTCCCTTATTTTGCTGATACGCACATTCATCCGTTAGTCGTTGGTGTAGTTGCAGTCGTCGGTCATATGTTCCCTGTTTTTGCAAAGTTTAAAGGCGGTAAAGCCGTTGCGACTTCAGGCGGTGTGCTGCTTGGTTACAGCTGGCCGATCTTTGCGCTGGTTATACTCACGTTCTTACTCGCATTGAAAATTACCAAGATGGTTTCCCTGACATCCATGATTGTCGCAGTAATGGGCGTTATCTATGGAATCATTTACTATTTCATAACAGGGGATTTCTACTTGGCATTGGTCATCTTTTTAATGGGAGCATTCATTTTTTATCGTCACCGAGCCAATATTGCACGTATCAAAGCAGGAACTGAGCCAAAAGTGAAGTGGTTGTAATATAATTTAAGGCATTCCAGGAAGGCGGGTTTCAACTATGGATATACGCATTTCAAACGAAGCAGCTCAGTGGTTTATTGAAGAAATGGATGTTGAAGCTGGAGATTCCATACGATTTTTCGCAAGATATGGCGGCAGCAGCCCGCTGCATGAAGGGTTTTCCTTAGGCGTGATTCGTGAACAGCCGGATGAAGTCGCAGTAGAAACCGTTTTGGACGGCGTCCGCTACTACGTGGAATCTCGTGATCTCTGGTATTTTGACGGGCATGATTTGCAGGTCGGTATGAATCGTGACCTTGAAGAATTGCAGTATGACTATGTAAAGCCGGAGTGAGTTGGCGGGTTTTACAGCAGCCCCTAACTAGACAGATAATTCTTCTTTTGGTATAATAGTCATGAAAAATGGATATTGTAAAAAGACCAAGAAGATGTGATGATCTTCTCGGCCTTGTAATAGAATAGCGTTCGCTTCAAAGGCGAATCGCACAGTGCGAAGTAAACCGCTCCATTGCTTGGAGGCTCATGGGCGGTTTACTTTTTTCTTGAAAAAGTATATGACAAAGCAAGAATGGCCACGATCAGGCTTCCAAAGCCGATCATGAGACTCAGTGCTTCAAATGGTGTCATACGCATCACCTCCTCCCGTTCCCTGATACGTTCTTTCAGGAAAATGGGATTGCAGATCTGCGAACCGCCTATGAGCTCGTGCTATTCTAGTACATGCTTAAGTATAACATATTTTGATAGTTCGTACATATGTTCTTGTTGGCCTGGATAGGGCATTTGTTTACGGATTACACACCTCGAATTGGGTTTTCGGGGTGTGTTTTTTTGTATGGCTGGGATGTGATTACATTTTGGGGATTTATGAGCGGAGATTACGGTGTTATGATCAGATTTCGAGGTTTATGAGCGAAATCCCTGGCTTATGATCATATTTTGAAGTTTATGAGCGGATCCACAGACTTATGATCACATTTTGAAGTTTATGAGCGGAATCCCTGGCTTATGATCATATTCCGAAGTTTATGAGCGGAATCCCTGGCTTATGATCACATTTTGAAGTTTATGAGCGGAATCCCTGGCTTATGATCACATCCCGGAGTTTATGAGCGGAATCCCTGACTTATGATCACATTTCGAGGTTTATGAGCAAAATCACAAGTTTATGATCACATTTCCAGTTTTATGAGCGAAATCTGTAAGTTATGATCACTTCATGCTTCCCTGCCGCCACGTGTGCATACAAAAAGGCTCCCTGAGCACTCCAGGAAGCCTTTTTCTTTAATTAATCGACTCTTTTTGCGATTTCGGCATACTTTGCATCCCATACGGGGTCTATTTTTCGCAGCGAAACGGGTCGGAAGGTGTCTTTTCGTACCACAACATGTTCCGAAATTGCGGTCGCTGCCACCGTGCCGTCTGGGTGCAGGATTTCATAGCCATATGTCGTGCGTAATTTGCCATGGGATTCAATCCATGTACGAACAGTGGCGGTCCCGCCATACCGCATAGCGGCTTTGTACTTGATGGATAGATCTGTGACGGGTGATAAATACCCATCCGCTTCCAGACCCGCATAAGTAAATCCTAGGTCCTCAATCAGCTTCGTTCGGCCAATCTCCATCCATACTAAGTAATTTGCATGGTATACGACGCCCATTTGGTCGGTCTCTGCATATCGAATTTCAATTTCCTTTTCACTGACAAACATTTAACGTCACCTCTTCTATATAGCCAAGTATACAAAAGTCCGACAAAAAAATCAGGCATCAAGATTCTAAAAAACCCCTTACTGACCTGAGTCAGTAAGGGGAAAATATCGATGATGATCAGCCTTTCATCTTGTCGCGAAGTACCATCTGAAGAATGCCGCCGTGACGGTAGTAGTCGATTTCGACTTCTGAATCGAAACGCGCGAGCGCATCGAATTCCGTTATAGTGCCATCTGCAGCAGTTGCAGTCACTTTCAAGATGTCGCGTGGCTTAACGCCTTCTGCGATGTTGACGCTGATTGCTTCTTCTCCTGTTAAACCAAGAGATGCTGCACTTTGTCCGTTAACGAACTGAAGTGGAAGCACACCCATCATCACAAGGTTAGAACGGTGAATCCGCTCGTAGCTTTCTGCGATAACTGTTTTAATGCCTAGAAGAGATGTACCCTTCGCAGCCCAGTCACGTGAAGAGCCCATTCCGTAATCTTTACCAGCGATGACTGCAAGACCTGTACCATCTTGCTGGTACTTCATGCATGCGTCATAGATTGGCATGATTTCTTTGTTTGGCCAGTAAGTTGTGTAACCGCCTTCTGTGCCTTTTGCGATTTGGTTACGGATACGGATGTTTGCAAATGTACCGCGCATCATTACTTCGTGGTTACCGCGGCGTGAACCGTATGAGTTGAAGTAACGAGGCTCTACGCCGTTTTCACGCAAGTAGATGCCTGCTGGTGTGTCTTTGCCGATTGCTCCTGCCGGTGAAATGTGGTCCGTCGTAATGGAGTCGCCAAATTTACCAACAACGCGCAAGTCTTTTAATGCACCGATGTCTTCTGGCTCTTTTGAAAGACCTTCGAAGAATGGCGGGTTTTGAATATATGTTGAGTTCTCATCGAAATCATACAATGCATCATCCGTAGTTTCGATTGCGTTCCACGCTTCGTTTTCAGTGAAGACGCGTGCGTATTCTTTACGGAAGAGTTCAGGAGTGACCGTTTTTTCGATCATTGCCTTTACTTCTTCAGTTGAAGGCCAGATGTCCTTGAAGAATACATCTTTGCCATCTTTAGATTTACCGATAGGTTCTTTTTTGAAGTCGATATCCACTGTTCCAGCGAGTGCATATGCAACAACTAGTGGCGGTGAAGCCAAGTAGTTCGCTTTTACGAACGGGTGAATACGTCCTTCAAAGTTACGGTTACCGGAGAGAACGGATGAAACGAGCAAGTCGTTGTCGCCGATTGTTTTCTCGATTTCCGGAAGCAATGGACCGGAGTTACCGATACATGTTGTACATCCGTATCCAACTGTGTTGAATCCGATTTGGTCGAGGTACTTATCAAGACCAGAGTCTTGTAGGTATCCTGTAACAACTTTTGAACCAGGTGCGAGTGAAGTTTTCACATATGCAGGCGGTGTTAGTCCAAGCTCAACTGCTTTTTTAGCAACGAGGCCGGCACCGAGCATTACGTATGGGTTCGATGTATTCGTACATGAAGTGATTGCTGCAATCGCTAGATCGCCTGTTTTCATCTCCATTTCCGTACCGTTTGCGAACTTGATTGTACCGCTCTTCTTCATCTCTTTCGGCGTAAGTCCGAATCCTTGGTTGCCTTCAGGTGCGACAACTGCATCATTGAATTCACGCTTCATATCTGAAAGTGGAATCATATCTTGCGGACGTTTCGGTCCAGCAAGGTTTGCTTCTACTTGAGTTAAATCGATTTCGATACACTCTGTGTAAATTGGATCTTCTTTGTCTGTCGTGAAGAACATGTCGTTTTCTTGCAAGTACTTTTTCACGACATCGATATGTTCTGAGTCGCGGCCAGTCAAACGCATGTAGTTTAGTGACTCTTCGTCTACTGGGAAGAAACCGCATGTTGCGCCGTACTCAGGTGCCATGTTCGCAATTGTTGCACGGTCAGCAAGCGGCAATTGTGGAACGCCTGGTCCGAAGAACTCGACGAATTTGCCAACTACACCGTGTGCACGCAATGTTTGCGTCACTTTTAGTGCAAGGTCAGTTGCAGTTGTTCCGTTTGGAAGTTCACCTGTCAGCTTCACACCGATAACTTGTGGAATTGGGAAGTAAGAAGGCTGTCCAAGCATTCCTGCTTCAGCTTCAATTCCGCCAACGCCCCATCCGAGTACGCCGATTCCGTTAATCATTGTTGTGTGAGAGTCTGTTCCGACTAACGTATCTGGATACGCTTCGAATGACCCATCTTCGTTTTCGATTGCATGGACAACACTTGCCAAGTACTCAAGGTTTACCTGGTGAACGATACCAGTTGCTGGCGGAACTGCACGATAGTTGTCGTATGCTTTTTGTGCCCAGCTCAAGAACTGGTAACGCTCAGCATTACGCTCAAACTCGAGTTCCATATTTTTCTGAAGTGCATCTGAAGTGCCGTAGCTGTCAACTTGAACCGAGTGGTCAATGACAAGGTCTACGGGAATTTCCGGGTTAATCTTATCTGGATCTCCACCCATTTCTGCCATTGCAGAACGGAGAGATGCCAAATCGACAACAACAGGAACACCTGTGAAGTCTTGCAAGATTACGCGGGAAGGTTTGAAGGGTACTTCCGCATCCGCATCCGCGTCCTTGCCCCATTTTGCCAGGTTGTTTACATGATTGTCTTGGATGACATATCCGTCATGCTGGCGCAGGACAGATTCTAACAGTACTTTGATCGAGTAAGGCAATCGTGAGACCTTTGCAATGCCTGCGTCTTCAATCGCTCCAATGCGGTAGTAGTTGTACTTTTTACCGTTCAGATCAAACGACGAGCGGCTGTTATGAAAATTGCTCTTTGTCATTGTTGAATTCCTCCTTTACGTACTGAAAAGGCTCTATAAATAAGCATCTTTTCTCTACTCCATCATATAACAGCAAAGTCTATAAGTAAATTACATTAAATTTATAGTAATCCATAAGAAAACACGATAGATAGTTCAAGAGAAGAATAGATGCATATTTTCCCCTGTCTGTGCATAATGGAATCAGAACATGGAAAGGACGTGCTTACGTGAAGAGAGCGTTATTGGTGATTGACTATACGGAGGATTTTGTTGCAGAAGATGGGGCTTTGACTTGCGGGGAACCTGGAATTGCTTTAGAAGCGTATATTGAGCAGCTGACTAAGAAGTTTATCAACAAAAATGAGGCGGTCGTATTTGCAGTAGACGTTCATGACGAAAATGATCCGTATCATCCGGAATCACGTCTTTTCCCTCCGCATAATTTACGCGGAACTGCGGGGAGAGAACCCTTTGGATCGCTGAAACAGCTATATGAAGAAAACCGCGAAGCGATCTATTGGATGGATAAAACCCGGTACAGTGCATTTGCAGGGACCAATCTTGAAATTTGGCTACGCGCGCGCGGGATTCAGGAACTCCATTTAGTAGGTGTCTGTACAGATATTTGTATCCTGCACACTTCTGTAGACACCTATAACAAAGGGTTTACAACAGTGATCCATGAACGGGGTGTTGCAAGTTTCGACGCGGCCGGACATGACTGGGCACTGCGTCATTTTAAAAATACACTGGGAGCTGAGATAATTCGATAAGTCTGTGTAAAATCCGATCATTCTATGCAAATAATTTTAGCGAATATGTTTCAACTAGGTCAATTACGGTTATTATAAAGACTAGAACAGACATACTATATAGCTAAAAGGAGAGGATTTCAAATGAGTATCATTTGGTTCTTAATTATCGGAGGAATTATTGGTTGGGTTGCCGGACTTATTCTAGGGAAAGATATCCCAGGTGGAATTATTGGTAACATTATTGCAGGTATCGTAGGTGCATGGGTTGGCGGAATGCTGCTCGGCTCTTGGGGACCTAAAGTTTCGGACTTCTATCTCGTACCAGCAATCATCGGTGCTGTCATTCTTGTCTTCATCGTCAGCCTCATTATGAAAGCTATGCGTAAAGCTGCATAACAAAAAGGACTTCGCTCTTCGCGAAGTCCTTTTATTTTTGCGCTTGCTGGGTTTGCTGTGCTTCATATTCTTCGAAGAACCAAAGAACATCTTCTACATATTTATCACTATGATTGTAGTGGAAAATGGCCTTCTCGATTTGCCCATCAGCTGCCCCGCTTTGTGCTAAGTAGTTAGCAGCGCTATAGATGGCATCTTCTAGGTTGTATGGATCTGCAATTCCATCCCCATTTCCATCGACTCCGTATCCGCCATATTTTGCAATGACATCTGGATTGGTTTTATCGTCTTCAGGGATATTTCCTTTGCCCAGGTCTGTACAGCCGGGATAGCCCCAGCCAACGAACGTGCACGGCATGAATTGCATATGCCCTTCGGCTCCTGTTGGGGAGACCATAGTTTTCATTGTAGAAAAACGTGTTTCCACTCGATGATGTGCAGCTAACAGCGTCCATGGAATGTTGTATTCCTCCGCTGCCGCTTTGTAAATGGGAATGTATTCGTCGGGAATCGTCAGCCCGCCATGCCGTTCGTGCAAGTCCATCAAAGTACTGGCGGATTTTTGAATCACATCCGGATGGCGAATGCTTGTCCAAATAATCGCAGTTAACGTGAAGAGGACGACTGAAACAGGAATCAGCAGCACGATTAGCAAGATTTTAGCTTTCGCCGTTAGGCTGCGTCTCTTTTTCTTCACTCGTCCCTCTCCTCTTTTGTGTGACTTAGTCTTTTTTATTTAGTGCTTTCATGTCTTTTACAATTGTATCATAGGGAACGTCTACATTACCCGGGTAGGATTTAACGACTTTTCCTTCTTTATCGACCAAACCAAATCGGGATCCGTGAATCACCTGGTCAGAATTTGGATCGTCAATAACAGGCATTTTAAAGGACTTCACTGCAAGATCACTTATGTCCTCCATCTTATAACCCGTGAGCATTTCCCATTTGGATGAATCCGGAACATCGAATCCTTCCAAGTATGTGCCTAGTTTTTCAGGAGTATCGACATCAGGGTCTACACTGAAGGATACGATTTTGTAGTCTTCAATCCCTTTAGCTTCCAGCTTTTCTTGAATCTCCGCCATGTTGGACATCATAGGCGGGCAAACAGTCGTACATGTAGTGAATACAAACTGTGCTAGCCAGATTTCACCTTTTAAATCATCCAATGAAACTTTTTCGTTGTTTTGGTTCGTGAATTCGAATGGCGCGATGCTGTAATGATGATCCGCTTTGAATCCGCCGGAGCATGCACTCAATACAAGTGCCATCATGAATACGCCAAAAATGATTGCTTTTTTCTTCATTACACTTCCCCCAAACCTATTGTGTTTACCTTATCATATTCTACAAACGAACGCCAAACAACCAGGGAATCATGTGTTGTTTGGCGTTTGTTTGTCGGTTATGTGAAGACTACTTCACTTTTAGCGTAACGAGCGCTCCGTGGATTGCTTCCAGCTTCGTTTCCAGGCGGTGGAGCAGGTAGAAGGAAACAAAAACCGGAAAGCCCACCTCTTGGATGAATCCCATTGTTTGTTCCAACAATTGTTCCATCACTTTCGCCTCCTTTAATTGTGTATGCCATGCAAGTTTTATGAGATGGTTTTAAAAAAGCCGATCCCTGTCAGCTGACGAGGGACCGGCTTACGTGCTTTTTTCGTATTATTTGCTGCTGATCAGGTCGCTTACCGAGCGATCGATAATCCGTGCGCTTTTGACAGCGGTAAGAACGTCCCCATCTTTTTTGAACACGCCGGAAGCAATGATCTGTTCCATCGCGGTCTTCACCTCAGCGGGTGTAACCCCCGGACGCGGTTCATCGACAGTTAAGACAAAATCTTTTCCATCTGATTTCGTAAATACGAGTTGAAGTGTGAGTGGCATTTCGAATTCCTCCTTTTCCTGTTAGTTAGTTTGTGATTTCGGATGTGACGATTTTTTCATAAGACATGACCGTCATTGCTGACAGTTGGCCAAGTGAAGCAAGTGCAAGCTGTAAATTGGCGGGTGTTGCGTTTTGTTCGACGAAACGGTAGCTTTGCGACTTACGGATAAGACGGCCATCTGGTGTTGAACCTGCGTTGTAGAAAATTTTGCCGACCGCTGTTTGAAACTCAAGTGCTGCTGCCATGTGCGTTCCCCTCCTTTCACAGTCTAGATAGACGAAACTTGCAGAAAAGGATACAATGTTCGTGAAAGTTTTTAAGTTTACGGGTACAATTGATAGCGTAGAGAGTCATAAAGAGGTGAACGTATTATGCCAGGCTGGTTTATCTGGTTTATTGTATTTTGGTGTGTCGTCCTAATCGGCTTGTTTGCGATTGGCGGATTTTTCATGTTCCGTAAGTTCCTGAAAGTGTTCCCAAAGGAAGATGGCAAATCGACATTAGATTGGGAAGAATACTACGTGGACCGTTCGCTTCATCTCTGGAATGCTGAAGCCAAGGGATTATTGAATGAACTGGTGCAGCCGGTTCCTGAACTTTTCCGTCCGGTAGCGAAGCAGAAGATTGCGGGCCGTATTGGTCAAATTGCTTTGGATGAGCATGCGAAGACGATTGAATTCGATCATATAATTCGCGGCTACATCGTGGCAACGCCGAAACGCGACCACAAATTCTTACGTAAGAAGCTCACGACGATGGATGTCGACATGACACCATATGAGCATCTTTTTTAACACAAAAAGAGAGAGACTTGGTCAGTTGACCGTGAGTCTCTCTCTTTTTTTTAGGTTGTTGTATTTGATGAGCATTCCAATTCGCCATGGGACGATCATCGCAAATGCGAGGATGAAGAACATACCGGCAAGTTCCCCGACGTCGATGGAATTGCTGAGAATCAGTTTTGCGACCAGTCGGAAGATGAGCAATGCCGCCAAAATGACGATGAATGCTTTCGATCGTTTCACAAACAATTGACCATTCTTATGTTCAAAGTTTGTTGTAGCAATCAAAATCGTCGAAAAGAGCAGCCCAACAGCTGCGGCTTCCATCACCTGACTCCACGGAACCTGAAATTGAGTAAACAAAAACATGAGCATTCCGGAAGACATAAATAGGGGCGGCAGTATAATACGAATCGGTGAAATCGGGCGTTCTGCCGCTTTTGAGCGGACAATGAACGCTAAGATTCCCATGAAGAAAAAGGCAGCGGTTGAGCCGACGATTAAATAGACGGGCGGGATTTCATTGAAAATCATATCAATCCATTCTTGAAGCTGACTCATCCGCGCGCCTCCTTCAGCTCGTCCAATCGTTTACGAAGTTGCTCCATTGGAACAAACCTCGCAAACCGGGTCGTTTCTTTTCCATGTTTGAATAACAATACAGCAGGCGCTGCAAATAAAGACAGCTGCCCTGCCATTTCAGGTACTTTCGCGACATTTACATAATAGAACGGAAATGGATACTGTTCAGTCAACACTTCCACTTGTGGATATAGCCCATCACATACAGAACAATGATCGGTTTTCACGAATAATAGCATCGCCTCATGTTGTGTTAAAAGTTCTTGCCATGCTTGAAAAGACATAACTTCGTTCATTGTTCAATCCTCCTTGATGGTCAAAAACCTTGGAAATCTCCAAAGATCGGGCTAAGTAAGCTGATTAAGAATGTCATACCGTCGAAGAATAGCACGATACCGAAAACAATCATGAAGGCTCCGCCAATCCGCATAATCGTCTGGTTGTGTTTACGAATCCAGCCAAGACGAGTGACGAAGAACGACAGCACAAAGAATGGAATCGCGAATCCAAGGACGTAGGTCATCATGTAAAGCATACTGGAGCCTGGATTAGATGCTGCGAGTCCGATGATTGCTCCGATGATCGGTCCCATGCACGGCTGCCAGCCTGCTGAAAATGCAAGTCCGATAAGTGCAGATCCTAAGTAACCCGAAGGCCGGTTCTTAAATTGAAGTTTGCGTTCTTGCATTAAAAACTTCGGTGTAAAAATTCCGACTACCATTAAACCGAATAACACGATGAAAATGGCGCCAACCTGCCGAAGAATATCCATGTATTCGATAAAGAAACGACCAATGAATGAAGATCCGAATCCAAGGAAAATGAATACAACAGAAAATCCTAGAAGGAAAAATAACGTATGTAACATTCCGTTTCGGCTCATCCGTTTCTTGTCTGAACGTAAATCATCGATTGACATCCCAGTAATGTAAGAAATGAATGCCGGATACAGCGGCAGGACACATGGGGAAATGAAACTTAAAAATCCCGCTCCGAATGCAAGGAATATGTTCACATCTGTTGCCAAGGAACTTCCCCCTTTTATATTTTTTTCTATCTCCTCTTCATGGTATCAGAACGAGTCATTCAATATGTACTTTTTGTCTGTGAACAGTTTATGACACATTACAAAACCGTACGGCTGATATCGTGTACGGTTTTGTAAGCATTTGTTTAATCAAGCTGTCTGCCCATTTTGAAGCTGATACATTTTATAGTAAAGTCCTTTCATACTTAGCAATTGCTGATGGGTTCCTCGTTCAGCAATCTCTCCTTTATGCAGCACTAATATGAGTTCTGCATCTTGAATCGTACTAAGCCGGTGGGCAATGGCAATAGTAGTCCTTCCTTTTCGCATCTTTTGTAAACTGGCTTGGATTGCAATTTCCGTTTCTGTGTCAATATTGGCGGTTGCTTCATCAAGTACAAGGACCTTCGGATCGACTGCCATAGTTCGTGCAAATGCAATGAGCTGCCGCTGTCCGCTTGATAGGGTCGATCCGCGTTCCATCACTTTGTGTGCGTATTCACCTTCTAACTGTTCAATGAACTTATTGGCTTGGACAAATTCCGCTGCTGTCCTTACCTTTTCTGATGTCATCGATTCGTTATGCAGACGGATATTGCTTTCAATATCCCCATAAAACATGAATGGGTCTTGAAGGACGAGCCCGACTTTGTTCCGTAATTCCTGCATTGGATAGGACTTCAGTGATCGTCCGTCAATGGTAATAGAGCCATGCTCGTACTCATAGAACCTCATAAGCAAGTTAATGATTGAACTTTTTCCGCTGCCTGTATGTCCGACCAGGGCGACGGTTTCACCGGCATTCGCCGTAAACGAAATATCTTTCAATACATCGGTTTTGCCATCATAACTAAACGTAACGCCGTCAAAGATGATAGTTCCTTCTGTAATTTTTGAATCCTTTTCCAGCAGCTGAACAGGCTCCATGTCCGGTTCGTCAATGAGTGTGAAAACCCGTGATGCTGAAACAAGCGCCTGCTGGAAAATAGACATTCGGTTCATCACTTGCTGGACGGGCTGGAACAATCGGCTTAGCAATGTCGTAAATGCATAGATAATCCCCACATCGACCGCAGTTGAAAGCGAAGTGAACCCAAAGTATGCCAGCGTACAGACCACTGCTGCCGCATATAACAAGTCGATGAACGGTCCAAGCAGAATACTGTCGAACTTAATGTTTCTTATTCCCGCTCGATAGTGCCCGTCATTGATTGACTTAAATTCATCTGCAAGCCTCTCTTCTTGGCGGAATGCTTGGATCATGCCCATTCCTGAAAGGGATTCGGATATCTTTCCATTCAATTGACTGAGTCGTTCCCGGATATCTTGATAAAAGTCTGCGCTGTAATACCGATAGACCGATATCAAAATTATAAACAGCGGCAGCAAGACCATTGAATACATCGCAAGCTTTGCATCCAGTGAAAATAACGCAATGTAAACGCCGATGATTCCGAAAATCGCCTGCAAAAACGTGACAACAACACTCACAAACATTTCTTTTATGGCTTCTGTATCGTTTGTCACACGCGAAACGATTGCACCGGCAGGCGTTTTGTCGAAATAGCGCATCCCGAGTCCATGCACTTTAGTAAAGGCATCGATTCGTATTTGCTGGATGATTTTAAGCGCGATTCGCTGAAAGCGCAGCGATTGGAAATAGGAAATGACTACGACTGTCACTTGAATTGCAACATAGGAAACGAGTAAGCGGATAATACTCGTGCGTTCGAAATTCAACGTGACGAGATGATTGTCGATGAATGATTGAATGAGAAGCGGACTTACGATGCTTCCAGTTATCGTGAGCGCTAGGAGCAGCAGCGCAATCGCAATCGACAGTTTATGAGGCTTCAAGTATTGGAGAAGACGAACAAATACTTCCCATTGTCCCCGAGCTGATAGTTTTGTCTGCTTCACTTCTGCCATTACGCCCCGCCCCCTTGTTCTACAGACGCTTCAAGTTGTTGCAAATCGTACATTTCTTTATAACTCCCGTTTAGTGCCATCAATTCTGAATGGGTTCCAGACTCTGCTATTGTCCCTTCGTCCATGACAATAATTTGGTGTGCATGTTGAATGGCGCTTAACCGGTGAGACGTAATGATTGTTGTTTCTCCGCTGCGTGTTTCTTTTAAAGACCGAAGAATCGCTTCTTCGGTCTTTGCATCCACTGCAGAAAGAGAGTCGTCTAAAATAAGCAGCTCAGGCTGCATGAGCAATGCCCGGGCAATCGATATCCGCTGTTTTTGACCTCCGGATAAGGAAACGCCCCGTTCCCCTACAATCGTACGATAGCCTTCTGCAAACCCTTCAATATCTTCGTGGATGTGGGCAAGGCGTGCAGCGTTGTGAATCTCTTCGGACGGAACCGTTGGATTCGTAAAGGCAATGTTTTCAGCCAGTGTCGTTGAAAATAAGAAGTGATCTTGCGGGACATATCCAATCGATTCCCGCAGCCGCTGCTGTTTGTATTGATGAATCGAATGTCCGCCGTACGATATGATCCCTTCATAATCATCAAATTCCCGCAGCAGCAGCTTCAAAATGGCGGTCTTTCCGGAGCCGGTTTTACCGACAATCCCGAGCGTTTCTCCTTGTCTCAGCGTAAAGTGAACATCACGGAGTGCCGGGTTCGGATCCCCGGGGAACGTGAAGCTGTCAATGTCGACAGAAAGATCTCCCCTTGGCCGCTCATCAATTGCACCTTGTACATCAACTACTTCTGGGTCCACTGAGAGCAATTCACGAATTCGCGTATACGAAGCGCTTCCCCGTTCTACAATATTGAAAAGAAATCCGAACGCGAGCATTGGCCATGTCAACAATCCAAGATACGTACTGAACGCAACTATATCACCTATACTCATTTCCCCGGCATTGATAAAGCGAGCACCAAAGATAAACGAAATAATAGAAGAAATCGCAAAGATCCCGCCGATCGTCGGGTCAAACAGTGCATCTACACGGGCAACCCGCATGTTCTTCTCTACAACTTCCTCCGATAGTTCCGTGAAGTCTTCGATGTCCTCTTTTTGCTGTCCGAACGTTTTAATGACTTTTACGCCTGAAATGCTCTCTTGAGTCTTATCGTTCATGCTGGAAAAGGCTTCTTGAGCAGTGCGGAAATGACGGCGCAGCAATTTACCATAAAAACTTGTCAATACAATCATGATAGGAATCGGAATAAGTGCAATCAACGTCAACTTCCAGTTAATCGTTAACGCCATCGTCAAGATAACAAAACCGCCTGTTGAAATGGAATCGAACAACGTCAATACACCCATGCCTGCAGTTTGCTGAACTGCACTCACGTCATTAGTTGCGTGGGCCATTAAATTGCCTACTCGGCGTTTTTGATAAAAAGCGGGTGACATCTTTAAAAAATGATCGAATAATTGCTTGCGGATCGTACGTGCAAGTACAATCGATGAACCGAAAATCATGACCCTCCAAAGATAGCGGAATGCGTACATTGCAATCCCCGCGACTGCAAGAATGACGAGCCATTTCGTCAGCTGGGAGCCAGTTAACGTTCCTTTCGTAATGTCATCGACGATATAGCCGATGATTTTAGGCGGCAGCAGCTGCAATATTGAAACAAGTACAAGTGCTGCAATTCCAATTGCGTATTGCTTTTTTCGCTGTTTAAAAAACCAGCCGAGCTGAATGAGTACGTTCAATAAATTCCCCTGCCAATCTATATAGGACTTCGAATAGTTTAGCAGACTCTTACATAATTCGGAAAGTATTTGTTTCGAATTATCCGATTTCAGAAATAGTTTCAATATCCAGGAGTGAAAGAATACGTGCTCGGCCGTCAATCGTTACAACGCGCAACTGTTTTCTCTCTGGTTCTAGACAATGAACGTAAAAGTCATCGGTTGCGGGTTTATCGGTTTGCCAATGCGTAATGGTGATGGCTCGATGAGTCTCCATCGCACTAGCGATGATGTAATTCCATTCCTCCAATTGCTGTTCATCAGGTTCGCTTCGCACCTGAATTGCATCTTCTGCCTGCCATGCGCGCAATCGCTCAACGTGTTCGGGCAGCATCAGTGCAGTCCATTTGATTTTCCCGCGATCTCGTAGCATAGTATCATCTCCTTCCAGCTGCCAGGTATCGCTACTTCACATGCCCGCCAATCAAACCGGCCCGATGACGCGCTGTTCCCGCATCGGTATACGAGACTGCACGTAAAACGGCAGCAGATCCATATTTACTGCGGAGTTCATCCACCGTCTCACCAAGCTTTCGTTTCTTCCATTTATGCTGGTCAAACAAGCTCAGCTGCATCGAATGCTCTTCAACTAAATTGGATAAGCTCAACGAAAGCTGGCGAACCGGGCGTCCATCGTGAAATGTGTCGAATAGTTCTGTACAAAGTTTGTAAATCTTCATCGTATCGTTCGTCTCTTCTACAAGGGATTTTGAACGGCTGAATCCCCCTCCTAACGCATTTTTAGAGTAGCCAACGGACAAATGGACTGTGCGGCCAGCGCGCCTGGCAGTGCGGGCCCGCATCGCGACGTCTTCACACATTTCAAGCACTACGGCAAGCACATCCTCACGGCGGCAATAATCCCGGAAAAGAATTTGCCCTTTGCCGTAACTGACCTGCCCTTCGATCAAAGGCGCCCCAAGATCGGACATATCAATCCCATGGGCATGATGGTAAAGCTGATTCCCCATGACGCCGAACTTCTCTTCCAGCTGAATAAGTGAAGCGTGTGCGAGATCACCAACGGAGTAAATCCCCATCTCATTTAAAGTGTGTTCAGTTCTTCTCCCGATGCCCCACATTTCACTAAGCGGTGCGATTGGCCATAATTTCGCTGGCACATCCTCATACCCCCAATGAGCAAACCCTGTTTTCTTTGCTTCCAAATCCAGCGCAAGTTTGGACAGCAACATGTTGGGCCCCATTCCACACGCAGAGTGCAGTTGGAATTGGCGAAGTAAATCATCTTGAATGCGCGCCGCGGTTTCTCTTGCGGAACCCCAGAGTTTCTCTGTTCCATCCAAGTCGACGAAGCTTTCATCAATGCTGTACACATGTATCGCTTCTTTTGGAACGTATTGGTTCAGCAGATGAGTGATCTCCATTGAGACTTTTATATAAAAGTCCATTTTAGGTTCAATCAATTGTATGGAGGGATCATCTGGTATTTCAAAAAGGCGCATCCCCGTCTTAATACCAAATCGTTTTTTGAGCGGAGGCGATGCCGCAAGCACCACGCCCCCTTTGCGCTCTTTGTTCCCAATAATGGCGATTGGCGTTTCCATCACATCCAATCCTTCCATCACGGCTGCACAACTTGCATAAAAGCTGCGCATATCGATGCAAATAATTTTACGTTCAGGCAGCTGTTTCATAACGTCTCCTCCTAGGAACATCTGTTCCCTTATTATATGACGAACAAACTCGTTATACAACAGCCATTCTCTGCCAATTGCAGTGAGACGTTGAGATTCAGCTTCCAAACTTCCCATAATTTATTTTCGTTTTTTAGGGAAATGACATGAAATTGCCACCCCTTTATATAAAAAACTATTGACTCAGAGTGGTGATAATGATTATCATTGAGAAAAAGACGGAAAGTAGGAAACAATCTTATGAAATCACACGCCTTGCTCGCTTCACTACTCGCAACAGGTCTCATCCTCTCTGGATGCGGTTCTGATAAAGCAGCAACTGAGAAAGAACCAGCAGAAACCGCAGCTGCAGCTCCAACTGATCTACAACAAGAAACAGATGCCTATAAGCAATTCGCTTTGGAGCAGATGGATCAGTTTGTTGTCGAAACAGACAAATTTGTCAGTGCTGTAAAAGAAGGCAGAATTGACGACGCAAAGGCAATCTATCCCCTCGCCCGCATGTACTTTGAACGTTCTGAGCCGATTGCCGAAAGTTTCGGAGACCTCGATCCGCGTATTGACGCACGTCTCGCGGACTTGGAAGACGAAGGTCAAGGTGAAGAAGAATGGTCTGGATACCATAAGATTGAATACGGCTTATGGGTCGATAATACAACTGAAGGGTACGAAGACGTTGCCGATCAGTTGTTGAAAGATGCAAAAGAATTGCGTGCGCGTGTAGAAACCGTTGAAGTTGGCGCGGATTTGATGATCACAGGCGCTGTTGACCTGCTTAACGAAGTCTCTACATCGAAAATCACGGGTGAAGAAGAAATCTTCTCTCACACCGACCTATATGATTTCAAAGCAAACGTTGAAGGTGCAGAAGAAATCTTCCATATCTTCGAAGCGGTCATCAAACAAAAAGATGCGCAGCTTGCGACTGATTTGACGAATAAGTTCTCAACATTGAATGGACTTCTTGCAAAGCATGAAGATGGAAACGGCGGTTATATTTCCTACGAGGAATTGACGAAGGAAGATACGAAGCAATTAGCAGATGCAGTAAATCAACTCGGTGAACCATTGAGCATGATGGGCATCGTAATGGAGTGAGAATCTAATGGCAGAAGAAAAGTTATTTGATAAGAAAATCTCCCGGCGTCAAATGCTGAAACTGACAGGCGCTGGAGCTGCAGGTGCAGCAATTGGCGCTTCCGGACTCGGTGGTCTTCTTAATGTATTTGGGATGACGACGGAAGAGGATAATCCTTCGTCCAAAAACAAAATTAACTTTTATGGTGCGCATCAGTCCGGCATCATCACGCCTGTGCAAACTCACGTCTATTTTGCATCACTTGAAGTTCTTGTGAAATCCCAAGGCGAACTGAAAGAGCTGTTCCAGCAATGGACACCGATGGCGGTTCGTTTAATGAATGGCGAACCCATCGGAGAACTTTCTTCCAATGGATTTATCCCAGCAAAAGATACAGGCGAAGCGGGCGGGCTCGATGCCTCTGGTCTTACGTTGACGTTCGGCGCAGGCCCTTCCCTATTTGATAAAAACGAACTGGGGCTTTCATCGAAACGTCCTGCAGAACTCAAGGATCTCCCCCACTTCCCGAAAGATCAGCTCGATCCTGCGTATACAGGAGGAGACATATGCATTCAGGCATGTGCAGAAGATCCGCAAGTAGCGTTTCATGCAGTGCGCAACTTGATTCGCGCTGCTTCAGGAAAAGTCCGGTTGAAATGGTCTCAAGCGGGTTTCAACTCTTATCCTGAAAAAAACAAGAAACGCGAAACGCCGCGGAACTTGTTTGCCTTTAAAGACGGTACTTCAGGACCTGACGCTGCGAGCAAACAAGCGATGAACGATGTTGTCTGGGTGCAGCCTGGCGAGTCAAAAGGATGGCTTGCTGGAGGCAGTTATATGGCAGTCCGCCGCATTCAGATGCACTTAGAGACGTGGGATCGAACAGCGCTCAGTGAGCAAGAAGCGACATTTGGCCGTCACCGTGAAACAGGTGCTCCTATTGGATTAAAAGGCGAACACGATGAAGTTCCGCTTGACCAGAAAGATGCATCAGGTGCACCCGTGATTCCCGTCGATTCCCATGTGCGTCTTGCGAAAGAAGCGAAAGCACAAATCCATAGACGTTCTTTCTCCTACTCTTCCGGGACAATGGATGCAACGGGTGCATATGATGCCGGTTTGCTATTCATCTCCTATCAAAAAGATCCGGAGCAATTTATCGCCATCCAAAAAAGTTTCGGCCGTGCCGATAAATTGAATGAGTACATCACACACCGCGGCAGTGCCTTATTTGCCTGCTTCCCTGGTGTTCAGAAAGGAAGCTATATCGGTGAAGCGTTATTCAAAACTTTGTAAGCAGGCACTGCTCATCGCAGTCCTGCTTTTGTCTCTTTTACCCGCATCCCTTGTTCACGCGGAGGCACCTTCTTATAGTGACTTGTATATCGCAATCGGCGACGCCATTATGGCTTCCAAGCAAGACGATAAGCAGGCCGCAGAGACCGCGCTAGAAGAATTCAAGGCTGCATGGGAGCAAGAAGACCACCCTGCAAAAGAAAGTAAGCAAGTCGAGAGTACGCTGAAAGAAGCGGAGCAAGCAAAAGGATCTGCGCAGCGTCTGGAGGCGTTAACAGCACTGTCAAAAGCACTGCATGCATTAGAGAAAGCTGAAAACCCAGTGGATGAGCAAGCGGAACGTCTCGCGTTTGAAAAGGCAGTTACGCCGGATCTTGAAGAGCTCGGAGACGCCATTCATTCAGGAGATATGAAAGCAATCCGGGCTTCCGAAAAGAAATTTCTAGCTACTTGGACACGTAACGAACGCCCAGTGCGCGAACAAAGTATCGCGGCTTACGGGACAATCGAAACTCAAATGGCGTTCTTGCGCATTGCACTTGCAGAAGATGCTCCAAGTCAGACAGATCTAGAACAGACATACACGGCGCTCGAACAGGCCGTTACATCATTCGCAGCAGGAGAAACGGCTCAAGGATCCGCTCCTGTTACGAAAGACTCACTAGATACGCTGACTTCCCTTTTAGCAGATAGCCGTACGGCGCTTGCTAAAGATGATGCAGATACAGCGGTCGCGAAACTTCGTGAATTCATCACAAGCTGGCCGAATGTAGAAGGTCAAATCCGTACAAAAGATGCGGCACTTTATACGGAAATTGAAAGTCAAGTGCCGTTGCTGGCAGGAAAACTTACGAGTGAAAAAGCAGATGTTAAAAAAATATCGGGTGAGATCGCCAGTCTGCAACAGCAGATCGAACTCGTTAAAGAAAGTACATCGTATACATTTTGGGATTCAGCACTTATTTTACTGCGTGAAGGATTAGAGGCACTGCTCATCATTATCGGTCTGGTTGCATTCCTGAAGAAAGCCGGACAACCTCAGCTGGCTAAATGGATCTACACAGGGTCGGCCGCAGGGATTATCGCAAGTATCGTTGCAGCCGTCCTGATGACGACCATTTTAAACTCCGTGACGATTGGAAGCAGCCGTGAAATCATGGAAGGTGTAATCGGACTCGCTGCCGCTGCGATGATGATTGGAATGGGCGCATGGCTTCACCGTAAATCGTCTGTAACCGCGTGGAATGACTATATCGCGCGTCAGATGGGGACAGCCGTTTCCAGTAAAAGTGCTTGGGCGATTGGATTGCTCAGTTTCCTAACAGTGTTCCGTGAAGGTGCAGAAACCGTCGTGTTCTATGTAGGAATCGCGCCAAACATGAAATTGTCCGAGTTTCTGCTCGGCATCGCTGCAGCGTTAATCATATTAGTCGCTGTTGCTGTTGTGTTATTAAAAGCCGGAAATCGTATTCCTATTCATCGATTGTTTGCGGTGGCAACGGTATTCATCTATGCTCTCGCGTTTAAAATTATTGGTGTAAGTATCCATACACTTCAATTAACGGATATCTTCCCTACTTCTATTGTGAACGGACTTCCTGTCGCAGCAGCAATCGGATTTTATCCGACATGGGAAACCATTGCAGGACAGCTGGTGTTAATAGTAACCGCAGTAACAATATTTGCAATCAAAAAACGATTGCCTGCTCGAAATGCCGTTTCCTCTTAAGGGAGCGGTATTTTCAATCTTCGATAGAATTCGAGCATAGATATTGACCGTAACTTCCAAACTAAGGTACACTTCGCTAAATAAGTAATCAATACATACGAATAGGAGAGAACCGATGTTATCGAAAATATGGCGTGGCTATCGTGATAGCTCATTTGTACTTAAAATGTCCATCGGATTTATTGCAGGAATTGCAAGCGGTCTAGTTTTCGGACAAAAGATGGCCTTTTTCCAGCCACTGGGTACATTACTCATCAATCTACTTAGTCTCGTTGCCATCCCAGTGATTTTTTTAACTGTTGTACTTGCTGTCGATCAAATGAGCATGAAACAGCTGGGGCGGATGGGCTGGAAGCTTATTCTTTACTATATGGCGACCACAGCGGCAGCCGTTGGAATTGGTGTCGGTCTTGCCCTCTTGTTCCAACCGGGCCAGTATTTAACTCTTCCCAATACACAAGTGGATACACCAGCAGCACCAAACTTCTCTGATGTCTTATTGCAAATGGTTCCGTCCAATATGTTTGAAGCCTTTTCCGGCGGTAATGTAATGGGTATTATTTTCTTGGCTGTCATCATTGGACTAGCTATTTCAGCAATGAAGTTTTCAACAGAGAACGAGATGCAAAAGCATGGTCTATTGTTAGACCGAATTATCATTGCGCTAAAGGAAATGTTTTCAAAACTTCTAACGGGAGTTTTACTGTATGCACCAATCGGCGTGTTTGCGATCAGTGCGACTGCATTCGGGAGTCAGGGATGGGAAACGTTCAAGTCCCTGCTTACATTCACCGGAGTATTTTACTTGGGTGTGGTCCTTCTCTGGTTGTTCGTCTATACAGGATTCCTGCGGTTATCAGGGAATTCCGTTTCTAATTTCTTCCGTTCAACTAAAGAAGCCTATACAACGGCATTTTTCACATCTAGCAGTATCGCGTCTTTGCCGATTGCCATCAAAGCAGCGCAAAAGGCAGGTGTCTCTGAGCGGACAGCAAACTTTGCGCTCCCTCTTGGCGCTGTTTTCAACTCAGATGGCGGTGCGCTCCGTATGGGTGTATCGATTGTATTCGCAGCAAACATTACAAATCTTGAACTCTCCATATCGCATTTTTTCATAATTGTGATCATCGGGACACTGTTGTCGATTGGAACTGCAGGCGTCCCTGCAGCTGGCTTAGTAACCCTGGCAGCAGTATTGACGATGTTCGGCCTTCCGCTTGAAATCGTCGCCCTCATCGCTGGCGTAGACGCGATCATCGGCATGGGTGGAACTGCTTCGAACGTTGTCGGTGACATCGTAGGTGCAGTCGTAGTAGACAGTTCGGAAAAGAAACGAGCGACGACTTAAACATGAACTCCAACTATAAAAAGACCGCTAATTCAATTTGAATTAGCGGTCTTTTTGGGTTGAATAGGTTTACCCTGACGTTCCAATGCAAGTTACCTTGCGATACATGCAACACACCGGAATTGTATTGTAAGCCCCCAATTAAATAACGCATAGGCAACGCAGCACCCCGCTTGGTACGATATTCGTATCAAACAGGAGGTGCTTTCTTTGTTTTTAAACCCTTTAACGATAGTCCCCGTTTCCTTACAACCCACCAAAAGTGAACAAACTCCAGCAAATCCAACGAAGACCTCCGGTCACTGTCAAATCAAGATTGGTAGCGCTGAAGTCACACTCCAGAATGGCGTGGATGAACGGATTATCCAAGTCATTATACGGGAGCTGATGAACCAATGAGGCAAGATTATACAGATGTTCAGAATATCTATATTGTCTGCGGAAAAACAGACATGCGAAAAGGAATTGATGGACTCGCTACACTCATTCAAGATTCCTTTGATTTAGATCCATATGGTGATTCTATTTTTCTGTTCGCAGGTGGAAAAAAGGATCGATATAAATGTCTATATTTCGATGGTGATGGTTTCGCTATGTTGTATAAAAGACTCGATGCCGGAAAACTTCAATGGCCACGTAGTGAGCGGGAAGTGAAAAATCTAACGCAGCAAGAACTTCGTTGGTTGCTCGAAGGGTTAGCTATTCAGCAGCCAAGAGCGATTGCTCCTTCATTAAAAAGCTCCTTTTAAAAACTTCTGTTCATGGGCTCCGCTATCCGGTATACTACGTTCAACAAGAAAGAAAGCGGTGAAGGAAATGGCCAATCGTACCTCTGAACAAGCATTGGAAAAAGTCATCAGTATGTTGGAAGAGCAATTGGCGCATTCCAATCAACAGAATGAACAGCAGTCCAAGCAAATCGAAAAACTAACTGAGCAGGTTCAGCACTTGACGAAGATGCTTTTTGGATCAAAATCCGAGAAATCAAGATACAATGTGCCCGACGGGCAAAGCTCTTTGTTCGATGAGGAAGAGGACCCTTTTCACGATTCTGAGCAAACAGAAGATCAAAGCCAACAGGTGATTTCTTACACTGTTGTTCGTAAAGCATCGAAGAAGAAGCGGAATGACCATTTTCATGAAGGTGTGGAAACGGAAGTTGTTCATCATTATCCTGACCTACTCACCTGTAGCTGTTGTCAAAATGATTTGGCAAGAATCGGTGGGATAGTCGTTCGAGAAGAAGCAGAATTCATCCCTGCCAAACTGAAACGTATTCAGCATATGGAGCACTCCTATGAATGCAAACACTGCAAACTAGATAGTTCTATAGCAGCCAACATCGTGCGCGGAAAGGCACCTCAACCGGTGATTCAACGGAGTCTCGCAGGTCCAAGTGTGCTAGCCAAGGTCATATCAGACAAATATAATCTTTATCTTCCTCTATATCGTCAGGTAAAAGAATGGCTTCGTCATGGGTTGGAAACGAATGATAAAAATCTATCCAACTGGGTGATCAAGGTTTCAAATGAGTGGCTATTGCCTTTATACCAACGGATGACTTCACTAGCGATGCGAAGGACTGTCCTACATGTTGACGAGACAACAGCGCAAGTGATTTATCGGCCTGATGGAAAGCCTGGGAACACGAAGGCATACAATTGGGTCTACAAAACTGTTCCCTGCCAAGGACCTGTGATGGTGCTTTTCCATAGTTCGCTATCGCGAGCACGAGAAGTTCTGAAGAACTTCCTTGGTGATTACAAAGGAACAATCATTTGTGATGGCTATTCTGCATACGGCGGTTTACCAGGTGTCACCTTTGCCAACTGTTGGGCGCATGTTCGTCGTTATTGGCTGAAAGTCGACAGTAAGAATGGTAGGATTGGCGTCGACTATTGCAATCAACTCTATCGACTTGAGAACAAATTCAGAGAAATGCGTCCTGGCAAAAGGCGACGAATGCGAAAGAAGTATTCCAAACCGATTGTGACCGCCTTTTTTAAATGGATAGAAGAAAGTCATTTCTATGGGAAGAATGCGATTGCCACTGCAACTGACTATACATTGAAAAGAAAAGATGAACTCCAACGTTTTCTTTTCGATGGGCGGATTGAAATTGATAATAATCCAGCTGAAAATGCCATCCGTCCCAATGTTCTGGGTCGGAAAAACTGGCTTTTTTCTGTCAGTGAAGCAGGTGCTCAAGCAAATGCGATCTGTTTGAGTTTGGCTGAGACTGCAAAAATCCATGGAATCGATTTCTATGCATATTTGAAAAAAGTATTAACGGATTTGCCGTCTCTTCATTTCCAGCAGACTTCTGAACTATTGGATGCTTATTTTCCGTGGTCGCCGCAAATTCAAGAAACATGTAAATTGAGATAGCCCTTCGTCTTCAAATTATTGAAGAGAAGGGCTATTTGTAGAGCATGCCGAAAGGCTGTGCTTTTTTATATTACGGGCTTACATTGTATTGTTCTCCACTTGATGAAATGGTACGATTCATCAGATTAATTAAAGGATTTTTTCCATATGAGTTTAAAGAGCAGCTGAAAGATACGTTTTTAAAGGGAGTCAGTAAAAACTGCATTGATTCCGCTTCACGTTTTATATTTCCAAACTGTCGAAGCTAATGCTGCTGCCTTTATGAAGCGAAAACGATCTTAACAGGTCAATGTCTAAATCAGCATGACAGTAGAAAACAGACAAAGGTCTTCTGCAACATCTGCCTTAAAAGACTTTAAGAAGAATCGGCACTGGTACAAATATGCCGCTGTTATTTCTGGTTCGCGCCTATAAAGTTAAGACTTGATTGAATCCAATCAAAAATGGCACATTCTCTTTTTAAGTCCTCTATATTTTTAGGTAACACAAGCCATTGGAGTTCATTTGGAAGCGCATGGATGTGTTTTCTTAGAACTGTATTATGTATTGCCTCATCATCAATAAAGAACAATTCATAATCACCTGAGAGCTTTTGATAGACGCGTGTGGAATATTCCTTTCCATTAATAGTAAGATCATAATGTCCCCGGGCATATGGACGGCATCTAATATGATTCCCTTTTAATTTTGACAGGGAATATTCAAATGCCAGAAGATGTGCTTCACTGATGATAAATTCCTCTAAGTAATAGTTATTGTCTACATGCTTTTTCCAATTTACATCGTACATCATGCGAATCGATAAATCGTTTGAATTTCTTATGTTCACTTTATTTTCCTGGAGTGCGAAAGGCATTAAGCGCTCCTTAACCAGAAAGTCAATATTGCTATGATCCAAATCACATCCGTAACTAAGAAGAAACATGTTCTCTAAATTACTCACTCCATACTGACGCATATTTCTTTTTGTATTTTGGATCATCTTCTTTTTCAATCAAATCCAAGGCAAGCTGCTTAACTTGCTCATCCTTCAGTTCAATATAAAGCTTCCGGAGGCTTTCAATGATATCAAAGCGAATCAACGTATAGTTTTTTTCATCAGTTCCAGTTATGAATCTGTCGGTAAGCTGGTTTAAAACCAATTCTTTTTGCTCAGAACCTGCCAAGGCAATTTTCCAAATGGATTTCAGGCTATGTCGGGCAGTAACAAATTTATTGTCTTTTGTCACAGCCCAAACGGTTGGAAAATCCTTCAAAATTCTTTTTTCGGGATCACTTTTTGCCAAATTGCATAAGAATTGGACAGCTCTTGATCGTTGATGGTTATCGCCTTCTGTTACGTCCTTCAGTAATTGATCCCAAACCTCATAAGCCCAGTGTACTTTCTCATTCGTACTATCAAGCAATTTCATAAATGATTCGTATTGTAAGTCCTTATCATCATCTTTAAGGTTTTCAAAAAGTGTTTTTATTGTACGATCCATTAGACTGGCTCCTTTTGATCTTCAAAAATTGCTGCCATTCTTAAAATTTAACAGTCTGGTGTGATTTTAGCCCTGACATTATACTTATTAGGAATTAATCATATAACCAAGACTACTCTGCCCAAACTGAAAAAAGCAAACTCTGTAATTCTACGTCATGTAATGCCCTGTTAGCTTTAAATTTCTATAATCGTAAGGCCATCTTGCTGCTGAGTTTTTCCATTGCACAGCTTTCATAAAAAGTAATAGCTTTCTTGTTAAATTCCCACACAGTTAAATCTAATGAGGAGGCTCCTCTGTTTTGAGACCATTCTACGCAAGCTTCAAATAACGCACTGCCAATACCTTTCCTTTGATAACTATTTTTTACACCGAAATCATTCATATAGGCAAAAATTCTTCGTGTCATAGACTTAAATGATGGTGATTCGTGTAGTTCCATTACCGCATACCCAACTACATCTGCGCCTATTTTTGCAACTAAAATATCGATATTCGGATCTTCCATTAATTCTTTAAAGTAACTTTCAGGCATCACGGGATCCACCTTAGAAAAGATATGTGGTAATGCATCTGAATGTTCATCATGTCCTTCTTTTACAATCAAATTAATGTCTTTAAAGTCATCAATATGGGCAATCCCTAGATTAATATCCATTCGAATCCACTTTCGCTAGATCCAAAGTAAATATAAGACATTCCCCATAATCTGGCTCTAATGTAGATCAGAACAAGTCCGGTTCTGGAATCTTTACCTACTCTAAAATGTTATCTTTGCGAGACACAAAAGATATAAAGATCCTCGTAATAAGTACGAATAACAGCATACCGGAACTAATTACAGCTATCCCCATTCCTGTCCAGGCACCAATAACAAATGAGCTCAGAAGGGTTATCCCAAAAGCAATTGAACAATTGAGTAATGACTTTTCGTTGCTTTTCTTTACACTTTTAGATATAAGGAAAACAAATAAATTCACTAAAAAACCTAATCCAATTGGTATTAGTATATCCATTCAATCCCCCCCATTTGATGAGGATTGGATTAATCTGCTTATTGTTTTGCAATTGGAGATTCTTGTTTTTTCCATTCAGCCGATCCCTCGCTTTGCTCAATGAGCTTCTGCCAGTAACTGCCCGTTTCTTTATCAAATATAATTATGTTTCGCTCCCCTACTGCAACAAACTCATATCTATGCTTTCTTCCCTTTGTTTTATCAAGTGAATGAGCTATTAAACCAGATCCTATGATTATACTTAACCCTATAAAAACAAAAGCCATGTTATCCCTCCTTCTCATTAAATTTGCCCGATTGAAGCACGGAACTTTTCTTGAATTGCCCCCTTAAATTGAACATAGCACAAACATATTTACTGTTATAGTTGGACTGCGTTTGTCCCCATTTCAGGTTATAAATTCCATTGGTTCGTTACAATTTTTATAATATCCGTTTCTTGTATAAAAATCAATACTTGTGTCACTTGTCCACACTATAATAAATTCGTATTTTTTCTCTTTTGACCATTCATTCACCTTGGCAATCAATTGGCCACCGATTCCCTTACCACGTATTTCAGGTATAGTATAGACGTTCGTCATATAAGCAAATGGATAAGTGATTCTACCCGGCCTTGGTACCTTTTGTATCAATTCGACATATATGTGAGAAACAATCTTCCCTTTATCTTCTGCCACCCAAATAAACCAATCGTTACCTTGAATCGCTTTCAATAAAAATTGCTTGCATTCGTTTTTAAATTCCTCATAATCTTCTTCATTTATGTGACCATCATAGTCCTCATCTTCTAAAGTAAAGTCCCATCTCATTTTAATAAGTTGATCGACATCTTCTGGCATTGCAAGTCTAATTCTCATTCAAACACCTCCACTATTATCCAGTTAAATGGTCCTTTTGATGTACTTTCCTAATCACCCAAACGCCCCCGTTAGCTATACAAGCGACATTTAGAAGATCGTTTTTTTATAAAACTCAAAATTGGCAAAGCAAAGAAATAGCCTACAAAGAAACCAATGTTATATAAAACAACATCAGATAAATCGAATGCTCCAACCTTGAATTGTGCTTGTGATAATTCAAATAAAAATGCCACGATTTCAAAAACAATTAACCTTGTTGCAAAGGTTTTCAGCACATTTGTTTGAGCCAACAAAAAATACATTGGCATAAAGATAATAATATTAATAAGCATAACAATTAACGATCCTGTATCCCCTTTTATATCAGATAAAAATCCAACTGGGTTCCAGGAGTATACTCCAGTATCACCAAATTTTTTTTGGTCTGGTCTTAATAAACCTAATACCAAAACGATTATGTACATTCCCAACAGTAAATATCGATCAAGACTTGTATCACGGTTAAATAAAATTTTCAGTAAAGTATATATTGATAAAAAAATGATGAGAACCGCTAATATATTTTTTTCGATATTCTCCATGTTGGCAAAAAATCTTGGCAAAATATCCATGAAAAAACCTAAATATAGCCAAATTCCAATACCAGTACTTATCACAAATAAAAGAATGTTGAATGTCCATTTCGATTTTAAAAATGACTCTATTTTACTTTTCTCATTAATCATAAACACCCCATCATTATAACGATATTCAACTACCTGGCCCTTTAACGGCATAATCCTTATTTCAGAATCGCACGCGATAGTTCAAAGATTAAAAGTAATATCCTTAAAGAATATTAGTAAAAATATAACCCAAATAACCATCAAAATATTAAATAAGTATTTTTTGTACCGTGGGCTATCCTCGTCAAAGGCTCTAAACCATTCACCTAGATAAATAATTACAAAAATAAGAAGTACATAGATTACTAACTTGGTCACACTTAATGCTTGTTCATGCAAGTAAAAATATTTGGTAAAGTACAACACAGCTAATATAAAGAAAACTAAAAAAAATGTACTTAAATAAATGAGACGTTTTTTTCGAGTTATCACTATGCTTCCTCCCAATTAATCTGACCCGTTTGCGGAATGGGTACGATTCTTTGTAAAGCAATCGTTTGCGATAGGTAAGCCTTTGAAATCATCTCCAGCTTTTCCCCCGCTCCACACAAAGCGTGCAAGTTTCCTTGCACTTTGCGTTCCATCTATCGATGGATACTTGATTATAAGTTCTTCGTTCCATTTTGACGTGAGATTATACTACCGTTTCAAGCCCACATTCCATTCGGTATTGGTTTAGTTTCTTAATCATTGAAGAAGTAAAACCAAATTTCCTTATTTCAGATGTGATGATTTCTGTATCTATACGATGAACTAACCGGTGGATATCTTTATGAAGAATACGGAGATTTCGAAACTCATCCGTTCCTCCAAGATGTTTGGGTCTATAATGATGGCAATGAACTTCACTAGCAGTTAAATTCCAACCTGTAAGTTCACATTTCCCCATCTTCATACTGAAGCGACTAATGCGATTATCCATGTATTCAACCGTTCGGTTGGGAAGAACAGCCTTCATTATATTACTAATTTCCAAACGAACATCCGGCTTTAATTTATCGTAAATTTTCTTTCTGCCTTCCTCCGTGAAGAGTGATAATGTCGGACTAAAATTCATCGTATTTACTGTCCGTACATCTCCAACGGGAAAAAGATGAACCCCCGCAATCTCAAATGTTTTAGACCTTGTGCTAAAGTACTTCTTATAAGTAGTACTCGGTCTGATTGGGCGTCCGTATTTCCCTACAGGACGAAGGCGGTTATACAGAAAGGCTTGTAAATCGTAAGCAAGACGTGAGAATTCTAGATTGACATGTGTAGCTCCCTTAAAATAATTGTGAATCCCTAAAACAAAACTATTAAAGCGTAAAGCATTTTGAGTGGTTGGGGAGGCTTTTATCCGTAAGATATGGACTTTTGCTTGTTCTTTGAGTTTCTCCCGCTTTTTCTTTTTAACGCCCGTATGGGCAACCCTTTTATTTCTTTTCTTATTCGCTTTTATTGTAAAACCTAAGAATTCAGACTTTCTTTTCCGCAAGTTCACAATTTGTGACTTTTCAGGTGAAATATCTAGTTTTAAACGCTCTTTGAGATACAACTTTACTGCGTGATACCACTTATGAGCTGTTTTCCCATCTCGGCAAAGAATTTTAAAATCATCTGCGTAACGGACAAGATATCCTTCTTTTAAAGCGGTACGCTTCTTAGCGACCACTTTACCTTCTCTTGTTTTATAGTTTTTCGAAAGAGGGAAGAATTCCCACTGACCCGCAACCCACTGGTCAAGGTCATTGAGCACCACGTTCGATAATAAAGTCGATAAAATTCCACCTTGAGGAACACCTTTAGATGGGACGCCCTCTTTATCAATCTCGGCTTTCAGCATTTTGGATATACAAGCCAATATTTTTCTATCCTGAATGCCTAAGTTCCATAATTGTTTGATTAGAAGTTTATGATTCACATTATCGAAAAACCCTTTAATGTCAACATCCACAATATAATGCAAATTAGCAGTATTGACTAAATGTTGTACTCTAGCCATGGCATGATGAGTAGACCTTAATGGTCTAAATCCATAGCTGTGTTTGTAGAAATGGGCTTCAGCTATTGGCTCTAGAACCTGTTTAAAACACTGTTGAATGACGCGGTCAAGAATACATGGAATTCCAAGAGGTCGGTATTGACCGTTCTCCTTTTCAATCCATACTCTTCGGACTTTCTTAGGTCGGTAGTTTTCTAGTTTTGTTTGAATGGTTTTCACCAATTCATTTTCCGAAAGCTCTTTAATATCTTTGATGGTTTTCCCATCAGTACCAGGGGTCTTTGACCCTTTATTAGATTTAATCGTTCGAAAAGCTAAGAGAATGTTCTCTCTTGAAGTCACCGTCTCGTAAAGACGACTGAACGTATCCTGTTGACTAGCTCTTTCGTATAAATCCGTGAAGATTCCCGTCATATTGTAGTAATCCCAATATCTCAAAGTTGACACTGTGGCATCCCTCCAAATGAGTGATGTTCCCACATTCTTACCCGATCGGTGTCATTCACGTGAAGAAAATAATCGTTCTCATGGATAGACTTGGGGCTGTTCCTCCATTTCCATTACAGAAGATTCATCAGTCGTGCCCCTACCCTCACAAGGATAAATGCATTTCGGCTTGCGCCTTATAGCAACCGTTTTAGATGACAGTCCTTATTTCAACGTTCCTTGGCTTTCCAAGTCCCTTACAACATAGCTTTCCGTTCTAGACGTAGGTGTTTCCTGTAAGCCTGTGAGCTGGATACCGCCTTTGTTCGGTATAGCGTATTTCAGAGGGCGCACTTTTACTCCACACCACTCACCCCATCGTTGGATGGGCCATAGCTTTCACTATGTTCAATCTGTAGACCCGTACCTTCAGAAATTTGTCAGTTCCTTTAGACTGGAACATTCTCACCCTATCTAGTTTTTCAGCCACCCGGCATATCCGTTGGCATACCTTTTCTAACGAATGGCTCTAGCCTTCATTCTGCCGACTCTACCTGAGCTTCGAACCCCATGAACTGTCACTCATGACGCACGCAGGAGTATCGGTGAGATAGTTTCGGAATACATGGTTTCCTCATTCCTATCTTCTGTTGTAAAGTTGAAATTTGTATTATAAATTCCCTGTGTTTTCATGCCGAAGGCATTTATCACAGAACTTGTCGCGCGCACCCGATAATGGAATAATATAGATTGGTGATGTGTCTTATTTCATATCCTCTTTACAAAGAAATGTTCAGAAAAACCATCATCTTTATTTTCGTAAAATCCAACTTCCTCATATCCCAGTGAACGATAAAAATCTCTACCCTGCCAGTTAAATGTATCTAACCTTATCATATTTGCTCCTAATAATTTTGCCCGTTTTTCTATCTCTGTCATTAGTTTTGTGCCAACTTTATTGTTTCTGTAATCCTCATCAACAAATACAGTGGAGACATACAAAACCTTATATGCTGTCATATCTGCATCTGCACCAGCAATTAATTTTTCTTCATCCACTACCCCGATTTTTATATTACCTTGAATTTCATAAGTAATATGATTTTTATCATATTGTTCAAGTCTACTTTCTATGTCTTCCACCTGTGAATCGTTAAGTTCAATAACTTTGTATTTCATAAATTCACACTCTCCTAAAGGAATATCCATTTAATTTTTTATTCTATAACTCTTCTCATCAATCGCACCCTGTTAATGGAAAAGTGAAAGGCTCTGAAAAAGTGAAACTGTAATAATTAATGCTGATAAAGTACCGAAAGAAGTTAAAGTAATGATTTTTCGGTTATTCTGCTCCTTTGAAGGCTTAATCAGTTCGTAAATTGCCGCGATCCATATAAATACAGATGCAATTGCAATGATCCCCATAGTCATATAACATACACCCCTTTCTTTTTTTATCCTGTCAGTAAAACATTTGTACCGCAAAATGGCTCATTTGGTGCGAAACAAAACTTAATGAATAGGTTAGTCGCTTTCTTCTAAGTAGAATGTCTTTTTATTATCTTTCAGAACGAACCATACATATAAAACAGAAGTAAACAGCATTACGATCGCTAGTGTAGCTATGACAATGCGTAAAGATAATATGTCCCCCAAGAAACCAATAACCAGTATAAATACAACCTGCACTGTACTTTGTATGAGCTGATAGATGCTTGTGACTCTTCCCATGACATGGACAGGAACATTATTCTGATAAAAGGTCATGATTCCAGCGTTTAAAAACACGTTAAAGAATCCTAGAATTAAAAAACCAATCACAATTGATAAAAATGACCAAGAAAATGCATAAATGATATATCCTGCAGTCGTCATGAGTAATCCAATTGAAATCATATACCTTAAAGAAAATTTAGAGGAAAAGATCGTTAGCAAAATAGCACTAAACAAAGAGCCTATCCCAGTAATACTAACAAGCAAGCTGTAATCAATTTCAGATAGACCAATGACTCTTTGGGTAAAAACAACTTCCTGGGTATCCATAGCAAAAGAGAAAATCATAATCAGCGTAAATCCTAAATAAATTACAGATACATACCGATTCGCCATGACGAAGTCCTTCACAACAGTGAAGTCACTCCTTATTTGTGAAATCGTCAATGCAGGGATATTCTTCTTATCAATCGACTCTTTTTCTGGTAGTACTAGCAGCAAAAGTGCTGCTGCAACAAATAGTAAAGCATTGATCCATAATGTAATTTCGTAGGAGTATAGGTAGAGCAAGGTACCTCCTATAGCGGGTCCAATGATGAAAGCACCTGAACTTGCAAAAGAACGCATTGAATTAAAACGCTTTCTTTTTTCAATAGGAATCATAATGGTTGCGTAGGTTGTAGACGCAGGATGAAAGAAAGAATTCGCCACGCTGAGAACAATTAAAATTCCATAGACCATGATCATATTGGGAGCAAAAGGGATAAGACTAATGAATACAGCGCGTATCACATATGTACTCATCATCACTTTCCTCTTACTGCGATAATCTATAAAACTACCCGTCCAAAACTTAGTAACAATATTCGTAAGTGGACTAATAATCCAAAGTCCCGCGACAGCTGCAGCGGAACCAGTCAGTTGAAATACAATGATATTAATGGCGACTAGATAAATAAAATCACCGATATTAGAGATTGCGATTGAAGATAATAATACGCCCGGATCCTTCCATTCTTTTAATTTACTCACCATAACACGACTCCTTTACCCAGAAACCCGTTCGCTTTTACAAATCAATTTAATTTCTTTTGTTCAGTACATTTTGAATGGTATCCATAGAAACGGGCCCTTTTTGCATAGGAGGAGGACATAACCGATTATATTTAAAGACTTTTAAGTTAATTTCCTTTAACCGTTCTTCTATATTAACAGTAACGTTCGCTTCATAAAAATCAGCGAGTAGTAGAACATCCTCTCGAATTTCTTGTTGCAAATTCAGCCAGTGAGGCTTGTAGCCCGCATCCTTAGCAATTCGCTGAAAGTGTTGAAATGTATCTCCGGAAAAATAATCAGGGTTCAACGGTTTACCTTTCCCCGGTAGATTGTCCATTCCCCCTTCTTTCTTATGCTTTTTAATAATATCCCCCATTAAATCTCGATAAGGCTCTTGAAAATCATTCTCCTTCATCCGTTTCACAGTCCTTCCCTAAGCTTTTATAGGTCCAACTAAGTGATCTACTCGTTCGCTGACGTACTTTATCACTTGCGGTAAATGCATACTTCAAACAGAGACTGGTCCGATTACTGATTCAGAACAACTTATTAATCCCGCCAACGCACTCGATTTTGTTCTGTTAAATAATTAATCACTTACAGTATTTAGGGTTACAATATTTTATGTAAAGGACTTTATATTTATTGAAGTCCACCAGAGAATTTTGCGAAGTAAATAAGGCCATAACTTTCAACTTGATAATTTTCCAAGACACTATCTGTAGCTTTTTCTAACGGTGGGTTAGTAAGAGTATAGGCTTTCGTATTAATTTTTTTGTATTCCTTTTTATCACTTTCACTATAACCTGCATCTTCTTCGATATCAGAAGTAATTGCAGCCACTGGATGCCCTGTAAAAAATACACACGTTCTAACTGCCATATTAGGTGTCGAATGCAATAAATAAAATAAAACGACTAAACTAGCAAGACCTATCACTACCCTTTTTCTGAACAGTATTTTCTTTTGTTTGGCTCCCATGTGCATTTACCTCTTACCTTTCTAGTTTTTTTATAGCAAAGACTCTACTCTTGCTCAAGCCCGGCCGCCAATTGTCCCCGTTAGTTTTTAAAAGTGCATACTTTATTCGGAAAAGGCAACGGTATAGTAAACAAGACAAAAACTTAATGGGGTGTATTGAGGAAAATGAAAAAGATGCTAATCGGTTTTATCCTATCTCTGATTCTTATTCTATCCCTAGTGCTTAGTACTTCTGATCAAACAAGAATCGTATCCTCAGCTGAACCAACCCAAGACTCTGAAGACCTTAGACTGCAGGATATGCTCATGGTTATGCTAACTCCTTATATTGAAAACGACTTAACTAACTATTATTATCCGGAAATTGTAAAATCTTTTTCACCTCATGCAGCCCCTTGGGATATTGAAGTGATAGAAACAAAAAGGGTCAATGGATTTCGTGGCTTTCAATTGCAAATTACTATTGAAATTGAGCCTACCGATGGTGGACAATGGAGTCCAATAGGGAAAGATCGAATGACCTATGAGATCTCTGCTGGACCGACAGTTAAATTGATAAATCACAAGCATTTGAAGACGTATGAATTTCCTTCTGAGTCATAAAATCCATTAGTTGGCCAGTTTGCAGCAGGGATCTAATTCGTATAATGTCCCTGGTCATTAAGTAATCGGTTCTCATTAATTTTTCATTAAATAGATGTAACTCTCACTTCTATCAACCTGAAAAGTTAAATCGTCTTGTGCCCTGAGCAGAGAAACAGATGTTGAATCGATAGAACTGTCATCCATGAAATAAATACCATATCCATTATTCGAAGGGTATCCATATAAATAACAAACCACTTTTCCATCCTTCATGAAAACCAATTGATTCATACCCTCACTTACTGTTTCACTGATTCTGCCCCACTTGTAGCCGACGGTTTCATAGATGATGTCTTTAGATGTATATGGGTCAAACGAATACAAGAGATCCCATTCGAACGGAGTCACATCAGATAAATTTACCGATTCTGCGGATTCTTCAATGCTCAGCACTTCCTGTTTCAACAGCGTTTCATTTTCTTCCCATACATCTTTTTTAATTACCTTTATTAATAGAGCTGCGAACAGTATTATGGCCATTAGTATTAGCATTTTTTTCTTTGTCACACTGATTTTACCCTCACTCTCAAAACTGACAAATTCTTCATTCTCAATCTTGGCTGTTGCATTTGTGCAGCGGAAATGGGAGACTTCCGCAGATAGCATACAGGCACAGTTCTTCTGCAACAATTGTTTGCGATAGGTAAGCCTTTGAAATCATCTCCAGCTTTTCCCCCGCTCCACACAAAGCGTGCAAGTTTCCTTGCACTTTGCGTTCCATCTATCGATGGATACTTGATTATAAGTTCTTCGTTCCATTTTGACGTGAGATTATACTACCGTTTCAAGCCCACATTCCATTCGGTATTGGTTTAGTTTCTTAATCATTGAAGAAGTAAAACCAAATTTCCTTATTTCAGATGTGATGATTTCTGTATCTATACGATGAACTAACCGGTGGATATCTTTATGAAGAATACGGAGATTTCGAAACTCATCCGTTCCTCCAAGATGTTTGGGTCTATAATGATGGCAATGAACTTCACTAGCAGTTAAATTCCAACCTGTAAGTTCACATTTCCCCATCTTCATACTGAAGCGACTAATGCGATTATCCATGTATTCAACCGTTCGGTTGGGAAGAACAGCCTTCATTATATTACTAATTTCCAAACGAACATCCGGCTTTAATTTATCGTAAATTTTCTTTCTGCCTTCCTCCGTGAAGAGTGATAATGTCGGACTAAAATTCATCGTATTTACTGTCCGTACATCTCCAACGGGAAAAAGATGAACCCCCGCAATCTCAAATGTTTTAGACCTTGTGCTAAAGTACTTCTTATAAGTAGTACTCGGTCTGATTGGGCGTCCGTATTTCCCTACAGGACGAAGGCGGTTATACAGAAAGGCTTGTAAATCGTAAGCAAGACGTGAGAATTCTAGATTGACATGTGTAGCTCCCTTAAAATAATTGTGAATCCCTAAAACAAAACTATTAAAGCGTAAAGCATTTTGAGTGGTTGGGGAGGCTTTTATCCGTAAGATATGGACTTTTGCTTGTTCTTTGAGTTTCTCCCGCTTTTTCTTTTTAACGCCCGTATGGGCAACCCTTTTATTTCTTTTCTTATTCGCTTTTATTGTAAAACCTAAGAATTCAGACTTTCTTTTCCGCAAGTTCACAATTTGTGACTTTTCAGGTGAAATATCTAGTTTTAAACGCTCTTTGAGATACAACTTTACTGCGTGATACCACTTATGAGCTGTTTTCCCATCTCGGCAAAGAATTTTAAAATCATCTGCGTAACGGACAAGATATCCTTCTTTTAAAGCGGTACGCTTCTTAGCGACCACTTTACCTTCTCTTGTTTTATAGTTTTTCGAAAGAGGGAAGAATTCCCACTGACCCGCAACCCACTGGTCAAGGTCATTGAGCACCACGTTCGATAATAAAGTCGATAAAATTCCACCTTGAGGAACACCTTTAGATGGGACGCCCTCTTTATCAATCTCGGCTTTCAGCATTTTGGATATACAAGCCAATATTTTTCTATCCTGAATGCCTAAGTTCCATAATTGTTTGATTAGAAGTTTATGATTCACATTATCGAAAAACCCTTTAATGTCAACATCCACAATATAATGCAAATTAGCAGTATTGACTAAATGTTGTACTCTAGCCATGGCATGATGAGTAGACCTTAATGGTCTAAATCCATAGCTGTGTTTGTAGAAATGGGCTTCAGCTATTGGCTCTAGAACCTGTTTAAAACACTGTTGAATGACGCGGTCAAGAATACATGGAATTCCAAGAGGTCGGTATTGACCGTTCTCCTTTTCAATCCATACTCTTCGGACTTTCTTAGGTCGGTAGTTTTCTAGTTTTGTTTGAATGGTTTTCACCAATTCATTTTCCGAAAGCTCTTTAATATCTTTGATGGTTTTCCCATCAGTACCAGGGGTCTTTGACCCTTTATTAGATTTAATCGTTCGAAAAGCTAAGAGAATGTTCTCTCTTGAAGTCACCGTCTCGTAAAGACGACTGAACGTATCCTGTTGACTAGCTCTTTCGTATAAATCCGTGAAGATTCCCGTCATATTGTAGTAATCCCAATATCTCAAAGTTGACACTGTGGCATCCCTCCAAATGAGTGATGTTCCCACATTCTTACCCGATCGGTGTCATTCACGTGAAGAAAATAATCGTTCTCATGGATAGACTTGGGGCTGTTCCTCCATTTCCATTACAGAAGATTCATCAGTCGTGCCCCTACCCTCACAAGGATAAATGCATTTCGGCTTGCGCCTTATAGCAACCGTTTTAGATGACAGTCCTTATTTCAACGTTCCTTGGCTTTCCAAGTCCCTTACAACATAGCTTTCCGTTCTAGACGTAGGTGTTTCCTGTAAGCCTGTGAGCTGGATACCGCCTTTGTTCGGTATAGCGTATTTCAGAGGGCGCACTTTTACTCCACACCACTCACCCCATCGTTGGATGGGCCATAGCTTTCACTATGTTCAATCTGTAGACCCGTACCTTCAGAAATTTGTCAGTTCCTTTAGACTGGAACATTCTCACCCTATCTAGTTTTTCAGCCACCCGGCATATCCGTTGGCATACCTTTTCTAACGAATGGCTCTAGCCTTCATTCTGCCGACTCTACCTGAGCTTCGAACCCCATGAACTGTCACTCATGACGCACGCAGGAGTATCGGTGAGATAGTTTCGGAATACATGGTTTCCTCATTCCTATCTTCTGTTGTAAAGTTGAAATTTGTATTATAAATTCCCTGTGTTTTCATGCCGAAGGCATTTATCACAGAACTTGTCGCGCGCGCCCTGATTGTGGAGTACTTTAGGCAATAGGTGTCCCATTTTTAACAGGCTGCTCTGGTTTCAGAAGAACCACGTCATCTTCTCCGGGAACACCGCCAATTACTAACACTTCAGATTTAAAACCAGCTATCCTTCTAGGAGGGAAGTTTACTACCGCAACCACTTGACTCCCAACAAGTTGTTCTGGCTCGTATCTTCGTGTAATTTGAGCTGAAGAACGTTTAATCCCCATATCACCAAAATCAATTTCTAATTTTATTGCGGGTTTCCGTGCCTCGGGAAATGGCTCTGCCTTAGTCACAGTGCCCACACGAATATCAAGTTTTAAAAAATCTTCAATCGTTATCATTAATATCGCCTCTTTTTCTACCCTGATTTTGTGATGCAAGTGTGCGACGTCATGTTTACCGTTATTTTCAATCCTCAGGTAATTTTTGTAACTGCCGTATTCTCAGATTGCGAAGATCTCAGTGGTTTTTTATTATTTAACACAATGAAAAATAAAAGATTTCGCTTTTTCAGTTGCCTGTTTGAACTCCCAGTCTTCATATGCCTGAATCTGGGAAAAGCCCCCCTGCTGCAGTGAATCATAAATTTCCGTTAAAGTTCGAAATTTTAATTGGATTTTTTCTTGAATCATTACTTCACCCGTTTGTGCATTCTTAACAGTTTCAAAAAAAGTGAAAATGCCTTCTTTAAATCCTTCGTATTCCGTCCAAACTTCAAGAGGTTCTCCGGTTGCAAAATTTGTTGCAACATCAGGTGTTAAATCTTTCTCCCATTGTTCCCACACTTTTGCTAATGGGTTCCGGGTATCAAATATCATATGACCTCCAGGTTTTAATGCACGGTATATATTTGAAATCGTGTGTTGCCAGCTTTCATCCGTAAGAAATACTTGTGCAACGTTTGCAGTCATAATAACAGCATCAAAAGCCTCTGTTTGTAAATTAGAGCTATCATCAATAATCCAAGTCAATTCATCTGGATAATCTTTATTTTTAGCATATTCAATTGCTTCTTCATTCGGATCAATCGCTGTAATATGATATCCTTCTTTGCCAAGATGCGTTGTTAATCTCCCTGTTCCACACCCCAAATCAGCTATTTCATTAACGTTTAATTTCTTTAAAAGAGCTAAGAAGAAATCATCATGTCTACCCCAAGCATTAACCTGGTCATATACTAACGAAATCATTTGTTCACTTACTTTCTCTGCTGTATTTTTTGCCAATATATCCAGTTTAAACAACGGCTCTCTGAGACAACCGCAACAATACGCGAATAAAGTTTTGGCATTTAATCTGGTCCAAACTCAACCTGCATAAACAGGCAGAGTCTGCAGAAGATTTATCTATTTGGTATGATGATTCATTTCTTTTAATTGCTTTTTGATTTCTCTAAGCTCCATTTTTATTGCTTTCACTTGTTTCGAAGT
The DNA here is from genome assembly GCF_033304595.1 of Sporosarcina jeotgali. Taxonomy (NCBI): domain Bacteria; kingdom Bacillati; phylum Bacillota; class Bacilli; order Caryophanales; family Caryophanaceae; genus Sporosarcina; species Sporosarcina jeotgali. The sequence continues at coordinate 1,527,542 of NZ_CP116341.1, forward strand.
GTCGATCCCATATCGGACACCGTATGTAATGATGAATAACACAAGGGCTGCACCTATTAGCCAGTAAAGCAACATCGTATCCTCCCTCTCTTTTTGAGCAGTTACAATCGCAATCATTTATTCACGTTTAGTTTGAGAGGATACAAAAAGCATTAAACCGAGGAAACTAATATTGATGAAAAATTGAAATTCGCGAACATCCGGATAATCTTTGATTAGCTCATCCTATAATTGAAGCTGCACTCGAATAGAAGAGAATCTGTTGAATGGTCCCCATACCTCAGCAAAGGGTTCATCTTTTTCCCACCCAATAGTTGCTATGATTTCGCCGGTATTACCTCTCTTCCCAAATCCTCTAAGTAATAGATTGCAGCTTCTTCTGTTTCTTTTTATAAAAATACCGCCAAATAAAAAAGATGGCCCAAGAAACTAGTGGAAAGAAAACATTGATATAACTATTTGGAGTTTCAGTAAGTAGAATAAAAGCGATTTCTGCGATCAACGTTGGAATCATAATGGCTACCCATACTCGAACTTCCTTGTTTTTAAAACTCAACTCAAATCGGTTATTCATAGATGCCACCTCTTTTCCTATTCAGGTAAAAAAATTAAAAGTCAATATAAAAAGGATGTGTTGAACCGTCTAAACAGTATTCAATCCGCTGTTTAAAGTTTTTCCAAGTTACCATTTCCAGCGCAGTCTCTATTGGGAAAAACCCTACCTCTAAACTCTCAGGACTGGTGGCAGGCTGTCCCCCAATCGCTTTGCCCAAAAAGAGCGTATTGCAAATGGACCGTTCTACATTTTGAAAGATCCCGCAGAACTTGATGATCTCTATTTCAATCCCCGATTCTTCTTTTGTTTCTCGGACTGCAGCTTCCTTAATGGATTCCCCTTCTTCGAACTGTCCGCCCGGCATCTCCCATCCCCTGCGCGGCCCTTTTATTAACAGAAGTTCATTCCTATCGTTTAAGACAATCGCTGCGGCTGAAACAATATGTTTGGGTGGTGACATTCTGCTTATCTCCTTTCCCATCTGTTTGTTTAAAGTGTGGGCTGACTAAAGCCCACCCCTCATTTTTCACTGCACCATATGTGACTTGCGGTTAAAAATAAAGAGCGGCAAAAGTTTAAACTCTTGCCGCTCGAATTTTCATGCCGTAATAATGAATATGCCGCCACAATGTGAGATCGGATAGAACTCACACGGATGCTGTAACGAAGTAATGATTTCATCCTGTACAAAATAGAATTCATCGTTATCCCAGGATTCCTTATTTTGCTCCCTACACCGATCCAAGAGTTCCCTATTTTTAAATGCGATGTCACCAATAAACAGTTTACCTCCCTTTTTCAGAAGAGGGAGTAAGCTGGAGATAAACGCTATTTTTTCATCATCGGGCAAATGGTGTAATGTGTAGGTGCTGATAATGGAATCATACGTATTTTCAAGAAAGTGTGGAGGCACTCCTGCTGAAATATCCCACTCAAATAAATTAGCAGCGGGCATTTTAGATTGAGCAATGGAAATCATTTTCGATGAAAAGTCTATCCCATCAATTTTATGTCCATGTGCATACAGTTTGCTTGATAAGACACCTGTTCCAAATCCAATATCTAAGACTTGAGACTGCTTCTTTTGCATGACTTCATTAAAAATAGTATTGAGTATTTCCTTATACCCGGCAAAGGGATAACTATCATTTTCTTCACTGATTTGCACCGTTTGGTCATAATTATCTGCCCATAAGTTGAACCCTTGATTTGTTAACATGAATGCTCCTCCAATAATTATCAAATTAATGAGCATCCAATGAAATCGTTCATTGAATTACTCGGTAGATCCTCCGGTAGACAGCCTTTCTTGATTACAATTAAATTTATAGTGCATTTTCATCACACCTTTCAATAATATAGTTTAAATTTTACCATAAATTTCGGAATATTACATCTGATTATCTGAGTAATCAGCAAATATGTATTAATTCACTCTATGAAAAAAGTGATAGTAATTTATAGAAATAAGACCATTAAGTCTTCATCAAAATAGCGATTGTCCAGTTTTAATGCCCGTTTCTCAATACCGTAAGTTTCAAATCCCAATGAAGTATATAGGTTTTTTGCTGATTTGTTTGTCGTAACCACGGTTAAATAGACTTGCTCTACACCTTCCAATTCTTTTGCCGTCCTAATTGCTTCATTCATTAAAGCCTTCCCATTACCTAAACCGCGTTTACTTGGCGAAACGTACATGGCCACAATAGACATTCGATGGCGCAGTTTAATCCGCGGTTCTTTAACTAATGTAATAATCCCCACAAGGATATCATCTTCAAAAGCACCAAATGTAAAGGAGTCTTGTGATTGAAATCTAGTTTTGTATTTATCGACAGAATGATCTTTTTCTTCTTCATATGTAGAACCGAATGATTCAGGACTGTTTTGTAAAGCTTCTAATCTTAATGCAAGGTAGTTTTCTGCATCCTGTTCAACTAAACGTTTTATCACGATATATTCCCCTAACACTTATAGAGTTGATAGTTCAAGGCTTATTAGTGCCTCATCACACCTGTTCAGTCACTGTCAAATAGGGTCTGTCTTGGGACCAGTTTACCGATACTGAGACGTTGAATGTTTCAGTTACAAGCTCGTCTTGCAGCACTTCTGCCTTGGGCCCTGCTGCTACGATTTCGCCGTCTTTCAACAGCAGCACATGAGAAATTTCTTTTACTAGCTCTTCAATGTGATGTGTCACATAGACAATATGACATCCGCTTGACGCAGCTTTTTCCAATGAATTCAAAAACTGTTCGCGTGACAAAATGTCTAGACCTGAGCATGGTTCATCCAAAATAAGCATGTCAGGATTACTCATTAGAGCACGTGCTATGAGAACTCTTCTTTTTTCGCCTTCTGATAATAAGTTAAGCTTGTTGCTTGTCATCTCTCTTCTGATACGTAATAAGCGCAGGGCAAGGGGCAAATGGAAAACGCTTCAGCACTTCCATCGCATAGGGATCGGTTGTGTCAAATTCTCCCGTCAGAGTATGGATATTGAGGGTAACCGAATATTGAATCTGATGTATCACCAGCTGCGGCAGAAGAGATTTGTACTGGTCGTCCAAGTAGCCGCACCAACCGAGCTCATACACTCCTTCCCTGTCTGATTCGTGGAGAAAAGAATACGCAAGGACTTGATGAGTATCCACATTCACATAAACCAAACTGCCTTCAGCTATCGTATCCTCCGCAAAAACGAGTTGTTCCCACTCCTGTATTCCCTTGTCCGCAACTGGATTAACGGAATGCGTCTCTTTGTAAACCCTTTTCACTAAGCGAACCAATTGCTGAACTTCATCTTCTGAAAGAGTTTCCAGGCACTTAACAACAAGTCTTTCAGTTGTTTCCAATGGCAGTTCGTCACCCACAGCAAATGACAAGTCGAGATCCGATATATAGGTTCTTCTGATTTCAACGAAACCTTCCTTCTCGTAAGCTATCTTCAAAGCAAAAGCGGTTTCACAGATTGAGGTTTGCAATGGATATTGGAGTTGTTCACGCGTTGCTGTCTGCACAAGTAAGTCTTTAATGATTCCGTCTGAAGGAACAATTGGATCGATAACAATACGGAAATATGTACAATTTGGATGAAAACCGCTTTTCCAGCCGAATATTACACCTGTAAGTTGTTCATTAATATATGCAGAGTAGGCAAATTCAGATCTGGGCTTCTTCAATAAAGTGAACAGATTTTCGTTTTCGAAAGAGCGAGTGAATAATTTCCTCACGCTTCCCTCTTCTTGTTCATTGTAGGCATCTATCCTTATCGGCAAAGTCATTCCCCCCTCGTCTGTTGCAGTCATACTGGTATCCTTAGATTACTTGCTAAATTGTATATGCTGTCCAATTATTAGCTGCGCCTAGCATCCACCCGGTCTAAAAAATCACGAACCCGCTGAAGCAGAAGATTTGCTGTTTCAGCATCGTATGCTTGCAGACTGTCATCGACGATAAAGTGCTGATCTCCTTTGTACACAAAAAGTTCAGCGCATTCAGATTGAGCGACAAGTTCCTGTGCCGCCTCAAGATCTCCCTCTTCAGCGAAGAAGGGATCTCGATCCATGCCGTGGATCTGCACGGGCAGCTCAGCCGGCCATGGCGAGCCGAATGCCGAGGATGGCGCGCAAGAGGAGATGAACAGTGCTCCTTGTCCGCCTTTTCGGGTTGACGCGAGTTTCTGGGCTGCCATGACGCCGAGTGAAATTCCAGCATAGACGATGTCACGCGACAGCAAATTTGCTTCTTGCTCGGCACGCTTTAAAATTGCGTCAAAACCGATTTCATCTACATAAGCGAAGCCGTCTTCAATTGTTGAAAATGTACGGCCTTCGAAAAGATCCGCGACATGGACTGTGTGCCCTGTCTGTCTTATATGCTCAGCAAAGTGATGGATTCCTTCAGTGCATCCAAGCACGTGATGAAACAAAAGAACTGTTGCCATTTGCTTTCCCCCAGTTTAAAAGTAAATGTTTATAGAGTTAATCCCAAGACTGTAATTTCGTCATTCAGTGTAATTGTATTCATTGTAATTTTCTGAATCAGGAGGAGATGCAAAGACGTTTTCTAACGGCTTACTGCGTTTAGCATCAGATTACCGGCATTGATTCTTCTTTAGTTCAATCAATAGGGAGATCAAGTTGCCAGGAAACACCGAAACGGTCATTCAGCCAGCCGAACTTCTGGCTGAATCCATAGTCGCCTAATGGCATGAGAGCTTGTCCTTCAGCCATCAGCTTTTCATACAAAGTATCAATTTCAGATTCATTATCACAAGTGATGAAGATTGAAAACGAAGGAGTGAAGGCAAATGCATGGTTCAGATGACTGTCGATACACATGAATTCTTGACCTTTTAAATTGAATAGTGCACGTACTACAGTCCCTTCTGGTCCGGCTTCATTGGCTTTGTAGCGAGTGATGCTTGTAATGCCTGAATCCTCAATGAGGGATGTGTAAAAGTTCATCGCTTCTTCTGCTTTCCCGTCTTGAAACATCAAAAATGGAGTGACTTTTTTCATTGCAAAACAATCCTTTCCTTTAATTATCGGTTTTAGATATTCAATTGCTGTTCCTTCCCCTCTGGAAGAGTAAACGAATGCTTCCAGATTTGAGTTGCAGCTAGTCCCAATTGTATCATTCATGAGCAACGCCGTTCATTTCAAGCAGGTCCAATAAGTTTTCTGGAACAAGACGAAGCTCTCCTGATTGAAACGTCTGTATCGGCAGACGGAGCACTTTGAATTTTTCTCCGTTATCTTCTATGCCTTCAAACGTACTCGCTTTGTTGAAAGAGTTATCCGTGAAAGATGCATCATAGACCCTTACAATCTCATGTTCTATATTTCCGTTGAAGCTGAATATGTTTTCTAGCGTTCCTAAGTAGACAAGCTTCGTGTAATAAAGTACAGAAAGGAATCACTAGAATATAAAAAACAAGAGCAGTAACACGTATTCACCCCTAAATAATTTCGTCCAACCTGATCGTATGAGAACGTTCTATTTACAAAAAGATGAACTTTTAGCTTTTGACAAAACTAATGAGTAATGGTGTGATTAGTAAGATGAAGGAAAGTAAAATTAATACAAATGAAACAGCTTTAGGGAGTTTCTCTTTACTATTTCCTTTATACCATCCTGAAAACTGTAATTTGTTTCGATATAAAACAAACAGCGAAAGGAAAACAGCGATTGCCCCCATCCACATGGTGTCAGCATCTGCATTATTCATTATGTATAGGTTTCTTGCAATCATCCATCCTATTCCTCCGCCAAATACGAGGATGATACATACACGAAGCAATTCAAATAAAGCGCCCATTAACGCACTTCCCCCTCCCGAAGAATAGATTTTCTAGTTTGCTTCAAATAGTGGTTGCTGGAATTAATCCCACAGCTCATTTTTATTTTCTTTATTCTTCCAAACTATAAAGAGCAGTCTTCCAAACGCAATAACGGCCGTTAACCCGAGAATTTTGACAATCCATGAACCAAGCCCCATCGTTATTCCGCAAACTGCATAAGTAATCCATATAAGGATGACAAATGCTAATAATCCAGGGCGGCTTTTGTTCATATTACTCCTTTTATTACTCCTTTTATTACTCCTTTTATTACTCATAAAATCCCTCCGATTCGTAAGCTGCATCGCTGATGAGTTTCATACTAGAAGCACCTAAGATAGGTTAAATATGGCGTTTTTCTGCCTTTAAATTTTTGCGTCCGCTCATTTAAAAATCAGAACATAAATAGCAGGCACGAACAAAGCGATTAAGAGGCACACCATAGCTGCTGTCTTCGATTGTTTCGTAATCCGCTGGTCATCTTTATGCAGACTTTCGATAAATGAGAGTGTGAAGTAAAAACAAAGTGCCAAAAATGCGATCGAACTGATTCCGATCCATCTGGAAATTTCTAAGGTAATTGGAATCGCCCCTTACATATGTTGTGAATTACGTGAAATGATGTGGATCACTAGTCAGTTATGTGCACATATTAATTCTTAAAGTTGTCTTCTAATTCTTTTTCGATTTCTTCATCACTAATCGTAACCTTCTTTTCTTGAACGCTAAACTGAGTTTTGATGAGCTGACCAACTTCTGACTTGTCTATCCCATCCTTTACTGCAGAAAAAATGACAACATACAAGATAAACAAACTTGCAATGGATAGCAGAATCGTTCCCCATACCATTTCCTCTGCACCACCTTCTAATTTTTCAACCAATCAATCTGAATGACTACACAATCATTACTTTCTCAAAAAACTTGATGAATGGGAACTTCCACTACTAAAGACAAGTTTCATAAATTCCATTCAAACCATCTTCCATGTCCATCTGTATCGCCAATCGTATTCTTAAATTCTTCTCCATTTTTGTAATAATCGAGGTGGAGTTGCCGGTCCCACATATTATTGTATATGTGAAAGACATCTCGTTCTCTTCCGATTTCCGCAATCTTTTCGAGCAGTTCATATTTAGATTCAGCTGGGATCTGGTTTGCGACATGGGTGTGAAAAATACAGATTACAGAATCCTCGGGCATTGTTTGAGCAGCGTCACGCAGTAATTGTACTCCATCGCCTTCTACAAGTTTTACTGGATGTTCTTTCAAACATTCAGCAGCATTGTGGAATAACTCCAATCGTTCTTGATGTTCTGGCCAAATGAGTGCTTGTAACCACAAATAATCTTCAGGATTGGACAAATCACTGATAGTTAGGTCGAGTCCGATTTTTGATGCGATGGGAGGACTTTCAGAACGCAATTTTGGAAAATGGTCTCCTCTGACTTCTGAAGTAATGTGCAGATGGGCGTCTTTAGTGCCGAACGTTTCGGCAGTTCCGTATGAATAGCTGTAATGATCCCACAAAAGCTGCAGACCTGCACTTGTACCGATTTCTATAAGTGACAACGGTTTTTCTGTTTCGTTGTAGATCCAGGAGAAAATAGGATAAAGATAGCCGCATCGTCTAACTTCATTTGTCTGAACCCTTTTACTTTCTAAAATTGAAATGATTTCATCACGATACTTATTACAAAAATCTTTGAAACTGCTAAAAGTTCTGCTGTCTATATCTTTGGACGGATTTGTGATGCTTGGATAATAACTTCTTAATAGATGTTCATTCCCTTTTAATAGAAGATAATGAACTGCTCCAAATAAAAGGTTAGGTACAGGCTGTCCCTTTTGAACTGACTGGCACAAATCGAGCAGGACATCGTCTTCTGCGACCTTCAAAGACAAAAATTCATAAAGTTCACTGGAACCCTTGCATTCTGTTTTTGCAAAGTTTATAAAAGTTCTGGTTAGCTGTATATCCTGCATCTTATTTCCCCCTCAGTAGATCATCTATAATAACTCCGAAATCCAACTTGGTAATTTTATTCTTGATTACAATTTTTCTATCTTCTCTGCAATAGTTCTCAAAATTTGATTTTTCTCTTTCTGTAATTTAATGAAAGCAAGTAAAAACCAAATAATGAACACCAGTGGTACTAGATAAAAAAGCAGTGAAAGAATGGGTAATATTGAAAACATCATGCTCGTTTCCATCAGAATTCCTCCTTACAAGTTGAGAGTTCATTAAAACCTTCTATAAATATGTATGAAAAAACAAGAACATTTTTCCGAATGTTAACTCTTTTGTTCCGGATAATTATACCATATTGTTTCCAAGGATTACGTAAAGATTGGAAAATTTTGCGTAACCGTAAATCATCACGTAATTTGTAATGCTGTGTTTATGTAGCGTTCATGTTGGAAGCGTAAACTGAAGGTAATCAATAACGGAGGTGTTTTTCATGCAAATGGCGTGGAAAGAAGTTAAAAAAAGTAAAATGAAATTCTTGATACTCGGTTCAATCATCTTCCTGGTCAGTTTCTTGACGTTCATCATCTCTGGGCTTGCAAACGGATTGTCAGAAGACAACGCAGCCCTCATTAAAAACGTACCAAATGGTCAGTTCTACTTAAATGAAGATGCAAAGCAAACGTATAACCTTTCTAAGATCGACACGGAACAGCAAGACAAGATGCTCTCAGACTATAAAGGTGCGACGGCAATGTCCATTCAAATGGGCTTTGTCAACGATGCAGAAGACAAGCAGCACAGTGTTGCATTTGTGACGTCTACTGACAGTGAGTTATTTCCGAATGTCAAAGACAATGAAGTCGTGTTAGACGCTTCAATGAAAGATGAAGGAATCAAAGTCGGCGACATTTTGACGAACAACCAGTTCAGTGGAGAGTTCAAAGTTGCTGGATTCGCTGAAAAGCAAACGTATAGCCACGCACCTGTTGCGTTCATCAGCATGAAAAATTATCAAGAAATGTATCGTGTGATGGAAATGCAGACGGTTTTCATTCCAGGATCGGATAGCCCTGATTCTATTAATGGACTGGAAGCATTCAATAATAAAGAATTCTTGAACACAATTCCAAGTTATGGTGCTGAACAAATGTCACTTAATATGATCATTTGGTTCCTTGTTGTTATTAGCGGTATGCTGTTTGCGATTTTCTTCTATATGATGAATGTACAGAAAATCGGATTGTACGGTATTTTGAAAGCGATCGGTGTGAAAACCATTTCGCTATTCAGTATGATGTGGTACCAAATGCTGCTTATTACAGCTGTTGCGCTTGTATTATCTGTTGGGCTCAGCCAAGTGTTCAGTATGGTTGCTCCTGCAGGTATGCCGTTCAGCTTGCCGCTTGAGACTTCATTGTTATTGTCTGGTGTATTCTTAGTCATCGGATTTATCGGAGCGACCATTTCCGGATTCCAAATCAAAAAAGTGGAGCCGTTGCAGGCAATCCAACAAGGAGAGATGTAAAATGGCGATTTTCACAATTGAAGATGTCGAAAAAACATTCAAAACGGGTGATGTCAGTGAGAAGATATTAAAAGGTGTGGATCTTGACTTAAATGAAGGCGAAATAACTGCTCTCGTTGGTCCATCTGGTTCGGGCAAGTCAACAATCCTGACGATTGCAGCAGGGTTGCAAAAAGCAACCGGCGGTCAAGTACTCTTTGAAGGTCATGATATGACGCAAATGAGTCAAGAAGAAATCCGGAAAATCCGTTCAAGCGAATTCGGATTTGTGTTCCAGTCTTCACACCTCGTTCCCTTTTTGACAGTAGAAGATCAGCTGCTGCTCATGCTGGATGTGGCAGAAACGAAGTTGAACAAAAAAAAGCAAAAGCAAGAAGTAGCAAAAGTGCTTGATCTTGTCGGCATGTCGCATAGGAAAGAGGCGTACCCTTCTTCCCTTTCCGGAGGCGAAAAGCAGCGTGTCGCAATTGCACGTGCCATCATCCACCAGCCGAAAATGCTGTTTGCAGATGAACCAACAGCAAGTCTTGATTCTAAACGTTCCAAAGAAGTGATGGAAATCATCCGAAACTTAACTAAAACACTTAAAATCACAACACTTATGGTCACGCACGATGAAGAAATGTTACCTTATGCTGATCGCATTGTAACGATGAAAGACGGTTTGATTGCCTAACATCCAAAACCCCCTGCTCCTGACGTTCAGGATAGGGGGTTTTTGGGTATTCTAGTGAATAAGGAGAACATCTGATTTAGAGCCCAACACCTTGCTTCTTAAAATCAGACAGGATAGACGCAAATCGTTAAATGAATGGAGGCAGACGAATGCGCAATATCTTTTCAATTTTTAAACGGGATGTGCGCAACATCTCTACAAACTGGGTCGCTGCTGTGTTAATTGGCGGCTTAATTTTCTTGCCTTCTTTGTATGCATGGCTCAACATTTATGCATCTTCGGACCCGTACGGCAGGACTGATAAATTACCAGTTGCTGTCGTCAATGAAGACAAAGGAGCGGATGTGCAGGATAAACATATCGATACGGGTGCAGAAATCGTATCCACGCTAAAGAAGAATCCATCAATGGAATGGCATTTTGTTTCTAAGAAAGAAGCAATGGACGGCGTTGAGTATGGAGATTATTACGCCGTAATGGTGTTGCCGGAAAATTTATCGGAGCAGCTTGCTTCTGTCGTTTCCGGGAATCCTAAGAAAGCGGAGATCGATTACTTTGTGAATGAGAAACTTAACTCGATTGCACCTAAAATTACTGAAAAAGGTGCGACAGTCATTGTCGAAAAAGTGAGCAGTCAGTTCGTATCTACAGTGAACGGCGTGATTTTTGATTTACTCAATTCGTTAGGACTCGAATTGCAAGCTGATTTGCCAGACGTACAAAGATTCGAAAATTATATATTTGAAGCAGAAAAAAGCTTACCTGAAATCTACAATCTGCTGAATCGCGGACTTGGTGATGCAACAGACGCTCAGTCGATTATCCAGGAAGCTCAAGGGAAACTGCCTGAAGCGAAACAAGTCACTGATAACGGTCTCGGCCAAATCAATCGAACGGTTGGTTACTTAAACGAAGCCGAACAAAAGTTAGATGAAATGTCGCCGAAGATTAAAGCCGATTTGAAAAAAGTCACAGATATTTCGAATCAGGCGAATGATTTTTTAAAGCAACTTCAAGGAATTCAGTTAGATTTCACGGAACTCGACAACGCTAAAAAGACGCTGGACGACCGAATGACAGCGAGTATTGAACGGGTGGATGGCGTCAAGCAAGATCTTATTCGCCTGCAAGAATTGGTTCAGCAGCTGCCGAAACCGAATGAAAAACCTTCACTTGGTACTGATGAAGAACCGGACAGCGAACTGCAGCCAACCCCTTCCCTTCCATCGTCTAACTTGTCGGGGAAATTGAATGAGGCGATTACAAAAACGGACAATCTGAAAAAGTTGCTGCAAGAAGCGCAAACGAATGCTCGATCAGTAAATACCGTGGTTACAGGAAAAGCTGAAGAATTGGACCAGGCAGTCGATGACTTACAAAAAATCGCAGGAAATACATCTGTTGAACTGGATGCATTTATGAAAGAATATGTAAATACTATTGAACCTACTGTAAAGAAAGAAATCTCAACGGCCAAAGGAACTCTCGGACAAGCCAAAGGACTTTTAACGGAAATCCAGTCCACTCTTCCGAAAGTGCAAACAATTCTAGGTAACTCGGATAAGGATTTAGCAGAGGGAAAGGAAACGATTCAAAAAGCTGTGGCAGAGTATCCTTACGTCTCTGAAAAAGTGAATCAGCTGGCGGACAAAATTCGCAGCATTCAAGGTGAAACAAATATAAATGAAATTATTCAATTGCTGCAAAATGATCCAAACGCTGAAAAAAGCTTCTTTGAAGAACCGATTCAGTTAAAAGAAAACCGGCTGTATTCGATTGAAAACTACGGAACCGGGATGACTCCATTCTACACTGTCCTTTCCCTATGGGTAGGCTGTCTCCTCCTCATCTCATTGTTGTCGACAGATGTGCATGGAGAGGAGTTCACAACACGACAAGTCTATTTTGGACGGCTTCTGACATTTGGATTAATTGGCTTACTGCAAATGCTCATTGTCGTTTCAGGTGATTTGTTACTGCTTGATGTTCACATACGTGAACCTATCTGGTTTGTGGTCTTTGGAGTGATTATTAGCGTCGTCTTCATGTCAATTGTTTACACGCTCGTTTCAGTCTTTGGAGATGTTGGTAAAGCGATGGCAATTGTCATGCTCGTCTTGCAAATAGCAGGATCAGGAGGAACGTATCCAGTTGTCTTACTGCCGGACTTTTTCGGTATCATCAATCCGTTTCTTCCATTCACGTATGCGATCGATGTCATGCGTGAAGCAGTTGGCGGCATCGTTTGGGAACGCGTAGCAAAAGACTTGTCGTTCCTGGCTTGCTGTTCAATCGCCTTTATCCTGTTCGGGGCATTTCTCAAAGAACGCATCAATAAAGGAACGAACAAACTCTTGAAAAAATCGAAAGAAGCTGGGATTTTCCATTAATTCAAAAAAAGCACTTCAGGCCTGTCTAACTGACAGCTGAAGTGCTTTTTCTATAAAATAGTCTGCCTTTCAAATTTGAAAAGGATACCTAACACTGCTCCGAAAATTGCGTGACCGATGAGCCAGTAAAGCAGTGAAATACCGTCCGTTAGCGCTGGAGTCCGGTCGGATAGCGCTGTAGTCGGAAATAGAGCAATTCCTATAATTATGCTGCCTACAGTACAAATCGTAAGAGCATGTTTTTTCCATAAGGGGCGCAATAGGTACATCACATAAAATCCAATTGCCACTAAAACTGAGACAACGAGATGAAAGAACACTTCCAGCCACTCTGGAAATGCAATGTTCCCTACTACAGGTATGTAATCTACGTTGAGTAAGAATGTATAGACCTTCTCACCTGTAGAAGATTCAATCCATTTAAACAGGAAGGTTAGAATCAACCCTCCAATTAGTCCGTAGATCGTTGCACGCAGAAATTTCTTCATCTTAACTCCTCTTTCTTGCCTTTTATGAGCGCATACGCATCAAGCGCACGCGCTCGGGCGGCAGAATGGTCGACAATTGGAAGAGGATATGTCTCCCCGAGAACTACACCTGCTGTCATTAATACATCTTCAGATGCTGTTTGCGGCTCGTGAAGATGGACATCTGGTAGTTTGGCTAATTCGGGAATCCATCTTCTAATATATTCTCCGCTTTTATCGAATTTCTTACTTTGAGTTGTTGGATTAAATATTCTAAAATACGGAGCTGCATCAAAACCAGAGCCTGCAACCCACTGCCAGCCTAATGTATTATTCGCAACATCATAATCAATGAGTGTTTCACGGAACCACTCCGCACCCATTCGCCAATCGACCAGTAAATGTTTAATAAGAAAAGAAGCAACAACCATTCTTACGCGGTTGTGAATGGTGCCGGTCTCCCATAATTCACGCATTCCCGCATCTACGAGCGGATACCCGGTCTTACCGGCTTTCCAAGACTCAAATTCTGATGAATCATTAAGCCAGGGGAAATTGAGAAATTCTGATCGCAGCGGCCGCTCGGTAATGTCAGGAAAATGAAAAAGCTGGTAATATGAAAATTCTCGCCATGCAAGCTGTCTGAGGAACGCTTCAGGTTGAGGCGCAATTCCATCTTCTTGTGCACGCTTCACTGCATGCCAAAGAGCTCGAATACCCATATTTCCCGACGCCAAATATCCAGACAGTCTGGATGTACCGTTCAACGAAGGGAAATCACGTTTGAAATCGTAAAACTGAAGCCTTTTGTCGCGAAAAGTTGCCCATTGCTCAAAAGAAGCAGTTTCACCTGGTTCCCATGCTTGTTCAAGTGTTGCATCCCAGTTAAATGGGGAGCGTAAACCGGATTCTTTTAAAGGAATGGAACCTGTAATCTCGTGCGCCCAGTTCGTCAAAGAAGCTGGAGCAGCGGTCGGCCAAGGAATTTTCTGCTGTTGCAAAGATTTCCAAAATGCACCGAAAACTTTATACGGCTGACCAGCTCCTGTTTTTAAATGGGAAGGATCCAGCAGCATATTCGGATCAAAACGTTGAATATCCACTTTGGATAAAGATTCGAGTTCAAGCAGCACCATCTCTTCTTTTCGAGAAACAGGATCCACTTGCCCATTGAAAAATATAGCGTCTGCTTGTGTTTCTTCCGCTAGCAAGGATAGTGTGCTTGAGGGATTACCTTTTAAAATTGTCAATTCACTTCCTAACTCGACTAGCTTTAGCTGAAGATGCGTTAGAGATTTATACACCCACCAATCAGAGGCTGTTGGAAACGCCCGGTCAGGGAGTATGACGACAGGAAGAACTTCACCACATTCAGATGCATTTTTCAAAGCAGGATGATCATGAACGCGTAAATCATTTCTAAACCAGACAATTGTTTTCAAGAAATCCCTCCTAAAAAAGGACCGCACATTTTGGCGGTCCTTGAATTCCCTCTATTATAATGGGGATGGAGCAGGTTTTCCAAAAAAGTAACCTTGAAACAGCTGGTACCCTTTTTCTTTTAACCATTTAAAATCTTCTTCCCGTTCGATTCCTTCTGCAAGCGGCACAGATCCGCTCTCTTTAGCTTTCATCAAAAACATTTCTGCATTCTCTTGTTTTTTACTATCCAAAGCAACTCCATCTACAAATGACCGATCTAGCTTCATATAATGAGGTTGTAAATCAGATAACAATTCCACTGTACTATACCCTTCGCCTACATCATCGAGTGCATAATGGAATCCTTTTTCACGATAATATCTTAATATCGTCTTCAGATGTTCAACATCATCTACTTTGTCTGTCTCAACTACTTCAAATACGAGTTGATAAGGATCTATATTAAACTGATTCGCGACTGCAACCGTTGACTGCAAACAAAACTCAGGCGAATAGATAGAAGTAGGTACAAAGTTAATAAATGCTTTTTGATTGATAAGAGGCGCTGCATGCCGAACTGCGGTAATTCTGCATAACCGATCAAGCGCATAAAGTCTTCCACGCGCTCTTGCTGCCGCAAAAGCTTCATCGGGATAGATCATTCGACCTTTTGGCGAGTGAAAACGAGCCAGTAACTCATACCCGTAAACAGCACGGTCCGCATCGACAATGGGCTGATAATACGAAATAACACGTTCTTGCTGAATGAGATCATCAATCCATTGGGATGCAAAAACTTCATCCACTTGTGCAAAGGTTCTCCATTCTGTCTCCCCTGCGATTCTAAAGAACATTTGTGTGACATCCAAATAATCTTGAGCAAAGTCCGTTAAGTCTCTGAGTCCGGCTTCTGTCACAGTGAATACTGAGCTGCCTTCATTATTTTTATCAAAAGCTGACAGAACCTTGAGTCGTTCCATATGCTCTGTTAGCATCGTATGTTTTGTTGGGTCATCAACCCTAACTTCTATTTGTAATTCCGTAACTATACACGCGGTTCTGCAAGCCATATCAAACCCTCCGTCCTATTAAACAATTGGAAAACACCTAATTTATTATTAATTGTAATCGATTACTCCTAGTAATGGCAAGTATTAACCTACGAAATGCCTATAATTGACTGAAAATAACAACATGCCCCATCGTACTACGAGGGACATGCTGTCATCTTAAAATTATATGTCGAATTACGTAGGAAGACCTGTTCCCGTTGTATCTGTACTTTTCGGCTTAGGCCGCTCCGTTTTCACTTCTACAGTAGTATCAACTTCAGACTCTATTGTCTTCCCAAGCATATAATACTCTGTTTCTTCCTGGGTTAGACTATTATAGCGCTTCTGGATGACACTATAGAAAATACCTCCAAGTACTGCCCAGCTGACTAACAGAATATAAGATGGTGTTGTCAGGGAAGCCGGAGAAAATGGTATGAGCAATAATAGTAAGAACGCGATACTAGCCACTATTCCGAATAACGCCAGTCCTTTTTTAATGGGAGCAATTTCACGATTGGCTTCTTCAGCACCCCAAGCGAGTACTTTATACGCAGCGATACATGTAAACATGTATGCGACTGATACTCCTGTAGAAGACATATCGACAATCCAAGATAGTGCTTGGCGTCCGAACCAAGGAGTAGGAAGAGTAATGAGCGTTACAAACCAAATCCCCCAGACAGGCGTCTGATTTTTCTTCGAAATCGTTCGGAACATATCAGGCAGTGCACGTGCGCGCGCCATGGAAAAGAGCAAGCGGCTTGAAGACATATAGAAGCCGTTTAATCCTGTGAAAATCCCCATCATAATTGCAACAGCCATTACGATTAGACCGCCATAACCGAGTGCAGAATTCACGACTTCACCTGTCAGCCAAAGACTGCCATCCCCTACAGAAGAACCTGCAGGGAATGTCCACGCCGTAAGACCAATCATTACCGCATAGATAAGGAATGATGCAAATAATGAGGCTACAATGAGCATTGTCGCTTTCCGCGGTGAGAAATTAAACTCTTCTGCTGCTTGAGGAACATTGTCAAATCCGACATATGCCCAAGGAGCGATTGCCAATATGACCAGAATTGATGTCAGAATAGATTGGCTGCCGCTGAAAAGCGGTTTCATATTTTCAAATGGTGCTTCTGTTATACCAAATGTAAATGCTCCAAGCAGTACAACACCAGCAACTAATAGAATGCTGAAGTAAAACTGAATACGGCCTGAAATGTTAGTACCTGTTGAATTAATGAAAGCGAACAACAAGATGATTACTGAAGATATAATAACTTCTGGCAAATAGACATCCCAGCCAGCAACACTATATAAATAAAATTGCTTCATGAAACCGGGTGCTAAAAACTTGAGAAGCAATGAAAATGCAGAGGCGTTCAATGCAACAATCGATATGTATCCAAGTGATAAAAACCACCCGCATATAAATGCCCAAACTTTTCCTGCCCCTATAAAGGCATATGTAAATCCTCCCCCGGAAACTGGGAATTTCTTAATCATTACTCCGTAGCTTGATGCGATGACCATCATCACGAGCGCTCCGATTAGCAAACCAATCATAGCGCCAAGTGGACCTGATTCTCCTATCCAATCACCTGGAAGGATAAAGGCTCCCCACCCAACTGAAGATCCCAGCGCAATTGCGAAGACCCATGATGGTTTAAGCGTTTTCGTTAACTTCCTGCGCTTCTGATGCGCATCTGTCTGATCCATATGTAAGTTCCCCCTAAAAAATCTTTCTTAGTTTTATTCCCTACTCGTCAGAACTAAAACCTGTTATTCAATAAAAAATAATTTTTAAAACTTCTTCATCTAGATAGAACGTTCAAATTATGAAATGTGGTGATTGAAAAGGTTTCAGAAAGTACGGCACGGGTATTCTCAAACTAGCAACGAATTCTATCAGTAAAAATTCCAGGAGGCGGTTCAACATGGTAAAACGACAAGTAGTAGGTTACTATAACAGTGAAAATGATGCGATTTTAGCAATTGAGGATTTAAAGCGACAAGGCTATTCTTCAGATGAAATTTCAGTGATTAGTAAAGAACGCGAACAAGTCGATACAGTGGTTGAAGAAACTGGAACGCACGCTACAGATGGCGCAGCTACAGGTGCAGCAACGGGCGGTGTATTAGGAGGTCTGGGCGGTGTTCTTGCGGGCATTGGAGCTCTTGCTATTCCAGGAATTGGACCGATTATTGCTGCAGGACCGATTGTTGCAGGAATTACCGGAGCAGCTGCAGGTGCAGGAGTCGGCGGTTTAGCTGGCGCACTTATCGGCATGGGAATTCCTGAAGAAGAAGCACGCCAGTACAACACACATTTCGATGAAGGTAAAATTTTAGTACTTGTGGATGGAGATTATCCGCGCAGAGCTGATCATGATTTAGACGAGTACAATCGTACGATTTTATAAACCAGAAACAGTAGTCCCCTTTTCCGTTAATTCGGTTAAGGGGTTTTTGTATGGATATCGAAAAACAGACGGATGCGTGATATACTATAGCAATGGCATGGAAAGAACGGAGGCGGAATGGAATATGCAATATAACCAGCAGAAGATGGCGCAGCTTGTGAAAAAGGAGCCTGAACTATCTACACGGTTGACTCAGATTATGAAAGAGCATGAGCTGGAGCGGGCTTTCGCGTTGAAGGCGTTGTATCACGCGGAAGTGAAGGATAGCGGACGGTTTATGAAGCCCTATCAGGAGTTGTAAGATGAAAAAGCACGGATACCCATTATTAACGGGGTGTCCGTGCTTTTTCGACTATAGATAGCAGATGGTGTTGCTGATGATGGTCTATTCCTTTAAACGATAACTTAGTAATAAGGAGAAATGAGGAGATAGACTAAAACGCCGGTGAAACTGACGTAGAGCCAGATCGGCATGGTGAAGCGGACAATTTTACGGTGGCGTTCGATTTCTCCGTTCCATGCACGGGCTACGCTAGTTAATGCCAGCGGTACAATTGCTGCTGCTAGAATAATGTGCGTAATAAGAATGAAGAAGTAGAATCCTTTCATGAATCCGCTGCCGCCGAATGGTGTTGATTCCGCTAAGAAGTGATACATGACATAGGTGATCAAGAAGAAGAACGTTGTCACGAATGCAGCGTATATGAATCCTTTATGTACCTTGATATTGCGTTTTTTAATGGCAATCAATGCGCCTACTAAAAATAGAAAGGTAAATGTGTTGAAGATGGCATTGAGCATTGGAAGAATTGTAATATCAAATGCATCAAAGTTTTTAGCACCGGGAATTCCTGAAAGGATCCCGATTGCACCGATTAGTATGACCGATACAATGATGATGAACGGCTTGTAATTGCGTTTTTTTATAGGCGTTTCAATTGTAGAAGACGCGTTTTTCAACGTTACCACTCCATTGCTAGTAAATTGTCGTACCTTTCCAGTTTATCATACGAGGAAAGGCCGAGCCACTTCACATCAGCTCAAAGTGCGCGCTAAGAACGCTTTTGTCCGATCATGTGTCGGAATTGTTAACATCTCTGCTGGTACACCTTCTTCGATAATCTGACCATCCGCCATGAATAACGCTTTTGTTGCAACATCTTTCGCAAACGACATTTCGTGAGTAACAACAATCATCGTCATATTCTCTTCTGCCAGCTTTTTCATAACTTCGAGCACTTCCCCGGTCAATTCTGGATCGAGTGCGGATGTTGGTTCATCGAACAAAAGAATTTCTGGTTCCATCATTAGTGCACGAGCAATCGCAACGCGTTGCTTTTGTCCGCCAGACAAATTCGCCGGATACGCATCGACTTTATCCGCAAGGCCGACTTTAGCCAGAAGTTCTGTAATTCTTCCAGTGAGTTTTTCTATGGGTTCACCCTTAACCAGTTTCGGAGCGAGCGCCAAGTTCTGTTTCACTGTTAAGTGCGGGAACAGGTTGAAGTGCTGAAACACCATTCCAATACGCCTGCCAATCTTACGGATATCGGCAGTGCTCGCATAGACACCGTCATGTACAAGCGGTTCCCCGTCTATTCGGATTGTTCCGCCTTCAATTTCTTCTAGATGAGCGAGACTTCTAAGCATTGTACTTTTACCGGAACCCGAGGGCCCGATGACAGCTACTACTTCGTTTTTCTCAACCTGGAATGTTATCTGTTTCAAGACTTCAATATTCCCAAATGATTTTTTCATATCGACTACGTCAATCAATGCCATTGTTATTCACCTTCCTCATACATAATGGAATCGTCGTTCCAGCCACTTGAACACGAGTGTCAATACTGCGGTAATCAGCAGATAGATAATACCCGCCATTACGAATGGAACGATTGTAAAGTCCCGGTTAACTGCAGTCTGCGCAAAGTGCAGCAATTCTGGTACAGCCACTGCATACAATAGTGCCGTATCTTTCACGAGTGTCACCGATTCGTTTGCAAGAGCTGGAAGCGCAATTCGAATCATTTGAGGAATGACTATTCGAGTTGTTGTCTGCCATTTGTTCAGTCCAAGGACTTGAGCAGCTTCATATTGACCCTTATCAATAGAAAGTAACCCGCCGCGGAAAATTTCTGCGAAATACGCAGCATAATTCAGGACGAAAGCCAGTGCAGCCGCTGCGAAGCGATCCATGACGAGGTATTCCCCGATAACCGGGATGAGCGGCAATCCGAATACGAAGAACAGCAATTGCAGCAAGAGCGGCGTTCCGCGCATGAGATAAATATATGTGTTCGCCAGCCACGACAGCGGTTTGAACTTGCTGTTAACCGCAAGTGTCAGCAAGAACCCCAGCGGAATTGAAGCAACAATTGCAATCACAAACAACAGAATCGTTGCACGCGCCCCTTCAAGCATTGGTTTTAAAATCGATACTAAATAATCTGGTGACATGAAGACCCCTCCAACCTAACTAGAAACCGTGACTTACTTTAAAACTTTGTTTTCTCCAAACCATGTTTCGGAAATTTGTGCTGCTGTTCCATCTTCGTTCATTGTATCCAGCGCATCTTGCAGTTTTTTCAATAAATCGTCGTTCCCTTTTTTCACACCGACACCATATTCTTCTGGAGCGAGTGTTTCGTCAAGTACTTTAAACGTACCGTCTTCTTTAGACATGTAATAGTCGATTACGACTTCATCGATAATGACTGCTTCCACTCGCTTGCTTTTTAAATCAGAAAGTGCCAATACATTATCTGCAAATTCGGTTTTGTTCTTCACTTTATCAGCAATTGGATTGGCTTCCAGCGCATCAGCTGCTGAAGACAACGCTTGAAGTCCCACTGTTTTACCTTCAAGATCTGCTAAGTCCTTAATGTTCGAATCTTTTAGAACAGCAACTACTTGTGCGTTACTTAAATAGGGTTTTGTAAATAGAACTTTCTTTTTACGATCGTCTGTAATCGTATACCCGTTCCAGATAAGATCGATTCGTCCGCTTGCCAATTCTGTTTCTTTCGCTTTCCAATCGATTGGCTGGAATTTCGCTTTCATACCCATGTGCTTTGCAGCAGCTTTTGCATAGTCGATGTCAAACCCAGTAAGCTCATTGGCTTCATCTCGGAATCCCATAGGAGCGAATTTATCATCAACCCCGATAACTAACTCCTTTTCACCATTTGCAGCTTCTTTAGAATTACCGCATCCCGCTAAAAGTGCAATGACACCAATACTTGCTAACGCAAGTTTCAACTTTTTCATCTTCATATCAGTTTCCTCCGCTTCACTGCTTTAGTCCGTTAAAGTATTAATAGAATATCATATAATTTTAAGAATGCAAAGCAATATCTATTAAAAAATAGATTCTTTTTTTGAAACCGTTTGCATGGGAACTCGTATATACTAAAGAAACAGGAAGGCGGTTTGAGTATGGATCCTTTTGATGATTCTTCCTTTGGTGGAGTCCCGCCCTTTTTCGCAGTTATCTTTTGTATTGTCGTGGGAGTTATTCTGTTCACAATAATTAAAGGAACAGCAGAATGGGGTAAAAACAACAACTCCCCTCAGATCACCGTTGCTGCTCATGTGAAAACGAAACGCACCAAAACGTCTGGCGGAACTGGTGATACAGGTGCAACCACCTCCTACTATGTGACGTTTGAATATGAAAGCGGTGACCGGCAGGAGTTTAAAATGAGCGGTAAACAGTACGGAATGTTAGCTGAGGGAGACATTGGCAAGTTAAGTTTTCAAGGTACTCGTTTTCTTGGATTTGAACGGGTTCTTTCTTAAAAAAACGGCTCTCCGTCTGCTGGAGAACCGTTTTTTTATTTATTGAATAACCGGACGCTTTTTACGTCCAATTAACAAGTAAAGAATAAGCGCTACTACAACCAAACCTGCGAGGATCATATATAAATCTCGATACCCATAAGCAGTTGCTATGTTACCTAAGAAGTATGGACCTAATCCAAAACCGAAGTCTAAGAAGATGTAAAACGTAGACGTTGCGATTCCGATTCGTTTAATTGGTACACCGATGAGTGCAATGGCCTGGGCACACGATTGGAAGTTCCCGAAACCGAGTCCAATAATGGCACCTGCAACAAGCAGGATAAGACCAGTATGTGATTGACTCAATAGTAATAAACCGCCTGCAAACAAAACTAAGGATGGTACGACAACGAACGTTCCCCCTTTGCGGTCAAGCAGCTTCCCTGAAAACGGACGGGAAACTAAAATGGCAAGTGCGTAAATCAAGAAGAAGAAGCTGGCCGCACCGACAAGATTTGCTTCTTTTGCATAAAATGACAGAAACGACAAAACTCCTGAATATCCGATACCTGCAAGTAATGTGATTACCGCAATCGGCAATGCAGATTTTTCGATGTAATTCGCTAGCCCTTTAGGTGCTTCTTTTGTTTCGACAACTTCCTGCGGTGCTTCTTCCGGACGTTTATCGACAAAGAAGAACATTGCCAAGCCAATAATACCAAGTACTAAACTGAATATGAAAATCCATGTGAAATCTGTGTGCTGACTTAAGTAAATCCCGAAGAACGGGCCGATTGCAGTTGCAAGAACGGTACTCAAACTGAAATACCCGATTCCCTCACCTCGTCTGGATGGCGGAATAATTTGCGCAATGACAGTCCCCGTTGCGGTTGAGGCAATTCCGAGTCCAAGTCCGTGTATAAAGCGGACGATTAAAAGAACGGGCAGTGAGTGTGCGATGAAATATAATGCAACCCCTACAACAGATAGAATCAGACCAAAGAACAAGATCCTTCTGCTGCCGATACTTTCAATAACACGGCCCGTAGCCAGACGAGCTAATAACGTACCAATAATGAATATACCTGAAACCAGCCCTGCCATACTTGCAGAGGCTCCGTACTCTTCAACTGCAAATGGAGCAATGGTTACCATTAACATATACATGACGAGCATTAAGAAAAAGTTAATGATTGAAATAAAGATAAAGTCCTTTGTCCATAAGTTTTGTTTCTTTTCCATATAAAGACCCTCTCCATTAGTTCGTTAAATTTTGATATGCGTGATCTAGCACCTGTTTTGCAGCGTGTATCTCTTGCTCAGGAATACCAGCTAAAATTTGTTCATAAACCGGAAGCAGTTTTTCTTGAATTTTTTTCGTGATCTGCTGACCTTCACTTGACAAACTCAATAACTTCTCACGCTTATCTTGCCCTTGAGTTACATCAAGATACCCCATTTCATGGAGTCGTTTCACTACTTTTGTAACAGATGGTTTTTCCATCATCTGTTCTTCAGCAATTTCTGCGGAAGTCATCTCACCTTTTCGTGACAACAAGCTCAGGATTGTCCATTGCGCGTTATACAAATCGTAATGCAGCAACAGCTTATTTAGCTGATTCACCACAGGTCGATACAGTTTGACATAGCTCCTGAAGAACTGATGTTCAATATGCATTGTCTCGCCTCACTTCAAGTTTTAAATGATTAGTTAGCCTATCTAACTATTTAAGTATACGCCTTTATTTTTTGTTTGTAAACGTTGAGGATTCAAAAATTCAACGTATATACACAACAATATATGTTGAACTTTTCGAGTTTTAGAATATTACCTTTTAGGTTAATTAAAACAAAAAACGACCACCCTTAATAGGAAGTCGTTTGTTGTAACTAGATAGATCTTAGTAGGAAGACCAGCCGTTGTCTGCCTGCATAATCACACCGTTTACGTAAGAAGATTCGTCTGATGCTAAGAATAGAGCGATGTTCGCGATTTCTTCTTTCGTACCTGGACGGCTTAATTGGCTAACACCTTTCATCGCTTGTTCCATGCCATGCTTGTCTGGCTGCACTAAGTTGTTTGTGATATTCGTCGGAACGGTTGCTGGTGCAATCGCGTTACAGCGGATATTCAAATGAGCGTAATGAGATGCTACGTTTTTCGTCATCCCGGCAACTGCGTGTTTAGAAGCTGTGTATGCAAGTCCGCCGCGCCCGCCTGTAAGTGCAGAAATGGAAGCCATATTGACAATTACGCCGCCTTGTTTTTCTTCAAAAATGGATAGCGCCTTACGTGTTGCTCGCATGACTCCTGTTGTATTAATCGCCAATACTTTGTCCCACACATCATCAGTGATCGTTCCAGCTGAATACATGTTGTCCATAATTCCGGCGTTATTCACTAGAATGTCAAGTGTGCCGAACGTTTCAACAGCTGTATCGATCATGCGCTGTACGTCTTCTTCAGCAGTAACATTTGTCTTTACTGCAAGTGCTTCCCCGCCTGCAGCTTTAATCGTTTGAACGGTTTCTTCCGCACCTTCCATATTCATATCTGCGATGACCACTTTTGCTCCTTCACGTGCATACAGTTCTGCAATCTCGCGTCCTAGCCCGGAACCTGCACCTGTGACAACTGCTACCTTGTTTTCTAATCGTTTCAAAAAAATCTCCTCCTAAAAGTATGTAGTACCTTCATAATCTCAGTATACGCTTTAATGCTAAACTATTGAAATAATTTGATAGGAATGATTGATAAACATGGAATGGTTGCCGATATGGAAATTTTGCCGTATACTAATATAGTTAAATCCCAAATGTCTCAGTAGCTCAGGGGATAGAGCAACAGCCTCCTAAGCTGTGGGTCGCAGGTTCGATTCCTGCCTGGGACGTATTGAATAACGCTATATCATTAAAGTCGGGTATTTCTTCATCAAATACACTGGCAAATTGATATAGCGTTTTTGTTTGATCAAATTCATTGTTTTATCAATCAAAAACAGATCCTAGTGCAGTCACATACAGAATTCCAAACGTCCAGTGATGATAGGCAGCCCATTTCATTGCACTCATTTCTTCCGGCCTGGTTCCATTCTTTCTTAGTTTGTAACGCAGTATTCACGCAACTGGCAGAGCCGCGAAAGTGAGAATAGATGACCATGACAGCGCATAGTAATTACAACTTTAAGTATTGCGTGAACTCTGTATGTCTATACATCTGTTTTCTCAATAGATAGTTTCCATTTATCAAGATCTTAAGCGTTCATGAAATCAAAATCCCGCCTGCACAAGCAATTCCAAGCCATACATGTATGTTTAAAACTGCTTGATATAGATATGGATACATACGTTTATATAAGAAATATAAAACATACGAAGACCTATTCATTCATTAAAGATCTCCAGTTTCTATAGTGAAGGGAACGGCTAAGGTGACTTCATAATAAGGTGCTTGCGGTTTTTGAAATATCTTAACGAGCCGATATTCGCCAGGAACCAAACGGACTCCGAGGATTTCTGTTTTAAAAGTTTGTTCCACAGTGTCTCCCGCCGGCAGCAATTTTCCTAGGTTCGTAAATTTAGGATTTTCAAGAAAAACACTGTCAGAGTGGGTCATTATATACCACTGGTTTTCTTTCCACACCTCTATGTGATAATACTCGCCATACTCAAAGCTAATCTCACTTTGGTTCTTCAGTGTAGTTTTAAATTCAGGCGCGGTGTCAGCATAATGATCTTGCAAAATAGAAAGTGTCAGGCCAGCCTGGGTATCAGATAGCTGCTGATCGGGTGTTGGATCGATAAGCGTTGGAATACCAGCTTCTTTACTGCAAGCAGTTAGAAACAATAAGAGTGTGAGCAATAACGTATATTTCATAGAATTACCCCCTATCTTCATTTTACTTAACATAAATAATCGATTCCTTGACGTACATCAAGATTTTAAAATAAAAAAAGTCCTTTTTGGATTTTAGTATCCGGAAGGACTTTCTGCAGTAATAACCTATATAGTTTTTAGAATTCAAGTGGAAGTCTCAGAAATGTTTTGTCATGAAAACTTGAGACAATGAAGTTTTCTCAAATCCACTTTCCAATAAAGATGAAACTACTCGGCCATCCCCTTTTAAGAAATTATAAGTTGTGCGGTTGATAGATTGGTCATATTCTAACGCATACGCAAGGAGTTTGTTGAGAGCATCTTCATTCCCGTTTTCTTTCACCTGATATAAAGTAATGCTTTCCGCGTTAATGCCAAATACACATTGTTTTCGGATTATACAAGCTCCCTGTACTACGCCATTTTTTGAAATCATCACAGCTTCTCCGCCTATTTTTGACGTGTATTGAGCATCCGTTTGCCAGGGAACAATCTGTGGAAATAGATCGGATCCAATGGATTGTTCAGCAGGAATTCTGGAAATTTCATAACCCCCAAGGTCTGGTAACGAACTATTTAAAATCGTATCTGCACGTAAAAAGAGTAAATCGTCTTCTACTATGTAACCGCTGCGTTCATATAAAGATATAGCTGCTAAATTTTCAGACAAAGATTCTAAAGTTGCGACAGTTACTTTTTGTTTCTTTATTAGTTTTTCAGCTTCCGCCATCATGGAAGCGCCCAATTTTTTCCCCCTGTATTCAGGAATAATCCCTGTTCCGCCATTCCATGAAATCATTTGATCATTCACTTCTCTAACCCCTTGGAGCACAAAGCCGATCGGTTCTGATCCATCATATGCAACGATGGATAATGCCGGTGATAATCCAGCATTCCCAAAACGACTAACGAATGTATCAAACGATAAATGCATCGGCACTAAATAGCCTTCAAATCCTCGATTAAATAAGACATGCGCGTCTTCAAAGCTTAATGAAGACATCAATTTATATGAAATGTTCATGCTTACCCCTCACTCTTCCAAAAAAATTAAAAAAGAAACGTGAATGTTAACAAACACGATCGTTTTTTGCGATGATGCTCGTATTGACAAACTCCCGTTCAAAAATTGTACTCTAAAATTGCCCCTCGTACTCATCAGGAACGATTATTATTAAATTATACCTCTTTGATTTTTTCTTCAACTTATAACTTATCGTGTAATTTTGATTGACTTCCAGTAAAGCCCATATACTAAGATCTTCTATATAAACTTTCTTGTCGTTGGAAAGTACGATCCATCGTTCACTAGTATTTTTATCTTTGTTAATTATTTCAATGTTTTCAGTGGTGCTTTCAAGAACCGGATCGTAAATAGAAAACCGTAATAAAAGAAATAACCCCATTAAACACATGAGGGACAGTACTATGATTTTGCTTTTCATACGTTTCTCCTTTGAAATAGATAATAGTTCTTCTAAGAGAATTGCATTCGTTAGGTGAGGAATATGTAAGTTGAAGCTGAAAGTACGAGTACTGATGCAATAAATGAAATAAAAGCATGTTTCTCTCGCTGCAGCTTCAATTCATATAAAGCACCGACTAATGTCATAAGCCTTACAAGTAACAACATATAAGGAGAAAAACTTTTTAGACCTTTTATAAAAGCCCAAATTACATTCAAAACTATAAAATAGAAAAAAAGGATTCTAATGATTCTCACCTTAAAACCTTCCGAGATGATTGTTCTAAATAAAAATAGAAGACTAGCTTTTCAGAAATAAGAGTTCCGATTACATGACGCACTTTGCTATTATTAAAAATCAAATCGTTATATTTGTCGTCTTCCAAATATGTCTGAAACCAATTTTCTTTCATTAAAAAAGAAAGATTCTTATCAATTTCCTCTTCTGTAATCTCCTTTAAAAAAGAAAGGATCATTATACTAATATTACCAATCAATTCAATTATGGATTGCATGAAACAGCCCCCGTATCTTTAGCAGCTATTGGTGTATTCATAAAATCTTACCCGATTCCTGAAAAGGGAAGAGTAAAACTGAAATCATTAATTCAGCAAGCCGTATATTTCAATAAGTTTGCCCGTATATGCATCCATAACAACTGTTTGCTCTGTGCCCTCATTTCTTATCGTGATTTCCCATTTCATTTTATTCGTTAAGTTACTCCAAAAATTCCTCTTTTGAGTTAGCGATACATCAATGTTTTCTAATGGAGTGTCACTCCAATCATAGTCTGCAAATGAATTTCCCCATTCTTTTGGCGGGTTTTGCAAATGCTTTTCAGCACGATTTATCGCTTCCCCAGTACTCATAATTGGCAACTGATAGGAGTATGAAACAAACATCGCAATAATAATAACTAAACCAGCTAACAATTTTTTCAAGTGCTCACGCTCCTCCAGTGATGTAAAACTTTACAGGGTTATCAATTGCCCGTTCCGTTACAGGCACAATCGTTATTCGTTTAGCTGTCACTTAATCCATTCGCATCATTTTTACTTTAATGTCGATTTTGCTATTAATTTTTTCATCAACATAAATATCGATCAGTAAGAGATCGAATTGAATATCTACTATATTATACCAAACTTCGATTGAATTGTCAGAATTTATTTGAATGAAAGATTGAATACCCAGGTTAACAAAACTTGCTTGTGAAACGAGATTCTAACCAACTAACAATGACAAAAAATTACTGTCAGCAAACAATGCTTCCCCTAGAAATGCGTTTCATAATGAATGAATCTCAGCGTTTTGAAGGTACATCATACGAGATTGCACAGTGTCCTAAATCAGTTCTTCACAATGATTTCTGAACATCCACTCTCTTAAAACTAGAATGGGACCATTTCTGAACATCACCTTTTAGCTTTGTAACAAAATGATCCTTTAAAAGTATTCAATCAGTTAGATTCGCAGCAACCCAGTTGCTTGTCGAGAAAGAACACAAAAAAACATCGAGATTTCAGCCATTATTGGCTCATATCTCAATGTTTTTGGTGAATAGGATCGGTACATTCGCATTCTGCACTGAAAAGAAACTTCGATCGCACAATTGCTTGTTATGCTTTTGGAGGTGTTCCTTCTGCGTTGCCTGCAACTGCATCCATTTGGATCAAAGCATCATTCGGTAAAGCTGATACGCCAACTGTTCTGCGTGCAGGCACTCCGCCTGGGAAGAACGTTTTGTAAACTTCGTCCACTGCATCCAGGTCTGCAATATTTTTAACGAAGATATTTACTTTCACTACATCTTCCAAAACGTGGTCGATGCTTTCAACAATTGCTTTAATATTATTCAAGCACTGTTCGGCTTGCTCTTTTATACCGCCAGCTACCAATTCACCCGTTTTTGGATCCAACGGCAATTGAGCTGAAAGGTGATTGTAATGAGAGAATGCTACAGTTTGAGTAGATAAAGAGCTCTTTGGTGCATTTTCTGTGTTGTTTGCCCAAATAACGATTCCATGTCTGTCTTCAATCGCTTGCGGAGGTGTGCCATCACCGTGTGATACCACTGCTTCAACTTGTACTAAAGCCCCCATAGGTAAAGCTGCGGCTTCAACTGTTGTACGTGCAGGTACATATGCTACAGCTCTAGCGATAGCTGAATCTGGGAAAAATGTATTATAAACTTCGTTTACAGCTTCAGTATCCGAGAGGTTTTTAAGGAAAATATTGATTTTAACAATATCGTCAAGTGGAACGTCGATGCTTTCTAAAATCGCCTTGACATTTTTCAAGCATTGTCCAGCTTGCTCTTTTGCACCGCCTGTTACCAATCTGCCCGTTTTCGGGTCGATTGGCAATTGAGCTGAAAGATTATTGTAATGAGAGAACGACACGGTTTGTGTTGACAATGCACAGGTTGGAGCATTTGCCGTGTTATTTGTAAGCTTAATAAGATCGCCTGCTTGAGGAACATTAGGAATTGTCCCTTCGCCGTGTGTAACTAGTGCTTCAACTTGTACCAAAGCATCCATAGGCAAAGCGGCAACTGCAACTGTAGTCCGTGAAGGGACATAAGTTGGGAAGAATGTTTTATAAACTTCGTCTACAGCGTCAACGTCTTGAATATCCTTCACGAATACAGTAATTCTAACAATATCGCTCATGACATGGTCGATGCTGGTTACAATTGCCTTGATATTATTGAAGCACTGTTCAGCTTGTTCCCTTATACCACCTGCAACCAATTTACCAGTTTTGGGTTCAATCGGCAGTTGAGCGGATAGGTTATTGTAATGAGAGAAAGCTGCAGTTTGTGAATATAATCCGTTACCGCTTGGTGCGTTTTCGGTATTCTTTGCTGATACTGCATTGTAATTTGTCATTAAAATATTCCCCTTTAATATGATTTTTATATACATATTTAGTAACTCATGTTTCAAACCTCAAAAAAGGCTATATTGCAAGTTCTCTTTACTGAAGAGTTCCATTGCAATAATGAGTATTCAATCTTCGTACATATCTCCGTTAGAGCCTCTAATTCTGTATATAAAATTACCTTACCACGGAAATTTCAATAATCTATAAGTTTACGAAATTGCAAGACTTTTGAAACTGATTTTAATGTTTTTAAGTTATAACATGCGATGCGTGAAATATAAGTACACGTTTCATCTCGACAATGACAGCATAATTAAACAGCAAAAAAGCACAGGTTTGATTTCTGTGCTTTTAAAATTCATATTTAAATTCGGTCGTTAAGGATTTTTTACCTCGTATCATTTTCGAAGCGGCATACGCTGTTATCCCATTAATGGATTTGCTTATTTTTAATATATTCCATGCCATTCGCCGTTATTGCTAATACTAGATTATCCGATTCTCCCCCAGTATCCACGGCGTATTCCTTTTCAATAAGATATTCAATAGCTAATTTGCTATTGACGTCAGCACTTAGCATAGCTTTTGGAAGAGTGTAGCTTTCTCCGTTATAAGCAAAATGATAATCATAAAGACTTTGCAACAGCATATCCGATAGTTTGTTTACGTCTTCATTTGTCATAAGTAATCCCTCCTGAATTTTACATTTCGATATAAGAGAGATGAAATCCTCTAATTAAATAGTACAATGCTGTGATAGAATCTCAAGAAAAATCATATTGAATAGCCTGATGCCCAATATCATTTCTCCAAAATACCCCATCCTTGTGAATCTTCTCTAACTCTTTATACACCAACGCTTTCGCAGCAAGAAGATCCTTTCCTTTCGCAGTTGCCAGCAAGACTCGGCCGCCATTCGTCACATAGTCCCCGTTTTCATTCTTCGAAGTACCAGCGTGAACAATATCTACATCCGAACTAATCGTATTCAACCCGACTAGCGGAGTTCCTTTACTATATTCCCCTGGATACCCTTCAGCTGCGACGACAACTCCAATTACAGAGGCATCATCCCATTCGAGTTCGTATGGCTCAGCACCGAGAACAGCGAGCAGGGTTTCAACCAAATCATTTTTTAATCGCGGCAATACGACTTGTGTTTCGGGATCACCGAACCTCGCATTAAATTCAATTACTTTCGGTCCTTTCACAGTTGCGATGACACCTGCATAGAGAACGCCAGTAAAAGAATGATCCTCTGCTACTAATGCGTACGCAGCAGGCTCCAAGATCAGTTCGATGGCGTCAGCAATAACTCTTTGAGAAATTTGCGGAACTGGAGAATAAGCGCCCATTCCTCCTGTATTCGGGCCGGTGTCTCCGTTAAATGCCCGTTTATGGTCTTGAGCAATCACCATCGGATAGACATTCTTGCCATTCACAAAAGCCATTAATGAGAACTCTTCCCCTTCTAGGAATTCTTCCATAATCACAGATGCTGAAGCTTCCCCGAATTTTTCCTGTACAAGCATTTCTAGGAGCGCTTCAACTGCCTCTCCTTTCGTGTGGGCAACGACAACACCTTTTCCAGCTGCAAGTCCATCAGCTTTAATCACAATCGGAACCCCGACTTTATTTAAATGGTTCATTGCAGATTCAAAATCTGTAAAAGTTTCAAAGGCAGCTGTTGGAATTCGATACGTCTTCATGAGTTCTTTTGCAAATGTCTTACTTCCTTCGATAATGGCAGCTTGTCTGTCAGGGCCGAATATACACAGTCCTGCTGCTTTGAATTCGTCCACAATGCCATTGACCAAAGGGGTTTCAGGACCAACAATTGTTAATGAAACATTATTTTCTTTAGCGAATGCAATGAGATCGCAGTGATTTTCTTCTGAAATTGAAACGAGTTCAGCCACATCTTCCATCCCTGGATTGCCGGGTGCAACAAATACAGTTTCGACACGGTTACTCATCGAACATTTCTTCGCCAGCGCATGCTCGCGACCGCCTCTGCCAATCACTAATACGTTCATGGAATCACCTCTAAGTTTAGTAGAAATATGTAATGAGACCTCTCAAAGAACTTAGTGTTTAAAGTGTCGGAAGCCTGTAAATACCATTGCGATATCGTATTCATCGGCTTTTTTAATCGAATCCTCATCACGGACAGATCCGCCTGGCTGAATAATCGCAGTAATCCCAGCTTTCGCTGCAGCTTCGACTGTATCATCCATCGGGAAAAATGCATCGGATGCAAGTGCAGCACCAGCTGCCTTCTCACCTGCTTGCGCGAGCGCGATGTTTGCTGCACCGACGCGGTTCATCTGTCCTGCGCCAATCCCATAGGTCATCTGTTCCCCGCTAACGACAATCGCATTAGACTTCACGTGTTTCACAACTTTCCACCCTAATTTCAATGCCGCCCATTCTTTTTCAGAAGGCTCGCGTTTAGTAGGAATTGAGAGTGCTGCCTGATCGAAACCATCTGTATCTAAATCCTGAATCAGTAATCCGCCTTGGATCGAAGTAGTCTTTTTCTCTTTTTTCAGTTCTCCTTCAAAATCGACAGTCAGCAGGCGAATATTCTTCTTAGCCGTTAAAACTTCTAATGCATCCTTCGTAAATGATGGTGCAATGATGATTTCTAAAAAAATTTCTTTTAGCAGTGCTGCTGTTTCTGCATCTACTTCACGATTCAATGCGATGATTCCGCCGAAAATCGATGTCGAGTCTGCTTCGTAAGCCTTTCTGAATGCTTCAGCAAGTGTTTCACCGACTCCCACCCCGCATGGATTCATATGCTTCACTGCAACTGCCGCGGGCTGATCAAAGTCACGGACGATGAGCAGTGCTGCGTCTGCATCATTAATATTGTTGTAAGATAGCTCTTTGCCATGTAACTGAGTAGCATAGGCTACAGAAAATGTTGAGCCTAACGGTTTCTGGTAAAATGAAGCTCGTTGATGAGGGTTTTCTCCGTATCGAAGTGATTGTTTTAAGTTATAAGTCAGCGTTACGCTTTCAGGGTTTTCTTCTTCTGCAAGTTTTGTCATATACTCAGAAATAGCTGCATCGTAGGCAGCTGTATGACGGAATACCTTTGCCGCAAGCTGGCGTTTTTTCTGCCCAGAAACTTCACCGTTTTCTGAAAGCTGAGCGAGTAAGATGTCATAATCTGACGGATCTACAACGACTGTTACGAATTCGTGGTTTTTTGCAGCAGAACGCAGCATTGTCGGGCCGCCAATGTCGATGTTTTCAATCGCTTCATCAGGAGTGACGTCAGGTTTTGAAATGGTATGCTGAAATGGATATAAATTGACGCAAACTAAATCGATCGGCTGAATATGATGCTCTGCTAATTGTGCGAGGTGTGCGTCATCATTTCTTTTGGCTAATAATCCGCCATGAACATTCGGATGCAGTGTTTTCACTCTGCCGTCCATAATTTCAGGGAATTTCGTGATTTCCTCAATCCCAATCACTTCTATTCCTTTTTCAGCCAGCGTTTTCTTTGTCCCTCCAGTAGATACAAGTTCATAACCTGCCTCTCTTAAGCCTTTCGCAAACTCAACAATCCCTGTTTTATCTGACACACTAAGCAATGCACGTTTCATCCGAATTTTCCTCCCTGTATATGCGCGATTGTGTTATCTATCCCTTACTGATTCAATGACTTTCCATGAAAATTACGGAGCAGCATTCGTTGTTTCCTTGGTGAACAGCTCCTGGAGTACTTTGGGGTAGCAGATATGCTCTGCTTGTTGAATTCGTTTTTGTACATCAACTATTGAATCATTTGCATGTATCTGAACTTTGGTTTGAGCAATAATTGGACCTGTATCCATACCTGCATCGACATAATGTATAGTCAAACCAGTTACTTGAACACCGGCATTCATTGCTTGCCCGATAGCATCTTTCCCTGGAAAAGCCGGCAATAAGGATGGATGGATATTAACAATTGACGCTGGATATTCCTGCAGAATTGGAGATCCAATCAGTCGCATATATCCAGCCAGCACAATGAATTCAATGCCTCGTAATCTGAGCTGCTGCACAATTTCCTTTTCAAATGCTGTTTTGTCAGCGAAATCTTTAGGAGACAGGCAACAGCTGTCAATCATTGCTTTTTGAGCTCTTTGCAAAACAGCCGCAGATGGTTGATCACAAACTAACAATCGGATATCGGCATCCAGCGTGCCAGCGTTAACTGCATCCACTATTGCTTGGAAGTTGCTGCCGCTCCCTGAAGCGAATACGGCAATTCTTTTCATGATTCACCTATGAACGTGACACCGGATTGATTGACAACTTTCCCGATTCGATAGGCTTGTTCGCCATGCCTTTCAAAAAAAGCAACGAGTTCATCGGCTGATGCCTCATTCACTGCAAGCGCCATTCCAATCCCCATATTAAAAATATTGTACATATCCTCTCGAGGGATATTCCCAGTCTCTTCTATTAGACGGAATATAGGATGGATTTCCCAAGAACCAGACTGGATTTCCACTCCTAAATCTCCTGGCATCATTCTAGGGAGGTTTTCAATGAATCCGCCACCCGTGATATGGGCCATTCCTTTAATTTCAAACTCTTTCAATGCAGCTAAAATTGACTTTACGTAAATCTTCGTAGGCTTTAAGAGTTCTTCTCCCAATTTACAGCCGAGTTCAGGCATGAATTCAGAGAGGTCCAGTTCTGCATCTTCTAACAAAATTTTGCGCACTAGTGAATAACCGTTACTGTGAATGCCGCTTGAAGCCAGTCCGATCATGCAATCGCCTGCTTGAATGTTTTTACCAGTAATCAAATCTTTTTTCTCACATGCACCTACTGTAAAACCTGCTAAGTCATACTCTTCTTCATTGTATAGTCCGGGCATTTCTGCTGTTTCACCGCCGATTAATGCGCATCCTGCTTGGCCACAACCATCCGAGACTCCTTTTACGATACTTTCAATTTTTTCAGGTGCTGCTTTCCCGCAGGCAATGTAGTCTAAAAAATACAGAGGTTCTGCACCTTGTACGATAATATCGTTCACACACATAGCAACACAGTCGATGCCGATACTCTCATGCTGATCCAACATCATCGCAAGTAAAAGCTTCGTTCCTACTCCATCTGTACCTGAAACAAGTACCGGTTCACGTAAGTTTAGCTGGGATAAATCAAACATTCCGCCGAATCCGCCAAGTCCGCTCAGTACTTGCGGCCGCATCGTTTTCTGTACATGTTTTTTCATGCGAGAGACAGCTTCGTATCCTGCTTCAATGTCTACTCCCGCCGATTTGTATGCATTTGACATGGATTAGGTCTCCTTCACTCAGCATTTTATGAAATCTATTTCTTGATCGGAATAG
Source organism: Sporosarcina jeotgali (assembly GCF_033304595.1). NCBI lineage: Bacteria > Bacillati > Bacillota > Bacilli > Caryophanales > Caryophanaceae > Sporosarcina > Sporosarcina jeotgali. Next base: position 1,562,753 of record NZ_CP116341.1, read on the forward strand.
ATTTCAGTAGGATACTTTCCGTTAAAGCACGCGAGACACTGCCCTCGGTTTTCCCCTTCAAACGGTCTTCCTATCGCTTCGACTGTGCCCTCAACACTTAAAAATGTGAGAGAGTCCGCTCCAATAAGTTCACGGATTTCTTCAACAGATTTTTTAGCGGCAATCAACTCATCTTTATCGGAAGTGTCAATCCCGTAAAAACATGGATTTTTAATAGGTGGCGAGCTGATGAGGACATGGACTTCTGTCGCGCCCGCCTCTTTCAACATTTGCACGATCCTCTTGCTGGTCGTGCCGCGGACAATCGAATCGTCCACCATGACAACTCTTTTTCCTTCAACAACCCCGCGAACAGGAGACAGTTTCATTTTCACACCTTGTTCTCTTAACGATTGAGAAGGCTGAATGAATGTCCGTCCGACATAACGATTTTTCAGTAAGCCCATTTCGTATGGTATGCCGCTTGCTTCCGCATATCCGATTGCTGCGGAATTGCCGGAGTCAGGAACACCTGTCACAACATCCGCTTCAATTAATTTTTCAACAGCGAGCTGCTTGCCAAGATTTTTGCGTGCTGTATGAACATTAATGCTATCAATGTTGCTATCAGGACGAGAAAAGTATACATACTCCATCGTACACATGGAACGTTGTTTGCAAGCGGCGAACCGTTCACTCGTGATTCCCTCATCATTAATAATCAGCAGTTCTCCTGGTTCAATATCCCGGAGAAAATCCGCTCCTACAATATCCAGCGCACACGTTTCGGATGCAACAACATAAGCGTCACCAAGCAGCCCAAGGGATAAAGGTCTGAGTCCGTTCGGATCCATTGCAACGAACAGTTCAGATTCCGTCATGATTAAGTACGCATAAGCACCTTGCAGTGTGTTCAGTCCAGTTTTGATACGTTCTTTCAACTCTGAAGAACCGCCTTTTCGAATCAAATGTGCGAGAACTTCGGTATCTGATGTACTATGAAAAATACTGCCTTGTGCTTCCAGCTGCGATTTCAACTGATCCGCATTCAAGATGTTTCCATTGTGAGCCATCGCCATTGATTCATTTTGAAAGTTAAATAACAGTGGCTGGACGTTTTCGTACCCTCCTCCGCCCGCCGTTGTATAGCGGACGTGGCCAATTGCTGCATTTCCAGACAACGTCTGCATTTTCTCTGCAGTGAGGACTTCCGTTACTAATCCTTCACCTTTTTCACTGAACAGCTTTCCGTCTTTCGCTAAAACCATCCCTGTTCCTTCTTGCCCCCGATGCTGCAGGCTGTGCAATCCGTAATAGGTTACTTGCGCAGCATCCGGGTGTCCCCAGATGCCAAACAAGCCACACTCCTCATTTAATCCCTTTAGTTCAGCAAGCATGGAATCGCACCTTTCCAAGCCTGCTCTAATGTTGGAACACTTGTCTCGATCAACAGTCCGTCTTGCTCATGGGAAATGGTCAAGTGATTATTATTCGTGACCGTCCCAATACACCTGGCATCCTGAACAATTCTTTCAAAAACATCTCGTTGTTCAGGGGCAACCGATACAACAAATCTGGATTGTGTTTCACTGAATAATTCCGTAACTGCTTCCATGTGAACAATAATACGAGCGCCCAAATTTGTTCCAAAAAGTGATTCTGACAATGCTACTGCCAGACCGCCTTCTGAGAGATCGTGAGCCGAAGCGACACATCCCTTTTGGATGGCTCTTAACAGCTGTTGCTGGCGCAGCTTTTCCAATTCCAAGTTAATAGAAGGAGATTTACCGAAGATTTTTCCTTCCGTCATTTTTTGTAACTCACTGCCCCCGAATTCTGTTTTCGCATCCCCGATAACATAAATCAGATCGCCTGAATTTTTGAACTCCTGCGTTGTAATATGAGTGAGATCTTTTATAAGACCTACCATTCCAATAACAGGTGTCGGATAAATCGCTTCACCATTTGTTTCATTATAGAGAGATACGTTGCCTCCAATAACTGGCGTACTCAAAACTTTGCACGCTTCACTAATTCCATCTGCCGCTTTCTCGATTTGCCAGAAAATCTCCGGCTTTTCAGGATTACCAAAGTTCAAATTGTCCGTAACCGCTAATGGTTCTGCTCCTGAACATACGATATTGCGAGCAGCTTCAGCCACAGCAATTTTCCCTCCAACTTCTGGATCCAGGTGAAGATAACGGGCATTACAATCTGTGGTCATGGCTAACGCCTTGTTCGTTTCGCGAATTCGTACAACAGCCGCGTCGGAACCTGGAGGGACAACTGTATTCGTCCTCACCATAGTATCGAACTGATTATAAACCCACTCTTTACTTGCAATTGTGGGCTGTGAAAGCAAACCAACTAAAGTTTCCTTGTAGTCATCAACCATGGGCGCAACGTTTTCCATTCCTTTAAAGTCTCGGAAATATTGTGGTTCAGTAGAGGGTTTGTAGTAAACGGGTGCTTCTTCTACCAATGCATCCACTGGAACGTTTGCAACAACTTCACCTTTATGAGTAAGTTTCAGCATCTTCTCTTCTGTAACAAAACCGACAGCTACTGCCTCAAGATCATATTTCGAAAATAGAGTTGCAATTTCTTGTTCGCTTCCCTTTTTAACGACAATAAGCATTCTCTCTTGAGATTCTGATAGCATCATTTCATAAGCAGTCATTCCGGGTTCACGCTGAGGTACCAGGTCAAGATTCATCTCAATTCCCATCCCTGCTTTACAAGCCATCTCCGCAGACGAACTTGTAAGACCTGCTGCCCCCATATCCTGGATCCCAACAAGTGCTTCATGCTGAATCAGCTCAAGGCAAGCTTCCATTAGCAGTTTTTCTAAGAAAGGATCTCCAACTTGAACTGCCGGACGATTTCCTTCAGACGAATCCGTCAATTCTTCCGATGCAAAAGTGGCTCCATGAATGCCATCACGACCTGTTTTCGCTCCAACATGCATGACACTATTGCCGGCTCCGCGGGCTTGACCTTTTTGAATATCTTCATGATTGATCAACCCGACGCACATGGCATTGACTAATGGATTCCCCTCGTAAGAAGGATCGAATTGAATTTCGCCGCCGACTGTCGGAATGCCGATACAATTCCCGTAACCGCCAATTCCTGCAACTACTTCTTTAAACAAGTACTTCACACGAGCACTTTCCAATTCACCGAAACGAAGGGAGTTCAATAGTGCGATAGGCCGGGCACCCATTGAAAACACATCACGGATAATCCCGCCGACTCCAGTTGCTGCACCTTGATAGGGTTCAATTGCAGATGGGTGATTGTGACTCTCGATTTTGAAAACGACGGCTTGCCCATCACCAATGTCAACAATTCCTGCACCTTCCCCCGGTCCTTGAAGCACGTGTTCCCCCGAAGTTGGGAATTTTTTTAATATAGGCTTGGAATTTTTATAGGAACAGTGCTCTGACCACATGACGGAAAACAAACCTGTTTCGGTATAATTAGGTGTGCGTCCTAGCATATTTTCAACCATTGCAAACTCTTCGTCTGTCAGACCCATAGCTGCATATTCACGCTGTGATTTAATCATTTCCGGACTTGGCTCAAGCAGTAACGACATAACTTTCCCTCCAATTTCTTACGATTGATTGAAATAGCTTTAATCCGTCTTCACTTCCAAGTAACTTGTCGACAGCACGTTCCGGATGAGGCATCATCCCTAATACGTTTCCGTTTTCATTTACAATTCCCGCGATATTCTCTAAACTGCCATTTGGATTATTCATATGATACGTAAATGCAATTTGATTGTTTTCCTTTAATCGTAAAAACGTCTCTTCGTCGCAATAGTAATTGCCTTCACCGTGAGCAATTGGGAGAGTAATCGTTTCGCCGTTTTCGTAGCCGGTCGTAAACGTCGTCGTATTGTTCTCTACTTTCAGCTGTGTCTGTTTACAAATGAATGCCAAATCACGGTTTTTCCGCATCGCTCCCGGTAATAATCCAGCTTCCAACAAAATCTGGAAACCATTACATACACCTAGTATGGGAACGCCTGAGTCAGCGGCTTTTACTACTTCCGCCATTACTGACGAGAATCGAGCAATCGCGCCTGTGCGGAGATAATCTCCATAGGAGAAACCACCTGGCAAGAGAATTGCGTCAAAGCCCTCTAAGCTATCCGCTGTATGAGGGACGTATTCCACTTCTTCACCTAATTCGTCCTGAATGGCATGAAACATATCGATATCACAGTTAGATCCCGGAAAGACAATCACAGCAAATTTCACAGCGCGACTACCTCCTCGATGTCGTAGCGATAATCTTCAATCACTGTATTGGCTAAAAGACGTTCACACATTTCCTTAACTGCTTCATCGATGTTTTGATCAGTCTTTTCGATTGTCAGCTCCATGTATTTACCAATCCGGACGTCACGGACGGCCTCAAACGCCATACTGTGTAAAGCAGACTCCACGGCTGTACCTTGGGGATCCAGAACATTTTCTCTTAACGTGATAAATACCTTTACTTTATACATATTGACGCCCTCCCAGTTTTGAATAGATTGTTTGATAACCATTCACTAAATTCCCTAGATTCCTGCGAAATATATCCTTATCGAGCTTTTCTTCTGTTTCAGCGTCCCACAATCGGCACGTATCCGGTGAAATTTCATCTGCCAAAATAATCTCACCATCAGCAAGTTTTCCAAACTCTAACTTAAAGTCTATTAAACGAACTCCTATTTCAGCAAAAAGGCTTGATAAAACTGTATTTACATCCAAGGCTTTTTGTTTCAAGAGTTGAACTTCTTCTTCAGTTGCGAGGTCTAATTCTTGAATATGTGCTTCGGTTAACAAAGGATCACCAAGCGCATCATCTTTATAATAAAATTCAACGATTGGCTGCTTTAACGGCTGACCTTCTTCTGCTCCAAGACGTTTGGACAGGCTTCCAGCCACTATATTGCGGGTTACCACTTCAAGAGGAATGATCGTGACTTTCTTGATGAGTTGCTCGGTATCGGAAATCTGTTTAATAAAATGACTTGGAATTCCAGCCTCATGAAGCTTTAAAAATAGCAGGCTAGTAATGCCGTTCGTCAATACACCTTTACCAGCGATTTCTTCCTTTTTCTCACCATTCAATGCTGTTGCAAAATCCTTGTATTCTGCCCATACAACGTTCTGATCATCTGTTGCATAAATTCTTTTGGCCTTTCCTTCATATAGCAGTTCACGCTTTTCCATCTGAAGAACCTCCGCAGTAAAGAATAATGTACTTTTTAAGATAATATCTGAACGCCTTGTCTCAATTAATGATTCCAAATCCTGCTCTGCGTGATCTCATCGAGTGCCTGATCCACCGAGTCTCTCAACACATTTACATGACCCATTTTTCGTTTCGTCATCGCATCTTTCTTGCCATAAAGATGAACTTTCCAATCCATTACTTCAGGAATCACCTTTAGAAGGTTCTCCATATGCTCACCGAGTATATTGACCATCACGACAGGATTCATTAAATCAGTATTTCCCAGCGGCCAATTGCACACTGCTCGGATATGCTGTTCAAATTGCGATGTCTGACATGCTTCCATCGTGTAATGACCGGAATTATGAGGGCGAGGTGCCAATTCATTTATGAGAATCTCTTCCTGTTCGGTTACAAACATTTCAACACCTAACGTACCGACAAGATTTAGCCGCTCCGCTAATTGCTCTGCAATCTCTGTCGCTTTACGAGAGAGATGTTCATTGATTCGTGCAGGAACAATACTTTTATGCAAAATGTTCTCTTGATGGATATTTTCTGCGACAGGGAAACATTTCATTTCTCCTGTTGTTTTTCTAGTGACGATTACAGAAATTTCTTTGGTAAATGGAATCCACTTTTCAATGACACATGTGCCGTTTTTCAGAAGGTCAGAAGCTTGAACAATATCAGATTCGGACTGAATCACAAGCTGTCCTTTTCCATCATAACCGCCACAAATTTTTTTCATCACACATGGATATCCTAAACTAGCAATAGTGTCATAAATATCTTGAGTTGTTTTAACGACTCCGTATGGGGCAACCTTTGCTCCTGTTCTCGTAATTGCTTCTTTTTCTGAGATTCGATTCTGTGTAGATTTTAAAAGGCCTGCTCCTTGCGGCAAGTTACCATGCTCTTCTAACCACGCCAATGCTTCAAAACTTACATTCTCAAATTCATACGTTATGACATCGCTCACTTCAGAAAGATGTTGAATCGCTTCTAAATCATCATAGGCGCCATTAATTTCTATATCAGCAACTTGCCCGCATGGACAGTCCTTTATCGGATCTAATACTGCAATACGAAAACCCATAGCCTTCGCGGACAAAGCCATCATTCTTCCCAGCTGGCCGCCGCCGATGATGCCAATTGTTTGTCCTGGTAAAATTACGTTAGGTAAGTTGGTCATTGCTTTCTAACACCTTTACTTTCGTTTCATTTCTCATTGTTTCTAATCGATCCGCAACTTCAGCGTTAAAACTGCCAAGAATCTGTGCCGCTAATAACCCTGCATTGGCGGCACCTGCTTTACCAATTGCAACAGTTGCAACAGGCACTCCGCCAGGCATCTGAACAATTGAGAGTAATGAATCCAATCCATTTAACACTTTTGTTTGAACAGGGACGCCAATTACAGGCAATGTTGTTTTTGCAGCTGTCATGCCTGGCAGGTGGGCTGCTCCGCCAGCTCCAGCAATCACAACTTTTAACCCGCGTTCTCGTGCAGATTCAGCGTATTCAAATAACAATTCAGGTGTACGATGTGCGGAGACTACTTGTTTTTCATAAGGAATCCCGACTTGATCTAATGCTTCACAGCAATGTTTCATTGTTTCCCAATCGGAAGCACTTCCCATAATGACTCCAACTTGTGCGTTCACTGTCTTCCCTCCCTCATTTGCATAAATAGATAATTTGTAGAAATAAAAAACGGGCAGGGAACTTTCTCGAAAAAGAGAAAGTTCCCTGCCCTGGATAAGTTGCCTTTTACAAAAAAGGACAGACTGATCCTAAGTAAAGGGTGCACTTTCTCTCATAGTCCGATAATTTACGGTTATCGGGTAGAAACGTTCGGGCCATATTCCCGGAGATATATGAGAGATATAAGTAAGTTCGTAATCATCTTAACAATCGATTAACATAACGTCAACATATAACCGTACGTTTTTTAAGTATTGACTAAAATGGTTCGCGTTTGAATGTTTAAACTGAGTAAAGTACATCTTTTATGGAAATCACTTTATCTTTTTCGCTAAAAGTCGACAAATTATGCTATGGATGAACTTTTCTAAAAGACTAAAGTATTTTCACGATTATTGAAACTGCTGTTGACTATATTCCTGGATTAATAGAAACTGCATGACTAATATAGTAGTATAAATACTTTAATCCCTGCTGATTGCTGAAGGAGTGCCATCCGTTGTATGAAAAAAGGTTTAAACTTATCTATGAACTTTTGATGTTTTCACTAGCCATCTTTTCTGTATCTTTTATATGGATTAAAAATGAGTCTTTACAATATATTGATAAGATCGTGTGGTTCATCTTCTTTGTGGATGTCTCCATTCGTTTCTTCAGAAGTAAGAATAAGTTGGAATTCATTAAGAAAAATCCATTTGATATCATTGCAATTATTCCGTTTGATTCGGTTTTCAAGTTAGCTCGATTAGCCCGCCTAATCCGTGTGGTTCGAGCATTTACGATAGTAAAAAGGTATGCTAAACCTGCGCTTGCGATTTTAGAAATTAACGGATTACAGCGGATTCTGACATTTACCGTGATTCTAATATTTGCAGCAGCAATTCCCATCCGTTTTATCGAACCGTCCATTACCACATATGAAGATGCATTGTGGTGGAGTGTCGTAACTGCAACTACTGTGGGCTATGGAGATATTTCAGTGGAAACTGGTCTGGGCAGAATCATTGCCATTGTCTTAATGGTTTTCGGAATTGGTTTACTTGGAATGATTACAGGTTCAATTGCCACCTATTTCATAAAGGAAACCGAAAGCGATGATCCGACTACTGCTTATTTAAAAGGTCAGTTGGACCGGCTGGATGAGTTATCTAAAAGTGAGTTAGATGCATTCATAGCGATATTGAAGAGTAAGAAGGAGAATGCGGGAGTTGTTGGTATAACCAAGGACACTGAGAAACTTTAACGCTTTCTCATTAAAGATGTTAAAGTAACCACTCAGTGCTGCCTATCAGGAAGCACTGAGTGGTTACTTTTTTCATTTATGCTGCATTTGAACGCGGGTATACGGCAAGATTCACCTTGTCTCTTTGATACCGGGTACTCGCAAAACTAAAAATTTCCACTCCTGCTGATAATAAATTGTATACATACTGAAAAAGAGACCCATTACTATACAAATGAGTGAAAAGGATGTTGCGAATTATGGACTTGAGTTTAATATGGAAATCCGTGTTAATTATTGTTGTCGGGATTCTGTTTATACGTTTTTCAGGAAGACGATCCATATCTCAAATGACCATTTCACAAACGGTTATTATGATTTCGATTGGAACCCTTCTTATACAACCGATTTCCAATAAAAATATTTGGACCACTTTTGGTCTTGCAGCTATTTTAATACTCACTTTGTTAGTGATCGAAGAAATTCAATTGAAATGGGATATTGCGGAAACGTTCTTTACTGGCAAGGCGAAAATTGTAATTGAAAATGGAGTGTTAAATGAAAAAAATCTGAAAAAGTTACGGCTGTCTGTAGATAAGCTTGAAATGAGATTGCGGCAGAGCGGGATTGAAAAGATTTCGGATGTCCAGTGGGGAACGATAGAACCTAGTGGACAATTAGGATATTCTCTAGTAGAAAAGAAAAAGTTTGCAACGAAGGAAGATACAGAAAAACTACAAAAGGACCTGGATCGTATTTTAGAACACCTCAATTTAACCGAATTCCCTGCAACACCGAAAGAAAATGAATCAAGATCAAACATATTTTCTGAAATAGAGAAAGGTCATTTTCCACCAGTAGATGACCATCTCCAATAAAGAAAGCTAAGTAAGCTATTGCTTAGCACATCGTTTCTTGTCGTTCAATTTGATTTGCATTTTCCCTATAAAGTAAGTGCAGTCAATTAGACTAATAATCGTTGTCAGTTAAAAGGACCGGGTGATTGATCACCCGGTCCTTTTACTATTTGTTTACTTAAGCCCTTTTACTTGGCAGCCAATAATTTTTCCAGCTGTTCTCCCATCATCGTCCAAGAATATTTAGCACCCTCGATTGCTCCTTGGCGTGCTTTTGTTTCTTCACTGAATCCAGATTGTTCGAAATGCAGATCTGTTCCGCCATCTGCGCTTTCTTTTAATGTCCAAGTGACAGTAGTTGTTTCTCCTGCACTTGCCCACAAGTAAGAAAGTGTATGAGGCTTGTCCACTACTAGTACTTCACTATCTACAATCCCATTCCACCATTCGTTTGGCTCAGCACGAAATTGAAACTTATGTCCAACTTCTGGTTTGAAATCATTATCCCAGATCCATTTTGCCAGCTGTTCTGAATCGGTTAACGCAGTCCAGACTTTATCAATCGAACTTTTATAGTGAAAATCTAACGTTACATCAGGTTTCATAATTCTTCCTCCAATAATTTGTGTAGTTTTGTAAATCGGCCTTTCCAGAATCCTTCATAGAAGGATACCCAGTCTTGAATCTCTTTCAATGGTCCCGCATTCAGCCGGTATCTCGTTTCCCTGCCAACTTTTCGGGCATCTACGAGACCGGCTTCTTTAAGAATTGCTAAGTGTTTGGAAACGGCTGTGCGGCCCATTTGAAAATGAACCGTTATCTCGTGTAACGGCAACTCCTCAACCTCAGCCAACAGTCCAATTAATTTCCGCCTTGTCGGATCAGCAACTGCGCCATACACGTCTGTCACTGATTTTTTTTCGTCCAAAATCAACCCCCTCCCCCTCGTATTATTCTTCCTATAGCATGACTGATTATACATAGTAAGCACTTAAAAGACACCATTTATTGTCCTATTTATTATAGGACACTAAATGGTGTCTAGTCAAATTTCTATACAAAAATATACCCACTATTTACTACGTTTTAAGAATCTTCTCGGAAACTAATCGCAATCTCGTTCTACGTAATTTTTCAACATAGCCAGCTGATCATGCCAATAGGCTTCAAAAAAGTTTGACCACTCCTTTAATTCCATAAGCGGTTTAGGTTCCTGTAAAAAACGGGTTTCTCTCCCCGCTTTACGACTTGTTACAACCTGCGCATTGGAAAGAATCGTTAGATGTTTAGTAACAGCAGTTCGGCTGATCGGGAAGTGATCGGCTATTTCAGCAATGAACATCTCCTTCTACGCAAGCAGGTTCAGAATTTTGCGTCGTGTTGGGTCGGATATTGCCTGGAAAACATCGTGATCCTTTTGTACGGACATATTAAGCCTCTACATATGCTGGTAATTTGTTTTTTACAATGTTTTCCCATCCACCATTCATCGTTACACGGTTTGCTTCTTGTTCTGCGGTCCATCCCGAATGGATGAGGGTAAACTCTGTTTGGTGCTCGCCCGCTTCTTTTAGTTCAAACGTCAGGTGCCAGCCTTTGTCCCAGTCAAAACCTACATGATACGGAGGTTCAAGTTCCGTGACTGTACATGGTGAATCCCCATAGGGTCCTGCGTGAAGGACAAAATTCTTTCCTATCGAGGGTTCAAACGTATTCGCCATCCACCATGCAGCTAACCCTTCAGATGTGGCAACGGCTTTCCATACTTTTTCAATTGAAGCGTTCAGCACGATAGTTTTACGGATTTCAGGCAGTCCATTTTGTGTATTCACGTTTTCATTCCTCCTAATTCAATATGGCATCTTGTAGTGTTGCGTCAGATAGTAACTTGAAATGATTCACCTCGCAATTATAAGTAAAGTTTCAGACATTTGTTATACACACATTAGAACAGTTCTGCTATACTAATAGTAGAACAGTTAGGAGGTAGCCAGTTGTTCATCCAAATCGAACCATCATCAGATATTCCAATTTACACGCAAGTAGCCAATCAGATTATCGAACTAATTGCACGCGGTCAATTAAAAGGAGGCGATACCTTGCCTTCCGTGAGAGCTCTTGCTTCCGATCTCAGTGTGAATATGCACACCGTCAACAAATCCTATCATGAGCTGGAGCAGAAAGGGATCTTGCGGATTGTGCCTAAATCCGGAGCTGTCATTAATCCTATAGTTCAAGAGTGGTTGACGAATGAGAACAGCCGCAAAATCATCGGGCAGCTTAAGCCCATTATCGCAGAAGCACTTGTGCTCGGCATGAGTCCTGATGAGATCAGGCAGCACGCTTCATCAATTCTTAATGACTTAAAGGGGGAATAACCATATGCCTTTAGCGATTTTTCTTATCACACTTGCTTTCCTTATTGTCGTACAATCAGCTATTCCATTTTTGTTGAAACGCACGATTGTCTTTGGAGTTACCATCCCCGAAGAACATGCAATGGATTCATCACTTGTTTCGTTTAGACGAAAATACTCTGCAGCAGTTTTCATTATAGGGACCATCTCACTGATATTTTTAGTACTTTGGTCAGCTAATGCTTCAGTATCTGAGAACCAACTTGTGATCACTGGGTTAGCAATCCAAACAGGTCTTCTATTACTAAGCATGGCTTTGTATCTCTTTTTCCATGCAAAAACGACGAATTTGAAAAAAGTGAAGGATTGGAATTCCCGCTTCACACAAATCCGTGTAGCTGATTTGCAAAGTCATTCAAAAGATTCGATACTGCCGAATTTCATGTATGTACTTCCAATGTTCGTGACGGTCGGGCTAATCGTGTACACAGCGAGCCAATACAATTTACTGCCAGATCAGATTCCGATTCATTGGGGCCCTAGTGGAGAACCTGATGCGTTCAGTCAAAAAACTCCTTTCTCTTCGATTGCCTTATTGCTCATGCTCTTGGTTCTTCAAGTGATGATGCTAGGAATCAATGCGGCAGCTAAACTTTCAGGAGTTAAATTGAATGCAGGCAAAAAGAAATCTTCTCAGCTGCAGCAACTGGCATTCCGCAAGTACACGAGCTGGTTTTTACTGTTAACCACAATCCTTTTGACAATTCTATTCGGATTCATGCAGTTAACTACCATTCATGGCGCATTACAAAACGATACGCTGATGATGGCACTGCCTCTCGGTTTTCTAGTTCTCATGCTGGCTCTCTCAGCGGTCTATGCGTTTAAAGTCGGCCAAGGCGGTTCACGTATTCCAGTCTCTATTGAGGAAGATGAAACTTCTTCCGTTACAGATGATGATATGGATGATCATTGGAAACTTGGTGTCTTTTATGTCAATAAACAAGATCCTTCTATCTTCGTAGAAAAACGTTTTGGAATTGGCTGGAGCATCAATTTCGGCAATCCAATTGGTTATCTTGTCCTATTCGTTCCTATAGTGCTGATCTTGCTCATTGCCTTCTTTGTTTAAAATCCTTGCTGCATCCTTGTCTTCCTTACTACTAGACAAGGGTGTTTTCTATTTCTGTTCTGACTTATCTCGTGTTCGCAGATTTAAACAAGCATTCATTTATAATGATTGCTACATGAAAACAAGGGTATTGGAATCTTTAGTAGAAATAGTACTCAAACGAATTCAAGGAGAGGTAATTATGTGTACAACTATCGGATTTTCTTATAAGGAAGGTATTGTATTTGGCAGGACGTTAGAGGTTGGGATGCCATTGGACAACCATATTCTTTTTGTCCCAAAGAACCTTAGGGGTTTCATTCAGACAGCAGAGACAGACTTCCCTTCAAAATATGACGTTTTAGGAACTGGTTTTTTTAAGCAGCCTTTGTTCGGTGATGGCATTAATGAAATGGGGTTAATGGGATCGAATAATTTATATCCAGGATACGCAACGTTTGCCGAGCATCCTGTTGAAGATAAAATCAATTTAACAATTGCGCCTGCATTCAATTATTTGCTAAACCGTTGCAAAAATGTTGAAGAAATTAGAGTGGAGTCAAAAAAGTTGGTCATCCTGGCAAAAGGAAAATCAAAGGATGATGTTTCCACACAGCAGCACTTTTTCTTCATGGATGCGGATGGCAATGGAATCGTACTGCAGCCGAAAGAAGGACTATTGCTAACTCATGACAACCCCTACGGCGTTCTGACGAATGCACCTGAATTCCCCTGGCACGTGACCAATTTACGCAATTATATTCACTTGCAGCCTGAAAACGTTAATCAGAACAACATGAATGGTGTCTCGATTTCAAAATTCGGAGAAGGGAGCGGAATGGCTGGGCTACCCGGTGACTTCACCCCCCCTTCCCGATTCGTTCGGGCGGCTTCGTTTGTATCGGCTACGCCAAAAGATTTGGAGCGCAACGCGGCAATCTTGCAAGGATTCCGGATTCTGTCACAAGCGGACATTCCTACCGGTGCGGTTATAGATCCTGTTGAGAAACATCGTGATGAAACCCTCTATACATCCATCATGGATACGAAGAAAAAAGCATATTTCATAAAATTTCATGACAATATTAATATTCAGCCGTTCTATTTGGATGATTATAAGGATGAAAAAGAAGCGTTGTTCCTAACTATCGAAAAAACGATGAATCTTTAATTCAAATGGGTCAGGTGTGATTATGTTGAATAAATGTTATCTTATGAGGCATTGTGAAGCAGAAGGACAGGCTGGCGATGCACCTTTAACCGAGAAAGGTATGAAGCAAGCTGAACTTATAGCGGATTTCTTCTCAGCCATACATGTTGACAGAATTATTTCAAGTCCCTTCAAGCGTGCGGTGCAATCCATCGTCCCTTTTACAGAAAAAGCTGGAATTACGCTAGAAACAGATGAACGATTGACAGAACGCGTGTTAAGTACCGAAAATCTTCTGGATTGGTTAGAGAAATTAGAAGCGAGCTTCGAGGATATGGGGTTACGATATGCTGGCGGTGAATCAAGCCTGGAGGCAATGAAAAGAATCATTGAAGTGCTTGAAGAAATTGATCAGAGTGATGCGAAGACTTCAGTCGTTGTAACACACGGCAATCTCTTAACCCTCGCATTGAAGTATTATGACAGAGAATTTGGATTTGGGGATTGGAGAAATCTCAGTAATCCTGACATCTTTCTACTGCAGGTTGATAGTGATCGGGTTGTTATTCAGCGAGTGTGGGAACCCGTGAATATTTAAGGGATAAAGTTATTACAAAAGCTAATAAAATGTAGCTAACAGAACTAGATTCATTATGGACATCCGAAACTAAATTTCGGTGCACCGTTTCCATTCGATTGTCCGTCTATATACGAGGAGGCATAACATGAAAAAATCACTATTAATTATTATGTCATGCTTAGTGATAATTGTTGCAGGTTGCACAGCACAGGAAAAAGATCAGCCATCACCTGAAAACGCCAATTTAGTTGCTTCAGAAAAGACGTTGCCGAGTGATTTCGAACATTTGGCAGAATTGCAAGAGCCCGAAGGCTATATTGCAGTTCGCGTCCAAAATCAGAAGGGATTCGAAGCAATGTGGCAGAAATTTCAATTCGAAGGTGAGATTCCTGAAATTGATTTAAAGGAAAATGATCTTTTCTTCATCGGGATGTTCGAGTCCAGCAGCTGTCCATATGAAATTGACACGATGAATGTTGAAGCTGTGTCAAAAGAATTAACCGTCAACTTCTCCCCATTGGCTGAAGCATGTACTGCCGATTTGAGTCCTAGAAATTTTGTAATTGAAGTCCCAAAAGAGTTCTCCAGTGACCTTGATTCAATTCTATTCGTCTCCCAAGAACAACAAACAAAAGTACCGATTCAACTTGAAGAAGAAATACTAAAAATGCCTTAACTCTTTCCGATAAGCAGAAGAAGAGAACCCCAATCATGCTGGGTTCTCTTCTTTTTTTATATTCGTATTTCATCTTTGTTGAAGTACTTGCTCTCTAAATCCCAACTCTTCACAAGCGGGTCCGTTTCCTTTGCAACTAAATTGAAATACTTCTTGATTTTTTGCCGTAGTAATTTCTACGATATAATCAAAAGGATGGTCAAAACCCCCTTGTTTCGGATCTCCAATAATATGAACGTTTTGAAGATCTTCAGACGTCAAGTTAAGTTGTTGATAATCAGAAGATCCCGCTAATAGTAGTAGTAACTTATTTTGTTCATTTGATAAATACTTTGGTTCCTGAACATAAGCTTCATAACTAATGAAAGAAACTTGCATAACCAGCAAAGTGGTGAATACTGCTTTTATGGATTTGGATAGAGTTCTCCGTACTTTCCACAAGACTACTATCAAAAATGAGCTAAGTAAGAAGAGAACCGTGTATTCTAGCATGACATCATGCATTTCAATTCCATTTCGAAAAAGGATCAAACTATAAAGTACGAGTAATGCAATTACGATAACCGCCATGTAACCCCTCTTTTCGATAGATATTTCGCAATCCATTCAAGAAAAGTCTGCATCAAAAAAATCTTGAAAACAGAAAAATCTCTCTGTATAATTAGACTATTCATACACATTATACCTTATATTGGTTTTAGCGATTACTGTTTTACTTTAAAATTTACAAATTGATTGGAATGGTGATCATGTGAAGACTAAATCCGAAAATCGAGTAATCCATAATACAACCAGCCGGCTTTTTAAACTATACATCTTCATTTTGGCAGCTATCAATGTTGCCTATATCGCTATTCAGATGTACAAATCTAAGGCCAGTCAGCCATTTCTTACTACCGGTGAAATCACAAAAGCGGAGTTCCTAAAACTGGATACGCTGCTCAGTTATTCGGTTCTAATCGAAACATCTCTAATCGCTTTAGTTGGACTTTATGCATTATTCATTTTCACAAAGAACACAAATACGCTGTATTCTTTTGTGGTAACCCATATCCGAATTCTCATTCTGTTTTTTGCGATCAGCTATGCACTTTCTTGGATTACTTCTGCATCCGTCGAAAGCCTAAGCGGACATTTACTAGGCCCTTTCCTTATCACTTTGGCGGTTTTTGGATACTATTTAGTAAAGCGGCTGCCAAAAAGAGTTACTGTAAAAAAAGCTTAAGACTAAAAACCAACCTGTTGCGTGCGCAGGTTGGTTTTTTCATGTTCACTTAAGCTCTATAATGGCTGGACTATCCTGCTCTAAATAATTTGGATATCCATTGATTTTTAAAGTAATCGGATTTTTTATAGGAGAATCTGGCAGTTTCATCATCAATGTGGCCTTCTCCTCGCCATTCGGATGTCCGCTCCAATACTCGAATTGGCGTTCTTCATTTTGTGAATCCATGAAGTTAATACTGACGGGATAATTATAAAAATCACTCTCACCTTCAAAGTCAATATTAAGCTCACCGCCTCTGACCTTTACATTGCTGAATCGTTTATCTTTTGGCTGCTTCACGATCTTTTCAGATTCAGTATCAATGACTAACTCTGTTTCTTGTTTGTCGAGTGCCATCACTTTTCCGATTTCAAGCTTAAGCTTTTTATTATTTTCAAAGTAGCTGCTTTGCAGATAATAAGTTACACGATTCGGGAAATCATCTGTAGAGCTTGAAGTAAGACCATTTTTTAATGGTTTCCACTTTCTTCCCCACTTCCCTTTAATCGATAAATGCTCAATCCCAAATATTTCTTTTGAATTATTCGGGTCGTACTCGATTTCAACGGACGTAATGACTGGATTGATCGTAACTTGTCGAACAAGCAGTGATTGCTCATCAATCGTTACTTTTTGATTCACCGCATACGTGTAGTTCGGTACATCGTCAACATTTATCGTAAAGGGCAGCTGAATCGTTTCCTTCTCCCCATAACCGCCGATGAAATCAAACTCTAATACGGCCTCCTTCTTAGATATCGGTTCATTGAAATCAACTGAAATTGCATTTGTAGAGGTATTCGCTGTCTCGTAATCTTCTGAAGGAATCTGCCACACAGATGCAAGACCCAGCTCTTCTCCGTTTGCCCCTCGAATCCAAATGTTTTGCAGAAAATCACTGCGATGATTTTTTTTATAGGTGATTGTATAGAACAATACTAGGTTTTGTGAGCTTGGGATCACACCGTCTAATGTAATTTGAACGCCTGACGTCTCATCCGATACACCGATTTTTTGAAAATGCTTATTCTTGATGGCTGACTTTAATCCTTGGTCGTCTTGAATGAGTGCGACAATTTTTTTCATTCCTGGAAAAGCTGAGACTGCATCTGCAAAAGCCGGTGAACTGCGAATCGTTGTGACAAATAGAAGGCACATCACAGCAACGGCAAGTCCGGCAATAAGCGGTCGTTTAAAACGTTTCTCCTTTTTCAACGGATATTGCCGTCTCGCTTGAAGGACTCCTCGATGAATTGCATTATCCAAGTCGACTTCTGGTATTTCGCGGTTCTCCAGAGTTTTCTTCCAAATTTCCAACTCGTCATCCTTGTCATGCATTGTTTCTGCCTCCTTTCACTTCAATAAGCTTCCTCAACTTTTTGACAGTTTTGTACAATCTTGTTTTAACTGTACTTTCTGGTGTAGAGGTCATTGCTGCAATGTCTTTCAGCTTGATGTCATGTAAATACTTGAGATGGATTAAGTTGCGCTCTTCCTCTGATAAACGATCTAACGCTTCTTCGACTTCGAGAAAGGTGTAATCATCATTAATTGCAGTTCGAACTGACACTTCTCCATCCAAAGTCATACGTCTGCTCATCTTCAACACATCGTTGCAATAGTTCATCATAATTCGGATCAGCCATGTTTTTGCATATTCCGGCTTTCGCAGGGTGTGTATGGTTTGAAATGCGCGAACCGTCACTTCCTGTACAGCTTCAATCGCATCGGAATCATTCTTTAAATAAGATAACGCGGTTCGATATAAGGCCACTTTATGAAGATGCATCAGCGTTAGAAAAGCATCTTCATTCCCCTGACTTGCTTGTTTTGCAAGTTCGTAATCCTCCACACACTCACCCCTCTTTCTATACATTAGACACTGAGGCAGAGAAAAAGTTTTAAAAGATTTATTTATTGTAAGTTTCTATTAAGAACGCAAGAATGGTCTTAACTGTGAGTTCATAACGCAAAAGAGCAGCTGCCCGCGCTGCACGTGAAATCTTGCGGGGTAGCTGCTCTTAATAATACAGTACATACTCTTTTTTAGAATAGCGGACTGTATCTCTTATATGGCATGTTCTGTTTTTCTTGAAAAGTTTTCGATTAGCTAGTCAGTCTGCAAAAACTACTTACTTCCGCAAAGATTCCCGCAACAAATTCTCCAAATAAGTGACATCTGTAATTTTTTGATTGCATTCATGACTGTCTGCACAAATCAGATTGCCAATCGTTCTGAAGTAATCGGGATTGTTTTGTTTTTTCTCTTTAGTTATCGTAGAGAAAAAAGTGTCAACATACGATGTAAATGATGTTGCTTATGGGCATACTTCCAGAATAAAACAGTCATTGGTTCAGTATTATACGTGCCGATTGAAAGTAGGAATTTCTCATGAAAGTTTTCAATATCCATCCATTTGATATAGATGCAGAACGCTTCCCTGAAATTCAATCTGTTCTTTCTGAGCGGGTTGTATTAAAAGATTCCTTCAAACGCAATGACATAAGGCTTGTTGCAGGTGTAGATGTTGCTTATTGTACATTGAACGGTAATGAATACGGTATATGTTGTATTCTGGTTATCAATGTGGACACCATGAAGGTGATAGAAAGAACGGTTAGTGCTGACCAAGTGACGGTGCCGTACATTCCAGGATATTTAGCGTTTAGAGAACTGCCTTTGATTCTTAAAGCCGCTGAAAAACTTACCTGTACGCCAGATTTATTTATGTTTGACGGGAATGGAATATTGCATCCGAGAAAGATGGGAATTGCCACACATGCCTCTTTTTTCTTAAACAGACCGACAATTGGCATCGCAAAGAGCTACTATAGAATAGCTGATGTCAGCTTCACGTCTCCAAGTAATGCAAACAAGTCCTTTGAAGATATAGTCATCGGGAACGAAGTGTACGGTAGAGCGCTCAGAACCCACAAAGATGTAAAACCCATATTTGTTTCCTGTGGTAATTACATTGAGTTATCAACTGCTGCAGAAATCACGCTACACTTAATTAATAGAGAAAGCCGTCTGCCCATCCCAGTGAGATTAGCGGATATAGAAACGAAACGACTCAAGCGTCTTCTCGTTTCGAAAACATAGTAACTTACTCTTTCATTCGCAGATCAGTGTATGCTTACTTTATTTTAATCTGATTTCATAAAAAGTATATTCATTTAAGAACTGGGTATTCCCTAAATGGCAGACTCCCACTTCATTTAAGCGTATTCTGCAGAAATTGCTGGACTTTTTCTTTATATTCCTCAGGCTCTTTAGCATAGGATTCCCCATGATTTGCACCATCTACTAAGAAGAGCTCTGTGCTGCTTGAGGTTTTCTCATGCAATTCAATTGCATTTTTTACGGGAACGAACGTGTCCGCTTTTCCATGAATGTAAAGAATTGGAACATCCGTACGCTGCACTTCCTTCAAAGCGCTGGCTTCCCTGAATAGATACCCTGCACGTGCTTTTGTAACAAGGCTTGTGCTGTCGAGCAATGGAAAAGCAGGTAAATGGAACATGCGCTTCATTTGATAGGCGAATAGCTGATAGACGGATCCATATGGACTGTCGGCAATGATCGCCTTCACTTCTGATGGTAACTCTGCTTCCCCGCTTGCCATCAGGACGGTTGCTGCCCCCATGGATAATCCGTGATAGACGACCTCTGTATCTTTTCCTAGTTTCTCAACTAGTAAGTCCGTCCAGTCGATCAAGTCTAGTCGGTCTGGCCAGCCGAATCCATAATAATTCCCTTCACTTTTGCCATGTCCCCTAGCATCGGGCATGAAAATGTTATAACCCAATTCTTGATAGTAAAAAATACCGAATAAGCCCATCTGTTTAGCATTGCCAAGATAGCCATGTGTGAGAATGACTAGTTTGTTGGTTGGCTTTTCAGCGGGTAAATAATATCCGGATAACTTCAGTCCGTCACGAGATGTCTGTGTAAGTGTTTCAAAGTTCTGCTCTGCTACCCATTTTGTCCAATCTCCATTGATGTAAAGATCCATGGTATCGTCCGCCACTTCTAAGTCTGCATTGTTTTGTAAAAAATCTTTTGGCCCGCGTTTAATAGCTAAGTCATAGAAAAAGATTCCGCCAATTATTTGTATACTAAAAAACAAGATGACTGCTAATATCAGAAGTTTCTTCCAATTAATGTTGATTTTCTTCATTTACTTACCCTCAGTTCGTTCGACTCGGTTTACTATTAGTATACAGGAGAATGGGTGACTGTATGTATTCGAGATTTTGGAAAAAGAGGGATATTATTAAGTTTGTTGTCACCCATACCGAATATCGTATTTTGCTGAAGAACAAAAAGCACTTTCCGAAGTTCCAGGAAAGTGCTTTTTTACATTGTATATTGGAATGATAACGATTATGTTAATGCGGCACTGCTGGGTAATCCCCAGTCGGAATAGGCTGCGTATTCTTTTCCACCTTCTGCCGAAAGTGCCCCAATCGCGGGACAGAGAGGTGCCGCGCCTCTGTGATTACTAGTATATGCGGTAATCTATTCACTTATACGAAGTATGATCCATCATTTACGTACATAGATTAGATTTCTAACTCGCAATTTCTTTCGGTTTAAGAACCTTGATAAAGGGAAATATCCAAAAAAGAGTTTAAATGGAAAGGAAGTAAACGAATGATTCAGACGAAAAAAGCCCTATTAGTTAAAGAAGATTTTCAAACAAGAAAAAATTTACCTGACTGGCTATTAAAAGAATATAAAACTTTCCACGATACTGTGACTGACAAGACATTTCCTTGTTACTTCGGTATGGGCGGCGAATTGAAAGGTGAATTGCGATATGCTTATATTACTCGCGATGACTGGAGTAATCTGCCGGAAGCCTTGATAGATTTTCTAGCGTTATTCGAAGACCCAAAACATAAACGGCACGGTCTTTTTGTATTTGTTGAACCATTTGAAAAAGAAGGCTCATTAGAGGAGTATCGTCAGCAGTTTTGGGACATTCTACAGTACGTACACGAACAGGACACTATAGAATGGCCTGCAGAAAGTCCCCGTGACCCCGATCACTATTTATGGGATTTTAGATTCCATGGCGAGCCAATATTTGCCTTCGGTAACACTCCCGCTTACAAGCAGCGGAAAACAAGGGATTTAGGAAATGCCATGGTAATAGGATTCCAGCCGCGTAAAATTTTTGAAGGATTGAAAGGTACAGAAAAAGGCGGGGTGATGTCACGGGAAAAAGTAAGGGAGCGAGTCGAAGCATGGGATCACTTGCCCAAACATCCAGATATCAGCCACTTTGGAGACCCGGAACACAACGAATGGAAACAATTTTTCATTGGTGACGATAGTGAACCGATTCAAGGAAAATGTCCTTTCACACATAAAGAAATGTAAAGAAAGCCGTCATGACAGACGGCTTTTCTATTTGCAGTTATGTTTGATTCATTTATTTACTATTTTATTATTGGTGATCTAAAATCTCTTTTAACACAGCTGCTTGGTTATGCTTTACATCTTTAGCCGCAAAGACAAGTGTTAGTTCTTTGTCGTGTTTTTTTGTCCATTGCTTCAGCTGCTCCAATGCTTCTTTCTGTTTATCATTACTGTTAAGTTCCTTTTTATACTTTTCTTTAAATTCATCATACCTTTCGGCATCATGGTCAAACCATTGTCGAAGCTCTTTACTTGGCCCGACTTCTTTTGGCCATTCATCCACTTTTGCATCTTCTTTACTTACGCCTCTTGGCCATATCCGATCCACTAGGACACGCAGGCCATCATCCTTCGTCGCTTCTTCGTACACACGTTTAATTTTTACAGGCAATAATACTCCCTCCAAATCTCGTTGTTTCCTATCTATACCCTATTCGGGGGTGAGGTAACAATTTCACTGCTAGTATGCAACCGCATAATGACTATTATGTATTCGGACTGGAGCGGAATTATGTCGCAGTTATCACAAAACTGTTCAGTGAAAGAACGTCGTCTTGAGGTTCATTCATTAACTCATAATAGCTTAATAAAAATGGTTTTAAATCGGGTGCAGCAACTTCAAGTTCCTTATGAATTGTATTTGCATAGTCAATTTCCCATTTCGCGTCCGGTAAAAACGTTGCATCCACTGTCATTTGTTTTTCAATATGAAAGCCCGCCTGTTCAAGAAGCTGTTGGATTTGAGTTTTGTTAAATAACGTCTGTACATTGCTCTCATTTTCTACAAATTTTGAGTACAGCGCGAGTATTGAAACGGCACAGAAATGTGATCTTTGCTCCATTTCTGTATAGTGAAGATCCCATTCCGCAAAGCAAATACGTTTTGTTAGCAGGCGAAGTCTTGTGAAAAAACTTAGTAACTCATGGGGATTTTTAAAATACCATGAAGAGTGCGAGAACACAGCAACGTCAAATGGTGTTGAAACTTCAAATTCATTGAAATCTGTTTCTAAGTGAAAGGAAATTCTTTTCCCTAAAGAAGACTGCAAGATATAATCGGTTGCCTCGCCCAGAGTGAATGGCGTACCATAATCCCGACTGGCATTGTCGATAGCGACTACTCTTCCTTCTTTTCCAATTATGTGCGCGATTGCCATGGTCGTATCTCCTTGCCCGCATCCTATTTCTAAGATTCTGCCGCCTTTGGGCAAGTGGAACGCTTCTGCCAGGCTAATTCGATGCTGCAATTGAATGTGTTGGATTCCATCGTTTTCGTAAAGTTTGTGCTGGACTAGAAATTTTGTCGTCTGTTCATTTAATTGAACTGCTGTCATGGATTTACCTCCAGTTTTCAAATCTAATATTGCATTCTATCTATACACTTCTAAAGTAACTTCATTTCGGGTTAGTACTAATAGTATAAAGTAAATGAATAGTACTATGTAAGTGAAAGTTTAGTTTCCCCTGATATTTTTGTACAACAAGTTTACGAAGTGATAGACTCTAAAAATAGAAAGGTAGGGGTTGGACCCATGGATGAGCTAGTCATCTATCCGAAAAGAGGAAGAATGTTAGGACTAGGATTAATTAGTCTATTGTTTTCAATGTTTGGATTACTATTCATCTTACTCTTAATTGCCGGAGAGGCTTCAGTAGGTACGGGGCTAATTGGATTTGTCGCGCTCGTGTTTTTCGGTTTGTGTTCTGTTTACCTTGTTAAAAGAGCAATTGTTCATCAACCCGCGCTAATCATTTCGTCTGAAGGCATTACAGATAACTCCAGTTATATTGGTGCCGGACTTATTGAATGGAAAGATCTGAAAAAAGTCGATATGATTGAAATGTCCGGACAGCTTTATTTAGCGCTTTATACATATGATCCTAATCTAATCGTAAATCGGTCACATGCTGCGAAG
Source organism: Sporosarcina jeotgali (assembly GCF_033304595.1). NCBI lineage: Bacteria > Bacillati > Bacillota > Bacilli > Caryophanales > Caryophanaceae > Sporosarcina > Sporosarcina jeotgali. The sequence goes on from NZ_CP116341.1 coordinate 1,586,241, forward strand.
AAAGCCGCCAATAAAGTAAACCGATTTCTAGTTGATTCACAAATCAATATTCCAGTTAATAACTTGGCGTATCCTCTAGACCAACTGCTGAGTAAAGTCATCGAAATAGGTGAGCAAGAAATGAAAAAATCCCCGAAGAAGTAAAGGAGTTGAAGTGTATGGAAGAGTTAGTCGTCTACCCGAAAAGAGGAAGAATGCTTGGATTAGGAATCTTATGTTTAGTGCTGTCTGGATTCGGATTGTTATTAACCCTGCTTTTAATAATAGGACAAGCACCCTTCTATATTGGTTTAATCGGAATATTTCTTTTTATTGCATGCGGTTTAAGTGCGTTTTTTTATATTAAAAGAGTAATAATTCATCAACCTGCACTGATTATATCTGATGAAGGCATAACCGACAATTCAAGTTATATTGCCGCAGGTTTAGTTGCATGGCACGAAATTGCAAACGTTGAGATAATTGAAGAGTCTGGACAGCCTTTTTTAGCAATTTATACTTTTGATCCAGATTTGATTATTAATCGATCGGACACTGCGAAAAAGGCGGCAAATAAAGTAAACAAGTACCTGCTTCCTTCTCAAGTGAACATACCGGTTAACAATTTATCTATTCCAATCCGAGACCTTCTTAATAAGATTGTGGTGTTTTGGGAAAGAAGTGCTGAAACGATGTTATAAAAGAAAGGAATGCTGTCACATAACGTGTCTCGCATTCCTTTCAACAAGTTCTTTCAATTTTGTGTACTGTTCTATTATTCTTGACTATTTTGAATCTTATTGGAAAGAGTAGAATCCGTGTTGAATTGACCGAAGTGTAGATCACCGATTTTACCCTCTTTAGTAGAGAAGATAACCTTTCCTTCTAGCTGATGGAGAGAAGGTTCTTCATCTGGCGACGAATATTCAACGGTAGCCTTTATGTGATACTGATTACTTGCCGTATCTATTTCGCTCTGCTTCACTTCTGTCTCTATCAGTTTGATCTTACCTTTTGAATCCGGTTCGAATCGATACTGATAGTGGTAGATCATATTCGTACTTTGCGCCCTTTTATAGCCTTCTTCCGTGTAATAGGGTAAAAACTTCTCTTTCAAATAACTATCCAATTTCATTTCATACTCTTTTTGCTTTACACTATCGAGTTCATTGCCGCCCATCGCTTCCTCTGACAATTGTATGAATTGTTCATCGGGACCATTCAACTCTTCTTGAAGTACTGCCTCGATCATTTGAATTTCTTTTTCCGGATTCGATACAGATGCTGTTTCTGTTTTAGGTACAGTATCTGATTCGGTTTTTTCAGTTGCGGCCCCTTGTTAACTGCATCCAGCGGCCAGCATACTAACTATAGTCGCTGCAGCCAGTAATCCCAAACGCTTCTTTTTGACTCTGTTGTTCATAGCACTCCCTCTTTTCGTTTAAGTATATTCCTCATTTGTAAAATCGTTCCTGTAATTATATGTACGTTTTATTGCAGGATAAGTTTCAATTTTCCGTATTTTTAATCCAAAAAAAGTCATGTACTGAATTAGTACATGACTTTTCTTTTACAATCCAATTACCCATGTCACAAAAATGATGACAATCGCAGCTGGAGCAATGTATCGTACCAGGGTTTTCCATATCCTATGTATGGTTGGATTCATATTTAACTCTTCCGCTGTGTCTTTCTGGCTTAACACATAACCAGCGAAAATTGAAACCGCTAACGCTCCAAGCGGCATGGCGATTCGACTTGTAATGAGATCTGCGAAATCGAAAATAGTTCCGCCGAATAGTTTAATGTCACCTAGAATTCCGAATGACAATGCACTCGGAATTCCGACTAAAAAGATCAGTGCTCCAAATATCCAGGCTGCTTTTTTTCTTTGATTATGTTTCTGACGAATTCCGGTAGAAACAACAATCTCCAGCATTGCAATCGCCGACGTCAATGTTGCAAATAACATGAGAATGAAGAAGACAATCAAGAAAAACCCGCCGAATGGAATTTCATTGAAAATTGCAGGCAGCACTACAAAAATAAGTCCAGGTCCTTCAGTTGGCGATTGGCCAAGCGCAAACACTGCAGGGAAAATGACGATTCCCGCGAGCAGCGAGATGACGATATTCAATATGGACACATTGAGTGCAGATTGACCGAGTCGCTCTTCTTTTTGCAAATAAGAAGCATAGGTCATCATTGCTGTTACACCGACGCTCAGTGAGAAGAATGCCTGACCGAGTGCCAAGAGAACTGTTTTACCAGTCAGGTAACTCCAATCTGGAACGAATAAGAAACGAATCCCTTCCATAGCCCCTTCAAGTGTAAGAGACCTGACAGCAAGCAAGATGAAAAAGATGAATAATAAAGGCATCATCCATCGGCTTGCACGCTCAATTCCGCCTTTGATTCCGCTTTGAACAATCCACACGGTAATCGCAAGGAAAGCTGCTTGCGCAATAAGTACTTCCATCGGATCCGCAATGATGTCGTTAAATAAACCGCCAAAGTCAGCACCAGATAGGCCGCCTGTTATCGAACGGATGAGATAGGATAAAATCCAGCCTCCTACCACACTATAAAACGATAAAATAATGAACGATGCGATAAGACCCATCCATCCTACCCAATTCCATTTCTTACCCTTAGATAGCTTTTCGAGAGAAGTGACGACATCCGCCTGTCCCCGTCGTCCAATAACAAATTCAGCCAGCAAAATAGGCAATCCGATTAGCAGTGTGCTCACTATAAACAAAAGAACAAAGACGCTGCCGCCGTTCATTCCTGCCATATAAGGGAATTTCCAAATAGCACCCAGACCAATCGCACTTCCAGCGGCTGCTAATATAAAACCAATTTTAGATGTCCATTGTTCCCGTTCTTTCATCTTCAAACCCCGTTTCAAGCAAACCAAAAAGTTTACAAATCGTTTAGTTGTTTCAGTTCGCCTGTCACGGCATCTACACATTCTTCAGAATCCAGCAATCCGCATAGTCTGTAGATTCCTGATTCTTGATGGAACACATATTTAGGATCGAGTGTAATAAACGAAACCATTTTTTCAAAAGCTTCTTCCTGAGAGACCGTTTCGACACGAGGTTGTGTGAACCCTTCAAATAGATGTGTCATTTCATTTGAATCCATGAAATTCATGACTCCATATGTATCCTTATTAAGCATGACCAAAATCTTTCTGCGAAGCGGACCTGCAATCTCCCCTAATTTCCGGCAAACTACTTCTATATTTCCCGGCTGCTGCATTATGCGATAGATTTCCCATTCGCCTGATTCTTCAGGAATCTCAGAAGACAAAAATGCAGTCACTGATTGTATACAGTGTTTAACAGCATCATCTGATACAACATTATCGGGATGGTTCAGAATTGCAAAGGCTTCTTCAGAACTCAATTCACGACTGAATGGCTGAACGGGTATTCTGTCGAACTGATAATTTGAAATGGATTCCCATCGCAGTACGGTTCTTGGATAATGCGCGCTCTGTTCATTAGAAAAGTACGGTAAGACTGTCCCATCTTGTGCGATGTACACTTCATCAATTGCATAGTAATCTGCAAAGCGGGCTTCATCTTCAATGGGCAAGCGAATTACAGTAAGCTGCTGTCGTACCAGCGGCTCAATTGCTTCAAGCGTCATAGAAAAAGGACCTTCTTCAAAATTATTCGTTCCGAGAATCGGTAAAATGCAATGAAGCAATCTTCCGGATTCATCCCATTGAAGCTCTACAAAGCCGTCCGTTTGAACAGGAATACCTTGA